>JAJEET010000130.1 GCA_022820835.1 Candidatus Poribacteria bacterium
GATGACATAGAGCCAACTTGCGAAGCGCTGCGGCTTCTTGAGTGTTGCAAGTTTCTTATATGCTTTCAGAAAAGTGTCCTGCGTGATTTCCTCAGCGATATGGAAATCTCCGATTTTCCGCCATGCGAGTGCGTGTACCTGCTTCTGGTATTTCCGCACCAGCACGGAGAAGGCATCATCGTCACCTTCAAGGACGCGTTGGATGAGTTCGGCATCGTCGTTTTTCATCAGTCCCTCCAAAAAGTGAGATTCGTTATTATTCCCTTTTAAATCTCGTGACGCTACTTAATGGTGAAACGGGTGCATAATTCTGCAAAAAACGTTTCCAACCCCTTCTTCTATTCCTCTGTGCTTTCCCGCAGCAGCATCGGAGACGTGAGATCCCATAGGCGGATTGTACCATCTTTACTGCCACTTGCAAGCGTTACGCCATCCGGACTGAAAGCGACACTCTTGACGGGTGCCGTGTGCTCTGCAAGGGTTGCGATATGTGCACCTGTCGCAATATGCCAAAGTCGGATTGTTTTGTCCTCACTACCGCTGGCAAGTGTTAATCCATCCGGACTGAAGGCGACACTCCACACGACGGATGTGTGTCCAGTAAACGTTTTCAACTGCTGTCCTGTCGTTGTATCCCAAAGTCGGATTGTCTTGTCCCAACTTCCGCTAGCGAGTGTCCGTCCATCTGGACTGAAAGCAACACTAAAAACCCACTTCGTATGTCCTATAAGTGTTTTCAGTTTTTCACCAGTGGTAATATCCCACAAACGGATCGTATTTCCTGCATTACCGCTCGCTAACGTTTTTCCATCGCTACTGAATGCGACGCTGAAGATATTCTCGGTATCCTCAACCAGTGCTTTCAACCGCAGCCCAGTCTCTACGTCCCATAGATAGAGATTTCCATCCTCACTGCCACTTGCGAGTATCTTGCCATCAACGCTGAACGCGACGGTATTGACCCAATGCAAACCGTTAGGGGCATTTTCCTTCATAAATCTAAGGTTCTCACCAGTAGCAGCGTCCCACAGGCAAATTACCTCACTTTCGTTGATTCCACCTGCGATCATGCGTCCATCCGGACTGAATGCGATGCTGTTGATATCCGCAGTAAAATTTCCCTGAAAAGCCACCCAGAAATTTTTCTCCATTTTTATTTCTTCTCCGGTGACAGCGTCCCAGAGTCGGACGGTGTTATCCATGTCACTTGCAACTATCGAACCATCTGGGCTAAAAGCAACGCTGTGGACCCCTCTCTTGATGGCTAAATCAATCGTGATATGCGACAAGTCTTGGGGTTGAGTTGCTGGCATGGTAGGTTTCTCCTTTTGGGTCCTGTTTTCAGATTTTACTGGTGTTATGTAGGGACGAGGTAACCTCGCTCCTACTAACATCAAACACGCTATCGCCACCGTAGAGGCAGTAATTATTGATGATACTGGTGGAAACCGATTTCCATTGGAAGGGGAGACGCTTTTGATATTCAACGTTTCCATAATCATTGATTTTCCTTCTTTAATTTGACGACTGTTTACTGATGGAAACCGACAGCGAATAAATCATGGACACACGAACTTACCGAGAACCTTGCGAACAGATGCACCCGTCGCGGAAGGCAGGTTCCCAGCGTTTCCGTGAAGCGTCTCATTTGCCAGAATCGCAAACGCAATCGCCTCCTTCGCATCCGCCGAAATACCAGAGTTATCCACCGGTTCGACCGACGTATCTGCTAATAGTTCATCAAGCCGTTGCATGATTGTCCGATTGTGTACCCCACCGCCGCTCACATAAAGCGTATCTATCGGATTTTGTGCTGCTATGAAGCGTTCGATATAGTTGACAATCGTTTGGATTGTTAATTCGGTCAGCGTCGCGATACTGTTATTGTCTGAAAGTCCGGATTTACGACAGGCTTCCAAACACTTCATTGCATAAGTGTTTCCAAACATCTCACGTCCAGTGGTTTTCGGGGGAGGCAGTTGGAAAAACGGGTGCTGTAACCATTCGTCAATGAGGGGTTGGTGTGCTGTACCCTGCGCGGCGCGCTGACCCGCTTTGTCATACCGTTCTGTCCCCGCTGTGATTTCTGTTATGATGGCATCAATACACATATTGCCGGGACCTGTATCCGCGGCACAGACGGAATCAAACATTCCGTCTGCAGGCAGCACCGTGAGATTCGCGATCCCACCGATGTTCAAGAGTCCGATTGTTTTAACACTGTCACAGAACAGTAGGTAGTCAATGTATGATACCAACGGCGCGCCTTGTCCGCCTGCTGCCATATCCGCGACGCGGAAATCCGCTATGGTCGGAATTCCAGTCTCGTGTGCGATGACTGCAGGCTCGCCGATCTGTAAGGTCGAAGGATAACGAGAAAGGTTATGATCGGTATTCGTTTCTTTTGGCAAATGATGAATCGTTTGACCGTGTGAACCGATGAGGTCAATGTCGTTGGTATGTATTCCACTTTTTTTCAAAATATATTTCACTGCCTCGGCAAAGAGGTGTCCGATATAGAAATTCATCTCGCAGATGTCATCGACGCGCCCGGTATCGGGTTGGCAGAGCGCAAGGATACGTTGGGACACGCCAGATGGAAACGGATAAGTCTCAAAAGCGATGAGGTCCACTTCAGTTTCTAAACCGTCTCCGGTTATTTCGACGATGGCAGCATCGATGCCGTCAACTGAGGTGCCGGACATTAACCCGATAACGAATTTTTTATCTTTCTTGAGAAGTTCAAAGAAGTTTTTCATTTTTGTTTAATCATAGGCATGATACTGCGTTGTGCTATCTCGCCATTCCTGAAGTTCTTGCGTCCATCGTGTTTGGATTGCATCCGCTGAATTCCCATTTGATAATTCCTCTCGGAGCCAAGTGTTCCCTGCCAATCTATCGAAATGTGATGCTTTGAACGCGAAGTGATCACTGTATTCAGTGGTTAGCGTAGATAGCATTTGAATGGTTGTCTCTATCGGTCGGAAACATTTTCTGTTGGTAATATGGATTGCGACACCGTGGCAAGTCTGTTTCGCGTATTTTGTGGTCTCAGCCGCAGGAGCCGGTGTAAAGACAACCGAGCGGAACCGAACCCCCGGCAGTTGGCAGCCGTTGAGTTGATCTGCCCACTTTTCGCCGTTACACCAAGGCGCACCGATATATTCAAACGGCTTTGTCGTTCCACGCCCCTCACTCATATTTGTCCCTTCAAATAGACATAAACCTGGATAGAGTGTCGCTGTTGTCAGAGTCGGCATATTTGGTGACGGTGGTACCCATGGCAAGCCGGTGTCATCGAACCACATCGCTCGCCTGTATCTGTGCATCCAGGCAACTTTTAGCTGGCAGGACGGCACGCGTTCGACCTTTAATAGCGTCGCTAATTCGCCGATTGTCAACCCGTAACGGATGGGTATCTGGTGTATTCCAACAAACGATTCAGACCCACTTTCCAATACCGGTCCCTCTATGGCGTTACACGTAATCGGATTGGGTCGATCGGTGACAATGAACGCGATCCCGCGGTCCGCTGCTGCTTCCATCGCATACAGCATCGTCGAAATATAGGTATAATAACGCGTACCGACATCTTGCATATCGTAGACCAGTAAGTCTATGCCTTCCAGTTGATTCGCTGTTGGGCGCATTGATTGTCCATATAAACTGAAAACGGGAACATTTAATGGGTGTTCATCTCGTCCGGACGAGGTTACCTCGCCCCTACTATTGATAGCAATACCGTCTTGAACCGCACCCCAGAGTCCATGCTCTGGCGTGAAAATCGCGGAGAGTTGACACTCCCGCGCTTCTGCGAAAAGCCGATAGTTGTTTTGTAAGGTCGCATTAACACCGGTATGATTTGTAATAAGTCCAACGGATTTCTCTTGAATCCAATCGCGTTTCTCAGTGAGTAAGACGTCCAATCCTAATTTAAGTGTTTGAGAATTTGTTCTGGTAGACATAGAGGGGTCCAGTGGGTTTGTAATTTTGCCTATCAAATAAACCCTGCAGGCGGGGTTTGTACCGCCGCTTATCCAGTGATCGCATATTGTTACTAAGTGTACAAGATGTTGTGGAACATCCGCCGAAATTCGATGATACCACGCCGGTCAGCATCGGGGTGCACCCGATTGGTCAGCAGGATCGCCGCAAGTTTTCTTTTTAGGCATATCCGTATTGAGGTGCCGGTGAATCCCGTATGATAAAGACATCCGTCGTTTGTTACGATCCAACCGATACAGTGGCGTTCTCCTTCTGCTGGAACGACTTGACGCATCCTATCAAGACTCACCGGACGCAATAAGTTACCACCATTATCCATCAACGCTTTACAAAACTTACCGAGGTCTGTTGACGTAGAAAAGAGTCCAGCATTTCCTGAAATCCCGCCGAGGAAATGTGCGTTTTCGTCGTGAACTTGTCCGACAATTACGCCTTCGCGCCAATCGTGGCGTTCGTAGTTGACCATCCGACGTTCAAAACTGTTGGAATCCTCAGTCGCTGCACAGTTCTTATGCCACTCCTGCGGCGGATTGAACCGCGTCCACGCCATACCGAGCGGTGCAAAAATCCGTTCTTCTGATAGTTGGTCAAGTGGTAGTCCAGTTAGCCTTTCAAGCAGTTTGCCGAGGACGATATACCCTAAGCAGCTATACACCGTCTTCTCTCCGGGCTGAGATTCCAGAGCGATCTGCCCGAGGTAGGAGATGAAGTTCTCAGGCGATTCTGCCCGTAGATAGAGCGGTATCCATGCCGGGAGTCCAGAGGTATGGGTCAATAGGTGTCTAAGCGTTACACCTTTCTGTCGAAATTCCGGAAGATATTCCGATGCCGGTCTATTCAGGGAGAGTTCGCCGCTTTCAACGAGTTGCATGCAAAGTGTTCCGACAACAATAGGCTTTGTCAGCGACGCTAAGTCAAAGAGGGTCATGCGAAGCATCGGGAGCCGTTTCGGGCTCACGCATCGGAAACCGAACGCTTCGTGATAAAGCACCTTTTCGTCGGTAAGAATGTAGGCAACGGCTCCGGGAAACACCTTTTCCGAGATGCTATTTTGAATAAGTGTTGATATTGTATCTTTTAGCAATGGAAGTACCTCACAGGTTAGAAGGTGTGACTCGGATTTTCAGTTGACTGAGATGCTATTTATATGATACACTATTTCTTGTATTTTTTCAGCATTTTTTGGTAAATGCGCGCCGCTGCTCGGAGCATCAAACATGCAATCACTTCCAAAAGAACTTCAAGAGATAACAACAACCGAAAAGCCATGGGGGCGTTTTATACAGTTTGTGTTGAATCAACCGGTTACTGTCAAAATCTTAGAAATTCGGGCAGGCGAGCAGGTGAGTTATCAGTATCATCATCACCGAAGCGAACTATGGATCCCGCTTGATGAAGGTGCCTGCTTGAAACTTGATGGCACTATTCAACGTCCTGAACCGATGGAACCTGTGTTTGTTCCACAAGGCGCGAAACATCAACTTATCGGTGAATCGAGAGATTATAGAATACTCGAAATTTCGTTTGGACACTTTGATGAAGAAGATATCGTCCGCCTTTCAGACAAATATGGAAGAACTTAACGATAAGGAGATTTTGTTGGATAGCGAACTTAATCTATTAATTGACAGTCCGGCACCTGATCCAGTTTTGGATCCCTCATCCGTTCCTGTGACGCAGCAGACGTTACAACAGAAAGTTGATGCCGACTTACAAGAGATTCACGCACGCTTTCAAGATGAGAAGTCGGTGTCACTTGCTGAGTTGGAGTCTACACTGCGGGCTTGGACCCGTAGCCATCTCCAAGGCGAGGATATTGCTAAGGTCGGAGCATTAGCCGCACAAGCACGTACAGAATTTTCGGTATTGGTCACCATCGGTATAGGCGGTTCTGACCTGAGTGCTCGGGTCTTTCATGATTCTTTGAATCACCCGTACCATAACTTATTATCGTCTGAAGAACGCGGCGGTGCACCAGAAGTCTATTTCACCGGTGATACTTTCGATCCCCGAAAACTCATCGGCTTGGTTGAGATGCTCAAAGCGCGGAACCTACTTCAGAAGACACTTTTCAACGTTATCAGTAAATCCGGTACCACGACCGAGACGATGGCGACATTGATGGTTATCCGTGAAGTGCTTGGTGATGTGAATTGGCACCGGCAAGTACTCGCGACGACAGGTCTAACGACTGACAGTGTGTTGTTCCGTATGCATGCACAATCGCCCTTTTATGGTGACGCACTGCTCCCTGTTCCCGATGGTGTTGGTGGACGCTTTTCAGCCTTTTCACCGGTGGGTCTATTCTTTCTGGCGATGACAGCCGGAAAGGACGAAACGCCGGAAACGCGTATCAGAACTGCATTGGAAGGCGTGCAGCAAGCCCACGAAGATTTTTTCTCTGAACGCGAATATCAAGGCAAAACCGCCTATCAACTCGCGCGGTGGATCCATCTTGCTGAAGCGGTGGAAGGTAAACGGACAATCGTGTTTTATAACTATGCCGACAATAGCTGCCTCGGTGAATGGTTCGTTCAACTCTGTACGGAGTCCGTTCAAGAACGAGGTGTCGGTCCTAACGTTATAAATGCAAAGGGACCAACGAGTAACCACTCAATCCTCAACGGTATCATCGCCGGTCCGAGAGATAAAGTTGTGCTTTTTATCTATTGGGAAAACCTTGGACCCGATTTGATACTACCGACAGACACCGAAATGGATCAGAAATTAGCAGATATTGAAGGACTATCCATGACGCACATGCAGATCGCTTCCTACCGCGGCACCGCCTTGGACTTTAGCGATAAAGGCGTATCCAACGCAACGTTGGTACTCCCGAAACGAGATGTTCAGTCGGTTTGCCGATTGATGCGGACGCTAATGGATACTATCGCCGTAAAAGGCAGACTCCAAGGGTTACATATTGACAACAGGGGCGGAAATGAGTTAACATATCTCCAAGATGGTGTTGAAGGCTATAAACGGAATTTCCGATCTTTTGCGATGGCACCAGAGCGTACATAGCGGATAGACTGTTAGAAAGATGGGCCACGCGTGTAATGTTCCGAAATTTAGACGAACAATCCGATTTGTAAGGTGTGCCGCGAATGAGGTATAGACTCTCCGCTCTCCATTTTCAGGATAAAATATTTATTGCTTACGGTCTCGTTTTCCTCGTTATGTTTGGTGCTGTATTTGGGAGCACCAGTTTTTTGATCCGTCTCGCTTTTAAGGGGGAAATCGATTCCTACGTCGAGACGCGGCAAGCCCGGATCTCGAACAATTACCAAGCATTCCTTAACAAGGTTCAGAAGGATGTTCACGCCGCCGCTGCTGATGAGCGGTTACACCGCGCCATTGAGGCCATTGAGATGGAACCCTCTTTTCCTTATCAACCGATATCGGAGTTCGATCTGTTCGAGTACGGCACTCCAGACGGAAAACTTCTATATCCTGAGTCACAAACGGGGAGAAACGCTCCTATATACCGTTCTTTAGACAACCGAGAAGCACATATAGAGTTCAGGAGCATTCCACAACGGAGCGATCTCGGTCAACAATTTGTGGTTCAACTGACGGTGGCTGGTGAATGGGGGTTTGTGACCGGTGGTTACAACCTGCAAACGTGGCTGGAGGAGACACAGACAATTATCCAATCGGATGAGCATCCGGTTTTCCTTGTCGGGAAACTGCCGGTGCCTGATCAGACGGTCTTTGACTCAGAATCGCATGCAATGACGGCAGAGGATTGGCTGCCGTTGAACAATGCGGCTCGACATGTGCCCTTTGATGGATGGTTTCAATTGTTCTCTGGTATGCAACCACAGCAAAAGGTCGTTATTCCCGGATCAGAAGAGACCGACGGGAGTCCTTTTACGGCTTCTCTGGTAAATCCGTTCAACTCAGCCTTCGCGACGACCCGTGAAGCAGCACCTGTC
Source organism: Candidatus Poribacteria bacterium (assembly GCA_022820835.1). GTDB lineage: Bacteria > Poribacteria > WGA-4E > WGA-4E > WGA-3G > WGA-3G. The sequence continues at coordinate 7,944 of JAJEET010000130.1, forward strand.
GGATTGGTTGTCGCTTATTCACACGCACGCCAGATGCAGTGGCAGCAGCAGCTTACCCTCACACTCCTTTTAAGTGGTATCGGAGGGTTGGTGTTGGTTTATCTTATTAGTTACATCGTCAGTCGCAGCATTGCACGCCCGATCGCAGTGCTACGTGAAGGTGTCAATCATATCGCTGCTGGCGATCTTAATCATCGTGTTAACATCGAATCTGGCAATGAGATGCGTCAACTGGCGGAGGGGTTCAACCAGATGGCGCGGGATCTGAAGCGGAGTTTAGACGCACACATGGCGGCAGAACGCGCGGCGACATGGCGGGATGTTGCACGACAGGTGGCGCATGAAATCAAAAATCCGCTTTTTCCGATTCGGTTGTCTGTTGAAAACTTGCAACAGGCGAAATCTAAACCTGAAGTTTTTGAGAGGATATTTAGTGAATGTACCGACACTGTCATTGAGGAAGTCGATCGTATCGGGAAATTGATAGATGAATTCCATCAATTCGCACGGATGCCGAAAGCACAACGGAAACCGAGCCATTTAAATGATATTGTAAGGTCTGTTCTGACGTTATATACCGGTGGACGGGGACCGGATTCCGGTCAAACCGATGGTAGCACAACAGTGGATTCAGAACACCAGGATTTAATACCGAAGGATTCTATTGAAGGTATTTGGCTTGAGAATATTTCTAAGATTAAAGTCGAAACCGAGTTAGGAGAGACGCCGAAACTGTTGCTTGATCCAGAGCAGATCGCACAGGCACTCGGCAACCTTCTAAAGAATGCGATTGAAGCGATGCCGGATGGCGGAACTCTTAAAGTGATAACCTATTTTACATCAAGCATACCATACGGAAACTCTAAGGACAGACAAAACAACGCTGAAGAAAATAGACGGACGGACCCCAAGGGTGTCGTTTCGCTGGAGATCCAAGATACCGGTTGTGGTATGTCGAATGAGACGTTGGCGAACGTTTTCGTCCCATATTACACAACAAAGTCTGATACGGATGGAACAGGGCTCGGTATACCGATTGTTAGAAGAATCGTTGAAGAACACGGTGCTGAAATCGAATTTGAGAGTACCGAAGCTGTCGGCACAACAGTCCGTATCCATTTTCCATACAACCCAAATGAACGCGCCGAAGAATTAGCCTTAGGACCAGAAGGATTAATACCGCTCACATGTTTGACACCGAAACTGGAAACACAAGATCGGTCCATAGAACCGCCAGAGTAAAACCGAAATATACTGCCATAGGACATACGAAATGGAAACTTTTTTGATTGTAGACGACGAAAAAAATATACTTAAGATGTTATCCCTAGGACTCCAAATGCGGGGGTATCAGACCTTAACCGCTGCGAGTGGTGAGGAAGCTTTACAACAAGCGATGAAATCTGATGTTGATCTTGTTCTGTTGGATATCCGTATGGAGGATGGGATGGACGGTGTCCAGACCCTTGTAAAACTCCGTGAACGCTATCCTGAATTGAACGTCGTGATGATGTCCGCGCAGCAGGATATCGAAACCGCTGTTAAGACGATGGAACTCGGTGCGAAGCGATACATCACGAAACCGATCGATATTGATAAGATTTTGTCGAGTGTCGAACCGTTTTTGGAGATATCGCGCCTATCACAAGAGAATGAGATCCTGAAATCTCAAATTATCCCAATTGATGATATGGTGGGAGAAAGTGTCGCCATCAAGCATCTCCGTTCACAGATTGATCGGGTCGCTGGGAGTAGACTCGGTGTCCTTATTTCTGGCGAGAACGGGACCGGCAAGCAGCTTGTCGCCAACGCTATCCATCAAAAAAGCAAACGTGCAGCGAAAACCTTTATTCCACTCAACTGTGCCGCGTTACCTGATGAACTTATTGAGAGTGAACTCTTCGGACATGAGCGCGGCGCGTTCACAGGTGCGGATTCCCGCAGGCAGGGGCGTTTTGAACTCGCTGACGGTGGCACCCTCTTTCTTGATGAGATTGGCGATATGAGTTTAAAGGCGCAGGCGAAGGTCCTTCGCGTTATTGAGACCGGTGAAGTCGAACGTCTCGGTGGGAATCAGATTCGCACGGTAGATGTACGCATTATCGCCGCGACTAACAAGAATCTGCCGGAAGAGATTGAGGACGGACAGTTCCGACGTGATCTCTTTTATCGATTGAATGTTGTGCCTATTGCTGTGCCACCGCTTCGGGAACGAGCGGAGGATATTCCGTTGTTAGTCAAATACTTCGCCGAACGCCTGCAGCTCAATATGGGGTCTACCCCGAAGGTTATTGATCCCGGTGCTTACGATGTGTTTCAAAACTACCATTGGCCCGGGAACATCCGCGAGCTAAAGAACATTGTTGAACGTCTCCTTATCATGGTGAATCGAGATGTTGTGATGGCACCCGATGTCGCTGAGGCACTGTCCTTGGTGCCACAAGTGCCTTCTACACCTAACTTTACGGGTGATGCTATGGATTATCAAGGCTCGCAGTCTCTTCCGAGCGTCGCACTTTACAAACCGGGAGCACCCTTGAGTCAGATGATGGATACTGCCGAGGCGCAGTGTATTCTCACGGCTTTGGAAGAATTCAACTGGAATATCCGGCGTACAGCGGAGGCGTTAGCGGTTGAGCGGAGCAACTTATACAAAAAAATGAACAAGTACGGTATTTCCCGACCGAGTTCCGATGATTAAAATTGCGGAGTGTGTGGACGAACGATGCTTAGGAAAAACATCAGCGAAAACAGCGGGATGACCCGCCTTCAACTGCTTATTCTTGTTGTCTTAGCGGCTGTCATTGGGACACTCTCCTTCCCACCATGGTTGGAGTATCGTAAAGTCGGAACAGCGGATGTTGATGTCGAAACGATTGCCGTCGCTATCAAGAAATACCATAGGCATACCGGCAGTTATCCAACGCATTTGGACGCACTGGTGACGGCTCCCGGTATCGAAGGGTGGCGTGGCAGTTATCTCGAATCTATACCTGAAACACCGTGGGGTGGCAAGTACGTCCTATTTCAAGACAAGTATAAAATCGGGATCGCGAGGGATCACCGGCGCGTCCCCGAAAAATATCGAGTTGGTGGTGTTGCTGAGATCAGTCGCGTCTATCATGTTGACCCACAACTCGGTGAGAAATATTGGTGGTAACCCCTGTGCTTGAGACCTGGATACCGGTATTTATCTTCCTTTTCGGTTTAGCAATCGGTAGTTTTCTTAATGTCTGTATTTACCGTATCCCTCTTCCAGACGTGTCTGTCCATTCTCCGCGTCGCTCTTTTTGTCCCGCATGCAACAAAACGATAAGTACTTATGACAACATCCCTATTTTGAGTTACCTGCTCCTACGTGGAAAATGTCGGCATTGCGGCGCGCCGATTTCGGTACTTTACCCATTGGTCGAGCTTGCCACGGCGGGGTTATTCCTCGTGATGTACTATCGTTTTGGACTTACCCTCGAATTTCTGCTGGCATTTGTTTTCGTTGCGATATTAGTGCCAATTTTTGTCATCGATGCACAGCACTATATCATTCCAAATGTCCTCATTGTCACTGGACTGATTCTCGGTTTCGGCATTGTCTGTGCAATTTCATATCAACGCAGCGATGTCTGGTATCTGCTTATCCGTCTCATCGGTGCTATTGCCGGCGGGTCGGCGTTGTGGTTGGTCGCTGTTATCGGGAGCGCGGTCTTACGCAAAAAAGCGATGGGTGGCGGCGACATCAAGTTGATGGCACTCATCGGATTGTTCCTCGGTGCCTGGCCCGAACTCGCGATGGTGATAGGTTTTTCTGCCTTCAGTGGCGCGATTGTTGGGACGACACTCATCGTCTCAGGTGTGAAAAGCCGTGAGAGTCCTATCCCTTACGGTCCGTTTCTTGCCGGTGCTGCAGTGCTTGTCCTCTTGTGGGGAGATAGCCTCTGGCGTTTGTACTTGCAATCTGTGGGGTGGCATTAATCGTAGGAGGGATTTGTGATCCCGATCAGGCACATTCTGTGTGCTGTTAGCTATCATCTAATGCAATGGAGGAAACATGAAAACCTTTTGCCTAATCATCTGTCTACTGATGTTAATCTTGAGCCTGCAAGTTGTGTATGCACAACAAGTACCTACCGAGGATTTTGTTAAACCGGAAACACCTTTGGAAGAAGCATTGACTATGGTGCTGATTCCGGCAGGCGAGTTTCAAATGGGGAGCAACGACAGCGAAGCACATGATGACGAAAAACCGGTCCATACTGTTTATACTGATGCGTTCTATATTGACAAATACGAAGTAACCGTTGGCGAATACAAAGCATTCATTCAGGCTACAGGGTATCCTGCCCCTAACTGGAATGAGATCGCTGAGGATTCTCCGACTGATCAACATCCTATTATTCATGTGAGTTGGCACGATGCAATGGCGTATGCAAAATGGACAGGTAAACGCCTTCCAACAGAGGCAGAGTGGGAGAAAGCTGCGCGCGGCGGATTGATTGGACAGAAGTATACTTGGGGTAATACCGTAGATCCCAGCAAAGGAAACTATAACCGGAACGCCGGAGGAACAACTGTTGTTGGGAGTTATCCTCCGAATCGCTATGGCGTGTACGATATGGCAGGTAATGCCTGGGAGTGGTGTCTTGATGCGTATAATTCGGATTTCTATGCAAGTGCGCCTGGGGAGAATCCCGTTGCTGGCGGTACTGTAGAAGATATTGTCTCCAATTTCGCAGGGGTCAAAACGGATCGTGTGTTGCGAGGTATTGCCTGGACGGATACCGCAAAACCTGTGCTGGTTGCAACGCGTGTTGGAAGAGATCCGATGGAAACCAGGCGTCTCTATGGTTTCCGATGTGTGAAGGCAGCTACACCGAGAATATCCGAGGAGCCCGACGTTATTTTTCAATTGGTTGAGCGTCTACAATTTGCTGATGGCACGGCAGTAAAATCCATCGCTAAAGATGATATTGATGCACTTCGGGACCGACCCATTCGCCTTGGACCGAATGACCATCTTGATGGCGTAACCCTAACAAACGAAAAGGACGAAGATATTCAGGTGCGAACGTGTAGAGAATATGATGCTGCGCTTAAGCGTGGCTACTATGCCAACACGAATTTTGATGCACAAATGTCTATGTGGTTTAAGCATCAGTGTGGATTGTTGAACGCTTTGGAGCGGGCAGCTGCTCCTCGGCAAAGTTATATCTCAAATCCTAAAGTGGGAATAACCAATTTAGAGTTGATGCCTTTTTCCGTTTTTCCTTACGCGTCGGACGAGGAGATAAAGTCAGGAGCGACATTTCAGACAAAGATCAAGAATGGAGAACTCAGAGTTGTAGAAAAAAATCAAAACACTCTGACCACCGAAGAAATTGATACGGGACAATTTTTACAGGAAGTGGTACGTGCTGACTTTAACGATGACGGTATTGAAGATATTTTCCTATTTGAGTATCATTATGCAATACGCGGCACATTCGGTTCCGGCGGAGTTATTGTCTTAACCCGTAAATCAGCAGATGGGAAGTTTGAAGTTGTACGACCCGCCAACCCAACACAATCTTCCGGACATCCATACTGGTTTGATTGAGATTTTGTATTATAACCCAAGTTGCTACCAACGAATTTTTGAGCATTGTAACACGGTTTTTTGGACACTTTCTTCACCCCGTAGGGGTGCTATGTGAAAAGAAAAGGCGTATTGGAGCGACCGCACTCCGTAGGCAGGCAGACTTTTTAGGATGGGAAGCGACAATCGGGAAAAAGATTGTGAAGCTTGTAGCACAGTAAATCTCTTGTCAAATTCGGTGAACCCTTAATTTGTAGCATAACCTGTTAGGTTGTGCAAACTTGAACCCTTCCAAAAATGGTGTAACGCGAAGGAGAAAATATGAACAGCAACCTAAAAGCCTTCCGCAAAATCATTTTTCTATTGATCCTCTTTTCGAGTCATCACTTCGCATACGCACAACAACCTATTTCACAACAGGCGTTCACTGTCTTTGAGCAGCACTGCCTTGATTGCCACGGCGAATTCGGAGCATATACCGACCCTCTTCTCATCAAACGTGCACATTTAATCGTAGACCGTGCTATTATTCCGAAGCAGCCCGATGCCTCCCGACTCTATCTGCGCCTGCTCAGTGATACGGATACCGGTTCACGAATGCCGTTGGATCAAGAACCTCTTGATGCTGACGAGATCGCCACGATCCGTCGCTGGATTGAAGCAGGAGCACCAGATTGGGCGGCGATCCCTAAACCCGAACGCCGTTTCATCACCACCGAGGCGATGCTCAAATCTATCCACGCCCACGTAACCTCGCTCACTACCTTTGACCGTTCCTTTGCCCGCTATTTCACACTGACGCATCTCTACAACGCTGGAGCAACAGATGAGAACCTCCGCGCCTATCGCAATGCGTTATCGAAATTGGTTAATAGCCTATCGTGGGGTTCTAAGGTCGTCAAACCGAAACCTATTGACCCAGAGGAGACAATCCTTTATATTGACCTACGACACTACGAATGGGACATCAAAAGCGATAAATGGTATAAGATTGAACAGGCATATCCGTACGGTCTGCAATTAGATTCACCAACGTATACAGCCGTATGCGAAGAGATGGGTTGTGATTTGCCGTTCGTCTGGGCGGACTGGTTCATAGCGACGGCTTCTTTACCACCGCTCTATTACGAGATTCTTGATTTGCCAGAAACAGTTAAGGAGTTGGAGACTCAACTTGAGGTGGATGTTAGCGGAAATATAAAGAATGCCCCAGGTGTTCGCGTTTGGCGTGCCGGTTTTAATGAATCTGGCGTATCAGTTAATAACCGTATTGTGGAACGCCACAAATCTCGGTATGGCGCGTATTGGAAATCCTATGACTTTGCGGGGAATGTGGGTACGCAAAACATCTTCACGCATCCGCTCAATTTCACGCATGATGGCAGCGAGATAATCTTCAACCTTCTAAACGGATTGCAGGCGTACTACCTGTCCACGGCTACCGGCGAGAGACTTGATGCGGCACCGATTAACATTGTATCAAATGTGGGCACAAGAGATCCCGTTGTCCGCAATGGACTCTCCTGCTTGGGCTGCCACACAGAAGGAATGAAAGCGTTTGAAGATCAGGTACGTCCGGTCATTGAGCAGAATCGAAATCCCTCTTATGACAAAGCACAAGCGTTACGTCTCTATACCGAAAAATCGGAAGTGGATAGTCTTGTTCGTGAGGATATTGCGCGTTATCGGCGAGCGATTGAAGCTGCCGGTGGAGTCTTTGGAGGAAGCGAGCCGATGCAGCAGTTGGTTAAGCAGTTTGAGAGACCGCTTGACGCAACGCATGCTGCGGCAGAAGTCGGATTGGAAACCGCCGATTTTCTTAAGGAAATTCGTGAGAATAGGACACTCCGTAAAGCGGGATTGTTAGTACTAATGGTGGAACCGGTGGATAGGTCCGAAAACTGGGAACCACAATTTGGGATTGTTAAGCGCGATGCTTGGGAATCACAATTTGCGGAGATAGTTTCTGCATTACAAGGACAGGTTGAGTCTGGGGCCCCCGGAATAACTAAACCTACTTACAAAAACCGAGTGGAACCGAAGTATCCAGACGCTGCCAAGAAGGCAAGGAAAGAGGGCACCGTTATTTTGCAAATGACCATTGATGAAAAAGGTCTCCCTAAAGATATTGTTGCATTAACAAGCCTTGGATTTGGACTCGAAGAGGCAGCGATTGAAGCACTGAAAAAGATGTCCTTCAATCCGGCAACAAAGGCTGGTAAGCCGATCAGTCTTAAGAAAGTTCAAATTCCTTATGAGTTTAAACTTAAGTTAACGCCATAAGGCACTGCGAATATAAGACATAGCGCTGATTCCGGTAGGTGAATTTCAAATGGGTGGCAACGACAGCGAAGCAAGCGATGACGAGAAACCAGTCCATACTGTTTATGTTGATATGTTTTATCTTTGACCTCTTTCAGGAAGCAGTCCGATTGCGCGCTATCACTTCCCATGTGCCTCGACAATATCCATCGGTATCTACGACATAGTAAAACGGATGTAGCGCGACACATGGACAGATATGCGTCGGACAGACGTAAATCTCTTGTCCGATGTGCATCGGTGTACTGTCAGGAACGTTGATTGCCCAATGCTCCTCGTGTTGCATGTCCACTTCAGCGTTTTCGACATTCAGAACGACCCCCCGGTCCCCAGCAGGATCGGCGGCGATGGCTTTATGTCCCAAATCAAGCGTAATCCGATGCGGCGTAGGGATACTAATCACACGACTCAAGAGCAGTGCTGCAGGCGTAAAACCGAGGTCAGGAAAATGGGTTGTATAGCCGTGGTCGTGGAAAACGAAAGTCCCCGGCGATGCCTCTACTCCGGGTGTCTCCGCATAGATCGGGAATGTCGGCGTGCCACCCATCACCACCAACGGTACGTCAAGACCTTTGGCAGCAAGTTTATCTTTCATCTCTGCAACTTGTGCAAGGCTCTTGTTGCAGGCTGCTTTCCGTTCGGTCACATCTTCATCATGGATATGTCCATCGTAGACGTGCAGTCCCCAGGGTTGCAACCCTTCTTCCACTTCAATCTGTGCGTAAACATCTACAGCAGCATCGCCGACCGGTATCCCCGTACGGTTCATCCCGACATCCAGATCCAGCATGACTCTAACGGTTAAACCGTGCTTCGCCACTGCCTTTGAGAGTGCCGTCACTGCCTCTGAGTGATCAACAATAACCTTGAAATCCGCGTTGGGATATTGCCGCTGTAACATTACGAAACGGTCGATATTCGGTCCCACCATCTGATAGGCAATCAGAATATCTTCAATGCCGTTCTGTACCAACATCTCCGCTTCGCGTAGCGTGGCGCACTTGTGCTTCAGGATACCGGCATCGCGTTCCATAGCGATAATCTCCGCCGTTTTATGCGTCTTCGCATGCGGTCTGAGCTTTGAGACATCCCCATTAACAGTAGCGATGGCGTGTTCGATATTCTGCTGAACCTGCGCGAGATAGACGACAAGGGACGGACTCGGTATCGTCTCAACGTTCTGAATACGGTATCTCTTATCCATGGGTTTACCTCTTTGTTTAAGCGGATTACAACAGTACAAACAATCCCACCTTTGCCTCTGTCGCAAATGCTTTGATATCAGCGAAATGCCGCCTCAAATTGTATTCGACAACACTCGTCGAACAATTCCATTTTCTGATCCAAATCACTTTGGGCGGATATCCGTGAATAACACTCCTATTCCTGAAGTCTGTATCCTTTGAAACGATAAGGTAGCCGTTATCACGAGCATAATTCCATAACTGGGTATCTGTTGCCGTATTTAACCCAATAGCTTTAACGTGGGTGGAATTAGGAAATAGATCCGCTAGCTGGGTCACCAATTGGTCGGATAGGTTCTGATCGAATAGGAGTTTCATTGGTGTAAACAACCGCCTGTGATTTTTCCTTGTCCGCAGCATACGCGAAACAGGCACGAATGTCTGTCTCGGTCAACTCCGGAAAATCATTAAGCACTTCCGCCACTGTCATACCGGATGCAAGGTATTCAAAAACATCGTAAACAGTGATCCGCATTCCGCGAATACACGGCTGTCCGCTGCGCTTATCCGGTTCGATGGTGATAATGTCCTTGTAGTCCTTCATCATGTTACCTCGAAAATATTAAAAGATTAAGTTTAAATCCATTTGATGTTGGAATTATGTTTGATAGTGGCATCACTTTTCCTCGCTATGAATGGATAGGTATTCTCTCACTTCCAGATTCACCCGATCAATTTCCGCAAGAAAACCGCTGGCGGGCAACTCATAATTCCGCGGATTGGTTTCGACCTCTCGGATCTTTTCAGCTACTTTTTAAAAACGTTCAATGTGTTCCAGCGTTGCTTCAAGTTCTTGATTATTCTGAATCATTATGAATTATCTTAGCGCGGCTTAATTCTATGCTAAAGCAGCTTCAAGTTCCGTCACCGCGTCAATTGCATCCTCAAGTTCTTTCCTGTAGATGTTCACGAAGGTGTCATGACTGAGTTCATTTAGGATAAATTTTCGTGCCAATTCAATTTTGTCAACAACTCTTAGATCTAAAAGGAGGTGTCCGGCTTCGTCCGTTTCCATTTTTATGGGTACCCAGAAATCTTCACTTCTCAAGTCTTTCGGATTTTCACGGTACTTAATAGCGAGATTCCGCTTCTCACAGTATCGTTTAATTGCTGCTTCAAAAGCGGTGCGGACGTAAATTGCACACGCTTTGTAGTCATTCATATTGAGATATTCTCTTGCCTTTTCAAGGTATGCTTTATCCTCAACATAGATAGGAAGCTCATACTCATCGGTTTGTGAGAAATAGAATTCAGCATATTTCCAGTCTTTTTGGTCTGTCCGTTGTTTGGCGATTTCATACCACGCCTTATCGTAGGTTGTCAAAAAGATCTGGTAGTCCGGGAAATACTCGTCTAAGATGTCAAGAACTGGGATGCGGTTTGACATGTCCAAGCCAATGAGTACGTCATCTAAGGCGAGGATTTTCAAGTCGCTTTCCGGCTGAAGTAGGAAGCCTGCAAAATAGATCGCAAGGGCAATCGCTGATAGTTTTGCCTCGTTCAAAAATTGGTGATGCGTGGGGATGTCTTCGTCAAGGAATTTAACCTTTAAAAGAATTTCCTTGTAATTAAGTGCCTCGTCTTCATGGTTGTACTCAAGCCTTTGAAAACCGAAGTCAAGGGTAACTAAAGCACCTTCGTCCCCAAACTTGTGGAGAATTTCCGATGCTTTCGTCTGCAGTTCCGCCAAGTGATTAGAAACCGCTATGTTGAAGATGTCTATTTGTGCATTGAAGGTTTCAATGTCATGTGTAAGGGCTAAAGGGATTTGTTCTGAAATATTCTGCCATTCTTCGGAGATGTTCTGACCAGTTCTATCGTTTATCACATTTGCCAATAGGTTCTCAATCAGCAAATCAAACACATTTACAGTATCGTTTTCGTAATGAAGATAATGCGTATGTAAAAGTGCCTTATAGTCAAGGAAGCCTTTGCTTTTCGAGGCATTAACAATGGGTAGATCCACTGTCTCTTTAACATCATCTGACCACTCATAGACATGTTCATTCGATGCTGGGTTTGTCCGGAGATGCAGTTTGATGTAGCCTTTATCCGTGTTGAAGATATTCTGATAATTCTTAAAGTCAATAGTCTCATTCCCACTGGAATCAAGGAACAACTCTATTGCCTTATATAGCGATGTTTTTCCGCTACCATTTTCCCCGTAGATCAGCAGATTTTTTCCTGCCTTGTGTAGATCTATCTGGTATGTTCCATAAAACGCTCTGAAATTTTTAATCTCTATTTTCGTAATTTTCACCATTTATCCTCAATGATACGGATAGGTCTTAAACCATCCTGAAAAAATAAATTTACCCGAACAGAGTGTTTTCTATCGTGTAGCTGCTCATAGAGAGAACGGAAGAAGAGCATCTTATCCCCTTGAATCTCATCCACCTCGGGCAGCTCCTCTACCATTAAATGTTTGAAGATGTCCTTGTCAGGATCTTGGAGCAACTCTGGCATATAGAATTCGTACACCAGTCCTTTAACGATCCACTCAAAATACGCGAACATTACGGAGTCCCGGGCGTGTGCCAAGTCCTTGCTGTTTGTTGTCGGTTGTTGCTGGAGATAAATGAGGTAATCAACGAGTTTGCGAACCAAGTCTTTCTGTGTTGCATTGATGTCGGGGACAGGAATCTGATTGATATAGTCCCTACGTGCCTCAAGTTTGCCGCCATCTAATTGTTTGGATGCTTGCGAATAGAACCACTCCACAGAGAGTGTATTGAGTAAACCGCATAACCATTTTTCGTCGGTCGGAATAACGTAGCAGGTGTATCCACAATACAGACCTTCAGTCTCAACGGCGAAAGTTTGCTTGTCATAGAGATTTGGACAGACCAGTTTCGGTTGCGCGAAATGTTCCGCCTCCTCAAGAGATGCTTGGAGTTCATACCATTCCTGTTCGTTTCCTCTTTTGCTCAGAAGTTCTTTGTATTTTTCTAAGTATTTCAGGATTGCAGGATAAGCGTTTATCTCTATACCGCGGTAGGTAAAGATTAGCCACTGATCTTGTGGTTCTACATACCAGCGTCTGATATCCGATCCCTGCAAGAACGGTTTCAGAATATCAGCGGATGAAGGGTGCGCTGCAATGAGTTCATCCCGCGTTGCCTTATCTACTACAAACACTTCAGTCGGTACTGTTTCAATGCCGAAAGAGGAAGGCTCCTTGATATATTCTCCCAGTGGCTTGCCAGCGTCTCGGAACATTTGCAGCAGCTCCAAGACCTCTGGCGATTCAAGAGGTTTCCCATCGGTGTCTAAGGCTTTCTCCACCATCGGGTAGCGGTGCCTGAAACCCTGTCGGACTAGTGCGATGATGTCTTTTGGCAATTTAACCTGATGTTTCTGCTCAAAGGCAGCAACGTTTCTGTAATCGTTCCGAAATGCCGCGACAATATCCATACCTTTGTCCTTAGCCTCGCTGAGGTCTGCTTTGGCTTTTTCCCATTCCTGAACGCACAATAGGACTTCGGCGCGATTGTAATAACTACTTGCCTCATCAGGGTTCAGTTCTATTGCCTTATCATAGTCGTCAATAGCCGGGTTCACTTCGCCTTTGTTGAAATAAACCGCCCCTCGACTGTTATAGAGTTTGGGGTCATCTGGATTGAGTTCTATTGCTTTGGTATAATTGTCGATAGCAAGGTCCAACTCACCTTTAAAGTTGTAAGCAGCACCGCGATAGTAATATGCCGCGGTATCATCTGAATTCTGTTCTATTGCTTTATTGAAATTTTCAATAGCTAAATCGTCAAAATCTCCCTTGAAAAGGTATGCAAGACCGCGATGGTAATATGGACCCACATGCTCTGGATCCAGTTCTACCACCTTGTTAAAGTCTTCAATCGCAGCGTCATAATCACCTTTAAAGTTGTAAGTGATCCCACGCTTGTGATAGGCTTCGGTATACGTTGAGTCAAGTTCTATTGCGTTACTAAAGTCCTCAATCGCAGCGTCATAATCGTTTTCGAGGGCTTTAGCACGTCCGCGGTCGTAGTAGATGTTGGCAAAATCTGGTTTGAGTTCAAGTGCTGTGTTATAGTCTGCAATTGCCATATCGAGTTCATCTTTATCTGCATAAGCGCGTCCACGCCCCCAATAGGCATAAGCATCGTTAGGATTGAGATTTATCACCGAGTTAAAATCATCAATGGCGTTGTCAAAATCACCATTGTAGGAATAAAGAACCCCACGCCTATGATAGGCTTCAACATGGTTGGGATCCAGTTCGATTGCCTTGCTAAAGTCATTGATAACCTGGTCAACCTTGTTTTTTTTCGTATAAGCGAGCCCGCGACGATAATAAGCCTCAGCATCTTTGGGGTTCAGTTGTATTACTTTGGTATAATCCTCAATAGCGTTATTAAAATTACCGTTTTCACTGTAAATAACACCACGGGCGAAGTAGATATCAGCATCGTTAGGATTGAGTTTTATCGCTTGGGTAAGGTCGGCAATGCCTTTGTCAAAATTGCCTATGGCCCCATAATGAATTCCGCGAATTCTATATCCCTCAGCATTATTAGTTTGTAGTTCTATAACCGTATTAAAATCCTCAATAGCTTTCTCAAAATTATTTTTTTTGCTGTAAGTAACACCGCGGTTATAGTAGTCCTCTACCTCTGGTTCTAACTTTATTGCAGTCGTAAAATCCTCAATAGCGTTGTCAAAGTCACCTTTGAGGTGGCAAACTTTGCCACGCTCGCGATATGACATGGCCTCTTCAGGTACTAGCCGTATTGCTGTGCTGAAATCATTGATGGCGTTATCCAAATTGCCTTTGTCGCGGTAGGAAATCCCCCGGTTATGGTAAGCTTGGGCAAAATCAGGATTTAATTCTATGGCTCGGGTGAAGTTCGCAATGGCTTTGTTACAATCATCCATGCGAATATAAATATCACCCAAATCGTGATATCCCCTGGCATTATCAGGTTGTAGTTCTGTCACCTTGCCAAGGTCTTCAATAGCACTTTCCAAATCGCCTTTGTCGCGATAGGTAAGACCACGGGCATGGTAGGCTTCAATAAGGTTGGGGTTTAATTCCAATGCTTGGGTAAAGTCGTCGATGCCTTTATTAAATTCGCCTTTCATGCCGTAGGTAACCCCACGATAGTGATAGGCCTCGGCAAAGGTCGGATCCAGTTTTATTGCCTTGTTATAGTTTTCAATAGCTTGGTCCACTTCATCTTTCCGGCCATAGACCATACCGCGGGTATAATGGACTACAGCAGAATCTGGACTCAGGCGGATTGCCTCATCCAAATTAAAAATGGCGTTTTCAAAATCGCCTTTTTCGCTGTAAACAGTACCAAGCACTTTATAAGCGAGAGCGTGATCTGGTTCTAGGCGGATTGCCTCATTCAAATTAGCAATAGCCTTGCCAAAATCGCCTTTAAAGTAGTAAATAAGTCCAAGAACACTATATCCTTCAACATTGTTAGATTGTAGTTCTATGGCATGAGTAACGTCTTCAATAGCACTGTTTAAATCATTTTTTAAACCGTAGGCAACTCCGCGAAGCCTATACGCCTCAGCATTATCAGGTTGTAGTTTTATTATCATGTTATAGTCGTCAATGGCTCTGTCCAAATCGCGTTTCATACCGTAAACAAGTCCGCGAAATCTATATACTTCAGCCGCCTTAGGCTCCAGTTCTATCGCTTTGGTATAGTCCTCAATGGCTTTGTCAAATTCTTCACTCAGCCCGTAAGCATTACCACGATTGTAGTAAGCAGCAGCAAGATCTGGATTGATTTGTAGTACTTTTGTAATATCTCTGATAGTTTTGTCGTACTCGCTCCTATTAAGATAAGCAATTCCACGATAATAATAGGCATTTGCTGCGTCGGGATTTCGTTGTATTGCTGCATCAAAGTTATCAATAGCTTTGGAATATTTCTCCTGATTGAAATACACATATCCAAGATTGTAATAAGCATCAGCCAGTTTTGGTTCCAATGCGATAGCACTTTCATAATCCTTAATAGCAGCATCAACTTCATCCTTGCTGAGGTAAGCGATACCGCGGTTAACATAGGTATCAACATGACTTGGTTTAATTTGAGTTACTGTGTTATAGTCCTCAATTGCCAAGTCAATTTTGTCTTTGTTCTGATAAGTGAGACCACGATTGTAATAGGCTTCGGCAAAATCTTGTTCCAGTTCTATTGCTTTGGTAAAGTCTTCAATAGCTCGATTATACTGCCTTTTTATACCATGAGCCAATCCTCGGCAGTGATAAGCACCAGCACCGTCAGGGGTCAGTTGTGTCGCTTTGGTAAAATCTTGACTAGCTAGATTATGCTCGCCTTTTCTACGGTAAGCAAGCCCGCGATTATAATAGACTATCAGATAATCCTGCTTCAAGTTTATCGCAGCATTGAAGTCCTCAATAGCCTTGTCCACCTCGCCATTTTGAAGGTAGACAGTCCCGCGGCTGTTACGAACCTCGGCATCATTGGATCTCAGTTGTATCGCTTTGGTAAAGTCCTCAATTGCCCGGCCAGGGTCGTCTTTACTAGCATAAGCATTCCCGCGATTGTTATAGGGTTCAGATCTATCAGGGTTCAGTTTTATTGCTGTATCATAGTCTTGAATCGCACGGTCAAACTCGCCAGCGTGTTTGTAAGCCAGACCGCGGTTCTGATAGGCAAAGGCAAAATATGGTTGTAGTTTTATCGCTGTGTTATAGTCTTGAAGTGCCAGATTAATCTCACCTGATCGGTGATGCGCGAGCCCGCGATTGTAATAGATCTCAGCAGAATCAGGTAATAGTTTTATTGCTTCGGTAAGATGCTCAGCTGCCCTTTTATAATGTTCAGTTTTTTCCTCAGCATGTGCTGTTTCATCTTCATTCTCTTGAGATTGCTGACTTTTCATAAGTGCCCGATAGGCATTCCAACGGCTGCCTTGATTGCTGATAAAACCATGGATGTCGCGATAGATGCTTTCATTAGAGATATCAAATTCTTTAATGTAATTTCGTATAGGACGCTTGAGATCTTTCGGAATAATAATGATTTCGTCCGGTTT
Source organism: Candidatus Poribacteria bacterium (assembly GCA_022820835.1). Classification (GTDB taxonomy): domain Bacteria; phylum Poribacteria; class WGA-4E; order WGA-4E; family WGA-3G; genus WGA-3G. The sequence goes on from JAJEET010000130.1 coordinate 24,123, forward strand.
AATAAAATCGTTGGGGATAAAACCTTCAGGTGGTCGAACAAATATGCTTTTCTGGACCTTGGAACGCTTGACTGGGGGAGGGTCCGGCAGTTCTCTAATCCAGTCTTTTATTTTTCCAGTTTTGCTTTGTAAGATAATCCTACCGTCTTTGTCAGGAGAACCGTTAGCGGCGAAGAAAAGAGCTACATAACAGTCGGTCGTAAAATCTATCAGATTGGTTTTACCACCAAAGTGTTGGAGTTCAACGAGGATCTCAAATTCGTCTGTTTTATCGCTGTACCTTTTAGCCTCGTCTAGCTCTCTTTCCTGGGTTTCTTCTACATCAAGATCCAATAAGTTAAGTTTTTTGAGTTCACGCCAGAGGTTTGAGGATACTCTCTCATAGCATTCTTGTTCACCGCGATAGATGTAATCGCCGTCGGTAGAGATTTTCGTAATCCTACCGATTATCTCCAAAATTCTGTTTAGTTCGGTTTGTTGTGTACTCATTTTTCGCCTCCACGATGCGGATTACTTGAGAGTAATGATAACATGCAAGGTAAACAGATGTCAACCGAATTTGGAAGTTTGAAGCCCTATTAATGCGTCACATACCGCTCCGCTGGAGCGGAAGATTGGAAATGCCACGCGGGCTATAGACATATCGCTCCGCTGGAGCGTAATCCGCGAAATCTGTGTAATCCGCGATAATCCGCGATTCAGACAATTTACTGCATCGCTTCCTGCACAATAGTAATCTCTTCTTGTGTTAAATTATACAAGGCATACACGCGTTCATCAATCTCTTGCTCCAAATCAGCAGTATTTGCGTCCGAATCCGCAGCTTTCACCTCAAGGATCTGATTGACAATCTTAATGATTCCAGTCTGTTGCTCATAAGCAACCATCGGTATAGGAAATTCTTTCACGTAATTGTTGATCCAACGACTTGTCCCCATTCCGCTTGTCTCCGCAACAAGGCTCAGATAAAAACGAATTGTACTTGAATTTAGGATGCCGAGAAGAAATTTTGCGTCTATATCTGAAGGCGGTAATAAGAAATATGCAGAATTTAGGAGATAGACTTCATCGTTGCAGAGCGAAAATCGCCCTGAATCTGATAATTCAATCCATACAATTTTTCCCTTTTTGAAGTCATCGTAGAAGGAGCAAGCTCTTAGATTTGTCCAGTGTTGCCCTTGTGCACCACGATTTTTAAACTTATCCCCAAATGACTCCAAATGTTCATATATATCGGGATAATCTCTTTCTACATTAACGCCGTTTTTAGTCAATAAAACGTACTGTTTCGGTAAAGTGTAACTGTAGCGAGAAATATCTCTCCCTCTCAAAATGGGTTTTATGATTTCGGTATTAATAGGATTTTTTTCACAGAACTCTCGTTTTTGATCCTCGTCTATAAGAAATGCTTCATTGCTGCCAGTTGCAATACCAAGTCTTATTTTGGTGTTCAACTCTTCGAGGGTTTTTCCTGATGACTCCAATTTCTTTTGAAGTTCAACAAGTTTTGGTTCTGCCAGATTCCACGACTTTGAATCAAAGTACACTTGAGGATAGTTAAAGCCGTTGACGCTTACAAAGTCCTCAAAACTATCGCCTGAAAATGGAGAATTGACAACAATGCAAAAATCGTCAGAGGAATTTGTCGGTTTACGAGACACAATTATCGAAACATTAACAATTGCACTCTCGAAAACCTGTGAGTCCTCAATATTTAACATTCTGATCAGAATGTTTTTACTTTGAAGCAGGCTTCGGATTGGTGCTCCATATTCCGCTCTCAAGTAGGAATTTGAGGTGATGAAACTAAGGATACCCCCTTCGTTTTGCAGGTCTATCGCTTTCTCAATGAAATAGCAATAGATATCTGCAAAAGGTTGGTAAGACTGATAATCGTTCTTAATTTTCGTTTTAAGTTGCTTCGAGATTTTATCATGGCTAATGTAAGGCGGATTGCCAATCACGACATCGAACCCATTTGTGATGCCGAACATCCATTCCGGGTCAAAGAAATCTGCGGTAACATTCTGGTCGTAAGGATCCCAGGCTGCGATCTGTTCAGTTGTCTCACTCGGAAACCCGTCCTGTTTCAGTAATGTGCTAATTTCTTCACGCAGTGCTGCATCCTGTTGTCTGTAGCGGTCTTTGGTACGTGGTGTTCGGGCGGTGAAGTGTCGGCGGCGTACTTCTTCCAATGCTTTCTCTTTGGTGTCTATTTCCGGATTGCGAAGTGACATTTGTGCGGGTTTCTCTACACCGAGGAGCGTATTCGCTGCGACAAACTTCGTCTCAAGATTCGGCAACGGACGCACACCGCGGTTTTCGCGCGTATCGTCAATTTTCTGCTCAACGATGAGAGAGATAAAGAAGCGAAGTTTGGCGATCTGTGTGGCAATCGGTTGGATGTCCACGCCGTAGATGCAGTTCTCTATGAGATAGAGTTTTCTGCCGTAGTCGAGTGCATTGCGTTCAAACGCCTCGTTGATGTTTTCAATTTCGCCTTCTAATTCCTCAATCGTGCTTTCTCGGATAACACTGTCGTCAATTTTTTCTGCCTCTGTGATGGTATTTTGGACACGGTCAATTTGGCGTTGTCGCCACTGTGCGTTGCGAGGGTCGAGTTTGCTGAGCAAGAAAACGAGTTTGTGGAGGATACCCATCGGGAAAGCACCGGAACCGCAGGCGGGATCCAGAATCTTCAGCGTGTCGATAGCATTAATGAGGTGTTCCACTTCAGCATTGGTGAATTGGTGGGGTTCGTCGTTATAGGTGAGGAGATGCCGGAGTTTGGTTTCTATCGCGATGTCAAGCGTCGCGATTCGGAGATCGCTCCTACCGGAGAGGGCGTTTTGGAGATAGGCAATGAGGGATTCGTCTACCATGTAGTTGACGATCTCACGAGGGGTGTAAAAGGAGCCGGTCTGCTTGCGCGCAGTGGTGCCGGTTTCAGGGTTATATGCGGCGAGCAGATTTTCAAATACCTGTCCCAGCAACTCGGGATCCAAGGCGACTTCTTGTTCTATCGGCGTGTTCTCAGTGATCGTGAACTTGTAGCGGTTGAGGATATGGATTAAGCCGCGCACGGTATACTGACTGTTTTTGGTGCCATAGACGGCGTTGAGATTGACCGCTTGCGGTTCGGAGAAGAAGAGTTCATTGGGGACAGAAAGCGGGTTGTCGTCTCTATCGGAAAAACCGTCGATTCGCAGGATTGTTTTTGCGTCGTCTGGATCGGGTTTGTCTAAACATTCAAATAGACCACCGTTGAGGAACGGGATTGACGCAAATAGATGCAGTGCCGCGTCTGGATCCTTGAAATAGCGTTTGTAGCGATACAGCGATGTGATGTTATAATGCTGTCTGCCCTCGCCTCGGAACTTGCGGATGTCCAGTTTTTCTGGTGTGTTCATTTCCTGATTGAGTGTTGCGAAGAACAGGTTTTGGAGGATCGCCTTATAGTAGGTGCTTTCTGCGGCATCGAGATTTGTGAGCAGATCAACAAGGTTGTCTTCGTCAAAGAGCGCGTTTGGTACGAGTCCCTTCTCCTTGAGAAACCAGACGAAGATGAGACGTGTGATCAGACGGATGATGCACGTCGCGTTGTGCACGGTCTCGTCATCGCCTATTGAACCGCCCTGACCCTCCTTATCAGGGGGGAATGTCACGCTGTCAACTGCCCAGAAATACCAATCGGCGATCTCTTTGAAGAAACGTCTATTGAGTTCGGAGGTGTCTAACGTCTTTTGCCACGCCTGATGGAGTTCGAGGAAGTTCGTAAATCCATGCTGTTGATAGAGCGCATCAAGCGACAACTCCGTCAGGATGTCAAGATGTGCGCGGTGTGGATTCACAACGTCAATATCCTTGATGAGCGTTACTTTTTCAAGTACATCCCGATCCCCATCCCGCTGGCTTGGTCTGCGGTTGATAATGGCGAAGGTGAGGGCGTGTCCGTGCTGGAAAATCAGTAGTGCCGGCATCGCATAGCATTTATTGATTTCGCGGGCGATACTGGCAAGTGCCGTGCGGGAATAAACATCTCCTTTGAGTTTGATAGCGAGGAACAGATAAGAGTAATAGATCGTGTCATCAACGCCTTCGTCTTCATGAAAGACAATAGTTTCTTGTGTGTGCTGTCTGATTTCGTCGGCGGTAAGCTGAAAGAGAAAGTCTGCGGTCTGCCATTCGTGGAGGCGTGCTTTCTCACGGTTCATCCGTCCGTGAGTGTCAAAGTCTTCAAGGAATGCCTCAAGGGTGTTGGTATCGCGGTTGAGTGTGCGCTGGCTCTCGTAGCCTAACACTTTGAGGAGGTCGGTTGCGTTTTCCGCAAGGTTTCCGTCTGCAAAGCGATGGAGTGCGCGTTGGATGTCGGTTCTGAGATGTGTTTCGTGCATAATAAGATAGGTATGATAGACAATTTGCGTGTCAGCTCAGTTCGTAGGGGTGAAGTTTCTTTGTTTTCGTTTCGCCATCGGATACTCCTTTTCGTCAGATTGTTATTATATCACAATCTTGGTTTAGAGAGTGACCCTAATTTCCGATGGCAGTACAATTTTTTGGACAAGTGAACAATTCTATGCTATCTTAAATCCACAACATTTTGTAAACATTAGACCCATTTCTGACCGAACGCTTTTTTAAAAAGTTTACCGTCCGCAGAAAAGTGTCCTGTAAGGAACACAAGAATCCTACTGCTTTAGTTGTGGGAGTCTGTTAAGTTTATGCTGAACTCGAAATTAGCTTCTTCTTCTTCACATACCGGTTCTGGAACGATATTTAATACCTTCACCTACATCGGATTCCTTATTTTTCTTCTCGCCTTACCTTTCGGATACTCGACGGCATTTCTCAATATCGGACTCTCCTTTGTGCTATTCGGATGGGTAGGACGGATGATTTCAGAACGGGAACTAAGTTGGCAACGCACGCCGCTTGATCTACCTATTGTTCTATTTTTGGGACTATCACTGATCGCCTGTTTTCTTGCACCGCATCCTGCGAGAAGTAGCCTCGGCTATTTTTGGAAACTACTCCGTGCAATCCTGCTCTTTTATGCCATTATTCATAGCCGCTTGCAAGTCCGATGGCAGCATATCGTGATCGCCTTTATTGCTGCAGCGGGCATATCTTCCGCACTCGGACTCTGGTATTACGCCAACGACACCCGTTTAGCGATTGACTTTATGGGGCGGATCGGGGTACAATTTCACGGAGAACTCAATGCACAAGAGACCCAAAATTTACATATATCAGATGAATTGCGTGCCGAGTTACGAGAATGCAGTGTACCGCTCTCCGAAAGTGCCACAATTTCGCCTTCAAAACAGCCGGACGAATGGCGGATTGATGACCCCGCGCGCCAGAGACGCTACGTCGTTCGCAAAGATGAAACACATCTCATGGTTTACATGATCGAACAACGGCTCACTGGGACCTTTAAGATGCCGAACGATCTTGGCGCGTACCTCGCGCTCAGTCTGCCGTTTGTGATGGGTTATTTTGTGGCGGGTTGGCGGAGATATACGGAACAGAAGTGGAACCGGATAGCGATAATTTTAATTCTTGGTGCCGTTGTCATACTGATGAGTGCGAACCTCGTACTAACGCTTACACGTGCCGCTTGGATCAGTGTTACCTTCGCGACTGCGTGTCTCGGGGTCTATCTCGTTATAAGTAGAGGTTGGGTAACCTGGTTTCCCCGTCGGGTTACCCAACCCCTACGGAGACTCGAATCCGCAGGGGGATTACGGAGACGAATGCTTTTGGGATCCGCTGCAATCATCGTGATTATAGGCGTGTCATTATTTTTTATGCCACAGCATATCAAGGCGCGTTTCCAAACGATGATTAAACAACCTATCGGATTTATGGGCGAACGTCCGCAGTGGTGGCGAACCTCACTGGAACTCATTAGAAAGTATCCTTTGACAGGTATCGGGTTGGGTCGGTTTCGTTATGAATATCAACGTAGTGGACCGCCTGAACAATATAACATCCCGTACCACGCACACAATATCTATCTACACATTGCAGTTGAACACGGCATCCCGTCGCTCTTACTGTTTCTCTGGATAGTGATAATCTTATGCCAACGGGTTTACGGCATAAGACGTGCCACCGATTTTTGGGGCAGTGGGACTTTCATCGGTGCGAGCGGTTTCCTAATTTCGGCACTTATTTATGGACTCGCAGATAACATCCTACACCAGCGCACAGTGCTGCTGTTCTGGTTTATTGTCGGCATAATTTTTTACATAAAGGACAAAAACGATGAAGAAACGTTGGAAACCAGTTGATATGTCTGCTGTGACCACTTATCCGCTTCAGGATCGTATCAACAAAGTCTCCGTTCACGATTTTGCAACGCTGCCGGCGTCAGAAATCGATCTGTCTCCGTTCTTAGCGAGTCTTCCGAAGATCCTCAAGGGATCGGATTTTCTGGCACTCGTTGACGACATCGTTGCGGCATATCGTAAAAAAAAGCCTGTCATTGTGATGATGGGGGGGCACGTCATCAAGTGTGGATTGAGTCCACTTTTAATAGCGTTGGCGAAACATGGCGTGATTACCGGTTTCGCCTTCAACGGTGCAAGCAGTATTCACGACTTCGAGATTGCACTCATTGGGGAGACTTCCGAGGATGTCTCCGCCTATCTTCAGAGCGGTCAGTTCGGGATGTGGGAGGAGACTGGGCAATTGATGAACACAGCAATCCAACGCGCTGCGAATACAAACATCGGGATGGGAGAAACACTGGGCAAACAACTGATAGAAATGGATGCCCCTTATAATGAATATAGCCTACTCGCTGCGGGCGTTCAGTCCGATGTCCCGATTACGGTGCATGTCGCTATCGGTACGGATATTATCCATCAGCATCCGAGTGCAGACGGTGCCGCTATCGGTGCAGCGAGTTTCACCGATTTCCGATTGTTGACAGCGTTAGTGAAGGACTTGGAAGGTGGAGGTGTTGTGTTGAACTTCGGATCAGCTGTGATTCTGCCGGAGGTTTTCTTGAAGGCGTTGACGATCGCGCGGAACTTAGGAAACACTGTCTCTAACTTCACCGCTGCGAATTTTGATATGAACCAGCAATATCGTCCCGTAGAGAATGTTGTCAAACGTCCAACAGAGATGGGGGGTAAGGGATATACCTTCACGGGACATCATGAATTGATGATCCCGTTGCTGGTACAGGCGATTCTTTCTCATCTATAGCAACATCCATGGAAAAAGAGGGAAGCGCGCTGTGGAAGCGCACTTCTCAGGATACGCAATAGGTTTATTCTGAATTGGGTGCTGTGACGCGATGGCGGAGGCGTTTCGTTATTTTCCGTTTGAAAAACCGATCCGTGAACCGTTTTTCCGTTTCCACGCTGCTTTAAGTTCTGCTAACGATTTCCGAATAGCGCGTAATCGCGGCAGCGACGGGATATGCAAATAGATTCTGAGCAGTTTGATCCGTTTAGCACGATCCATGTCACTACTCTCTTCTAAGATCTTCTGATATATCGAATAATTCATCTTAAATTCCCCCAGTGTTGTGGGCAGGTGTCGCCGCAATCGGTTATGACGTTTTTTGCATGATCAAGTCGCTATAGGAGACTGCAACCGGATCGGCAGTACCTAAATGAAGTATATTTTTAACGTGTTGATGTTCCACTATCGCTTCGGCTTCAGTCTGTCCCTGAAACACCGTTTCTAATTCGATATAGTGTCCTAAATCGGCAACCGTATCGAGGTGGATACGTGTATTCTTGAACATCCAGAGTTCTCGTTGTTTTTCGACGATCGTTTCGATGCCTAACGCGGCGGTGAGCAATGTTTTGAGCGTTGATGGATCATTGGTCTTGCTGAGGTGATACTGACTATAACGGGACGCATTGTGATTCGGACGTTCATAGTAGATGAGCCATGCTTCAGCTACGTCATCGGTCTCACGCAATTTAAGACGCGGTTTACAGTCTTCTGGTGTCAAAGCGTCTTTCCCCTTCAACATAAAAAAATACGTATCAATTTGATGTACGGTTTCACGATGTTTCGCTTTTAATTCGGTCAATCTCGGATAGAGGTTTTCAAGCGACTGACACCGCGCCTTGAATTCTAAATTCGTAGCCATTTTTTGTGCAGTTTTCGTGTAGAAGTTCCCGCTATTTTAGGTGTTGTCATCCGTGTAAGGCTTCAATCAATGATCCGAAACTCTTCTTCCGGTTCAAAGTTATCCACACACGATCGATTGCAGCGTTCACCGTTTGCCAACAACCAGCAGACATCGCTTTGTAACTTTAGCGCGCTGATGATACAGGTACGCAGCTGCTCCGGGTCAAAACCACGTCCCAAAAGGTAGCTGTAGCTCCCGGCTCTCATTACGCGTCGCCCTTCGTGATCATTACGGACAATTGAGACAATTTTGACGTGGGGTTGATACCGCCTAACATACTCAAACAGCCGCCCTCGTGAGCGTCGAGTGTAGTCGGCAATTACCATCTGATATTTGCCTAACTTCAACAAACCGACAGCTGTCGTGCTTCGCTGTGAAATATCGCACCCGTAACCTTCAGAATGGATAAGATTTCTTACTTTATCACGTAAGGCACCATCGCGTGAAATGAGCATTACGTCCCCTTCCAATTTAGAGACACCGATGTCTTCTTGGATATCGAGGGGTATACGTGCTTCCCGAGTTTGCCAATCGAGCCGCCATCGAGCTCGTCGTATCCGCTCGTTAACTTGATCGAGCCTCTCTTCCAAATCCGGTTGCGGCTTAAAAAGTTTGTTCATTTGATATACTCCTTCCACGAGGCTTTCGGTGCTAAATGATGCTAACCTATCAACGTTAAACCATTCTACCATATATATGGGACGTATTCCACCGATTTTCGTTGAAAAAAACCGCGAAATTCTATAAAATTCCTGAAGCATCTCTAACAACCGCAACTGTCATAACAGCCAGCACGCGCCGTGTGCCGTTACATTTATAGATACACCCGCACACAAAAGGATAGAAAAATGCCTATACCACAACTTCCACTTCCCCAACATTTCGATGCCACCCAGGTAGACCAAGTCTGGCGAATCCCATATCAAGAACGTCAGCGCGAGGCACTGGTATGGGCAGCACAACATGCAATACCGCCGGCATCTGAGGACGATCTTCGGACCTGTTTACTCCTCGTCGATGTTCAGAACACATTCTGTATTCCGGGTTATGAACTGTTCGTCGGTGGAAGGACAGGAAACGGGGCAGTTGAAGATAACGTGCGCCTGTGTCAATTCATTTATCGCAACCTGCCACAGATCACCAAAATCGCTTGTACAATGGATACGCATACGGCGGTGCAGATATTCCACGAAATCTTCTGGATTAACGATGCCGGTGAACACCCTTTACCGCTACAGACCTTGGTTACACAAGAGGATATTGAAGCACAGAAATGGCATGTCAATCCTGCTGTTGTTAATAGTCTAAACCTGCCGAGTCAGGTTTCAGAATCCGATGCATACACATGGCTTAAGCGATATGGTGAACACTACGTCAAGACCCTAACTGCGGAGGGAAAATATCCGTTGGCGATCTGGCCCTACCACGCAATGCTCGGTGGGATCGGACATGCCATCGTTTCTGCTGTTGATGAAGCCTGTTTTTTCCATACGATTACCCGTAAGACTCAGACCCATTATGAGATCAAAGGACAGAACCCGCTAACTGAAAACTATTCCGTCTTACGTCCGGAAGTCCTCAACGATGCCGGCGGGAAACCGATAGCGGAGAAAAATAGTGCCTTCCTTCAAATGTTGCTCGGATACGATCGTGTGATTATCGCCGGACAGGCGAAGAGCCACTGCGTCGCGTGGACTGTTAGCGACCTACTCACAGAAATTCAGAGGACCGACGCGGAATTAGCCAAGAAAATCTATCTGGTGGACGACCTCACCTCCCCGGTTGTCGTACCCGGGGTGGTAGATTATACAGAACCCGCTGACGCTGCTTTTGAGAAGGCTTCGGCAGCAGGGATGCACGTCGTACAGTCAACACAAACAGTAGCACATTGGGATTAACAACAATTATAGGACTTACGCATATGCTCTTTTGTACCACAAACTTCATGAAGTTTAAGAATTTAATTCGGTAATTCACCAACAGCCTCTTGGTAGGAGCGAGCTGTGCTCGCGATCTTTAACGATTACCGAAATATTTATTTAAAATTCATCCAGTTTGTGCCACCAGAATGCTATGTTTTCCGAGAAATCTCATCAATTATACTGATGGTTGGTGTGGACACTTACCGGATTTCGCCGCGGATGGTGAGTGCGCTGGCAACGGAAAGGAAGTCTCTGCCTTCTTCGACTCTGTCGTGGTGGTAACTGAGACCGAGATTGAAGTTTGCTGTAATATGTGTGCTGATTTTGTAACCGACCCGCAATGTCGTCTCATAACGCTCTGAACGTTCCTCGCGATTCGCGCCAAAATTCTCTCTACGAATCGCCCAAGAGAGCGTGTTCGTCAACTCCAAATCGTGTTTGAGTGGAATCCTACCGAAAAACGGGAACCGTATACCGTTTTCTGTGCGGTAACGGTAGTCGATGCTGAAATTGGGCGTAATAATCAGCGCATGACTCAGTATGCCACTCCGCTCGTGGTCTCGGAATGTTGTGCGTACACCCAACGCTGTCGTCGTCTCTTTACCCCATTTGTGTATCCAACTCAGTGATGGTGTATGTGCCGTGCTGTCGCTAAGCGTCGTTTCCAGCGTCGCGCTATCTCGTTTCGTGAAACTATAACGGAGTTGAAATCTGGTGCCTTCTTGTGCCTTCAATTCTATATCGGCTTCGTACGACTCCGCACGAGATGTATACGTACTCCCCAGACTTTTTCGGAAGCTATCGGACATGTTGAGATTCCCACCTAAGGCCATCCAACGCCACGGGTCTATCGAACTCCGCAGCGTGTACCGACTGGTACGTCGTGAGTTAGATCGCTCTTTTGCGTCATCCGCAAGCGACCAAATTTCCAATGCTGATAATCCAGATTCAAGATGCCGGTACGACTCGGTAGCCGTAAAATTAGCGTTAGTACTAATTGTGAAACTCTTGAGTATCCTATGCAAGATCCCGTCCTGAACTGCTGGAAGGGAGGACTCCGCCCCTACGACGGGAGTACCGACTTCGCTTTTATCACGTTCAATCCAATCACCACGATTTTCTTCTAATTCTTGGATCTGTGCCTCGTCAATACCGTCTGCTCGGAGCTGCGCACTTTGGCTTTCGGAAACCTTCGGCTTTTGGAAACCTTCAGTAAAGAGGTTTTCTGATTGCTGACTGCTGACTGCTGACTGCTGACTGCTAATCTGCTGATTGCTGTCTTGCTGATTGTTATTCGTGGTTTCCGGCGTTTTATCGGGTTCCAATAACCAGCCAAACCATTTTTGGACGCGCAGGTTTACGCCGAGGCTAACATTGCCGTTAAGCGAGGCATTTTTTTCCTCCCGGAACCAGTTCTCTCGGAAATTCATACGACTCGTCACTGTCGGACGCAAGCCGAGAAAATCTCGATTCAAGCGCGGCGTAAGCGAGAGCCGATGTTCACGTTCAGCAATTGAGAAATCAGGTTCCGTTTCTTCGATCGCTGCTGTTTCTGTCGTCTCACTGTTGAACGCACTTACTCCGGAACTCTGATCCTCCCGCCTCTCAAGTGTCCGACGTATTTCATAACGCGGACTCAGGCTGAAAATGCTTGTCGGACTGATATTGAACGTTATTGTCCCACTATCCGTCTTTTCGTCCCTGTTTCTACCGTAGCCGTAGCTATAATACGATGTTGTAGAGGTATCCGTTGCGGTTTCGGGATTCGCGAGTACATCTTCGTGGCGATACTGGAGATTAACGCCGAGTTTTGATCCAAGTTCATATCGGAAATTGCCGGTATAGAGGTGGCTAATTTGCGTTCCTTGACGTTCGTTCCAAAAGTCTTGATAATTATATGCGAAACCGAGGTTCGGATACGGGTTCCTATTGAGCTGGAGAGAAAAATCCCGATTACGGATTTCGCTCTTGCCGCTCTGGAAACTGCTGTAACTGCCACGCAAACTCTCGGTTTCGGTGTCTTGCTGCCGGATACTGTAACGGATTGGCAACCACGAGAGAAGCGTAACATCCGCGTCAATGTTATAATCGTTGTTCGTCGTACTATACCCGCGAGAAGAGAGCCGTTGTCTACCGACTTCGCCTGCCCCGCTCTCAAAGTCTTTATCTTGACTGGCGTAACCGCCTCGCAACTTCACGATATTCCCGAGTGCCATTGACATGTTACCACGGCGCGCCCAGCCAGCACGCACAAGTGGGTCACCAAGATGAATCTCGTTCACCCAAATGTCACCACTAATTTCACGTCCGGTGTCATTACGGATACCGAGCAGAATACCACCAATGTTTTTTATAGAGAGTAGCGTACTGTTGCTGCCTCTAATAGTGAAACCGTCGGGATGTCCGTCTGGACCCTGGTTGTCGGTTGTCGGTTGTTCGGTGACAGCATCTGTCGGTTGTGTCCCACTTTCAGTTCCGACCAACTGTTCTTGACCGATGGTTTCCGAAGACTGATTGCTGACGGCTACATCCGGGTAAGCATTTCTACGGAGGTCCCGTAAATCGATTTCGATTAATTTCCAACCCTCAAAGTCCACTTTCACCGTGTATTCATAATAGTCCGTTAGGTTCTCGAAGACGTTAATATTTTCTTCTTGTGGCTGATTTACAAACGGGTCTGAACTATAGAATGAGCTGCGATAGCCTGTCCTAACGGTCGGTGCAAGTTGCAAGACAAAGGTCGTATCACTTTTATCGCCATAAAGCCAGAATCGTAGCGTATCGTGTTTGCTAAAGTCCTGTCCGTCGCTCTGTGTTAAGCCTTTCAACTGTTTAGAAGTAACACCGTAAGAACCGGGAAACAGATAATATTCAAGGCTTAACGTCTGTTCACGCTGTTGTTGTGTTTGGAAACCGAGCGAGGTTGCTGTGAAAGGGTGTAATTTCTTAAAAAGTTCATTGTCTTCAATGTCGAGATAAGCACTCTGATAGGCATCGTAACTGAAGTTGTCTTTAGTGCCGACGACAAACTTTTCGATCGTATCTTCAACGATAGCGCTTGTTGAGAGCACATCTCCCGTGGGTTCCACCTCCGGCGTTGTCGACAAAGCTGGACGCGTAATAACACCTTGCTGCCATTTATTTCCGACGATTTCAATAGATGCCCATTGCAGTATACCGCTTGCACTACCCGGGGCGTTTTTGCTTAACCAGAGTCGGAAGTGTTGCACAAAAACAAGGCTCGGCACGCGGGACCCTACCGGTCTGAATCGAGAGATCGGGACACTCAGGAACATCCAACCGTTAGCGTTTTTGCTTTTGATCCACTCATTCGGGATTTCGTTCAACGGAATCGAGACTTCAAAGTAGGCATCTACACTGTCAAGCACGCCATCGCCGTTAAGGTCTTCGCTATCAAGGATCTGGTTATCGGCACCGATGGCTGCGCTTTCGATGGGTCCGTTGTAATTCCATCCGACATCCTCTCCGGTATCCAAGGCACCGTTTCCGCGATACCGATCTACTTCCGCGAGGTTCTCCAGATCCAGGTCTAACGCGTCGATATTCTCATCACCGTTTGTATCCGTGAGTGCATTCGGTAGGTCTTCACTATCCAAACGCTGGTCGGCATCCGTGTCTTCATTAACAACACCGAGATTTAAGTGTAGGGTCACGTTATCGTCGCCTTGAACACGCATCCATATCTCAACGAAACCGCGTTCGGAATAATCGACACCCGAATTTGATATGCCGTTCGAGAAACCGCCCCACTCCGCCACGACATCTGTGAAATCATAACCGAGTTCCATGATAAGCCGTTCTTCGGTTGAAAGCGAGAGCGGTTGAATCGAAGACGCAGGGACATCTCGGTTCCGCATATAGTTCCCCACTGCTTCCGTTTCGTCTTTGTCTTTCAATGCAACTTTAAAGATCGCACGATTCTCGTGCGTCGGTATAACGCCATAAGTGTCCGCAGCGGTTGCAGATGTATCCTCCCGAATATAGGGTAGGCTGCTCGGTTTCCAATTGTATTTTAACGTCGGTACAGTTGTCGTTTCTTTTGCACCCTCCATACTATCAATGAGTGCGACACCGATGCTGTTCGGGTTGTTATGTGAGTAAGCCGCCTCCCCGCTAAAGTCAACCGAGAACGGAAGGTTTCTCATGTTAATAAACGGTAGTAAGTTGAAGATACCGGCGACATTGAACGCCCTACCGAAACTGGTGTTCACATTGAATGCTTGTAAGCGGTTCGGCACGCTGTTTACATCTGGTATCTCCGCCGGTTGTTGTCCGGTATTCAGGATATAGCCCGTTGAAAGCATGAAACCCTTTTGGAAAACCGGGGTGAAATAATTCCCGCTACCGTAGGCACCGTAATAGCTACCTGTTCGGGACCTACCCCCTAAACTGCCGAAGCCGCTATAACCGCCACCGAAACCACCGCCACCGAAACCACTTCTGCCGAAGCCGCCACCGAGACCCCCTCTTCCTAAACCGCCTAAACCGCCGCTTCTGCCCGATAATGGTTCCCCGAACGCATCCACACCTTCGCCGAAAGAATTTGAATCCATCGACTGGAGACCACCGAGTCGGTCAAACCTATCTTCAAGGCTCTGTTGTTTCTCTGATTTGGGTTTCGGTTTGTGCGTATACTCTAACCATACACCGACGACCGCTTGTTGCGATGCGCCACCGAAAGGTGTCTTCTCAAATTCCACAACGATTTCGTCGAACTCGTCGAGTTGCCTGAAAAATCGGATCGTGCCGACCTCATAAAGCATCATATAGTCCGTATCACGGGTCAGGAGTTGCCCGTTCAACCGGACTGTCTCACTGTCCGGAATAACGAACAGACCCACGTTGTATGTTTCCGACTGGTACGTATAGTCGGCTATAATGGTATAAATTTGGGCATTTGAGAAAGAACCCTCAAGATAAAGAGCATCGTTGTTAAGCGAATCGCGGTAGGCGTAATATGGGTGGCTCGGTTCTGTAATTTGAAATGGGTTTGTCTTCGGAAAACGCAATAATCCTCTATCATAATCAATATATTGGGCATCAATATTGCCATCGCCGTTCTGGTCCAAACCGAAGATTTCTATATAAGGAACAAGACCATCATTCGTCTGGAAGGTCTCGTTCTGTCCCTGTCGGCGGATTGTGAGTTGAAAGTCGCGTGGGTTAATGTTTGAACTACCGAGGTGATAGACGTGTGATGCTTCCGTGCCACGAAACCCTTTTTCTTTCAGCACGACGTAGCCGATTTCTTCGCCTTCTTCATCAATCCTACCATCGCCGTTTTCATCAACGAAGACTTCGCTCGTATTACCGACGGTACCACCGCCGCCACCCTCATATTCGTAGGCAACGACGATAGTGTAGTTCGCAGAGATTGATGAGAGAAATTCGATCTCACCGGTAACGTAGTCGATGTTGTAGTCTTGTCCAGCAAATTGCGGATTAAAATAACCTCGACTCGTCCGTATACCGCCTTGGTTATTGCCGACAACACCGTCATCAATGTAAATCTGTTCGCTTCGAGCTTTAATAGGCAGATAAGCCTCGTGGAGTAAGTCGTCTTCACCTTTGTGGATATGGTAATACCGATTTTTGATGTAGTTGGTATCAGGAATCTGTGTGCCTGGCGTTCCATAGCCGTAACCACCGGCACGCCGAGACTGACCCCGGAAAGTACGCACCTCGCGTATCCCCTTACTTCGAGAACCGAAAGCCGTAAGACGCGTGTTTTTCCACTCAAAAACACCTTCAAGTCCGAACAAATTCCGATTAATGTTCAGAAAACGCGTGTTCGGCAAATTAAGCGTGATGTCACCAAACGAGAACGTTTTTATAATGCTCTCCGGCGGACCTTCGTACCAGATTTTAATCTTCTGTTCCGTTGCACCACCGAGACCGTATCCGCCATAGCCGCCACCGTATCCGCCATAGCCGCCGCCACCGAAACCGCTACCACCAGCACTATAGTCCACTGCAATATGTGTCCGTTGTCCGACACGGCCGTGCAATCCGAATTGCTGTATTTGTCGAAGGTTGAAACCCGTTGCGCGTGGAATACCACCGCCACTATATCCGCCGTAACCACTGCCATAACTGCTGCCGTAGCTGCTGCCGTAGCTGCTGCCGTAACTACCGGCACCATAACCACCACCAAAACCACCATATCCGAAATCTTCGTAGCCGTAAGAGGATGTGAGTCCTAAGTCGAGACCGGATGAATACCCTCCGTATCCACCGCCATAGCCATAACCGCCGTATCGGTTCAGGTCACCGCTCCCGAAGTAGTGCGTTTTGTTCGCCTCTACCGTCACGGACTGTAAACCGGTTATTTTTAGGTTGGAATCCATCGGCAGAGCGATACCGTCTTCGTCGCGTTTCGGTTTCGGTTTCCAATCGTAGAGTTTGCTAAGGTCGGTCAGTTCCGGTGGCTTTCGCCATCTACGGAGACTGTCAAGGTAGGGTTGGATCAGCCTGTTTTCCGTCTCTTGTTCAGGAGGCTCCACTTCTTCTGGTTCCCAGATGAAACGTTTTGGAGAAGGACCAGCGTCAAACGGATTACGGTTAAACAGCCCGATTCCGTAGGCGGTTTCATCTTCCGATGGTGTTTCGGATGCATCAGGTTCGGGAACGGCGACGCTATCGCTGGGTGTTAAGGTTTCTTTTTCCGTTTCGTCGTTTTCTTCAGCGATGCGGCTTACGGCGACATCAGACATTGAGGAAATGACTATGATAAGGAGAAGCCCAATTTTAAAAAGCAGCCCCAGGCATTTTAAAAAGTGGTGAACTGCAAATTTCGACAAAAGATTTTTCAGCACGTGTATTCTCGTTTATAGGATATGAGACCGTTAGTTTTCTGTGCCGCGTTTATTGTCGCATAGGAGACCGTTGGTTTCCTGTGCCGAGTTTCATGTAGCATAGGCTGTTAGCCTGTGCCGAGTTCTGTGAGAACGCAACCGAAATGTGATATGAATTGTTCAATCAATAAAAATGCTCCGATTAACTCGCGTTTCGTCGGCGCGGTGTATCAACCGCGATTCGGAATCTTGATTTGAAACGAGAAATCGGGACAGTATGTTTACATAAATTTCGCAACGCCATTATATTACTTGCCACTCGCTTTTAGATGCCCCCATGTTAGTGCTAACTTCTGGTTCGCTTCTACGGCGTGAAATTGTTTTGTGAGTCCTTCCATTACCTCAGCAATCTCATCTTCCTCTAATGCCGTATTGTAGACCGCTACCTCATCAATGATGCCTTTCAACGGTCCACTGTCTCCAGCAGGTCCCTGCGCGCCGATAATAAACGGTGCGTTGTTTGTCGCAGGTTTACCAGCCGCACCGCGCGGATTGAATCGCTCACCATCAACATAAGGAATCAGATTCTTCTCGTCATACACCCCTGCAACGAAGTGCCATTCATTATCTGTAACCTCTTTGCTGCCGACTTGTAAGTCTTGGGCACCGCCAGGAAGTGTAAACCCAAACGTCATCACACCCGGACGAATCCACATCGTGTAGTTCCGATCTGGCCACGCCTCTTTACCCATAATTACTTGGTAAGGATCGACAATTTCCGGGACTTTTATCCATGCTGTCATCGTCCACTGCCGAAAATTCATGACATCCGCGTGTGGTACGAGAACGTGACCCCCATCAAATTCAAGCGCGCTCTCAAATTTACCACCTGCCCACGCCACCTCACCGACAATTTCACCGTGATGCTCGTTACCAGATGCATCTTTGACGATTTTGCCGTTTCCTTCATCGAAGAGCCACACACCTATTACGTCAGCGTTAGCACTCGTTATCTTAAAATAACAAAAAATGCTCAGTAGGAGCATTAAGACAGTTAACCTTTTCACTTGTGTAATCCTCCTCGTGTCATTCCTTATTATTATGTTGTTCCATGTCAACAATTCTTTCTATTTTAGCAGATTCACTGCAAAGATGCACGCATTTTTTCTATTGCCGTTCCTTCATTGTTGCGTTAGAATAAAGGAGATTTCATAAATGCGAATCCATCTTCGCTTTTTATGAGTAAGGTTTCTTTGCGCAGTTCTGAAACGGGGTATCCTTATTTTTCAATTTGAAAGGGCATTTTGATGAAAGTTTTTGTTGATCTGACGACGTGGATTGGGTACGTCGGATTTTTGGCGCT
This sequence comes from Candidatus Poribacteria bacterium, assembly GCA_022820835.1. Taxonomy (GTDB): domain Bacteria; phylum Poribacteria; class WGA-4E; order WGA-4E; family WGA-3G; genus WGA-3G. The sequence continues at coordinate 42,384 of JAJEET010000130.1, forward strand.
TATGGTTTTCTTGGTGTTTTTCTGCTTCCGAACGCGGTCAAAGGGGTTGATCGTCCTCGCAACAGCCATGGGTGTTAGGGTTCTCAGCTGGCTTGTCTTTGCGGTTTACAACTATATGTGGCCATGGAAGCCGGGGATAGATGTAAGAGACAGGAGTTTGTGGCACAAGTTAAATCTCAGCATCGTGACGATTGGTATAGAAATAGTGTTATTCTACACTTTATCTCTACTCGGTGCGTTTCTGGTATACAAAGAGTGGCGAAACGGAAAGCTCAACTATTAAAATCACGTTGCGTCAAAATTTGACAAATTCGTTATTTTATGCTATACTATTAAAGGTTTAATTTTAGGATAGGTGGAGAATTTTAACGCTAAGGAAGTGCTATTTTGTCTGTTGCAAATACGGTCCCTTCAGAGCCAGACATCCACATCGCGCCATCGGTGATGTGCGCGGATTTATGCAACCTCGAAGCCGATGTTCAGGAATTAGAAGCCGCAGGCATTAATATGCTCCATTTCGATTTGATGGACGCGCATTTCGTGCCGAATATGCCGATCGGACTCGCACTTATTGAGCAGTTACGCCCAAAAACAGATTGCACTTTTGATATTCATCTGATGGTAGAAAACAACGATTTTTTCGTGGATGCAGTCGCAGCAGTTGGCGTTCAGCAAATAGCCGTTCACGTTGAATCCGCGACGCATCTCGACAGAACGTTATCGCTTATTCAGGCACACGGCATTAAGGCCGGCGCAGCACTGAACCCAGCAACCCCGCTCTCTGCATTAGATTATGTCCTTGACCGGCTCGATTTTGTACTGATTATGACGGTGAACCCCGGATTCGCAGGGCAGAAAGTCGTTCCAGCGACCCTCCGAAAAATCGAGGCGTGTCGCACTTTTTTGGATAGACACGCTGTTAACCTACCCATTGAAGTTGATGGCAACGTGAGTTTTGAAAATATTCCGAGAATGGTGTCCGCAGGCGCGGATATATTGGTTGCTGGAACGAGCAGTATCTTCCAAAAGTCCGGTTCGCGACTCGAAAATGTTCAGCGGACGCAAAAAGCGATTGCGATTGGACTTGCAGAGCGAGAAGGTGGACAGCATTGATCTAACCCCAGCGGGGCGGAATGTCTATAGAGGAAGGCGGATAGACGGAGAGAGACGTTCTTTGTAAGACCCATCTGAACGAACCGCAAGGAAAATTAAAAAGGAATGGAAGCACTTGTCCTTCACGGCGTTGGTGATCTAAGATTAGAACAGATTCCAGTCCCGCAACTCGCTGATGGCGATGTCCGTGTCCGAATCGGGTTCTGTGGGGTTTGCGGTTCCGATATTCCGAGAATCTTCGTCAAAGGTCCGTATAGTTTCCCTACCGTTTGCGGACACGAATTCGCAGGTATCGTTGACGCATGCGGTCCTGGTGTTGACGACTTTACCCCAGGGGATTCAGTTGTCGTATTCCCGTTGCTCTGGTGTGGTAAGTGTCCGGCGTGCGAGCAAGGGAAATATGTCCAGTGCCACGACTACGACTATCTCGGTTCACGCAGCGATGGTGCTTTTGCTGAATATATCGTCGCACCAAAGGAAAATTTGATCGCTGTCCCTGCTGGCGTCACTTTGGAAGAAGCAGCGATGACGGAACCCGCTGCAGTCGCACTACACGCCGTCCGCCGTGCAAATACAACGCTTGCGGGAAAATCTGTCGCGATCTTCGGTGCTGGACCCATTGGATTGATGACAGCGCAGTGGGCGAGAATAATGGGTGCAGCGACCGTGTTTCTCTTTGATATCGTCGCAGAAAAACTGGCCCTGGCAAAGCAGCTCGGATTTGATAAAGTTTTCAATACGAAGACTGAGACACCGGTTGAAATTGTGAACGCACACACTGACGGCAAAGGTGCGCATGTCTGTATTGAGGCTGCGGGGGTCCCGGCTACCTACTGTGATGCCCTCGGAAGTGTCGGACGCGGTGGAAGCGTCGTTTTGCTCGGCAACCCTGATGCTGATGTCAGTCTACCGGCAGCACTTATATCGCAGTTGATGCGACGTGAGGTAAGCATCTTCGGAACATGGAATTCCGATTATAGTGCTGCAGGCAACGATGACGATTGGCGCACTGTACTTCAAGCCATGGCTTCCGGCGCGCTAACGCTTAAACCTCTAATAACACATAAAGTACCATTGGCAGATAGTACAGACATATTACATAAGATGCGGGATAAAAGTGAATTTTACGCGAAAGTTTTGATTCACCCGTCGGAGGTCAGTAGAACTTCAAAGTCCAAACCCACTTACCTTAACCGCAAGGAAAGTTAAAAGACTAAAAACTGATAATTCATTAAGTAATGAAACCGTAGCCTGAAACGTAGTGGAAGGCGGATATGTGCCGGAGAACTTCAAAGTCCAAATCCACTTACCTTAACCGCAAGGAAAGTTAAAAATTATGAAAGCGGCTATACTTGAAAGTCTTGATAATTTAAATGTGCAAGAGGTCCCCGAACCCGAAATTGATGACGATGCCGCTTTAATGCGCGTCGAAGCCGTAAGTATATGCGGCTCCGATGTCCGCATCCTCCATCACGGCAACCCGAGAGTCGAACCCCCCACTATTATTGGACACGAAAATTCCGGTGTCATCGTCAAAACCGGCAAAAACGTAACACGCGTCAAAGAAGGCGATCGCGTGTCAATCGGTGCCGATGTTCCGTGCGGGCAGTGCCGTTGGTGCAGGAATGGCCTCGGAAACAACTGCAACATCAATTACGCCATCGGCTACCAGATCCCCGGTGCTTTCGCACAATATATGAAACTCCCCCGTCTCGTTTTGGAAGAGGGCCCCGTAACACCATTCGGTGAATCGCTCAGTTTTGATGAAGCCGCGCTCGCTGAACCGCTCGCGTGTGCTATCAACGGACTCGAACTCGTCAACATGTCACTCGGAAAAAGCGTCGTTATTATCGGTCTCGGACCGATAGGATGTATGATGATAGACCTCGCGCGGATTATGGGTGCTACGAAAGTTATCGGAGTACAACGTAGCAAACTCCGTATGGAGATCGCAAAATTCTACGAGGCGGATGCCTATATCGCTTCTGAAGAGGAAAATGTGATTGAGAGGTGCAAAGAGGAGACCGGCGGTGAGGGACCCGATGTCGTCATTACGACTTGTGGTTCCGTTGAAGCACACGAACAGGCGATTGAAATGGTCGCACATCGCGGATACGTCAATCTGTTCGGCGGATTACCCAAGACAATGCGTCCAATGAGTGTACTCTCTAATATTATTCACTATAAAGAATGTTTCGTCACAGGTTCACACGGGTGTGTGCCGCGTCACCATGAGTTAGCAGTCCAACTCCTTGAAAAGGGATTGGTGCGTGTGAAACCGCTCATCACACACCATTTTCCGCTCATTAAGATTGATCAAGCATTTGAAGCGATGGAGTCGAGAAAAGGGATGAAGATTATGATACACCCGCATTAGTAGGGCTTACACAAACCTCTTTGTAGGCGCGGTTCTAACCCCACCTGCAGCGTGTACCATATATAGGATATCATAGAAAAATGCGTAAGTCCCAATTAGGAGGTTACAGGAGGGTAAAGGCAAGTAATGCATGATTTTTCGCAATTTATTCGAGAAGTTCCCGATTTTCCGAAACCGGGTATTGTGTTTAAAGACATCACGCCTCTTTTGGGAAACCCGACCGCTTTTCATAAGGTAATTGATGAGTTCGTACGCCACTATAAATATGAGGCAATTGATGTTGTCACGGGTATTGAGGCACGAGGTTTCATTTTTGCAACTGCGCTTGCATATCGGTTAGGTGCCGCTTTTGTCCCCATCCGAAAAAAAGGGAAGCTACCCGCTGAAACGCACGAGACTACTTACGAGCTTGAATACGGTCATGACACAGTTGAAATTCATAAAGATGCCTTTCCGAAGCACAGTAGAGTCCTGATGTGTGACGACCTCTTAGCAACTGGTGGAACTCTTGCCGCGTCTATCGAACTTGTCGAAAAATTGGAGGGCGACATCGTCGGTGTTGCTGTCTTAATTGAAATACCAGAACTCAACGGGAGAGAAAAGATTCCGAACTACGATATTTTTTCGCTCATTAAATACTAAACTATAACACTTGCGCCTGTAGCTCAGGGGATAGGTGCGTTTCGGAGAGTTGTATTGGAATGCCGGTTCAATTCCGGCTCGGTGAATCTAACACCGAATGTTTTACTTCAACTGCATCATCGGAAACGATGGTGTGGGAAGCAGAAGGAAATGGCGAATGTCTCAGGGAAGGCAACTCATAAGAGTCCCGAAGGCTGACACGTCCAACAATGGCTGACATGAATAAACGAAAGTTGAACTATTGCAAGCCTCGTCAGAGCGACACAGAAAGCCTTGAAAAACTGTGGTGTTTAAACATGAAAATCTTTCCTTTTCATGTAAAGAATCATGCAGACTGGTCATGATTCGGTTGGATTGACGAACACAGGGGTTGTGGTGCACAACCTATCGGGGTATAGATAGATTCTAAATCAGCCAGCGAAGTCCAATACAAGGAAACCGAAAAGAATCTAAGTGAACTCGTGTAGTTCATAAGATTGAGGAGGTCAGTAAAGCCTGACCAGAATCATTGCTTTTGAAGATCTGAATAACCATCAAACCTATAAGGAGTGAAATCGTTCTAATGGAACGCCAATCTATAGGGATGGATACGTTTTCTGCAGAAAACATCAGAAACTGCGAAAAACATGTTCTCTCGATGCAAAGAAGATTAGATAAAGCGGTTGCTAATAATGACAAGGAAGGTATCCGAGAAACGTTTGACCTTCTAACAAAACGGTCAAAAGCAGTTGTAATTCTTGCAACATGGAGGATAACGCAACGCAATACCGCAAAATACACTGCTGGTGTGGACGGTACAGCGATTCCAAAAGGTCAGTCCCGCGAATACCAAAATCAAATACGCCATAAAATCATGGCAGAAATTGATATTGGAAGACAACCGGACAAGATCAAAGGGATATACATACCGAAACTAAATGGTAAGAGACGACCATTGGGTATCCCAACAATGCATGACCGGATTGTTCAAGAGATTCTTCGGATAGGACTTAACCCGATAGTGGAATATCACTTTAACAATAACAGTTATGGTTTCAGACCAAAAAGAAGTTGTCAAGACGCAATGTCTCAACTCTTTGTGAAACTTGCCAGAGAAGACAGACCCAGATATGTGATCAAAAACAACCTCAAAGGATGTTTCAATCACATCAAACACGAACACATCATTGAAACTTTGAATGAATGGCAAGTGCCAAAATGGGCAACCGAAACCATACAAAAGATGCTGAAGTCTGAGATATTCCATAACGGGGAAGTGTATGACAGCGAAACAGGGGCACCGCAAGGTGGGTTAATATCACCCTTACTCGCAAATGTGGCTCTAACTACACTTGATGACTTCTGCAACAAGTTCGGAACACGAAAATCAAATCCGATAGTCAGATATGCTGACGACTTCGTGATTGTTTCTCGAAACGAACCTGAAGCAAAGCAAATCCAGGAAGAGATCGCTGAACACCTATTTAGTAAAGTGGGACTTACGCTATCTGAAGAAAAGACGAAAATCACCCATATCCACAAAGGTTTTGATTTCTTAGGGTTCAACTTTAGAAAATACAAAACCGAGATAAAAGGTGGTAAAGTCAAATATGTTCTCAGTATACGACCTCAAAAAGAAAAGGTGAATAACCTTCTGGAGGAATGTAAGGAGATCCTTGACAGCCATAAGACTACAACGCAGGAAAAAATAATACTGCTACTAACCCCTAAACTTGTGGGTTGGGCAATGTATTACAGACATGTCGTAGCAACTCGAACATTTAGTAGAATTGATGGGAAACTGTGGGATAAACTCTACAGATGGGCAAAGAGACGGCATCCTAACAAGTCCAAAGGCTGGATAATAAACAAATATTTCCAACGAACTCCAGAACGAAAAAGTCATTTCGTGGATAGAGAATCTAATATCAAGTTACCCACACTTGGTAAGATTCCAACCAAGAGGTTCGTCAAGGTCAATAACGACCACAGGGTCTACGATAGAGACCCTAAAACACTCGAATACTGGAACAAGCGTGAATATCTCAACGCGTTCGACCAAATCGAAAGCGGAAAGCGGAAAAGACTCTTTCAGCAGCAGAAAGGCAAATGTACTCACTGTAAAGGAGCCATTACCAGAGATGACGTTTACGAGCAACGGATGCATGTTCATCATGTTGTCCCGAAATCGGAAGGTGGAACAGACAACTACAGCAACCTACGGTTGGTCCACATAGAATGTCATAGAGAAATTCACGCAAGAAAGCATGTTGATAAGGAAGATGTTGGTAAGGTATAAAGGAGGAAGGGGTGCAAAACCCTAAAGGTGTAAGGATTATACCTACGATTAAGAGCGCAGAGATAATCCGAGTAAACCAATGATACATTTTACAACCTCCATTGGTAATTGCCAATGAACGTTGGCAACGTCTCCCGCGCCGAGCAAGGACACATTCGGCTCGCGCAAGGATTCGCTTACATGTAAATTATACCATGTTGAAAAGCACAACATCAACAAATTAGGTCAATGTGATTCTCTATAGGTTTTATTTCTTGTTAGATTGTCTACCATGATCAAAACGAGCACAATAAGATTTAAACATGAAGTCATATTGAGTAAAACATGAGGATGTAGTGAAATAGGGAAGAACGGGAGATAATTTGTGTCCTTTTCTTTCCGCTTAGATCCCCAGTTACTTTACATTCTTAGCCCTTACTCGCTATAAGTTCCATGAAAAAACTAATTATTATCACACTTGTGATGTTAGTTGTGGATTCGCTTTCAAAGCAGGTTCACAAAGACAATCTAACGAACGAATACTAAAGGTGGCAATTCTTATTATCGGAGAAGAAGACTCTCTATACGACGATCTGCTGGAAAGGCAAATAAGGTTAAGTCTCCAAGCCGAACCAGATGTCAAATTAGTAGACTTTGAAGAAAAGTGGGATGCGATAATCACCATATCAACACTAACAATTGAGTTAGAAAAGATAGGTAACATTGAGAGTCACGTGATCCTAGATATAGGATTCTTCTTAAACGTCATTGATAACTGTCCAAACTGGGAAGAACATGAAATAATAAAACCGGTAATGTTTCCAAACCCAGGGTATCTGATATTTGACAAAAAAAGTAAAATAACAGAGTTCAAGGACCTTATCATGAACAACTTTGATAAAGAGATACTAACCCCCTTCAGACAATAAACCTAGCTCCAAATGTGTTGTCAAACTCAGCATTGAGGAGATTGGGTGAAATAAACCTGAATGTCGTTATCAATGATTCGGAGAGCCGTGTGCGGTGAAAGTCGCACGCACGGTTCGGAGGGGGCTGTAAGGGAGCAATCTCTTACGGCTACCCTACAGCAGGGGCTTCCTAAGCCTCGTGTCGGGGGTTCGATTCCTCCCAGGCGCGTTTGAAATGGTTGTCAGTTAAAAGAGGTTTCGGATAGTTCCAAAGTCTCTTTCTTTAACCATCAACTCGACTCCGTTATAAATGTTAAGGCGCGAGTTGATGGTTAAACCTGAAAGGTTTTTCGCAGAAAAGCCGGACTGAAAACTGATAACTATTTCTCTGACGACTGAAAGATTTTTTTGGGAGAAAAAAATCGTACTGACGACTTTGATCAACAACTCGTCTACAGATACTTTTGCTAAGGCGCGAATTGTTGGTCAAAACTATTAAAAAATGTCTTAGGAGTAAATTTGGATGTACAGATTCAATATCTGGAAAATAGTTTTAATCCTCGGGGTTTTGGTGTTTTCTATCTTATACCTTATCCCCACCCCGGATAGCTTCTACAATCCGCTATACGGGAACCTACCACTTTGGATGCAGGAGGATCTCCCGCCTTTTGAAATTACCGAGAATAATGAGATAAAGATGAATCTCGCAGAGGTCGAGTACCGCGAAGGATATAGTTTCCAGGATACGACCCGTGAATTAAAAGATGTCTTCGGGGTCCATTTAGGAAAACTTGATTTTCAGCCTGGCGTGGACTATGAATTCGATACCACTGAAGCCCACGAGTTTTACGTCCGGTTCATCTCAGAAAAGGCGCGTCAGGATCCACAAGCGACACTCGACAACCTACACCTATACGGGAGCCTCCCCAAATGGGTTCGGCGGCTGATACCCGATACGCGGTTGAAATTGGGGTTGGATCTCAAAGGCGGTGTCCATCTTGCGCTTGAGGTAGATTTGGAAGCCTCCAAAACAGCACTTTTCAAAGAACACGCACTCTCAATTCCGGATCAACTTCGTACAGAGGATGTTTTGTGCCGTGAAGTCAAACAGGTAGAGGGACAAGACGCACTCAACGTTTTTATCGGTATCCCCTCCCGATTCAGATCCGACGCAACTCAAAAGACGGAGTATCTCGATAAAGCACAACGTATCCTCAACGAAATTGAGTTCTTTGAAGACGCACGGCAGCTCAGCAACGAAACCGAAACACAGTCTGTATATCAATTAAGACTCACTCAGAGCGGCATTCAACAGTATAGTGAGCAAGCGATTGAACAGGTCCTTATCGTCCTACGGAATCGTGTTGATGCATTCGGTGTTTCAGAGCCCTCTATCCGACGAGAGGTAAATCACCCAAGAATCATCGTGGAGCTACCAGGTGCCGAAGACTCCTCAAAACCACTACAGATCGTTCGTGAGATGGGTAGACTCGAATTCAAACTCGTCAAGAAATCGCCGGCTGGTGGAAATTTTTGGAGTGGGACCTCGGATACACCGCCACCTGATAATATCCCGGAAGATAGCGAAATTCGCGAACACCGAGAAACCGGGAGCTGGTATGTCTTGGAAAGTCCTGTACTCCTAACCGGTGACCGAATTACCGATGCCTTCCCTACAACAGGGAGAACCAGTTTTGATATTGTTGTTTCACTGAGTTTTGATGGGCCTGGCAGACGTAAATTCGCACAAATTACAGGCGACCATATCGGTGAACATTTAGCGATCCTACTTGACGGGAAAGTCCAATCTGCACCGGTCATCCAAGACCAAATTGTCGGGAATGCGATCATTCAGGGGAACTTTACTTATGAGGAAGCGAGTCACTTGTCTAACATCTTAAAGGCTGGCGCATTTCCAGTAGGTGTACAGATCGCAGAAGAGCGGACCGTGGACCCAACCCTCGGGCAGGAATCTATTGATAACGGTGTTCTCGCCGCACTTATCGGTTTAGGTACCGTGCTCATTTTCATGGTCATCTACTATCGTCTATCCGGATTAGTCGCTATTGTCGCTCTCGTTTTCAATATGATGATTGTCCTCGGGGCACTTGCCGGCTTTGGGGCAGCACTAACGCTGCCAGGAATCGCTGGACTTGTCCTCACGATCGGGATGGCTGTGGACGCGAATGTGCTAATCTTCGAGCGGATTCGTGAGGAATTACGAACCGGTAAAGCCGTCGACGCAGCTATCACAAGCGGCTATCAACGAGCGTTTCTTACCATTTTAGATGCTAACCTCACAACGTTCTTCACTGCCCTCGTCCTTTATCATTTTGGGACAGGCCCGATTAAAGGGTTCGCGATAACGCTCGGGATCGGTATCCTCGCGAGTATGTTCACTGCGATCGTCGTCACACGCGAGATATACGGACTCACTATTGGAAACCGAGAGGTCGAAAAACTGAGCATTTAATGGCTGTCAGCCATCAGTCTTCGGCAGTCAGTCGTCAGATAGGGAGCGTAATTTCATCAGAAAACGCTTTGCTGATCGTTTCCGAAAGCCGAAAGTTGTTCTTGCTGATAGTTGGGAACTAATGATCTATATTACTTGTAAAGGAGCAGTTGTCAGAAGAAGGGTTGTCAGTTATCAGGTACAAGAGGTTTTGGATAGTTCCAAAGTCTCTTTCTGAAAACTGAAAGATTTTTCGCAGAAAAATCGTACTGACGACCGACAACTATTAAAAAATTGGAACTACTTAGAAATACAAACTTCGATTTTATCAGTAAGCACCGCACCGGCTTTCTATTTTCAGGTGTACTCATTGTTATCGGCTTGGTGTTTCTCGGCATCCATCGGGGACCGAACTTCGGAATTGACTTCCGCGGCGGCGTTAAAATCCGAGCGAAGTTCAATAGAGTCGTCACAGAAACTGAATTGCAAACCAAACTCACTGAAATCGGTTACGATCATGCTAAATTTCAAATAGATGAATCCAAAAACGAGGCATCCATCTCTATGGGGTTCCGACCAGAATTTCAGCAGCAGTTGATTAACATCCCTATTATCGCTGACCCTGGCGACGCAACCGCTACCACACTTCAAGTCAGTAAAACGGCTCCGAAAGCGCACCTATTGGGTATTGGCGAAACCGTCCAACTCGTTGATGAAACCTCGCAGCAACGCAATGAGATTGTTGACCTGAAAGACAGTGCCGAAGGCAACACAGTTGAACTAACATTCGCGAACGCATTCGGAATCGACTTGACTGAAAAAGCTACTGTCCAAATCCAGGCAAGTGTCGGTCGAATCCTCACAGATGCACTTTTGGAAGGCGGAGATGGTTGGCAGGCACTCGTTGGTAGAGTTAGCGTCTCTGAAGTCGGACCAAGTGTCGGAAGCGATCTCAAATGGGCCGCGCTTTGGTCTGTAGTCTGGTCAATCATCATCTTGTTGGTCTATATCTCTTGGCGGTTCGAGTTCCCGTTCGCTATCGGTGCAATAGCAGCAATCGTCCACGATGTACTGATTACCTTGGGCGTCTTTGCCGTTTTGTCGAAAGAAATTAATCTACCCACAGTGGCAGCGTTCCTCACGATTATCGGGTATTCGCTTAACGATACAATCGTCGTATTTGACCGCATTCGTGAAAACTCGCAAACTTTGCGAGGCACCGACTACGTAACCGTCATTAACCGAAGCATCAACCAATCCCTGAGCCGAACTGTTATTACATCTTTGACAACCCTGTTTGTTGTCTTAGTGATCTTTATCCTCTCCAGTGCTGGCGAGGAGATTAACACCTTCGCCTTAGCACTTATCATCGGTGTGATGATAGGTACGTACTCCTCAGTTTTCATCGCGAGTCCGATTCTATATCTCTGGAATCGAGGGCAGCAATCCGCGTCATAGCGAGAATGGCTATCAGCAGTCAGTAAAAGAGGCTTATGACTTAATCAAAAAACCTCTTAACTGATGGCTGACAGCCGATAGCCGGCAGCCATTTATATGAAAATATTGATTTTAAGTCCTTACACAACCGGTCAGAAACAGAAACCCGATAATCCGCTCCGAGGTGAAGACTGCACAGCACCTGAACGTCTTGAGGCGCGACTAAAGGAGCTCTCTGGCTACAATACGGAGGGGTGGTATCACGAAAGTCGAGACTACAGCGCGCCTGCTGGGGAGATGTTCACGGGTCCCTTGAACGCACAATTGCGGGAAGGGTTAAAACAGATTCGGGAACACAACCAATACGGTGAAACGACGCTTGACCTCTATTTTCCGTGGTATTTTTGCCGCGTTGACGGTAAAAAGAGTCCGGTTAACGAGACCGACATTATTGTTCCCTTTGATACCGCGCCCCTTCACGAACTCGAAGTCTTAGAATACGGTGAGAGTGGTGTCCCTGAACAGATGGCGAGTTTGATTGACACTTACGATCTCGCTTTTTCGTTATTACGGCAAGATGATATTCTGTCCTTGCAGCGCGTCTTTGAAGTGGAACGTCCGACGACGCTAATTTTCTTACTCGCGAAAAGTCACAAGCATGTCGTCAATGAAGACTTACCGAATCTCCATGTCGTTGAAACTGGAAGCGATTTTCAGAAAAGCCTTCGCACCACCAATTGGGCTATGAAAGGCGTTGTGTTGAGACGGTTATGCGAAGCAGCATGTCGGGACGGTTTCCAAGTGTTTGAGCAAGTCAAGCAAGATCCCCAAAAGTTAATCGAAATCGCACATAGTCAGTAGTAGCACCGAAGTTTATCATGAATCTTCCAACACTTGTTACCAGCGATAGTTCGCGCCGTATTATCGGTGAATCTGCACCGATGCAGGCGGTTTTGCGCCAAGTCGCGCAAGTCGCACCGACGAAAGCGACTGTCCTTATTACAGGCGAAACGGGTGTCGGGAAAGATGTCATCGCACAGGCGATCCACGAAGGCAGCCCTCGCAAAGATAGACCCTTTAAAGCCATCAACTGCGGAACGTTTTATCAAGAACTCCTTCAAAGCGAACTCTTCGGACACGAAAAGGGTGCCTTTACCGGTGCGACGAACCAGCGCCGCGGCGTATTTGAACAGGCAAACGGTGGCACACTCTTCTTGGATGAAGTCGGTGAGATGTCGCCGGAAGTACAGGTGAAGTTTCTGCGGGTCTTAGAGACGCGAGAATTCACACGGCTCGGTGGTGAGCGAAATATTAAAGTCGATGTCCGAATTATCGCCGCCACAAATATTGATCTCGTAGCGTCCGTTCAGCAGAAAAAGTTTAGGCAAGACCTCTATTACCGTCTCAATCTCTTCCGTATCCAGATCCCGCCACTCCGCGACCGCCGAGAAGATATCCCACTTTTCGTCTCCGTGTTCATCTCCGAATTAAGCGCGGAACACGATAAACCCATTACTGGCATAACCGCGGATGCACTTAATTATCTTCAGAACGCTGACTGGCGCGGCAACGTCCGTGAGCTCAGAAATGCCATCGAAACCGCTATTATTTTAGCCACCACTGATGAACTTCAACTTAAAGATTTCCCGATGGAACCCGAACATGGGCAGATGCCTCTGGTACCCGTACAAACCATTGGGACGCAGCTCGCACCAACACAAATCAAAGATGGCGGGCTTCTGAATGTGTCAGGAGAACCTTTACAGGTTATTGATACCCCGGATGGCGCACTCGCTGCAGAAAATATAGCCATTTACAAAACGATTCTCGGACTCATCCTCTCCGCCATCCGACTCTTAGAACCCGCCGCAACCGCTAACGACGATGTACCGTTCCTAATTCCGGACGAAGATACTAGTTGGATGCAAATTAGCGACGCAGATGATGCCGCAGCTGTCCTCAAAAAAGCGTTGGAGGTGCTTTCAACGATTGCCAAGACGCTTGAAAACCGCCAAGATAATAGGGTTGTGCAGATCGGTCCACCGTTTGAAACGCGAGGTGGTTCGCAGACACAGGACGACTACGGGTTTCCGGTACAGGATGACGAAGAGGCTATCGGTAGAGTCGGTATGACAATGGCAGAGATTGAACGCGCAGCCATCCAAAAAACGCTCGCCGAATCAGGTGGCAATAAAACAGAAGCGGCAAAGATTCTCGACATCGGCGTGCGAACCCTACATCGTAAGTTAGACGTTTATAAACAGGAAGACGATAACAATTCAGGGGATCAAGAATAGTCGCGGATGTTTTATGGAAAAGCAATTTTCCGTAATAACATTTGAGAGCATTTTAACTTGAGGTCTTAGGTTTTTTGTGGTATAGTAATACCTGAGCGGAAATTTGGATATCCATCACTGAGTTGCAACTGCTAAAAGTGAACATCTAAGCAAATGGCGAAAAAAGAGAATGGGAACGCTAGAGAAATCATAAACCAGTGGATGCAAATCGCAATATGGATTGTAGCACTTATGATTCCACCATACGTGCTATGGATAGACCAGAAGTCATCATTACAATCCACCTTGCTTAACGTAAGTGCTTTACTTCCACTGTTTTTATTACTTGCGACGCTTTTAATTGAAATAGGAGGTTATACAGTGCGCGGATTTATTTTAGCTAAAGAGGCACTGAGAGAAAGAAAAGAGAGAATCCGTGAAGAAAAAATAGCTGCGGCTATGTCACCACTTGCGTTGCGTGTCGCCACGGGCTTTATTATGGAGCATGACGCTGAACTTGGAGACAAATCGGATTCCGAGTTGTTAGAAATGGTGAAGGCGTTTGGGGCATATAAAGCCCTTGACATTGCAGCAGATTTTGCTGACAAAAATATTTTGGAATTTATCAATAGTGTTGATCATGCAAAACGTGCGAATCGAATTGCAATCAACATATCTGACCTGATGGTTAATGATGACTTCGCAAATTATGTTATATCCTTAGTAAAAGAAAACCAAGATATGCATATTGAGCGAAAAAGCTGATATCCACGTCCTGCGCGAAGACTTTAAACCCGAGCATACACAGAAGGCGTAGATTATACGAATAGATCCCGGACACAACACTGAAACCCTTCAATAACGTCGCCACCCTCAAGGATGTCATCGCCACGCAAAACGGTAATATCTTCAGGAGACCGATATACTTCTACGGTTTCACGACGCGGATTCACAACCCATACCATTGCACATCCTGCATTTAACCATTCATCCACTTTTTCTGCGACTTCAGTATAAGTATCGTCTGGAGAGATGACTTCAACCGCAAGATCGGGCGCGCCTTCCCAATATCCCTCGGAAATACCGCGTTCATCAATTGTGGCTTGGCGAACAAACGCAGCATCCGGCGCACGCACAGTGTCTGGATTTTGGGCAATCTTGAATCCTGTTTCGGCACCACAGACATAGCCTAATTTATGTTTTTCAACATGCGCATCGAGATGTCTACCAATTTTAGCCGATCGGATTCCGTGTTCAAACCCAGTGGGTGGCATTCTGCGTATGACTCCTTTCACCAATTCATACCGATACCCGTCATCAGGCTGTTTCCACAGGTCTTCGGCTGTTAGGAGCGTGGGTTGGGTAGATGGCAATTTTGGTTGATTCCGTTGTGTTTCTGCCATTTTGTTTTCCTTGTTTTGTTTGTATGAAATCAATAGGGTTCGTGTTGCTTGGTCTTCATGTCAGTTAATTTTAATCTATCTGATCTTTTTTAGCAAAGGAAGAATTCACTAACCCTCGGTGTGGAGCGCGTCGACAGGCGAAAGCCGTGCTGCTCGTATCGCAGGATAGACACCGAAACCCACGCCCATGACAATCGAAAAAATCACAGAAGTCAGTATCCACCCTAAGGATAACACAACTGGCCACGCCTCCACAATTGGCACAATCCGCACCGCAAGCCATGCCATCCCGTGTGCTGCACCCCAACCGCCCGCGATGCCGAGCACTGCACCGCAAAGACAGAGACAAATAGATTCCGTCAAAAATTGAAAAAAAATGTCAATCCGTTTCGCACCCACCGATTTCCGTAAACCGATCTCTCGCGTCTTTTCACCGACAGAAACGAGGCAGATATTCATGATGCCGATACCACTGACAAACAGCGAGAAACCAGCGATGCTGCCTAAGGCAATTTTTATGACCTTTTGGATGTGCTCCAGCCGATGGAACGTCAGTTGCGGTACATAGTACCCGATAAAATCATCTTGTCCCCGATGCCTTCTACGCAGGGTATCCTTAGCAGAAGCAACAATACTGTTAAAATCGGTACCCTCTTGAAAAAATACAATCAAGTGTTCAACGTGGTTGATACCTTCAAGCCGTTGTTGATAGGTTGTCAATGGGAGACAGATAGCATCGTCCAAGCAATAGATCCAAGTGAGGCTGCGCCCTTTGGGCTTCATCACCCCCACAACGCGCATCCGTAAGGGTGTTCGCCAATGATACCGAACCTTTACCTCTTGCCCAACTGGAGAGGCTTCTCCAAACAAATCGGTAGCCGCACCGGACCCCAAAACGCAGACTTGCGCTGCGGTCTCTACATCGTTTTCGGTGAAAAATCTGCCAGCTTGTAGTTCCCAGCCCATGCCGCGAGCATAGTCCGCAGTAGAAGCTTCTAAAAGTGCCCGGGTTTGACTCCCGTTTTGACTGGTAACCAAGATTTCATAATTTTCATGATTTGGCAAGACATATAGGACCTCCGGGCATTCCGCCTCAATAGCGTGAGCATCTTCAACGGTGTATCGTTCGGTGGTGCGCCGGGGCCGTCCACGTTTGAAAGTGGACATGCGCGTCCAGAGTGTGAGTTGATTTGCCCCGCCAAGCTTTTCAATGTCTTCGACGAGGATCCTTTTCGCACCATCGCCGATAGCGACCATGCACAAGACCCCTGCAATCCCGATGAAGATGCCGAGGATAGACAATCCTGCCCGGAGCTTATTTTCCGAGAGCGGTTTTACACCCGCGGCGATAGCATCAAGAAGTTTCATTGCCTTCTGACTTTTGTCCGAGAACCTTCAAAAACTCTGGATCATCCCTTACATCCGAAAATTCGGGTGTTTCAAGGAAAGTCGGGTAGTACGTATCCTGATTATAAGGATTTCGCACATAGTAATCCTGAGCGACCTTTAGATGATGTAAAGTCTTTTCCCTATCCTTCTCAGAAGCCCAGATACTTGCGGCAAGTTGGAAGTGTCCATAATCGTTGTTATCTTCCAAATCAATGGCGACTTGTAGAAAACGTTTCGCCTCGTTATACTTCTTTGACCACAACAGACAACAACCGATATCATGAGCAAGCCACATAAGGTCGCTGAGATTTACAGGTTGACCCGCGTCCCGTTTTGTCAACTCTCCTTCCAGATATGCACTCATTTCCGTAAAAATTTGATCGAAACGTCTCCAATCTTCCTGTTTACCGTACATGAGAAGTCGATTTTCTTTCGCAATCAACCAGAATTGAAAATAATGCTCTGAATCGGGTTCGTTGTTAGCACGTTCCAACTTTTCTATTTCAAGGAATGCTTCATCGAACCTGTCGTTGCCCCGTAATATATCCACCCCGGCTTGCAAGAATTCGCAACGATTATGATAACTCACTCCACGGTTCTCTAAGCGTTCAGAGGCTTCATTATATAGTTGAATCCAGTCATTGATACGACCTTCCGCTGCCCAACATCCAGCCACTTTCATATCGGAGGCAGCCTGCAGAACATATTCATCTGACAAGTGCTCGCTTGTCCAACGGTAAAGCCGAGAATGTTCCTCGATAGCACCTTGATTCCTCTCAAGAGAAGCGAGACTATAGACTAACCCCTCGTGCGCCCAGAAACGCTCCTTATTATCAGGGGCGTCCTCCATATACTTACGGAGTAGAGGTATCCGTTTTTCCATGCCGAGTTTGCCCATATAAGGGTATATCTCATCGGCAGCAAGATGCACCAATTCGGGCGTGATTTCACCCTTAAGTGCATCTTCAATCTCGTTACAGGCTTCTGTAAGAATACCCGCTCTTGATGCAGGATCGGATTTTACCTGTGCCATGAATGCATCGAACTTGCTGCGAAGTTGCTCTAATTGACTCATAATATTCTCCTTCAGATTATCTGATAGTTGTAAATGACCAAAGAATTCTTGACCTAAGAGTTCTTGATCTGTTCGCAGACGCTTTCGCGCGCGTTGGAGTCGGCTCGTAATTGTATTCACCGACACTCCCATGATTTTGCCGATCTCTTTCGTTGACATTTCGTCGAGATAGTAGAGCGTTACAACCGCTCGTTCATTCTCTGGAAGTTTTTCCAAAAGTCTTTTCACGAGTTCGTGGTAACGTTCGGTTTTCTCTGTTATCCGCTGCTCCGACACATGATGTGTGTAGGAGGATGCCTCGATTTCTTCCGGACGTGTGTCCTCCAACGATTGTACCACAAGTTTCTGCTCCTGCATCCGGTTTTGCTTTCGTACCCAATCAATACAAAGCCGATTTGCGATGACATGGAGCCAACCAGCGAATTGATTTGGATTCTTGAGCGTCGGAAGTTTCTTGTATGCCCTAAGGAAGGTATCTTGCATAATCTCTTCCGCATGGTGAAAATCGTGGATCTTCCGCCATGCCAATGCGTGAACGCTCTTTTGGTACTTATTCACTAAGATACTAAACGCAGCGTCATCGCCCGATAAAATATTGCGGATGAGTTGAACATCGTCTACCTTTTCCAAAAGATTCCTCCTTCGTGTTGGTGTTCGTTAAAGAGGTAAATGCAAAATTCAGCAACAGAGGTCTGGTTTATACCTTCTATTATTTAAAGACGAAATGCTGAACAGAAAACGTGCATCAGAGAAAAAATTTTAAATTTAACGCGAGTCCGAATAACGAAACCCAACAATCCAAACGCTATAGGCGTAAGAATATGTTGGGTTTCACTGGGTCGATTATCGTTTTTATGAGATTTCAAATCTCATCCATTTTGTGTGCCTCGTTCCGAGAACTATTCTGTCGCGCTATAATAAATCGCATTAAAGAGCAATTTGAAAGTCCCGTGAGATTGCCCACGGTGCTGCGGTTTGAATCCAAAAAGAATGACGCGTCCATCGCCCAACGATGTTTCCAATAGCGCAACTTTCTGACGAATCCGTTTTTCACCTTCAAGCCACCCGCTCATCAACGGATTGAATTCTGGGTACGTTGCCACAGCTTTAGAATCGCCGCGAACACCATCAAAAACAGGTCCCGATTTAAACATGATAGCCATCTCGTTGTCTAATCCGTGTCCGATCGGATGTCTTGTGTCTATCCGCACACGTAGGAGTGAACCGGGACAGAAAAACGCGTCTTCGTTGGGTTGGTTTTTCTGATCTACGACATTAACGATGCCTTTTTCACCCAATCCAAAATATTTCAAAGGGAGTTCTGTCGCACGGTTCAAACAGATAAGTGTCCCCCCCTCCTCCACGAACCTACGTAAATTCGCCAAGCCTTCAGTTCCAATACCGCCGGTGTATTCTGGCGGTAATTTCCCAGCTGCATGTCCGTTAAGGATACCGGAGGCACCAAAATCCGGCAGAATTATCGCATCGTACCGCGCTTGCAAATCCCCCGCTCGGATTTCTGAATTCGTGAGGCTATTGTAGTCGAACCCGTGTGTATCCAAAACCCAGCGCGTCCAGCCTTCATCCATATTCGCTGTCCACGGTTTATAGAGACCGAGCCGCGGCGCATGCAGACCTGTGAATCTCCGACGGATCATCTCTTCATTGAGGGATGCATCAGCGTGGATATGGATACCAAATTCCGATGCGAGTGCCGCCATATCTTCAATCTGCTGGAGTGGCGGTTCTACTGTCTGTATTAAAATAGTCCCACTCGGCAACGTCTTACCTGCGATCTCTACATCGCGTCGCGCCCAATAAAGTCTATACTTCGGACTGTTATCCGCAAGCCTTGCGCTGAACAGATGATTCAGGAAAATCGCTTCGAGATTCGTTCGATTCTCAAACAGATAGCCTGTCGGTTCAGAGGCACCGTCAAGCGTGCCTTGTATCGCTGGAAGCATCGGCAGCTGCCTTAAATCTGATTCAAATGGATGCACAACTTCAATCGTTCTCACATCCATCTGTAACGGTAGTGTCCAACCCGCTATATCATACGGACGTTCCGGTGGTGATTCCGGCGATGCACGCCGTTCCGGGTAACGCTGCACCTCCAGCAGATCCTTCGCGTGTGCACGAAACGGTTGCGACATTAAAACAACGTAGGTATCCGCTGGATATTCTACACCATCGGCAGTAAACGGTGTGTTTGCCTGATGAATCTGTACACCACCGCGCTTTAGAATGTCCAGCATCTTCAGTGTTGTGTGAATATCGCGTTGTTGGGTCGGGATAAGAAACGCGCGAGGCGGTTCCTCTTGTCCCTTTGCGATCGCGTCGAGTCCCATCTTATAAAAGTTCGTTTTCAACATCACACGATTCTCAGCGACGAAACCGAGAATCGAGTGTGATGCCGCTTTCTCGTAGTCTACAATATTCCGTAATCGCCACCAACCCCCGGGCCACGGTTCAGGGAAATTAGTGCGCAGCGCATACTGATCAAGCCCACGCCGGTATCCTCTTAAGGTATGGTGCGGTTGAAAAATCGGCGTTGCGATTTCTACGCGTGCCGCTTCGGTTAAGATGCCTACCATATTGTGACGATACGGCACCGTCCGGAATCCGCCGTGCCACCACGTATCGTAGACAGCACTTGAAAGCACACCTGTGAGTCCTTCACTCGTCAAATCGAAGGCGAGTTGCGCACCTATAAGCGAAAGCGTCCGTTGTAGGAGCGGCGGGATGTTCGGGTTGACTGGCTCAAAGTACGGCGGAATCACGAAGCGCGGACCCCGATAACTCATCTCATGCACGTCATAAACAACTTCTGGGAACCACTCTTCATAAAGCACGCGCGTCAGCAGCTGCGTCTCCACCTGCGTCAACATGAACCAATCGCGATTGTTATCGTGTCCCGTATACTTGTGATACAGCCATGGGATTTCCGATCCCTCATAAGGCGTACCAACGGTACGATTATACCAATCCACCACAATGTTCAATCCATCAGGGTTCGCCGAAGGGATTAGCAAGATTATAACATTTTCAAGGATCTCTTTGATTTCGGTTGTCTCTTCTGTCGCGAGTTGATAAATAAGTTCCATTGACATCTGTGAAGAAGCGATCTCTGTCGAGTGGAGATTACAGTTAATCAGTACGACCGCTTTACCTTCTTGCACAAGTGCATCCAGTTCCTCACTACTTTTAGCAGCTGTTGCTAACGCTCGCTGAATTTCCTGATAACGTTCCAGATTGTCCAAGTTCTCCGATGCCGAAATCAGCAACATCAGAAGGTCGTTTCCTTCTGTTGTTTTTCCAAGTTCATCCACCAAAACCCGATCTGAGTTCGCCGCGACATGGCGCATATAATCCGACACTGTTTGCCATCCCGCTACCTGATAATCCGAACCGACCTCGAAACCGAGTACTTCTTCTGGTGTCATAAGCTGCGCGTCTGTTGGTCCCTGCAGCGAAATCACACAGAGGATCGATAGAACGAGGGCGCACCATAGTATTCGCACTCCTATTTCTTGAGTGTCTGCTTTCCGCTCGCGAAATAGAGATATGTCGTTGACGTAGAGAGTTCCCAAAAATTTCATTAAAAATTTCCCCTTTTATTAACGAGGATTGCTAATTTTATGCGTCGTTAGTATAACCTAAACATACGGACATGTCAACCGTATTCAGAACCAAATCCATACTTGACTTTTTTCAAATTATGTGATATTGTTATAGAGAGGTTCTACAGTTACAATGTACCGTGGTGTGCAACAGCACAAATATCTTGCCAAGCGCAAACTATACTCAGAGATTCATTCTACGAAAACGTCCTTGTATTCACATAAAATCAGGAGGAAATAGAATAAAATGAAAAAGGTTGTCATCATTCCACTGCTCGTTCTTTTGCTCGCGAGCTTTGGCTGTGAAACGAAACAGAAGGGACCCAGCAACCTAACCGTGGGTAGGAGCAAATTAATTGACAGCGGTAACGCCTTGGAAGCCGTTGGACATCTTGAGAAAGCAGAAGCGGAAGAAGTTAATAAACTTGAACCGCGTGCTTTGCTTCTTATCGCGTATTCTTACGCGATTTTCACCAGAGATGCCGACCGGGCGGGGGAGGCAGCTAAGTTCAAAAACCAACGGAAGCAACGGATTGAAGAACTGACAGAGGCTGAGATGAAGAGTATCCTACAAGTACTCAATGACAGGCGTTCCCAAGTACGGAGAGCCGGTTTACAAGTACTCGTCGATAAGGGACACGATGCCGCAGTCTTAATTCTCGACAGCCTCACAAAAGGGAGATACCCGTCACTTCATGAGGATTTTACACAGTGGATGTTGGTTGACATAGGGTCTGACGGGTTAGATCTTATCTTAGCCAAACTCACTGATGAAACGACTTCGTCAGCTCTTAAAAGTAAACTCGTACATGTATTGGCTGAAATCGGCGACGCTAAAGCTGTAGATGCTTTGAAATCTCTCCATACCAGCACCTCGGAGCCCGGATTAGCAATGGAGATTAGCACAACACTCTATCAACTCGGTGAAGAATCCTATAAAAACGACATTATCGCCGGTGTAACGCATGATGATGTTGCTGTCCGACGCGCCGCTGCAAAAGCGATGGTCAATATCAACAGTGTACCGCCAAAAAGACTCATCTCAGGACTTAAGGATACGGATTCTGAAGTCGTTACAGCCCTCGTAGAGGCACTCGCGGTTCACAAAGATGCCTCCGCTGTTGATGGACTCGTGGATGTCCTCACCAGCGATGAATTAAACAAAGATCCAAAGCAAGCTGCGATTGATACCCTTGATATTTATGGACAAGAAAAACTTGCCAGAGGCTTAGCGAGCCGGATCACGACGCTCATTATCGGGGGAACTGTGAGCGACGCAGACAATCGTTTGCATCTTGTACAACTTCTGAGGAAAGAGCCATTTAAAAAACAGATCAAGGCGATAAAGTCAATTGACGATCTCGCATTCAAGTTGTATGACTACCACGAAAAAAAAGAAGAGAGTGCGCTTGTCAAATCCACGCTTAAGAAACTCCTTGATGAACTACAGTAAAGCGTGGCAAACGATTGAACACGTTACAATACCGATCTCATAGACAGCGAGTTGTCGGGTAAATTTCAATTTAACACCTATCCACAAGTGTCTTTTGCAGATGCGGTTTGCAACCTATATATGCCATTGGTGTATGGGTTTGCAACCGCACCCTCGATTCTGCTACATCTCCATAAACTCATACCATTTCTAATTGAAAATGTCTCTTTTTTATAGCACGATGCACTTCGCATCTGGGCGAGTACGCCGCAAAATTTTTAGTTTGGGTCATGAAAATAGCGACCCTAATAACCGCCTAATGAGACAATAATTTATAGAAATGGTATGAGTTTCCATATTTACTTTTTCTATGTGAACGCTCCTCCGCTGTAGGAGCACGCTGTGCTCGCGATCTTGCGAAAAAAACGTTAACGTCTGTCAATGAAAACCAAAATCGGGACCGAAAACTAAATCATCCTGCCTATGCGCTGCCATGCGCTGCAATATTGTTGACATAAAAATGTATTTATACTAAAATAAGCGTTGCATTTGTACTCACTGTTTCGGTTATCTCTGTCCGCAGCATGCGCGAGTATCTATAATCGGAATATTGTGCGTGTTTCCGAAGTTTCAGAGATAAGTAAGCGAAGTCCTAAATTAAGGCTGCCGAACTACGTCAAGAAGTGTTTGGGTGTCTATTACTTCATAAGTTTAAGTGTGATGAGAGATACGGACAGGTGAGTCTAATTGAGATTTTAGGAGGAAAAGATAAACGAAATATGAAAAAATCTTTGATAGTACTATTGCTTATAGGTGTTGTGAGCTTCGGCTGTAAGCAGAAACAGATCATCACCCAACTTGAAGTTGGACGGAGTAAGTTGTTAGACGCAGGACTCGCAATGGAAGCCGTCGATCATCTTGAACGCGCCGAGGTAGAAGAGGTAAGCAAAGTTGAACCTCGCGCACTTTTGATTATTGCCTATAGCCATGCAATCTCATCGGGTGCTGCGAGAGTATACAAGGTAGAACCCAGATTCCAGGAGGGGCGCGACCGGCTTCTCAATCAATTAGGCGAGTTTGAAATCAAAAAAATACTTGAGATCCTCGGCGAACGCCACAGGATACAGAAGGATGCTGTTCAGATCCTTGTTGATCACGGTGCACCGGTCGTGCCTTTTGTTCTTGATAACCTCGTCAAGGACCGAAATAAAACCGCACACGACGATTTCTTTCAAATCTTAAAACAGATCGGAGCCGAAGGTGTTGACTCGATTTTGAAAGTCGTCGGCGACACGGGTACATCAACCGCTGTTAGGGTAAAATTAATTCGCGTCGTTGGAGAGATTGGAGACGCAACCGCTACGGCAGGTTTAGAACAACTTCACGATTCAATCGGAGATGAGGGGTTAAAGATGGAGGTTGATACCGCTCTGTATCTACTCGGTCGCCTAGAGTATAAAGAGAAGATCATCGCAGGTTTAAACGATGCTAACGTTGTTGTCCGTCGAGCCGCTGCGAGAGCCTTAATATCGCTCAATGATCCGCCAACTGCCAATATAGTCGAGGCACTTAAAGACGCTGATGACACTGTACAGATGGGTGCCGCTAAAGCACTGCAGAAATATCATGATGCCAGTGCTATTGACAATCTCATCGCAATCTTGAACAGCGGCGCTAACTCGGAGGCGCAACAAGCCGCTAAAACGAAGCAAGCCGCTATGGATACTTTGAACCTCTATGCCGAAAAAGGAATCGCTGATGGACTGGCTGCGCGTTTCATAGAATTGTTGAGCAGCTCCGAAGTCGCCAAACATGACAACAGACTTCGAATCGTGCAACTGCTTAAGAAACCTGTACTAATTAAGCAGGTTGAAGAAGCAGACCAGTACGACAATCTACCGCATAAAATTTACCAGGTCTACGAAGCTGAAACCAACGATATGGTGAAAGACGAACTCATTAAACTCCTCGATGTAATTAAGCAGACCGATGGCGATGTAATTGAGTAAAACGGTGCCGGTCTTGAGTTAGACAATTGAGGAATGGGTGCTTACGGTTTTCGCTGGAATTCTGAGGTTTATCAGGACTGATTTACCTGACGGTGGAAGGAGATTCTAACGATGCAGGACTATCCAACCGATGTTAAAATTACCAAAATTGAGCAGGTTACCATCGAAATTGACCAACCTGCAATCGGTTGCAACTCCGGGGCTAAGGAGATAAAACAACCTGACCCAAACGGAAAGTGGCGCGAACGCATTATCCGAATCTGTACCAACGACGGAACACTCGGATGGGGAGCAGGCAGTTGGGCAACAACGACCCCTGAGGATGCCAGTGGTGTGCTCAATCAAAACCCTTTCGACCTCTTGAATCCTGAGGACGGGGTTGTGGAAGAATTTCGCGGACTTGAAAACGCTTTATGGGATACAATCGGCAAAATCATCGGTAAACCCGCCTACCAACTCATCGGCAGCGATGTCTTTTCAAACGGGTTACCCGCTTACGACAGCACGATCTATTTCAACGATCTCCTCTATGAAACGAAAACCGAAGGGCTTAAAAGGATTGAAAACGATGTCAAAAATAGTCTCGCTAACGGGTTTACCGCCTGCAAGATGAAAATCGGACGCGGAAACCACCTCATGGAACGTAAAGCCGGTTTACAACGCGACATTGAACTCGTCCAACTTGCCCGTAGCACCGCGGGTGAAGGGTTCAATATTCTCGTCGATGCAAATAACGCTTATACCTACGACGAAGTTATTACGTTCCTAAATGAAACGAGCAATTGCGACGTGTTTTGGATAGAAGAAATGTTTGAGGAAGACGTTGAACTTTATCGCAACCTAAAGGCTTTCATCCAAGAGAAAGGGCTAAAAACATTAATCGCTGATGGCGAAACACGTACCCGCGCACCCCTTGAGTTCTACGACCCGTTCTTTGAAGCCGGGGTGATTGATGTCATCCAGCACGATATGAAAGGATTGGGAGTTACCGGCTGGCGACGACTCGCTGATATGGCTGCTGCTCACGATGTCCAATGTGCACCACATAATTGGGGGTCTCTGCTCGGGTTTTTCCTCAGTCTACAATTCGCGAAGACGATTCCGCATTTCCTCTACGGCGAAGTCGCAACCCTCACCAGTGATGTCGTTGATACATCAGGCTATGACTTTACTGGCGGTACGTTCACAGTCCCGAATACCCCCGGACTCGGGTTGGAACTCAATCAAGGCGTATACGATGCCAAATACGCCGGAAAAGAGGATTGGCAGCTCTCATGAGGAAGATTCTCGTTGCAATGAGCGGAGGCGTGGATAGCTCCGTCACCGCTGCCATGATGGTTGAAGCAGGCTATGATGTCACCGGCATCACTATGCGCCTCGGCGCGCCTGATACCATTGAAGTTGAACCAGAACGTCCCAACTGCTGTTCGCTTGAAGGCATTGAGGACGCGCGCCGGGTCGCCACGCAACTCGGTATCCCCTTCTACGGCGTGAACTACGAAGACATTTTCCGTGAACAGATCATCGACTACTTTGTGGATGAATACCTCATCGGCAGAACCCCAAGTCCATGTATGGTTTGTAATCGTGAACTCAAGTTCGGCAAACTCCTCGACCTCGCGAAAACGTTGGAATGCGATGCCATCGCCACGGGCCACTATGCCCGTGTTGAACAACAGCCAGAGACAGGACGCTATCTTTTACGCAAAGCACTTGATGTCAGTAAAGACCAATCTTATTTCCTCGCTGCACTTACACAGGACCAATTACGGTGTGCCATAATGCCACTCGGTGAATACACGAAAGCCGAGGTCCGAGACCTTGCTCGCAAGTACAAATTACGTACCGCTGAAAAAATTGAGAGCCAAGAGCTCTGCTTCGTTGCTGATACCAACTATAGACGCTTCCTACAAGACAGGGTCCCTGAGAAAATTGAGGGCGGCGATATTGTGGATGAAAAAGGCAGTGTTCTCGGAAAGCATGACGGTGTCGCGTTTTATACTGTCGGGCAGCGGCGCGGGTTAGGCATCGCAGTCGGTAAACCGCTCTATGTAACGCAGATCAACGCAGCGAAAAACACGGTCGTTGTTGGCGAATCCGATGCACTCTTTGAAGACACGATGCACGTTGAACGTATCAATCTCATTGCGATTGAGAAACTAACGGAACCGATCCGAGCGCACGTCAAAATTCGATCCCGTGATGATGGTGGTCCCGCGACCATCACGCCAATCAGCGAAACGGAAGCGATCGTAAAATTTGACGAACCGCGGCGGGCAATTACACCCGGTCAAGCGACTGTCTTTTACCATGACGAATACGTCCTCGGCGGCGGTTGGATTGTAGACGCTCGCGACACCACAAACGTTCAATAATGAAAACGAGACTCCTCTGCCTTCTCGGTCCCACAGCAGTCGGCAAAACAGAGATAGCGATTCAACTCGCGCAGCACCTCAATGCCGAAATCGTCTCCGTCGATTCCCGACAAATCTATCGGCAAATGGACATAGGTACGGCTAAACCTACCGCTGAAGAACAGCAAGCAGCACGGCACCACCTCATAGATTGCGTAGACATTTCCCAACCTTTCTCTGTTGCCGACTATCAATCCCTCGCAGACGCAGCGATCGCTGACATTCAGAACAGAGGCAAGCGGGGACTACTCGTTGGCGGTGCTGGTCTCTACTTTCGAGCGATTGTCGACGGCTTGTTTGAAGGACCAGGCGCGGATACCGGACTTCGAGAGATGCTTGAACAGGAAGCAGAGAAATTAGGTGTCGAGACACTCCATCAACGCCTACGTGCCTGCGATCCAATATCTGCAGAGCGGATCCACCCAAACAATCTCGTCCGTGTTATCCGTGCTTTGGAGGTATATGAATTAACGGGAACTCCGATGTCAGAGCATCAGCAACAGTGGCAACAAGAGAACCAGCGATATCCGTTTACTGCTTTCTGTCTGACGATGCCGCGTGCGCTGCTCTACAGTCGTATTGAACAGCGTGTAGACGTGATGCTCGCAAACGGGTTGATTGCCGAAGTGGAGTCTCTATTGGCAGCAGGTTATGCCCGTGGTAGTGCTGCACTCCGAAGTTTCGGTTACAGAGAGTTGATAGACTATCTTGATGGGAAATGTACATACTTAGAAGCGGTTGATCAGTTGAAGCGAAACACCCGTCGTTTTGCCAAACGACAACTAACGTGGTTCCGTAAGGATACCCGCATTGAATGGATAGATCGGAACTCGACACCGGATATTGTCGCGCACCTGTTAGAGAAAATTGGGGAGATATAAACAGGGTCCAGGTGTTGGTCATCGGATGCTGAAAACTGGATTCGCTGTTGATTTCATCGACCAGATATAATACAATATTTGTTGATACACTTCGCGGAAAGGAGCGGAAAATGAGACGTTTTTGGACGCAAGGTCCTGTCAACGCTCAAGACCAACAGAAGTACATCATCGAAACAAAAATATGGAGAGGCGACAATCGTTATCAGGCAGGTAAAAAGCAGCTTATTGCATATCTCAGGTCTGAAGATGTAACCAGTGGATACTACATCGTCTTTGATCATCGGGAAGAGCCGGAACCACGAGTAGAGACGGAAACGATAGAGGGTTTGACAATTCGGAGTTACGTCATTCCTGTGATGCAGGAGCTGCCTTCAAAGGTTCAAAATACTTCTGAAACGCAATAGAAAAGGCACTTCAATCAATACCATGTTCCTCACAGTACGCACAGATAATCGGCAAAAAATCATCGGCGTATTTTTCCACTCTCACGGGACCAACACCGTGAATTCGCAGGAATGCGTCTTCGGTTTGTGGGAAATAAGTTGCCATTTCTTTTAAGGTCTTGTCAGAAAAAATACGGAATGCCCTTACCTCTTCTTTATCTGCCACAGTTTTGCGTTTATCGCGAAGTCGCTCGAAAAGTTCCAGAGCGTGTGCGTTTGGCTCTGCGGAGGTTGTTGAATCAGTATTCAATGCTTCAGTTGAGCGCGCTACCGGCTTCGTTTCATGTTCCTTGTAGTAGGCACGAATGATAGGCAAAAATATCTCGCCATATTTTTCGGTTTTTGCGGGTCCTACACTGGGCATCAGCTTAAACGTTTCCTCAGATGTCGGGAGATAGGTCGCCATTGATTGCAATGCTTTATCATGAAAAACCGCATTCGGGTGGACACCTTCTGACTCAGCAATTCTGTCTCGTTCAGCCCGAAGTAATTCAAAAAGTTCCGAAGCATATTCAGAGAACACTTCGGATGTGAAAATATCTACCGCTTCCACCGAAAACCCCCAAAACGTATCTTTTCTATTAAGCACTCCCCAACCTTTCTGAGTTACGCGGAGGCTGCCGTGCCGGGCATCTCGTTCAAGTAGTTTGTGTTGGAGGAATTGATGAGACAAATATCTCCACTGCGTCTTGTTGTATTCCAGACCGATGCCATACGTGGAGAGTTTGTCGTGTCGGTTATCAAGAATTTTTTTCTGCTTTGATCCGCGTAATATATCAATGATATACGTTTCCCCGAACAGTTCCTTTGTTCGTAAAACACAAGAGAGAAATTTTTGTGCAGGTTCTGTCAGCTCAACTCGCTCTGTTTCTGATTTACGGCAATTGTCACACATCCGACAGTTCTGTGGTTCGTATTGTTCGCCAAAATAAGCCAACAACACTTTTCGACGGCATGCTATTGACGTTGCCCACGAAATCAGCGTTTGTGACCGTTCTTGTCGTCCTTGTTTTTCTGATTGCGCGCCTTGATGAATAAAATGATTGATCGTGTCAACATCACCATAACTAAACAACAAGAGACATTCCGCAGAAAGTCCATCGCGACCACTGCGACCGATCTCTTGATAGTAAGATTCGGGTTCCTTGGGTAATCCAGCGTGCAGCACAAACCGCACATCTGGTTTATCAATTCCCATACCAAAAGCAATTGTGGCAACTATGACCTGAATATCGCCATTGATGAAAGCATCTTGGTTTTGTTTACGGGTTTCGTCATCTAAGTCCGCATGATAAGGCAGTACAGAAATCCGTCTAGCAGTTAGGTTGCGGCACAGTGATTCAACCTGTTTTATCGTTTGACAATAGATAATACCGGATTCTTGACGATGTTTACGGAGAAACGCAAGTGTCTGATTAAGTAAGTCAACCTTCGGCTCAACGCCAATAAAAAGGTTTTCTCGGTTAAAACTTCCAATGAACTCATTTCCTTCGTCGAACTTGAGTAATTTTTTAATGTCCTTTTGAACTCTCGGAGTGGCGGTGGCTGTTAGTGCAACGCAAACCGCATTTTGGAAGCGTTCACGAATAGAAACCAACTCTCGATAATCCGGACGAAAATCATGACCCCACTGTGAAATGCAATGTGCTTCATCAATCGCAAGACATGACACATTTGATCTATCAAGTTGCAACAATGTTCCAGGTTTTACTAATGTCTCAGGCGTTATGTAAAGTAGTTTTACTTCACTTTGTGTGACGCGACGCATTGTAGTTTCTCGTTCTGAATAGCTGAGGGAACTGTTGAAATACGCGGTGCGAATACCTCTCTGTTCCAGCTGCATTACCTGGTCCTGCATAAGCGATTTTAGAGGGGAAACAACAACGGTCAAACCATTGAAAAGGAGTGCAGGCAATTGGTAACAAAGCGATTTTCCACCACCTGTTGGAAGTACAATCAAGGCATCCTGTCCCTTGAGGATGTGCTTAATAATTTCCTCCTGAAATGGACGGAATTCTTCATGTCCAAAAACGTTTTGGAGAATTTCTAAAGGGGATTGCGTTAACGTTTGAGATGGGGGCAATTTCTCTTCATGAAAGGGTTTCTGTTCTTCTTGTCTTTCCTCTTCAAGAAACCAACCAGAGATTTGTGCGTAACAACGTTCTTCGACTGTTGGGTTATCTTCTGGTCGCCACCAATGTGCCAACGACACTCGTAGGAGCGTGTCCGCAGGAATTGTCTCAAGTGGTTCCTGAAAACCACCGAAAGTAAATGTGCATCCGCCATTTTCTGTAGGATAGCGATACCGAGGATTCTGCTTCTCTATATCAAGGGTCAGTGGCTGATCCGTCTTCCAAAATGTAGTACTGTAAGGTGGAATCCCATTTTGCTTGGCAATATGAAGTCTACCGCTTTCGGTATTCTGCAATAAACCATCATAGAGTTCGCGCGGGTGCCCTATTTTCGGCGGCATCAAAAGCTCAATAGCACTCACCAAGTCTTTCGAGTCTTTTGCGGTGTGAATACGCGATTTTTTATGAACAACAATATTTTCGTTATGTGGCGGGATGAGTTCTGTTTCTGGAACCGGTTCGGCGGTTATCTCCCAAATATCACCAATCTCATATTCTCGATTTGCGCCATCATGCGGGTCGGCGTTAAACGGAATGAGCCGGACACTTTCGCCGCTCTCTGTAATTGCGCCAATACACGCCCCTTTGTTCATTCGGGTTTTCGCTACAATTAAGACTCTCACGGTAGAATATCCTCGACCTCCAAATTCAAGGTTTCCGCTAATTTATCCGCTACCAAGGAGCGGTGGCACGCTTCGGGTGCTGTTTCCACACAACAGAATGCGACAACTCTCGCATCCGATTCCAGTTCGTCCAGTAGACTTTTCGGTTCAAACCCGGCGAGGCATTCGGTTTGGTAGGCTTCAATGAACGCTTTCCCAAGTTCAGTCCGTTTGCGTTTAGCCGTTTTCGTCGCTTTATCTGCCGCTGCCTGTTTGTCGCGAACGGCTTGCGTCGGAGCGAGATCTTTGCGGTGAATATATCGGATGCCAAGTTCGGCAAGTCGGGCTTGCAACCGCTTGCTGTTGGCGAATGCGTAGGTGCTACCGCGGACACCGCGCCGACTTCGGATATCACAAAACGTATCAACCTCTGCTTTGCACAACGCCTCAAAAAAACTGGATTCGTCGAAACCATATACGCCGATAGTGATAATTTTAATTTGCATAGTAGATTTAATTACGGGTATTTCTTCCGCGAGTAGAATGTGTGTTCACCAAACATTGACAATTGACCGCCTGTTAGCCGATCAACCGCTTTTTCCTGGGGCAATTCCTCACCATTTTCATCGATGTGAATCACGGGGATGTCTTGCGTTGTGAGTGTCGCACCGATCAGTTTGCAGCGATGACACGCTTCCGGTTTCCCTTCGCTGCACATCAAGACAACACGCTGTTGCTGCATGAAAGCGGTATGAAGACGTTGAATCCCACGCTGATAGAATTCCGCAGCTTTGACCTTTTCGTAGTCAACGTTTCCGTTAACATAACACGCTTCATCGTCGGGTCTACCACCGAGCGAGTCACCCATGAACACGTAGCGGATACCGTGTTTTGTGAGTTCAGCCTCAAGCTGCGCTTTCGAGAACTCAGGCTTATAGCGGGAATAGGGCGCAGACCGGACATCGATGAGATAGGCGATCTCATGCTGATGTAGCATTTCAATGAGTTCTGCTATTGACCGGCTACCGTAACCGATCGTATAAATTGGGGTAGGTGATTTTTCCATAATAGATACATAGTATCATATAGTTTATGAAAAAACAATAGAATTCTGTTCATCTATCTCCTCCATCGCTGACGCTGTTTCTAACCGCACTTATTGGCAACCATCACAATATTCTTGCTATTTTTACGCAAGATTTGCTATATTAACGAAAAATAGGTTTCAAAATTTAATCTTCCGCAAGCACATCCACTCATGAAAAACTACAGCGTCAGAATGATCCGTGAGAATATGGAAAACATCCCACAATTCCCTGTTCCAAAAGGCTTTGCTATCCGCAATTACCGTCCAGGTGAAGGGCATATATGGACCCGGATTCAGAGAGCAGCGGAACCCTATATCAACATTGACGACGGACTTTTTTTTCGCGAGTTCAAACGAGATTTGCTGGCGATGGAGGATCGGAGTTTTTTCCTCACGACAGACGCAGGTGAGGAGATAGGCACAATCACGGCGTGGTGGCAGCCGGACATGGATGGCAAAAATTGGGGACAGATCCATTGGGTCGCAATTCACCCCGACTATCAAGGACGTGGGCTCTCTAAGCCGATGATGTCGGTGGCGATGACACGTCTCAAGCGATCCCACAAACGCTGTTTTCTCGATACATCAACCGTGCGAATCCCCGCAATCAAACGCTATCTCGATTTCGGATTCACCCCAGACTTTTCGCGTGAGAATAATAGCCGAGAGGCTTGGACGGAAGTCGCCTCCGTTTTGGAACATCCCGTTTTGGCGCAGCTTGAAAGCCAAAAATTGCTATGAGGAGCGAGAACTGACAATTTTTAGACATGAAACATAAGGTAATTCTAACATTCCATCTCATTTTAGCAACACTCGGGTGCATCTGCCAAACACCGGCACAAAATGATGAGCCTGTGCCCGGTACCCCTATACGCATCCTGACGTTAGATGCTGTGGAGGCAGGCACCAGTTTGCAGGGGGCTTGGAAATATCATCCGGGCGATAATCCGCAATGGGCAAGTCCTACTTTTAATGATGCCACTTGGGAATCTACCGATACACTGTTGTTACAAGACAGTTTGCCTGAGAGTGGGTGGGAGGGCATCGGTTGGTTCAGGGTTCATCTGTCCGTTCCTGATGAACAGCTTCAGAATATGCCATTAGCACTTCAAGTGACGTATCAAGTCGGTGCTTCTGAAATCTATCTCAATGGGGATTTGATTTATAAATTTGGGACTGTAGGGACGCAGAAAGGAGAAGAGGAGCCTTATTGGGAACGCGATCCACAGGTAATCTCGTTTTCGGGCAAAACCGACCACCTCATCGCAGTGCGGTATTCTAATTTCTCTTTTAATGAGTCAGCAATAATGTTCGGTTTCGGGCTTAAACTCGCACCTCTAAACCCGAACATTAAAAGGCGTATTACCGTTGTTAACGAGGGCACCACTATTCAGATGGTGTGGACAGCGGTCGCGGTCTTCCTAATGCTGCAGCATCTTTTGCTATTTATCTTTTACCCACGGGCAAGGGAAAATCTCTATTTCGCAATTTCGACAGGGAGCATCGGTGCTTTAGTTTTTCTGACTTTCCAATTTATTCTTTTTGCGACAAGTGTAACCCAAATTCTATTTCTGTTTCGACTCCTTTTCTGTGTCTATGTGCTGATGTTTTTATCTGGGCTGTTATTTCTCTACACGCTCTTTTACCAGAAGTTACCGAAACTTTCTTGGCTCTTTATTATTGGATGGATTCTGACCGTCTGTGTGACGCTATTTAACCTTGATTTTACCGAGAGGGTCCCCGGGAATCTGGAACTGTTTGATCAGACCAAGATTCACTTCAACGTCGGGGGCGCTGAGGTTTTACTTTTATTCATCTTTACATGCCTCACGTTTTTAGAGATGGCGCGGGTGATTATCGTCGCCATTTTCAAGAAAAAAGATGGCGCGTGGATCTTTGGACTCGGTTCCCTCTCGCCCTTTATCTTAACATTTGTGCTTGGGGATATCGTTGCGCGAGCGGGCTATACAATTAACTGGCGAATGGGTTTACTCGCCAGCATCCTCGCCCCACTTTTTTCGATGTCGGTTTACCTTGCTCGCAATTTCTCACGAACACACCGAAAACTTGAAACGGAGGTACTTGAGCGGCAGCTTTTAGAGGCAGAAAATACCCGTAAAACAGAGGAATTGGAAGAAGCGCGTAAACTCCAAGTATCAATGCTGCCACAGACCGCACCTCAACTTCCTAACCTTGATATCGTTTTTGAGATGCACACCGCGACAGAGGTCGGTGGCGACTATTATGACTATAATCTCACTGATGACGGGCAGCTCACCCTTGCAATTGGAGACGCAACAGGACACGGCACGAATGCCGGGCTTGTCGTCTCCGCTGTCAAGAGCCTTTTCAAAACATCGGCACCGGATGCCGGCAACTTAGAAACACTTGAACGGATTTCGCAAGGTGTTAAGAGTATGAACCTGAAACGGTTGTATATGGCGATGACACTCGCTAAGTTCAACGGCAATAAACTAACGCTTACAGCCGCCGGAATGCCACCTGTCCTCATCTATCGATCAGACGAAAACCTTGTTGAAGAGATACTCCTTGAAGGGATGCCGTTAGGCGGGTTCATCGGAGCCGAACGGGAAGAAGCATCATATCAACTCCAAAGTGGTGATACTGTTTTGTTCATGAGTGATGGACTGCCGGAGATGTTGAACCCTGAAAACGAAATGTTAGACTATCCAAGAACAAAAGCTGCGTTTGAAGAAGTGGCAGATCAATCCCCGAAAACAATTATCGACCGTATTTTCAAAGTGAGCATGTTATGGGCGGATGGAGAACCGCAGGCGGATGATATAACGCTTGTTGTCATTAAGGTCAAATAACGTATTACCTGTTAAACTGAACTCCTAACCCGTAGTAAAAAATTCAATGAGAGGGAGTGCCCGGCATGACGACAACGATGACATTATCTCTCACAAAAACCTATTCCATCGCGAGGCGTTTTTTCTGTTCTTCCAACATCTTCTTCTGACGCTGAACGCGCTCCGGGACTAAACGTTCTCGCGGTGCCGTCGGCTTGAAATCCAGACGTTCTTTCCCCAATCCGTGCAGAACACTCAATTCCACCGGCGAGAAATCGTCTGGGTCCTCACGGTTGAAATTCATCGGTTCTTTAAGCGCAACTGGTGGGTTTGTGATAAAACGGGCGCGACCGGACGGATTCTGTGACGCAGCGTGCAAAATGAACGGGTGCAGCAACACAACGTCTCCAGCATTTCCGGTAATTTCTACAAAATCCTCGCACTTTCCAATGAGTTTGCCAAAACCATTGCCCGGTAACAATCCTTCTGGATGTTCATATAACCACTGCGCAACGTGCTGGACAGAATCGCACGCCACAAATGTTCCGCCACTCTGTGGATAAATATCTGACCAGACAACGATGGTGAGTAATCCTTGCTCCGGACTGTCAAGGAAATGACGGAAGAAATCGCCATCCTTGTGCCAACCACTAACTTTTGGAGAAGGCGGTTGCCAGGGCGTGTCCGCACCTAACGCAAAGTTAATAATAAAACCATCGCTCCAACCGGGTCTTGCATTGTTTCCGCGGGGAGTGATAATCCTGTCTTCACCGCCAAGTAGATCACAGATAGCATCCCATGCTCGCGGTGCAACATCTTCAATCAGCACACGGTTCATAGATGGTATATGGATGCGCGGTTCTTTCCAAGTACTCGGATCGTCTGGATTATAACCGAGTCGTTTAAAGGCAAACGCACGCCATTCTTCCGCCAATTCGCGTGGAAAACAGTCCTTTAAAACGATGTGTCCCTTCTCGATGAAGTGATTAACGTCTACTTCAGTGAGTGTTCTGTAAGTTCTCGCCATTTTTGTCCTCTCTACTGTATGCTCTTCAACAGCGTTTCTGCGAGTTTCGTCGCAAACGCATCGTCATTGATGTGAGCGTCCATTTCGATAACCGTAACGTTATCATGGATATGTGCCTTTAGATTTTCTGTCCATGCAGTGCGCGCTTCCGGTGAATCAAACGGTTGTCCTGTTTTATCAATTGCCGATACACCTTGCATCGGAATAATAACCGTGGTGGGGCCCTGTGCTTCGCTCAATTTGCGTGCCATAATGTGTCCGAGTTCGGCAGCTTCTTCAGCGGTTGTCCGCATCAACGTCACTGTCGGATTGTGTTGGTAGAACAGCCTATCGCTGAACTTCTCTGGCACCGTGTCCGGCGGCCCGAAATTTACCATATCCAATGCACCGGGCGCGACGACTTGCGGCAAACCCGTTTGTCCGGCGGCTTCCAGTCTATCGGGGCCGGCACTCAGGATTCCACCGACTAATTCGTCAGCGAGTTCGGTCGTCGTCACGTCTAATACCCCGATGAGAAAACCGCCTTTCACCAAATCTTCCATCGCTCGTCCACCGGTCCCAGTTGCGTGGAATACGAGAACTTCGTAGCCAGCTTCTTCAAGAATTTCTCTCGCCCTTGTGACACACGGGGTCGTTACACCGAACATCGTCGCCGCGATTAACGGTTTGTCTGCTGCTGCCTCGGGGACTTCCGCGTTCACCATCCCGACAATCGCACCGGCAGCATTGGCGAGAATCTGTCGCGATAAACGATTAATACCAGCGATGTCTACGACAGAGTACATCATACAAATATCTTTTGATTGTACGTAAGGACTCGTGTCGCCTGATGCGAGTGTGGACACCATAATTTTCGGGACACCGACCGGAACAGCCTGCATCGCCGTTGTTCCGATGGTCGTGCCTGCGGAGCCGCCGAGTGAGATGATGCCATCAATCTCGCCTGCAGCGTGTTTTTCAGCAACAATTGCTGCGGCACCTTCTGCCATCACGGTGACGCTATTACCCCGATCGCCTTCGCCTCGCAATGCCTCTAAAGATGAACCGCCTGCCTGGGCAACCGCATCGGCAGAGATGTCAGGTGCTAATTGTGGTGCTTCCAATATACCTGTATTGATAACACACGTTGAAATTCCTGCCGATTCAATCTGCGTTTTGATGAATGAGAATTCTACACCTTTCGTGTCCATTGTTCCGACAATGCATACCCTTTTTGACGCAGCTTGCAAGTCAAAACTTGCTGTTATGTCCGCCATCCTCGGATACCTCCACTGTTTTATTCGCGCCGAGACTGTTGTTAACTTGTAGTAGATTATTATAAGTCGCGTAGTCAGGTATGTCAAGCGATTTTTTAATTGACACAATTGCGGAGATGTGATAAACTAAAGGAAATTATCGGTTGTCATTTTTCAGTTGTCGGCATCTCTAAAAGCCTCAACCGTTTTAACTGATGGATGATAGCGATTTGGTCTTTACGATGCCAGTCGTGGGAGGCGGACTAACCCCGATTTTCCGAAGATCGCGGAGGAAATGCGTGAAATCAATTGATTCTAAACAAGCAGGATTAACATCCATACAAATTTTAGGTGTCGTTATCGTTCTTGTGGTCATTGCTGCTGTGCTTTTCGCACCTCGGTTGCTTGGACAAGCAGGGCGCGCACTACAAGCACAAGCCGATGCCGACATTGAAACGCTCGGTATCGCTCTCGATAGATACGCGAAAGATAACGGCGATTATCCATCAACTGAACAAGGATTGAAGGCACTCTGGGAAAAGCCTGAAGCACCGCCGATACCCATTAATTGGATCGAACCCTACATCCAAATTCCGATTACGGAGGATCCCTGGGGGAACCCTTATATCTATATCCGTCCCGGTATACATGACCGATACGGTTATGATCTCATCTCATTCGGAAGCGATGGTGTCGAGGGGGGTACAGGCGAAGCAGAAGATGTCGTCAGTTGGATCCGGCGTGATGAATAAGTCAAAACAGTGGTAATTAGTTTTCAGTACGATTTTTTTCAAAAAATCTTTCGGTTATCAGTAAAAAAAGAAAGTTGGCTGAATTAGATCTCCCTCTTTAACTGATAACTGATAACCCTTCCCTTTGAAAACTATTCCGCGGGGGCAACTATGAAGATTACACAGATTAATGTTATCAAAGTAAAAGTGCCGTATCATGAAGGCGTAAACGAACTGATGACCCGTCGCAATCTTTATCAGATTGACCACGTCTACAAAGTCCATACCGATGTCGGACTCGTCGGGATCGGCGACGGTTCGCGCCAATCTGATGAAGTCGTTCAACGCTATATCGGTAGAAATCCGTTTGAATTTATGAACGGTTGGGCACCGACACCCTTGCAACAGGCGTTTTATGACATCATGGGTAAAGCACTCGGTGTGCCAGTGCATCAACTTTTAGGAGAGAAAGTTCACGACAAGGCGGCGTTCGGATACTGGTCTATTGATATGACACCAGCGGAGTGGGCAGCAGAAGCGAAACACGCCTACGCACTCGGCTATCGACTTCATAAGATCAAGGCGCGTCCATGGTTTGAAGTGCTTGAGCAGGTCCAGGCGATCACTGAAGCCGTGCCAGCGGATTATCAACTCCGCGTTGATGCCAACGATTCGTTTGAGACACCCGAACGTACCCTTGAGGTCATACGGCAGCTCCAAGATTACAATATAGAGTCGTTTGAAACGCCGATTCGACAAGCCGATATCGCGGGTTATCAAGAAATTAAGCAACATACCGATATGCCGATAACAATCCATTTCGGAAACCCGGATCCCATTGAGGCGATTCGCGCAAAAATGAACGACTCGTTTATTATCGCCTATCCCGATTCGCGCGCTGCAAATGCCATACGCGAGGCGACGATTTCAAACGCCGCACATCTACCTGTTTGGATACAGATTGTCGGACTCGGTATCACTAACGCCTATGTCATGCATCTCGCGGCGGTTATGCCGAATGCAACTATGCCATCAATCACACTAAATGCATTGCGCGCTTTTGACCTCGTCACACCCTCAACGATTCCACTTGTTGAGGGATACGCAACCGTCCCGAATAGCCCCGGATTAGGGGTTGAATTGAATGAAGACGCACTTGACAATTGCCGCGTCTAAGGAGGATGAGATGAAAAAGGTTATTTCTGTCTGCCAAATACAGGCGTTCACAATTATGTTGAGTTTGTTAACCTTCGTGATGGTGTTCTGTCCTACCGCACACGCTGCGAAACTCGGTTTAGCAAGTGCTTGGCTCTTTGATGACAACGGCGGGAAAACCGTCAGAGATGTCGTCAGTGGACACAACGGTGAAATCAAGGGGTCCCTCAAATGGGTCAATGACGGTAAATTCGGCGGCGCGTTGGATTTTCCCGGCAAGGGTGATAGTTACGTCCGCGTAGATCACGACGACGTTTTCAATGCCGATCCTTACTCGTTTGTCGCATGGGTAAAGTTGGAAGCTGCCTCTTGGCAATACGTCGTCTGGCGAAATGGAGAGGTCTGGCCCGAAGCCGACCTTGTCCGACACCTTGATATATGGATTCACGATGCTGATTATCCTGTGTTTATGTGGCATGTCAATGGAAACGTCGGACGGATTGAGGGTAAAACTATTGTTGCTGATGGTGAGTGGCACCACATCGCCAAAATCTATGATGGCAAAAACGTTCAGATGTTCGTTGATGGGAAATTGGAGGGCGAGGAACCGAGTGGCGGCGCATTGGATACAAGTGAATCGCCTATATGGATAGGCGCACGTCCCGGCGATGTCGCAGCAACAGGACTTTTCGACGAGGTCGGATTTTTTACCGAGGCTCTCTCTGAAGACGAACTTAACGATGTTATGGATAATGGGTTGGCTGACTATGCTGCTGTTGAGGCAGCTGGAAAAGCGACAACAATTTGGGCATTCTTGAAAACCAAAAAATAGCAGGCATACACCTTTTCTCGATGGTGGGTTAGGTCCCTGTGCTGTAGTAGAAACGGAGAACACACATTATGCAAATGCACGTGGGTGGCGAATGGATTGATAAATCCAATAAAATTGACGTACTGAGCCCCTTCGACGGTTCGGTTGTTGATACTGTTCCCAGAGGCGATGCAAGCGACGTTGAGACTGCTATTCAAACCGCAGAACGCGGCGCGAAAATCATGGCAGGCATGACCGGCTATGAACGCTATGAAATCCTACGGAAAGTGGCGGATTTGATGGTCGAGCGCGCCGATGAACTCGCCGAAGTTATCACACGTGAGGAAGGCAAAATCTTAGCGGAGGCGACGGTTGAAGCGACACGCGCCTCTGAAATCATCGCGCTTTCCGCAGAAGAGGCGAAGCGATTAACTGGCGAAACAATCCCACTTGAAGGCGCACCCGGTGTCAAGGGTAGACTCGGTTTCACCGTACGTATGCCGTGCGGTATCGTTGCCGGTATTAGTCCATTCAACTTCCCGCTACACCTCGTCTGCCACAAAGCCGGTCCCGCAATCGCTGGCGGCAACGCGATTATCATCAAACCTGCAACGGATACACCGCTCTCCGCCTTGAAACTCGTTGAACTCTTTTTAGAAGCAGGCACACCCCCTGAAGCGATTCAGTGTGTAACGGGACCCGGCGGCGAAATCGGAGATACGCTCTGTGCAGACCCACGCGTCCGAAAAATTACTTTTACCGGCAGCCGTGATGTCGGAGAACATATCTGTAAGGTTGCTGGGTTGAAGCGTGTCACGATGGAACTCGGATCGAACTCCCCGCTCATCGTTATGCCTGATGCCGACCCTGAGAAAGTCGCACGGGCCGCAGCTGCCTCGGGGTATTCCAACGCAGGACAGGTCTGTATCTCAACGCAGCGCGTCATCGCACACGAGAAAATCTACGGCGATTTCTTAGATGCATTCCAGGCAGAAGTCGCCCAAATCAGCACCGGCGACCCGCTCGCGGAAGGCACACGGATGGGACCCATGATCCGAGAAGGTGATGCTACCCGCGTCGCCGAATGGATTCAGGAAGCCGTCTCCGATGGCGCAGAGCTCCTCACCGGCGGTGAGAAACATGACCAATTTGTTTCACCTGCCATCCTCGCCAACGTCAAACCGGAAATGAAAATCTCCTGTGACGAGGTGTTCGGACCGGCTGTCGGTGTGACGCGGGTCAACGACATTGACGAGGCGATCGCACTCGCCAACGATACAAATTATGGATTGAGTGCCGCGATATTCACCCAGAACATCGATTGGGCAATGAAGTTCGTCCGCGAGGTCGAATCTGGAAATCTGATGGTGAACTGGGGTACACAATGGCGTGCGGACTTGATGCCGTACGGTGGTGTCAAAGAGAGCGGCATGGGCAAAGAGGGACCGAAGTACGCTATAGAAGAGATGACCGA
Source organism: Candidatus Poribacteria bacterium (assembly GCA_022820835.1). Lineage (GTDB taxonomy): Bacteria > Poribacteria > WGA-4E > WGA-4E > WGA-3G > WGA-3G. The sequence continues at coordinate 83,579 of JAJEET010000130.1, forward strand.
ATTGAAGATGGCTATCTTCCATTTAGATGGTTAGTAGATTTTGACAACGGGTGGATCTGGACATCCGCCCGTTCTTTTATGCCTTTTGTGCCACCATGCCAGCGAGGATACCGAGGATTTTGTCGCACCGCTCAATTGTGTAAGCTGCCATGTCAAGTTGAAGTTTCTTTTCCTCCAACTTAAGAAATATCCACTCTATACCTGACGTGGTAGTACCATAGACACAAGGAATATCATTCCCTTGTTCGGCATTAAAACGTTGAGCGGCAACCATTTCTGCAACACACTGCCCCAGCCCCGCTGTCAAATTATCCCTTTTCGCTTCAACAAGGATAATAGCTGGTGCCTCCAAATGAAATTGGGAGGACGACAGGCTCACCAAAAAATCACAGACCCCCGTTAAGCCGTTTTCGGCATCAACATTAAAGTCAATCCCAGAAAAAAAACTGATGCCACGGTTGAAATGCTCCCAGAGTTCAACCAGCACTGCAGAGACAATCAGTTCTGATTTTGCCTTCTCAGTGCCCATAGCGAAAGCTAATGGGACATTCCGCTCCAGTGTTGTGGTAAGATGTGCACTCGGAACCACCGGTTCTACGTCAGAAAAAATGCCCGCAGCATTAACTTCTTCAAGGTGAAATGCTTTTTTCACTGTTTCTAAGGTCCAATCGCTATATGCCATCTGTGATACCTGTGTTCGTTAAAGAGCTGGCGAGGTTTCTTAGGAGTACCGAAGTAAAACACCTCGCCAGCAATGAATTTTAGTATAATCTACTCTTCCTCTTCTTGTTTCGCAGCAGCGACGACCTTCTGCATCACATCGTCGGGGGCGATTTCGTAGTGCGAGAATTCCATAATAAAGGTGCCACGTGCACTCGTCATCGACTTGAGATCTGCTGAATACCGGAGCATCTCCGAATGTGGAATATTCGCCTGAATTACTTGCTTTTTCCCGATCTGCTCGACACCCATCACCTGTCCACGTCGTCCATTCAGATCACCGATGATATTACCCATAAACTGTTCCGGCACCGTAATTGTAACGTTCATGATCGGTTCAAGCAATCCCGGATCGGCTTGTTCCGATGCGGCAGAAAACGCAAGCGAACCAGCAATCTGGAACGCCATATCCGAAGAATCCACAGGGTGATGTTTACCGTCGTAGAGATCGATTTGAACATCGACGACGGGGAAACCGGCAATTAAGCCTCTATCCATCCGTTCGCGGATGCCTTTTTCCACCGCTGGGATATAGTTGCGCGGAATTGAACCACCGACAATGTTGTTGACGAACTCAAACCCTTCACCGCGTTGCAATGGGGCAATGTTAATCCAGACATCGCCAAACTGCCCTCTTCCACCCGATTGACGTTTGTGCCGTCCTTGGACCTTCTGGACGTTCCGACGTATCGTTTCCCGATATGCGATCTTCGGCGGTGATACCTCTGTCTCAACACCGAATTTGTCTGCCATCCGTTCGCGGTTGACCGTGATGTGCAGGTCACCGAGTCCTGAGACAAGCAACTGCTTCGTGACATCGTTACGTTCAATCCTAAACGCTGGATCCTCTTCAGACATCCGGGTGAGCGAAGTCATTAATTTTTCATCATCACCTTCACGTGTTGGACGAATAGCGTAAGAGAGCACTGAATTCGGGAAATCAACGCCTACAAGTTTAATGGATGCGTCTCTATCGCAGAGCGTATCGCCGGTATGCGTTTCGGCAAGCTTGGTGAGCGCACCGATATCACCGGCTTCAACCTGTGGTGTGCTGATTGGGTTTTTACCGTTCATGAAGGTCGTTTTGCCGAGGCGCTCGACCTGTCCGCGCGTCGAATTGCTGACCTGCGTATCTGCTCGCAACGTACCAGAATAGACTCGGAAAAAACTTAATTGTCCAGCAAACGGGTCTGCTATCGATTTGAAAACGACAGCGGACATCGGGGCATCTGGCGACGGTTCACGAGTTTCCTCTTCATCCTCAACGCTTTTAACCGCGCCGACATCGACTGGCGATGGGCAACCGCTTATGAGCATATCCATCAATTGTTGCACACCGACATTGCTCAAGGCTGCACCACAGAGCACAGGGGTGAACTGGTTTTCAGAGATACCGAGTTTCAAACCGTTCTGAATTTCCTCTTCCGTGAGTTCTCCTTCAAAAAATTTCTCAATGAGTTCGTCATCACTTTCTGCTGCGACTTCAACGAGTGCTTCGCGGGTCTCTTCAGCCTGCGCCTCTAATTCTGATGGAATTTCGGCTTTTGAGGCTCGCTTATTGCCATCGGGTTGTAAGTAAGCCGCCATCTGTATGACATCAACGACACCTGCGAAATTGTCCTCTTTCCCAATCGGAAGTTGAATCGGAACTGCCCGGGTCTCTAAAATTTCTTCGATGCTCGCAAGCGCGTTTTCAAAATTGGCGTTTTCTTTGTCCATTTTATTAATTAAAATGAGACGGGGGAGCTGATATATGTCCGCGATCTCCCATACCTTTTCAGTGCCGCCTTCAACACCCGTTGTTGCATCGACGACAACGATGACAGCGTCGGCAATTCGAAGTACGCTGTAGAGGTCCCCATAAAAATCCTCTGCACCCGGGGTATCAATTAGATTTAGTTTGTGTCCTTCCCATTCTGCGATACAGACGGAACAGTTGAGAGTTGTTTTACGTGTTATCTCATCAGCGGCATAGTCTGCTGCAGAAGTTCCACTATCAACGGCACCCATACGCTCAATGGCACCACCGTTGTAAAGCATCGCTTCAACGAGCGATGTTTTGCCTGCTCCTGAATGCGCAATAATGGCAATGTTCCGGATTTCGTCGGTCCTGTATTGTTTCATACGTCCAAAAAATTCTCCTTTTACTGTTAACCATACGGAATAGAGCGAGCTATGCCGTTGAAGTTACATCTTAACACTATGCAACAAAAAAGTCAAGAAAATATTTCTTGGAAACCGATTGCTTGGCGTTGCCTTTGAAGTGGATGAAATGGGGCCTGTGATGAGGCAGTGTCACATCGTTTTCGAGGTGTGGATACTATATGCGAAGCCTACAAGCGAAGTATCGCGGTTACTCTGCAAGAATATCTGACAAGGGATGCTGGATTTAAGGTATAATTGATTGTAATGATGATAAATTCCTGAAGGAGATATCTATGCAAAATCTATTCTTCGCACTCGGCTCAGGGTTGAGCCTGCTTGGGGTTGCGTTTGGGGCGTTTGGGGCGCATACACTAAAATCAAAACTCGCACCAGAGATGCTTGAGACATTTGAAATTGCTGTCCGGTATCAGATGTACCACAGCCTCGGACTCCTCGCTGCGGCGTGGGCGGTATCGCAATGGCAGAATCAACTTACAACTGCATCGGGATGGTGTTTTCTCGCTGGCATCCTAATCTTTTCGGGGAGCCTTTACGTGCTGAGTCTCACAGGGATTCGTTGGCTCGGTGCGATTACACCTATCGGTGGGTTAGCATTTATTGTCGGTTGGGGCTGCCTGACTATCGCTGCGATCCGCGGCGGATGAAATTGGTTGGCAAAGTCCATCCACTGGATAGACAGCCACGTTTTCGATGCTCCTATGGTGAAAGGGACACCGCAATGCCGAGAGTTAGTATACTGTCCGTGACGACATCTTCAACGTTTGAACCGTCGAGGTTGGCACGCTGAACCTTATATTTATGCGGAAGTGTCCAGTATATTTTCCCACCCGAAATGTCTAAGGCAATACCGATCGGACTATCCGCATAATATATTTTTAGATTTAAAATATCGAACGGAATACTCATGGCAGTACCGATCAGTCTACCGTATCTAACAAAGAGTGTCTTGAAATTTGAACCATCGAGATTCGCACACTGAAGTTTACCGCTGAATTCATCTGCCCAATAAATCTTATTTCCATCCAAGTCCAGAGCGATGCCGTTTGGACCCAGTAAATCAGTGATAATGTCTTCAACGTCTGAACCGTCGAGGTTCGCACGTTGAATCTTACCCGCACCAAGGTCTGCCCAGTACATTTTACCATTGTGAACATCCAAGGCGATGCCACGTGGACTTTTCAAACCAGTGATGATGTCTTCAACGTCTGCACCATCAAGGTTGGCGCGTTGAATCTTGTTTGTCGCAGCATTCCAGACCGTCCAGTACATCTTATTTCCGTCAATATCCAGTGTAATGCCTTCCTTTCTTCCTTCACTGGGCGGAATAAGTTCCTCTACGTTTGAACCGTCCAAGTTGGCACGTTGGATCTTACAGCCACTCGTCCAGTATATCTGCCCGCCAGAAATGTCTAATGCTATATCAATTGGCGTGCATGCGTCCGTAACGAGGTCTTCAATATCTGAGTTACCGGAGTGAATGCGTCGAATTCTATCGGATCTGTTTGTCCAATAGATGAGTACATCGTGGGGGGTTTTGCTTGGGTGTTTCTTTGAGGTGACCTCGTCCCTACAACAGATGGTTCTTCAGGTAATATGTCCTGTGACATTTTCTCGTCTTCCTCGTAACCAACGAAAAAGACGAAAAAACCGACACATCCAATTCCAATTAAGGCGATAGCAAGTATCACTTTTTTTACCATAATTCATCACTGTATTGCGGAAATGTGGAGTGGGCGGCTCGTCGAACGTCCCTCCGCATCCACACAAGTTAGCATGTGCGCCCCTTTTATAGGTGTGAACCAGTACGACTGCCTCGCATTTCCCTTGAAAATCAACTCGCCGTCCAGAAACCAAAATAGCTGCTGTGTCCGATTAGAAGTTGAGGCGGACAGTTGTATTTTCTGGTTCTCTATAGGGATCCCATCTCGAATATAGTAGACGGTATCTTGTGCGGGAGATAGGATGACCGGCGCAGTGCCAGCGATTGGACCTGTACAGAGTGGATTATGTTCTGGAAGTACCGGCACAGCAAACCCGTTTTTTGCCAACCAAGTCGCCGCTTCGGCAGGCCACTCTTCAAATATTTTAAATTTCCTTGCGGTTCGGTGAAGTTCATTGGTGGTTTTCACGTTCATCTCCGTAGATCCGCTTTCCACTTCGTTCCAAGCTATATCTCTTTTCTTTTCAAAAACTGTAGTCCGTAATGTAATGGAGGACGGATTTAAGATAGGGGCTTGAAGTAACGCCTCACTTGATTTAACCGCAAGGTAATTTAAATTAGTTGTTGGAAGGTTCCGGCAGTGCGAGCAGAGGCTGTGCCCAGTCACCGTATCAACATAAATTCGTTTGTGAACCGTGCAGGTCTTAACAGACGAGATACCCGGAATATAGACATCACTTTTACGGGTCGGACAGTGCGGTGAAGGAAGGACACCGGTAAGTGCACAAACCTCTCGCGTCTTGAGTTGTTCAGGGGTTGTATACCAACGGTGTGTATCTTGCCCTGTGAGGGCAGTAAAGAGTGCGAACAGAATAGGTGTCGCTGCATCTGCACCACTGAGCATTGGCGCACCTTTGCCGTTGAAATTGCCCAGCCATACACCGATTGTTAATTTCGGTGAATACCCGATACACCACGCATCCCGATGTCCGTAGGATGTTCCAGTTTTCCATGCGATCTTCGGTAGGTTCATAGCACTTTCAAACGCTTCTGGGTTTTTTACAGTATTCGCGGGGAGCTGCGATGCCGTGAGCATCTCCGTTATAATGAAACTTGTCTCTTCGCGGAGCAAGCGTTGTGCGAAATGGCTCTCGGCTCTCGGCTCTCGGCTCTCAGCAAGATCGTTTTTGGAAACCTTCGGCTTTCGGAAACTATCAGAAAAGACAGAGTTTGTTGAACCATAGTCCTCTATCTGATTGCTGACGGCTGATTGCTGACCGCTGATGACTATCTGGTAAGGTGCGAATTCACCCATGTTTGCCAACCCTGCGTAAAGTGTTGTCAGTTCGAGCAGGTTCACCTCACACCCACCGAGGACCATAGAGAGACCGTACTTTTTTGACGGGGCAAGTGTAGAGAGACCCGCCTGTTTGAGGAAAGCGTGCAGTGTAACGTCTTTCAAGCGTGCACTCAAGTTTACGGCAGGGACATTCAGAGAGGCCGCGAGTGCCTGACGCGCAGTGACATAGCCGTTGTATGTACCGTCATAATTGACCGGTTCATATCCAGCATAGTTAACAGGCACATCAAAGAGCAGTGTCTCCGGTGTGATCAAGCCTTGTTCGATTGCAAGTGCGTAGACGAAAGGTTTGAGCGTGGATCCCGGAGAACGCGGCGCGAGCGTTCCGTTTACCTGTCCTGATGCACGCTGATCGAAAAAATCGTGCGATCCTACCATTGCTAAGACGTGTCGAGTTTGCGTGTCCATAACGACAATCGCACCTGTACTCGCAGTATGCGGCTGCGTCCCTCCGGTCCGGGCAACCGACGCGCTCAGATATTCGTTGAGGATCCGCTCTGCGGTTTTTTGAACCTTTGCGTCTATCGTCGTGTATATCCTGCCATCTGTTGTGACTTCTATATTCTGTCGGTTTCCCTTGACCAGCATACGTGAGAGATGCGGCGCGTTAAATGGAAGGGCATATCGTTTTGTCGGTAACGGTTCGCGCAATGCTTCACGCCACTGTTCTTCCGAAATCTGTCGCCGCATAAGGAGTCTGTTCAGTATCTTTTCTCGCGCACGACGCGCATTTTCTGGAAATCTATCCGGACGCAAGCGTTCCGGGGCATTTGGAATAGCCGCAAGGAGGGCGGCTTCACCGAGACTAATGGCGTGCTGCGGTTTATTAAAGTAAAGACGTGATGCCGCACCGGTTCCGACAATATTGCCACCATACGGGAGCATGTTAAAGTAAAAATTGAGAATCTCAGATTTAGAATATGCCAGTTCAAGCTGGATGGCTCGAAACATTTCAATCAGTTTATTTCGAACATTTCGTGCCTTCGGTTCCATCAGACGTGCAAGCTGCATCGTAATCGTCGATCCACCTCGCACGACCTCCCCAGCTTTAATGTTGTCGTAAAGCGCAGTTACGATAGATACGGGGTTGATCCCCCAGTGGTAATAGAACCAACGATCCTCTGCCGTTAACATGGCTTGGTGCAGCAACGGGGAAACACCAAAATAGCCATCAGCTTTCGGCTTTCGGCTTTCAGCCTGCTCTCTTGCGGCATTCAGATGTGTTGTGGATTCCACAGGAGAATTGAAAACCACAGAATCAGTACTGACTACTGATGGTTGTTTGCTGACTGCTAACTGCTGATGGCTAAATCGCCACATACCGTCATCGGCTAAGAACGCACGGAGCCATTCTCCATTCCGATCTAAGACAACATAAGACGATGGCGGGTGAAGACGTGTTTTCGGCAGTGGAAAACACCAGTTCGCCAACACAAAGAGTAGACAAATAAAGATCGGCAAAATAACTGGAATAGTTTTCAGTACGATTTTTCTACGAAAAATCTTTCGGTTATCAGTTATCAGTGACAAGAGTCCTCTTAACTGACAACTATTCTTCTGATGGTTATTCTTTCTCATTGTTCTGCAACCACTTTGATAGCCATACTACCGGCTACCGTTGATTTCGTCGGGTCATACATCGCTTCCGCCGCGATGGGTGGCAAGGTAAATTCGCCTTGTGTCACTGCCCTTAGCGCGTAATAGAACTTGCGTTCACGTTGACGCGGGAACGTCCCGAAGAAGATAAGACGATCATCACGAATGTCGAGATAATCCGGCTTGAATCCTTGTGTTTTCAGCCATGGTATCCCTGCCCTGGATTCCAGACGTGGGTTCTCAATCTCGAAACCCGTTGGCAACATATCGACGACGACAACGTTTTCCAAGTTCGCCGTGAGTGCTTTAACACTGATCTCGGCAACGATTAAGTCGCCGTGTACGAACGTGCCAGTGAGTTCCTCACCATCTTTGTTGAAGTATCGGCGACGTACCTGGAGTTCGCGTTCATATTCTTCGATATACGAATCGCGTTGGATGCCGAATGCACTCCAGTAATAGTAGCAAGTCCCATCGCCTTTGACAGAGATTTGTATACGCGCACCGTCCCACGCTTCATCGGTGAAACGTACCTCACCGGCATCAAATTCAACAAAGTGCTCACCGTTGATTCTGATGGCACCGTTGTAATTCTGATCTGCCTGTTTTTGCATAATCTTGCCGAGCGCAAGGAACGCGAAAGCGTTATCTTGGGTTGTCCTCCAGCGGTTTCCATCGGATGCCGCTTCACTCAAGTTCTTGACGAGTGTCGGAATAGATGGATGGTTTTCGTTAACTTCGGCAAGCACGTCCAACATAATCGCTTGTGCTCGGATAGGCGAATTGAACGTTCCACCTGTCTCCCGTTTTTCTGTATCTTTTCCGTTAAAATTTGGTGATACGGATACCGGTAGCATTGAAAGCGCAGTTTCGAGTTCACCACTCAGCGCGAAGGCACCTGCAAGTTGGAAGTAGCTATAGTCGCTGAGACCTCCTGCCCCCCTATTTTTCAAGTAGTGCATCGTGCCTCGGTCAGGTTGTCCCGCAGCGGATAAGACATAAGATGCATAAGTTGCGAGTGCGATCCTCGTCTTTACCTTTTTAGCATTGCCACTTTCCATATCAGGTGAAAATTTCGCTTGTGTTTTTAAGCCTTCTAACATCGCGTCATAAACCCGGTCTGCCACCTCATACCCAGCTTTCCGGGCTTCAACGAGGAAGTGGGTTGCATAGATACTGCTCCACGGATTCACATAAGTACCACCGGGCCAGTACGAGAACTGATTATCTGATATCAGCATACTTTCAAGTTTCGTGATTCCCGATGTAATATAATAATCCACGGCATCTTCTGATGCAAGCAACGGTTCAACGGTACGTGCTAAGTCGCTGAAGTAAAGCAGCGGAAACACCTTGCTTGTTGTCTGCTCCAAGCACCCGTGTGGATAGCGGACAAGGTAACGCAGACTATCGGCAAACGCAATATTTGGAAATGGTGCCAGCGTCAAACTAAACTCGGATGAATCTGGTATTAGATTCGAGGGAAGGATAAAATCGACCGATTTACCCGCACGAACCGCACCGTGTCCCGTTTTTGTCACTGGTGGAGCGACAGAACGCATCGGCAGTTTCAGCTCTATTTCTGTCGTTTCCGCATTACCTTGGGCAGATACATTGAAATTCGCTTCCCCTATAGTGTCCTGAGCGCGAATGTCAAAAAAGACTTGTGCCTCCGCACCTGCTGCAACACTTTGGTTTATGGTGAGTTCCGCCGATGGTGTTTCTATGTTTTCAGGTCCTGGCGTTTTCACCGTACCGTTTTCTGGCTGTTCCCCCGGTATATTGATGTCGTTCGCGGATAGCAACTGCACATCACCTGCGGCTTGCAATTTTACGGTAAATTCGCCAGCCGCACCTGTACCGTTAAAGAGCGTAACGGGGACACGAATTTTATCACCACCTGCGAGGAATCGAGGGAACGTCGGTGTTAAAACGATAGGTTCGCGCACAGTCACGTATGCTTCCGTAGCCCCATAAGCCGATCCGGCGAAGGCGACTGCCATCAAACGCAATCTCCCGTTGAACTGTGGAACCTTGAATTCAACACTCCCGCGTCCGTTTCCATCGGTTTTGACAAACCCTGACCAAAGGGATACCGGTTTTACGCGCCGAATCCCGCTCGTGTTAAGCCGTTTCCGTCCTGATTGTGAGAGTCCAACATCGCCACCTGTGCTTGAGTTGTCCGTAACATCAGCGATTTCAGGTAAAATCCCACCATACAGATCAAAAGAGCGAGTTTTTAATCCGCGTTGTTGATAGAAAAATTCGTGTGGGTTAGGTGTTTGGAAATCGGTTAACGCGAGAATCCCTTCGTCTACCGCTGCTATGCAGACATCGTATTTTTGCCAAGATCGTCGCCCGCGAACTTGGAACGTAACGCTCACATCGCTGTTCGGTCGGACGACTGCTGCCTCAGCAGCACTGACATCGATCTGCGATATTTGAGAAAGATCATCTCCAAGAAGTCGGATTTCTTCACTATTACCAGCGTCATTCGTCTGCTTAAGCGACATTTCGATGGAGAGTTGGCTTCGCGTTGCGTCGAGTTTCAACGGGATTACGCCGAACGCGCGGGCTGGCAGAAGAGACTTGCTATCTGCCGTATCCGTCGGAATGGCGCGAGTTAGGGTGCCTGAGAGATAAACGTTCGGTTTATAGGTGCTTCGGATCGGAATCGATACAGTCGCAGTGTTCTCCTTCATCACAATCGTACGATGACTGAGGACCTTCTCACGTTCAACGGTCAGTAAAAGCGTTCCCGCGAACGGTGCCTTGATGTTCAGTTTCGCTGTCTGCCCTGGACGATATGCCGGTTTGTCAAGCGTCATATCTAAACGTGTCGGATGCTCCATAGAGACCGGCATGTTTCGCCAACCACTGACATAAAAACCGATTTCTGCTGTCGCTGTTGATTCGGTGTCCTCAAGTTGAACACGGTATTTACCGTAATCCGAAGGCGTTAGCGTTAGCGTCTGTACATCCTCTCCTGAAGTGAGATCATAACTTTTCACCTCTGTCATCTGTGCTTCAGAGACGTACTCGTAACGTCCTGCAGTGCTCTGCCGTAGTATCGTATTCCAATGCACTTTGTAGAGACTAAGTTTCAACGGTCTTCCAGGTGCAGCTACCATTGTATTGTCAACAGCTATGTAATCGAGACGGAGGGGTTGGTTAATTTTGACCTCTCCAGTGGTTGATCGACGAATCCCCACGTAATGTGAGTACGGGTGGATAACAACACGATGTGCCGCAGTGACGGCTCTGCCACCGATTTCACTGACGGTCGCTGTCAGAATACCGTTTAACAACGACGGTGCTTTCAGCGTTTCAGGAATTGTGAATTGGTAGTGTGCTTTGCCTTCGGCATCGGTTGTGGTTTCCCCTAATTCAATCCGTTGTCCCTCAAATTGTCTGGTATTTCCAAAGACGAAGGACTGCCAATTTGTAGCATCCGTGCCAGATAGTAAGACACCATTAGAACCTGTCAGTTCAACCGCCGTCAACTGAAGTGATGCCTGAACCTGTCTCCCGACAGCTGGGGGTCCGAACAAATTGATGGCGTTCACTTCGAGGTTGAGTTCATCTCCGAGGTTGTAAGACGGTTTATCGGATGTTAGAGCGACTTTCATCCGGTCTGGCATAAACTCCTCAACCTGAAATTGTACGCTACCGACGACTCGGTCAGCAATTTTCATTTTAGCGATATAATTGCCTGTTAATGCGTAATCAGGGATCGGAATCTTCACGTCGCAGTTCCCGCTTTCGTTTGTCTGCTGCCTGATTTCTTTAATGATCCTGCTATCTGGTGATAGGACTTCGATGCGTGTCGGGAGTGGCTCTGGTGTCACTTGATTCGGGCCGCGCACGATACCGGCGAGTTGGACGGTTTCACCCGGTCGATAGACACCGCGACTCGTGTAGAGAAACGCTTCATAGCCTTTCTGTAAATACCCGGGGCCCGCGATGTTGAAGTCAGCAGTTGCAATTTCATGGCGGTCTAATTGAATAAAGGCGAGGTCGTCGCGTTTCGCAACGGTAATCATAAACGGTATAAAGTCTTTGGTTTTCTCTGTGAGATCGCCAAACTCGACAAAACCCGCCCAATTTGTTGTCCCATTAAGTAGCGTTTGATTATTGTCGCTGATGAGTTTGACCCGCGCCGTTGGCACCGGCTTGCCGGTCTCAAGGGATTTCACCCAAACGTATAGATTATCCCCCGCACGTTTGGCACTGATCCCTAAATCTGTAATGAGTACCCATTGATGTGCGCTAGACCATCGACTCTCCGCATTTCGGGCAACAACCTTGAAGATACCGACATGTTCGTCTGAGAGGTAATCCTCTAATGAGATCGGTGTCGTTACCTCTTCGTTCAATTGTGTCGGTATATCAAGTACTTCCGAATGGATAGGCTTACCTAAGTTCCGGCTCCAACGACTCCATCTGTCTAACTTGGAAACATAGATGAGGTTGTTGGCAAAAACTTTCTCAATTTCGAGTGCCACCCGTTTGACGTTAATCGTTGCAAGACCCAGATTTAGATGTCCTTTCCGCGCCAGGAAGAAACCGTCGCCGAGAAGCCGGAGTTGGGGATCAATATCTGGTATTCTGAGTTTGGTCAGATAATCCTGTTTTAAGACAGCATCATTGCGGGCTGTTAAACCGTGTCGTATCTTTAGTGTATAGGTGGTACGCCGATTAAAATTACCGTGAATTTTGATGTTCCGATAGTCGGAGGTCACCTGATAATCTACGGTTGGTGTCAGTTCTATATATGATCCGATTGTGTCCTTGAGGACAGGCGAACTAAATCTGACGGATATATACGGTTGACCGTCGCTTTCCCGGACATCTGAGTATGTTACACCGAGCGTCCCCTGACCCCGGAGTATGACAGGTGTAACATGCCCTTTTTCGAGACCGATTTCCCCGCCTGTGCATTTAAAATCTTTTTCAATCTTGATTTTTATTTTTTGATCGGCACTCCCGCGTTTTATGCGATTCGTCACAAATTCCACTGTCCGTGCCGTCGCTGCCTTGGTTTCAATTTGATAAGGGATTTCTGTTCCGTCAACGAGTTCAATGGATAGATGCGCCTTTAAATCAGCTGTCGTTACGGGGTAATTGAATGCTATTGTACCGAAACCTGTCGCATATTCACGTGTATTGTTGGTGTTGAATTCCAGGCGTGCTTGTTGAACCGCAAAGGGTTCGGTGGCGAATTTAAACTCTTTTTGACCGGTGAGTAGGAAAGTTTCGGACGGGTTAAGTTCTGATGTGAGTTCGACGGTGTATTGTGCAGCGGGTGCCAAAGGTGCGTCTAAAAAGAAACCTATTTTGTCGAGTGCGACCCAACGCGCGGTGCCCTGAACGGCAGGTGCAAATCGCAGGGCTTCTGATGGGACTTCTGTACCCACACGCGATTTATCGACAATGTCTTCCGAAAAAGTAATTGAGAAGTCTGTCCATTGTGGCACTTCACCTTGTGGCGCGAACGTGGTAACGCTGTATCGCGTTTTCGCGTGCATGTTGCTCCGCACAATGTAGAAGATACAAGCACCGAGAAGCAGTGCCATCAACACTATGACCCCGAATAGACTTTTGAGTAGCAAATTTCGGGAACTTTCATGTTCCGACGAAAGATTTTGAAAGAGTTTGGAAAACACCATGTGAAGTGCCCCCTGTACTTTGAAAAGTATTGTTTGTACCAGTCCTTTTGTTACCAAAGACTGTTGGTAGCAATTTTCCTATCTTTTGGGTACGATTTACAAATTTTGCCAATTTTAACGAGTGGAAAAGAATACAAATACCAAATAATTAAGCGAGTCCGGTATTTGATTAAGCAATTTTTGTGCCAACTTTTTTCGGATGTTGTACGAAACGTTTAAACAGTGTATATTCGCTTTAGATGGGATTTTAGGATCGGGTGAAAAAAGAAAAAAGGTGTCTTTAAGTGACGTTATGTGTAAATATAAACACATAGGGACGGATATGGAGGTTCGTCCCTATGTGCAGTAAACATTTTTCGCGCTATTTTCAGGTGTTCTATCGGGCGCACCTATTAAAACCAGAATCGTGACATCAAAATAATCTGGTTTGTACCTTGAAGTTGGCGCAATGTGCCTTTGTCTCCGATGGTATCATCCTCACCTCGATCGGCGTTTGGAAGGTTTGCCCAATAAAAGAGCGAGATCGCCCCATTTTCCATGAAATTGTATTGTGCACTCAGTGTCACTCGTTGACTCGCGTCACCTTTTACTGTGCGATCCGGATCGAACAAGCCGTATCGACCTGCAAGCATGAGTTGCGGCAGAATGCGATATTTTGCCCCGACATAGTATCCCTTTGAGTCAACATCGTCGGGGACGAAAGAAGCGACCTCGCCGCTGTTCCCACAATTAAATTCTCCCTCTACACTCAGACCTGCATAAGAAGCGGTGAGGAACGCACCGATGAGCCGTTCCCACTCTTCATCCGGTTTTTCAAATATACCGGAGATCCCCGCGCGAACGGGGCCGAGTTGTGCACCAAGTGTACCGAGCCCACCTTTTGCTGTCCCACCACCCGCATTAAAGAAGGCTGCGTTATAGAAAACTTTACTCGCATTTCCACCAAGTTCAACCCCGATATCCCGTTTATTAGAACCGAGTCCATAGCCTTCGCGAACAAGGATATTGTGGTCCTTCTGTTTAATAGCAAACGGGAGTCGGAATTGTCCGACTTTGACGTAGAGATGTTTCGGGATCGCATCTACCGTGGCAAACGCATTCATCGTTGTTCCAACATTGTTAGAGAGCGTGAGACTGATATTCTCCGAGGCTTGTGCGTTAAACGTTACCTCTGCTTGCATAAGTAGAAACCTGTCCACTGAAGAGTGACACGAGTTACATCCTGCAATAGTGCTTTCTTCTTCATCAACGTGTGTTGTTTTGATGAAGGCTGTCTGAAAGTCAAGCGATGTTGTGAGCTGCTTGACGACCTCCATGGCTTCTTCAGTCACGGCTTCCATGTCAAAGTCTTCAGGAAATTCAAAGTAGTTCTCCTCAAAAATTTCGCCGATACGATTTCTCGGACCACCGCCTGCAGGGTCAAGATGACAAAAACTACACGCTTTCTCAAGTTCAGTTGCGAATTCCGGACGCGCCTCCGCACCAGTTTGCAACAAGAGACTGAGCGAGATACTTACGATGAATCCGAGTTGTACGAACGATGGTACGATGCTGGATATATGCCAGCGTTTGGCGCCTCCGATAGTGCTGCTGATATGCTTCACATAGTTATAATATGCGTCCAAAAGGATCTCCTTGTTTTATAGTGAAATTTGATTGATGTAGCATAAGAGGTCTATTCAAGTTCTGTAAAAACGTAGTCGATATCTTCGACTCGGGCGTGACATCCCCAACAGATGCGACCCTCGGCGATGACACCGAACTCAGCATCTGGCGCGTTTCGAGTGTACTCAATGAATTCCCAGTCGTTGTGATCCGGGTCCACACCCGCTTTCTTTCGCATAATGGCGATGAGTCCGACATAGTCCTTATCCGGACGGTATGCCTCTTTTATAACGATGCTGCCGTCAGGATATGGAAACTGTTGTTCGCCGTTCGGTGCGATGTCTTCTCGTGTTTTATTGACATAAACATTTTTTGTGCCATTGTGCGGGTCCCCACCAGGCACAGGCGGTATCGGTGCTGCGTTTAATTTCAGCCACTGTGTATAACCTGCCACATCTGCTGGTAAACCAGGGAGAGCAGCAACCGGTTCCGCAGGTTGCGTAGGTTCTGCTGTTTCCATAGTTTTTTCTTCGTCTTGTTGTTCAATGATTTCTTCCAACTGTTTTTCGGCGCAGCTGGCAAAAAATAGACAGGTTATCAGTATTATTGCGAGACTGAACAGTGGGTTTCGTGTTTGTATTTTCATGATGAATACCTCAATTTTTTTTTCGGCAAAGTTTGATACTGAATGCTGACAATTTAGTATAAGACAAATCGGCAAGTGTTTCAAGAAAATTCGCGTATATATTATTGTAATCAATTTGTTGAGATTCTGTCTTCCGATTGTTTGAAACTAACGACGCGTTTTCGTTTGCTATTCTACTTGTTGTTACTGTATCATATCAAAGTAGCAGATACAATTTTCTGCTGAGGTGTAAACAGATAATCGTAAAAGGAGGGATAATGCTAAGAAATCTATTTAAAGGTCGTGATAAAAGCGAGGTCGAGTCCGATGCTGAAGATAAACAACAGAATTGGTTTGATCGTCTGAAATCCGGATTAGCGAAAACGCGAAACCAGTTCATGTCTCAGTTATCGGGGTTACTGCAGATCGGCAGAAAAATCGACGAAGACCTCATGGAGGAAATTGAAGAGATTTTGATCCAAGCGGATGTGGGAGTTGATACGACCTTGACGTTAATGGATAACGTCAGAGAACGCGTCAAAACAGAAGGGTTGAGCGATTCTTCGGAATTGGAGTCTGTCATAAAGTCGGAAATCCTGAACCTCCTTGGTGAGGATCTACCGATACAAGTTAAAAATGATAAACCCTATACAATTTTGGTCCTCGGTGTGAACGGTGCAGGCAAAACGACGACGATTGGCAAACTTGCCAACCGTTTTGTTTCAGACGGGCAGCGTGTCCTCGTCGCTGCGGGGGATACATTCCGAGCGGCAGCAGAGGATCAACTCGCGGTTTGGTGCGAACGCGCAGGCGCAGAACTCATACGCGGCGGCGAAAACGCCGAACCCGCTTCTGTCGTCTTCGATGCGATTCAGGCGGCGAAACATCGCGATGCTGACGTGCTCATCGTTGACACCGCTGGGAGGCTACATACCAAAAAACCGTTGATGGACGAGTTAGCAAAAATCGGACGTGTAATGGAAAGAGGACACGCTGGCGCGCCGCATGAGGTGCTTCTTGTCGTTGATGGAACAGTAGGACAGAACGCTTTGATACAGGCGAAAATCTTCAACGAGGCAGTACCTATTACCGGAGTCGCTGTTACAAAACTCGACGGCACAGCGAAAGGCGGAATTGTGATCGCCGTGAACGCGGAGATCGGAGCACCGGTAAAACTCATCGGAATCGGCGAAAAGCTTGACGATTTACGGAATTTCGTAGCGGAGGATTTTGTTGAAGCACTCTTCATAGCAGATGAAGCCGCGGAGGCATAGACGACGCGAGGGCTCTGCTATTGGCACGAGAAGTTAGACCTACACACTCGGCGTATGCGCGCTTAAAAAGCGCGCACACTGAAACTCCTAAGAATCTATTTCTTGTAGGTAAGGACGTAGGTGTTTGCGAAGGTTACGATGCGCGTGCAACAGATGTGCCTTGACCGTTCCATCAGACCTGCCAACCGTCGCCGCAATATCTTTAAGCGATAACCCATCCCAGTGGCGCAGGATGAAAATTTGGCGCTGCTTCGGTGGAAGTCGGCGAACCGCTTTCCGGATATGTGCTCTCAATTCCTTATTCTCAACCGCTTTCGCAGGTGAATCCGAACGCGGATCCGGAATATTTGCCATCGGCAATTCACCCGAATCATCGGAGTCATAGAGAAGCACCTCAGATCTTGACTTTTTCCTTAAAAAATCTATACACAGATTGACCGTGATTCGGTAGAGCCAACTGTAAAACTGGCATTGACTCTTAAAATCGCCTAATCCCTGGTAAGCACGGATAAAGGCATCTTGCGTTAGATCTAAGGCATCTTCGCGATTCGAGATGTAGCGTTGCACCAGACGGTATGTACGTTTCTGGTAGCGGGTAAAGAGCGTGTCAAATGCGGCGGTATCGCCTTGTTGAAATCGCTCAATCAGTTCGTTATCATCGTAACACTCTGGAGGAAGGCTATCAGGGTTTTGGGACTGCATGTTCTCCTCTTAAGCGTCATCAGCCGGTAAAACGACTTCCGTTTCTTGTGAGACGAAAATCAGAAGTTTAGGTGGCTATTGACAAAAGGTGGTCACTGATTCGTTTGTTTGTGGACATTACGAAACCAACGTTTATATCTCTGGCTATCTTGAACCATCTGTTGTAGAAGCGTTAACGCTTCAGGCTCTTCGGCATGTGAAGCCGTTTCAAGCAAGGTGAGCAATTCCTCATAGACTACATTGTCTTCATGGCTGAGTGCTGAGAGGAGTCGCTCGATATTTTCACCATGTCCGAGTTGAGCCAACAGTTGATTCGTTTGACGTATCTCCTCAGAGGCGGCTTGGTTCAAGTACGCCGCGAGTTCATGTTCGTTCTGCTTTTCCGCAATTTGCGCCAAGATTAATCGCATCCCGACAAGTTTCAGTTTTGCCTGTGCGAGTTCGTCCAAATCGGTTTCAAACCGTTTTTGAAGGTAATCTGTATCACTCGGGTGTAGCTGCGCGTAACTTGGCCAAACCGGTTTTGCCATCACCTGTTTCAGGCGTTTTAAACTGCCGATCAGGTTTTCACGTTCTTGCGGCGATAACTGCCCAAAAGTACTTTGCCAAAAATCCGCCGCGTGTTCTACACCTTTGCGGAAAAGTTTTTCAGACTGCGATGTGAGTTTGATCCGAGCACGTCTCCGATCTGTATCGCATTTACGACGGACAACCCAGCCGTGCCGTTCTAAACGACTCACTAACCCAGATGTAGTATTGTGGGCGAGACCTAAATGTTCACCGAGTTCACTCACCGACATTCCAGCATCACGACCATACCAATGAAGGTGTTGTAAGGCGTTAAACTGAACAATCGTCAAGCGATTCGGAACAACTTCTTGGATGAACCGAGATTTGACTGCCGCTTGCGCATGACGCATCACACGCATGACAACATCAATTTCGTTATGGAATTCTGGGTCTTTAGACATTTTTGACAACGCTGCAAGCCGAAACTTGCTGTTAAGGGTCAGTGTTGTAAGTGTTATTGCTAATACGTATACGCTAAAACAGACGGTGAAAAATCAATATATCCTATATCAGACATATTTACCGTCGTATACGATATAATAATTATACCCTCCTTTTGGCTGAATGTCAAATTAAAGTGCCAAAAACACACGATTTTAGCGCATTTTTTACCCAAAACGTCGTTTTTCGGAGGTATGACAAGCATTTTTCGTAGTTTGGCGGTATTTTTAATTACTACCGACGAGGCGTTGTGCCTTTATCTTCCGTTTTCGCTTCGATTTCGGTTTGCTTTTCTGCGGAGGTGGTTTCTGCTGCGATGTCTGTTCGTTTTCGGGAGGCTGCATATCTTCTTGAGGTATTTCTTGTGCGGCTACATATTCAGCGTAGTTACCTTCAAAAAGGGTCGCAGTTCCGCCGGGTGTTCCATCAAAAATCAAGAGTTTCGTCGCAAGGTTGTTCAAAAGGTAGCGATCGTGAGAAATAATAAAGAGCGTTGCCGGATATTCCGCGAGTGCTGTTTCTAACGCCTCACGCGCCGGTATATCAAGATGGTTCGTCGGTTCGTCAAGTAACAAGACGTTTGCGTTCGCTAATAGCAACTTGGCGAGTTGGACGCGGCTCTGCTCACCACCGCTCAGGTTCCCGACCCGTTTGAACACATCGTCACCAGAGAACAGGAACTTACCTAAGAAACTACGTATCTCACCTTGGGTCTGTCGCGGGCGAAGTTCCCATATTTCTTCAATGATCTCGTTATCTGGATTGAGTCCTTCCAATTCCTGCGTGTAGTATCCAAACTTGAGCGTCGGACCGACCCATATTTCGCCTTCTGTGGCGTGTTCTTCCCCTAAAATCATGCGGAAAAATGTCGTTTTTCCGGTCCCGTTTGCACCAATAACGCCGACGACATCACGACGGTACACCTCAAAATCCAACTTCGTGAATATCACTTTGTCGCCGAAGGCTTTTCCGACGTTTTTACATCGGAGAATATCGTTACCGCCGCGGGTCTCAGGTGTAAAGGTAAGTTTAAGCGTTGGTGCGTCGGATTTCGGTTTTTCGATGCGTTCTAATCGGTTTAATTTTTTTTGTCTACCTTGTGCTTCGCGTGTCCGCTGCCCCGCGATATTACGACGGATAAAGTCTTCATCGTGCGCGATCATTGCTTGCTGTTTTTTGAATTCTCGTTCCCTAACTAATTTTTCAAGGTTTTTATTTTCAACGTACTTGGCGTAGTTCCCGCGATAGATTTTTATCTTATGGTCTTCGAGTTCCCAGACTTTACGGACCACCTTGTCTAAAAAATATCGGTCGTGCGAAACAACCAAGACTGCCCCGTCGTATTCGATGTTGAGATAACTTTCGAGCCATTCGATCCCATTGATGTCAAGGTGATTCGTCGGTTCGTCAAAAAGCAACAGATCCGGTCTTTCGAGAAGCAACTTTGCCAGTGTCGCCCGACTTTTTTGACCGCCACTAAGTACACTGATTGGCAGATTGAAATCCGTTTCAGCGAAACCTAAACCGCTGAGGATACGGTTAATTTGGTGTTCATAATCATAACCGCCGAGCGATTCGTGCTGTTCCTGAACCCTTGCATATTCCGCTAAGAGGTCAGGTGATTCCTCCATCTCCTCTGCTAATAGGAGCATCTCGTCTTCAAGCGCACGCCTTTTTTCAAAGACCTTTAGCATCTCCTGCCTTAATGTACAATCACGCGCAAGGTCTGGTTCTTGACTCAGATACCCAACGCGTAGTCCCCTCGCAGACACAACTTTCCCTTTAAAATTGGGAAGTGTACCGTTTAAAATTTTAATTAACGTTGTTTTTCCGGTTCCGTTACGACCAATTAACCCAATTCTGTCGCCGTGCTCGATTGCGACAGAAATATCGTCGAGAATCATCTCAGGATCATATAATTTGGTAACGTTTTCTAATCGTATTAAAGACATATTTTTATCTTACCTTGCGGAGGAACTTCAGACGCTTAGACTTTGATGTGCGTTCTTTATACCCGCCCTCCATTACATTACGGGCTACGCGTTTTTAGGCTATCTTAATCGGAGTGTTTTTGCTGAGGTGTTTCCGCCTCCTATACTGCGATAATGTGATGTTAATTTCAAAGTTGACCTAAATATCCGACGCATGACGCTTAAATTGGGTACTACGGGTAATCATTTCCTGATAGGTGTTGGCGCGGCGTGCGTCTGGTCGGCGGATGTTAAATTGCCTAAATCGCCAAAACGCGATGGAGAGCGCGGCGTAGTGAACAAAGCAATCCAGATGCTTCCATTCGTTTTCTGTCAACGGACGTACTGCGTTGTAAGCGTCCAGAAATCGCCGGACAGCCTCTAAATTCAGTCTGTGATCTGACGTATAACAACACCCGATGATGGTCATGCCGACATCAATGAGTAGTGTATCGTAACAGCCTTCCTCAAAATCGAGGATTGCCACCATATCTTCACCGTCGAAAAGGGTGTTGTCTAAAAAAAGGTCTCCGTGAAGAAGCCCCATTGGGAGCGAGGCATTAAGGGACGGTTCTATTTCTTCCAATTGTGATTTTAGCAATGCGACAAACGGGTGCGTCGCAAATTCTGTGTCTTCCACCTCTTGGAGAAAGGGGCGCATCTGTGATATACCCATCGCAAATGGCAGGAGTCCAGCAATAGGCGGGATGCGGTGCAGTTTCGCCAACGCCTCACCAAGTTGTGCCAATATATTCGGTGAAGGTAGCGGTTCTTCTCCTTGTAGGAACGGATAAAGCATCACACTCCCAAATGTCTCGTGAATCAAAGGATTCTGATCCTTCGTTAGGATCGGGTAGACTGTTGGGTATGCGTGTTGACGGAGATGTTGCAGGAGCGCGATTTGCATGTTGAGCTCTACAGAATCTTTCTCATCGCAAATTTTCAGTAGAAACTCGCCATCTGTGGTTGTCAGTTTAAAGTTACTGTTCCCGAACCCACCCGGCATCTCTTCAAGTTTCAGTGAGGTGCCGATCCGGTATTGCGCGACGATGTGTGCGAGTTCTGTCGGTGAAACGGAGGTATAACGTGCCATGGCCCTATTCCTTAGAAAGTCCGTTGATGTAGAAATGGCACGCAAGTATACCCTGCCACCCCGCCAACTCAACATTAGCCTTTATTAGCATTTTTGATGGCATCTCGTACAACTATACTAAGACCTACGAGACCAGTTACTAGGACAAACACTGCGAACCATTCCATGTCACAATTCCTCCAATTTGTTAATTTTTTGATATGCAACGCGATTGACCCAAATAGTGAGGGCAGTAAGTAAAAGGACCCCGAACGTCCCTATCATAAGAAGAATTGGCATGGCTTTTCCGTAGTTCTGAATGACCCAGGCGATTAAGGAAATGTCAGTGGCAGTTGAGATAGCGAAGACTACCTTTAACCATCCAATTTCTTCCTTACATTTATCAATATATGTCATATTGGTGTGTTCCTCTGGGCGTAAGGTTTTACTGTTTAGGGATAGTTTCTTGCTCCAGTGCTTGGAATTCTGCGGTGTTGCGAATATGTGCAAATGCGGGGTCCGCTTTTGCGGTGGAAAGTGCAGCTTTATCGGCACGAATCGCCTCACGTAGCGATGCAATGGATCGCGCGTTCTCTTCCTTCTGTAAATAGGCGACAGCGAGGTTATAATGCGCCTTCGCGAAGTTGATATCCAACTGCGTCGCACGTTCCCACACTTGAATGGCTCTGTCGAGTTCACCTTGATTCCCGTAGACGACACCTAACGTAAAGAACGGCATGACCCATCCTGGTTCGTTTTGGATCGCTAATTCGAGTTCGGTGATGGCTTGTGCAAAATTGCCGTTCTCAGCAGATTGTATACCCCAGTTATAGTGTGCGACAGCGACTTCGTTGGGTTCAAGGGCATCCGTGTTTTGAGCGTACGGTATCGCTTTCGTGCCACACGCTGTGAGATAGAGTGTTAGACCTGCGATTAGAAATAGCGCGCCGAATCTATATAGAGTCATAGTTTCCCTCCATCGTTCCGTTACATTTTAGCAGAAGATAGGGTTAAAATCAAGGGTCAGTTTTTCGCAATATCGCGAGCACAGCTCGCTCCTACAAGAGAAGTTCAAATTTAGGGGAGCGCATCTGTCTATTTCGTTGGCACATTCCAGAGGAGAATGGTCCCCTCATCACCACTTAGGCTTGCTAAAGTTTTTCCGTCAGGTGCGAACGCCAGCGTACGAATGGAACTTTTATGTCCATCAAAGGTGGCGAGGTGCTGGTGTGTAGGCATCTCCCATAGGTGAATTTTGCCACCTGTATCTCCGCTTGCGAGCGTTTTCCCGTCAGGCGAGAATGCTAACTCACAGACGACGTGTTTGTGTCCTTCAAGGCTTCCGATATGCTGTTGGTCGGTCACATTCCACAATTGGATGTGCTTATCTTGGGTTCCAACTGCCAAGGTTTCTCCATCGTGTGTGAATGCCAAGGCATAGATCCTGATATGACGGCGACCAAGCCGGACTAACAATTCGTTTCTCCAGTTCCCAGGCGTTTTAAGCGTTGCAATCCGTTTGCCGGTATGTGTGCTCCACAGGTCAGTCGCAGCCAGGTCAGTCGCAGCGTGGGAATCACTGCTGCTTGCCAATATACTTCCATCGGGTGTAAGTGCTATAGGACCCTGGACCGTTACAAGCTCTATAAGGTGGCGCGGCGGTTTATCAGTCGTTATATCCCAGATATCAATAGTCCTCTCAGTGGACTTAATCCGACCTTTCCACACATCGTCGAGATTGTTAACAACCAGTTTCTCGCTATTCGGTGTAAACACGAGTCCTTTGTGTGATCCACTTGTAGAGATACTTGTATTCGGGAGCGTGTGAGCAGCGACCTGTTTGCTTGTCGTTAGGTCCCACTGCATGATGCCTTCTTGTTCAGTAATAAAGGCTTCTTGTTCGGTAACAGCGGTTAAGGTTACATTATCTGTGGCGAAGGCTAATCCCGCAATCTTGTGAGCAGCTGCTTTAATCGTGTTCTGTTTGGTACCGGTGTGTGTATCCCAGAGTTGGAGGTTACTGGTACTATCACCACTGGCGATGGTTTTTCCGTCGTGTGAGAATGCTAACGCTGTAAAAGGTTTCGTGTAACCTGTCGTGACAAGGCGCAGTTGCTTGGCGTTTTTCGTTTCTCTGACAGCAACGGTTCCGTGTGCGTCTGCGGTAACAAGGAGCGTCCCGTCCTGTGATAACATAAAGCGTTCTGGAGAAATTTCAAACCATTCTACAACTGGGTTGTGTGTGGCAATTTCACTACGCGTGGCGATATCCCATATTGCGTAACCGTCGTCGTCTATAATAGCGAGAATTTTGCCATCACCAGAAAACCGGACGTGCCTACCCTTCGGGAACTCGGCAATTTTACTGCGCGTTGCAACATCCCATATTGTACATTCACCGTACTCTATAATGGCGAGGGTTTTGCCATCGCCTAAAAACTCTATGCCTATACCGTACGGAAGTACTGTAAGTTGTTCACCTGTCTCCACATCCCAGAGTTCCGTTGGACCTCCACTCCCCCTTGATCCGCCCCAGTACGCAATTCGATGGGTAATCCCATTCACAAGTATTTTACCATCTGGTGAGAAATTTAAGCCGGTCACCCACTTCATAGCGGGTTGTCCATCCATAATTTTGTTTTTGTAGGTGTATGGTCTCGGGGATTGAATTGGAAGGGACGAGCTATCATCTGTTCGCACTACCAGTTCCCTTATCTCGCGACCGGTGTGTCCATCTTGTATGCTAATTGTGCCGTCCTTCTTACCAACTGCGAAGGTAACACTCCCCGTGTGATCGACGAAGGCATCCGCTGCAAGGGGCCAAATCCTGTCTTTTCCGAGTCTGATTTTAGGCCGTTTTGGACTCAGCATGTTTAATTGTTTTCCGGTGGTAATATCCCAGAACCAGACTGTACCGTTCCAATTCTGACTGATGAGCGTTTTCCCATCGGTTGAGAATTTCAGGGCAATCGGGTGGGTGGCGTTACTGAGTGACAACAGAGATTCACCGATCTCTGTGTTCCAGAGACGGATAGTTTCGTCGCGTGCACTGCTCGCGAGGATTTTTCCGTCCGGTGAAAATGCGACATGCGTCACGGTCTCTGTGTGCCCTGTAAGCAGAGCAGTTTCGGATCCCGTGTGAATGTCGTATAGCCAGATGCCAATAGAACTCGCAACAGCCAAACGGGTATTATCGGATGAGAGCTGTATATCATTTATTACGCCTTTTCCGAGCCGTGCTTTGGCACCCTCCGGTAAATTGAGTCGGGTATAGTCCTGTGCCAAAGTATTCGTTAGAGATAGCGTTGAAAGAAGGAGTATGGCTAAAAGGCTGGAAAAATATGTGGTTTTCATTGGGTTACTTTTCCTTTTTTTGTCTGAACCTACACAAGCGAATTCAGAATTGGGAGCAAGGTGCGCATTGTCGGGACATCGCGGAATGTGAAACCGAACTGTGAGAAATATTCGGACCCCTCAAGTGCCTCCGCGATGAGCGGCTTTTTTTCTAACTCCTTTGAGACACCGAGGATAAGGGATACATCTTTCTGTTCAGCGAGGGTGTTAAGTCTTGCAATGAGATGTCCCTGATGCCACGGATGGAACAACTCAATGGCCGTCTCCACGCCGCTTTTGTGAACGAGTTGATAGTCTGGAAAGCAGTAGAAATCGCCTGTCAATGGAAGGAATTGACTCCCGGGACGAATCTGCCACTCCTCGGTTTTGTTTCGGAGCATCGTCTGAAAGAGTTGGATGTCTTCAGGGATATAGGCGAGAAACTGCTGTGAAATCGGTTTGATACCGCAGGATTCATCAAGCGATAACCGAGAAACCCGCTTGTTTCTAAACTGGATTTCCGCAGTCAGTTCCCATTTCGGTTGATGCAATACGGCAAGGAAGAAATTCGCCAAATTCATACCGTAACGCTTCGTTTTGTAAAACAGGTTGAGCGGTCCGTCTACCGTAATCTCATACAGTTCTTCTTCTTTCCGAATTGTGGAGAGGAGTTGGTTAAATCTGAGGTACTTGAACAGTTGTCGGAGTTCGGCTGTCATAGAATCGGAGAGTTTTAACGTCAGCGAGTTGCAATGAAGGAGCAATCCTTGTACCTGCGCAGCGTTGTAGCGATGCAGGAGGCGTTCAGCAGAAAGTGTATTGAACGTCAAAACCGGTTGGTTACTCGGTAAATCCGCGTAGAGTTTGGCACCCAATTCCACTTCTTCTGTAGGAGCGATCTCCGGTCGCGATCTGGCTGCTCTGGTTCCCTCTTCTGTAGGAGCAATCTCTGGTTGCGATCCCTCTGCTATTGTCTCTAACGCCCTATGCTGATAATCTTCGTAGTCTTGAAACTGTTCTTGTGAAAGCAGACGGCTTGTCTCTGTAAAGAGTTTCTTCCGAAATGCGATCAGTGCTTCATTCGGTGCCGTATCAAACTCTGTCCGATCTAACAAAAGTTTTTCAAGTCCGCGTTTGACGATCGGTGCCTTTGGTGTGCTATCAATAACCTGCTTACTGACTTCCAAAAGCGTTGCGCGCGGCGTGTTTATTGAATCTTCAAAAATGGTGATCAATTGCTCGGCGATTGACAGTAGTTGTTCGTCAGTTGGGTTCACAAATTGCGGCGAAATTTGACCGCTCTTGATTTTATATTGAAGTAGGTCTTTGGTAAGCATTTTTTAATTCGACCTTGCGATTAAATGGCGCGGTTTTGGACTTTAGCGTTGTTTTCTCGAATCCGCTCTCCATTTCATTACGAGTTACATGATTTTAGACGATACGAATTTTTAAGGTGTCTGATAGGCGTCGTGCTGCCTGCGTCGCCTGTTGACGAAATGCTCGCCGGTCTGTTTAGAGACGAGTTCGTAAAGTACTGCCTGTTTGCCTTCGCGCTTGCGGAGGATACGTCCGAGCCGCTGCACATGTTCCCTAACACTCCCGCTTCCTGAGACGATAATAGCAACATTCGCCTCGGGTACATCTACACCTTCATTCAGTACCTTCGAGGTAACCAAGATAGAATAGGTCCCGTCTCGGAATCCGTCCAAAAAATCGTTCCGCTCTTTAAGTTTCGTTTGATGCGTTAGCACCGGCAGAAAAAAACGCGTCCCGATTTGATACGCCGTATCATTATCTTGTGTAAAGATGATAATCCGATCACCGCGATGCCGTTGAATCAGTTTCCACACCCACTCCTGTTTTGTAGTAGAGGCGAAACTCAGTTGTTTTTGCGTCAGATACGCTTTGAAAGCCGCGCGCCCTTCATCAGATTGAGACGCTTTCCAGAGGAATGTATGCCATCCGCGCGGGGTTCCCATATTGATTTTCGCCTGTTTGAGGAAGCTTAGGTAAGTCCGTCGCGCGTCCTCGTATTGCACCCGTTCCGTATCCTCCATCTCAACTGCAATGGTCATAACGCGATATTCCGAAAGCGTTTTTCCTGAGAGCTCCTGTACCTTCGCTTCATAGCAACATTCGCCGACAAGCGCATAGAGGCGACTCTCTTTTCCGTCAACTCGTTCTGGTGTCGCTGTCAATCCCAATCGAAAAGGCGCGATGCTGCTGATCGCCGCGTATTGATACTGTTCTCCCGGTAGATGGTGGCATTCGTCAAAGACGACAAAGCCGAACCGATTCCCGTAATGCGGTGCGTGCATGACGGCGGACTGATAGGTTGTCACCGTAATATCTTGCAATTCGTGCTGACCGCCGCCGTAGCGTCCGATCTCTTGTCCGAAATGTTCACTCAACACACCGTGCCACTGGTGCATGAGGTCGATTGTCGGTACATGGATGAGTGTCGGACGTTGGGTGTCCGCGATGAGCAGAATTGCGATGAAGGTTTTACCGGCACCCGTCGGAAGACTGACGACACCACGCTTACCGTTGGCGTGCCACGCGTCGATCGCCTCTGTCTGGTATGGGTAAGGTGTGATTGATTTTTGATGTGTGAAGCGTTCGACAGTGAATTGTCTCGCTGTGTCCTGATATGCGATGTCGTGTGCGCGCAGCTGCGAGATAATCTTCCGATAGCGGTAGGCGGGTGTGCGGAAGGTGAGCGTACGCTCATCCCAACGGAGGTCTGGTAAATCTGATTGGAGTGCCTCTGGAACATTCTGTAGGACGAGAGTGCCTTTATCGAAGTTAATTTTAAGTGAAGTCATTTTTCTCACCTCTGCTGAGGTCAGCAGACATTATTGATTGCTTTTTGCTCTATTATATCAAATCAGTATGTAAGAATCAACGGCTTTTTCTTTCATCTTCCGCTTGATTTTCTGCTGCTATCGTGATAAAATAGGCGGAAAATAAAAGAGAGGAACAGAACACGTGCTAAAACTTATACTCATGCCGCCACAGAACGCGGAATCACGCCAGTGGGCTGAGCGTATTCGTAATGAACTACCGGTCTATACTGTCGTTTTACCGGAAACAGACGAAGCCGTAGCGGAACACCTTTCAGATGCTGATGCTGTCTGCGGTTGGGTGTCCCCTGAACAACTCCCGTTAGCGAAAAATCTGAGATGGCTACAGAACCCCGCAGCAGGTCCCTTTCCCGGCTACTATTACCCCGAACTGATTGAACATCCGGTCGTCGTTTGTAACCCGCGCGGCATCTACAACGACCACATTGCACAGCATATCATGATGTTCGTACTCGCGCTTGCCCGCGGGTTACCCTATTACGTAGACGCACAACGTCAAGGTGTCTGGGACAAGGACGCACGCAAACACGGATATATTGACCTCGCACAGGCGACAGCGTTGATTGTCGGCGTTGGCGGCATCGGACATGAAACCGCACGACTCTGCAGTGAATTCGGGATGAGGGTAATCGGCGTTGACGCGCGCTGGGAATATGAAGTGCCTTTTGTTGAAAAGCATGATCCAGCAGAACTTGACACACTGCTTCCGCTCGCTGACTTTGTGATAACCACGACTCCGCACACACCCGAAACCGAAGGGGTGTGGCACAAAGATCGGTTTGCTCGGATGAAAAACAGTGCTTATTTCATTAACATCGGGCGCGGTAAGACCACGAAACTTGCCGATCTCATCGCGGCACTTGAAGCGGGTGTCATTGCTGGATGCGGTTTAGACGTGTTTGAGGTTGAGCCGTTACCTGCTGAAAGTCCGCTCTGGCGATTGCCGAATGTGTTAATAACACCACATATCGCTGTTAAAGATGCGGAGAATCTTTCAGCACGGCGGTTTGAAATTGTCTTAGAAAACGCACGCCGATTCGCTAACGGTGAACCCTTACAGAACATCGTCGATAAGGCGGCATGGTATTAGAAAAAGCTTTTAATTTACGGGCATCTGACTGCGCTCCATTACATTGCGCGCAGGTTTTTGAGATGTAGCCCCTAACCAAGTGGAGGGCGGATATACCGGAAGGCTCTTGATGAGTGAAATCTAGCTGACCGAACCGCAAGGAAAAATTAAAAATCAGTATCTTTTAAACGATGCGCATATCCGTCATTTTATTGTCAACGGGTATGTCAATGTCACAGCAAACGTGCCGACACATATCCACGAAACCATCTACAACAAAACGGATGCACTCTTCTCGGGTGCGATTGATTTCCGAGGCGACAGATATCACAATCCGCTTAATAATGTTTTGCCAATGGTACCCGAACTGCAAGTTGTCTTGGAGTCTCCTGAGGTTCGCGGCGCGCTTACCAGTATTTTGGGGAACGGGTACGTCATGCATCCGCACCGTCACTGCCATCCAAATTTCAATTGGAGCACACCGCGCGGAAAAGAGAACGGCGAGGAACGGTTGATGATGCCGCTCCACAAAGATGGACACGCCGGTGGAAAACGACCCCGACATCGGACACCGCGTTGGGCAATCCTCTTCTACTATCCACAACCGTGTCCTGCTGAGCAGGGACCGACCTGTATCATTCCCGGAACACAGTACATTCGAGAGTTCATGTTGGATGGTGAACGCTTGCCGCATGAAGTCCATGCCGAAGGTGAAAACGGGACGCGACGGCTCCCTGAGTATTTCTTAAATCGAAACATTGTTCCGATGTCCGGTGAACTCGGCACTGTCTGGATTATGCACTTTGATATGGTACATTCGTTCCTTCAGAACTACGCCTCCCTGAATCGCTACGGAATGAAGTTCGTCTTTATGCGTACCGAGCAACCGAGGGTACCTTCCTGGGACAGCGAGACCGCTCTCTGGCAACCGCCGGAAATCAACCAGGTCCCTTACGACGCGGAGATCCTATGGACGTATATGTGGAATTGGATGTACGGTAAGTCAGATCTATATGAAACCGCGCGTCCGAAAACCGAAACGGATGTGGAAACAGCCATCGCGGCGTTGAAAACAGAGGACACAGCCGCACGTATGGAAGCCGCGAACACTTTAGGGTTCATGCGTGAGGATACTGCCGAAGCGGTTTCCGCACTCGTCAATGCCCTTGAAGATAACTACGAACCGGTGCGACGAAACGCTACCTATGCACTCGGAGCAATCGGGGCATCGGCTGTTGAACCCCTCGCTGAGGCACTTGATGCGGAAAAAGAGGCGTTTGAGATGGAGCCGATTCTCCATATCTGTGACGCGGCGCATGGACTCGCAGCGATTGGTGCACCTGCCGTTCCAACGCTCGTCGCTGCGCTAAAAGACGAACGCGAGAATGTCCGCGCATCTGCAGCGTATGCACTCGGTGAAATGGGACCGGTTGCAGCCGACGGAGTTGATGGACTCATCGCGTTGTTAACCGATACATCTGAAGAGGTACGCCGGCATGCAACTTCGGCGTTGGGTATGATTAAGGTGCCAGCATCAAAGACGGTACCGGCTTTGACACGGGTTCTTGAGGACCCAGAAGATACAGATTTAGCATTTTTTGCTGCGCAGGCGTTGACGCGTATTGGATCCGACGCAACAGAGGCTATTCCGGCGTTGAGCGAGGCACTTATGAACGAATCCGCTTATGTACGTGGATTCTCTTCGGAAGCATTGAGTCGAATCGGGACTGTCGAAGCGTTGCAAGCACTCGTACCGTTCTTACGGACAGCGCGTTGGTTCAACTACAGCAGAAGGCATGAACCGGCTTTCAAAATTGAACTCAAAGACGCAGCATCCGCACCCAGTGACGCAGATTCACTCGCGAAACTAATTCAAGAATGGACAGAACAGAAAGACATCCAATTACCGCAGGCAAAGGAAATTTCGCAGGATTCCGATACGCGATTTGAAGTAACCTTCAGCGACGGCAGACGCGTGACCGCAAGGGTTGAAGGGGATATCGTAAACCTCTACCATAGACCCCGTGTAGTGGACGGATTTAAAACGCATCAGTCAATGATGTGATATTGTTTAAACCTATCTTTCTGTTATACGTCTCAAGTCAACAATTAAAAAATGCTTGTAGCTTCACGGCAATTGATGGATAGGTGGGATTTTCCCACCTCTTACGTCTTTGTAACCGGCGAACTATATTTTGCGTTAATTTTCCAAATTAGGACATTTGGAGGACCTTGAGATGTCGAAATTGACGGTTTCAGGGGCTTTGAAACTCGTGAATACCAAAAAAACTACGCTCTATAATGCAATGGGATGTAGACACGGTAGTATCCACTACAGAAGACGCTCGCGATCAAGAAGTCGTCAGCACCACAACCTTGCAACGCTTTTGTGGTATGCTATCACTGTTCTACCAAAACGAAAATAACGGGCAATTTTGTAACAAACTTCGTAAAAATTAAAGGACAAACCTTTTCGCAGGGTTTTTGATTGGGTGTTTCTTCAGGGTTTATAGTAGAACCCGTAATTATTTTTACAATGGCGAGGTTTGAAACCTCACCTGCCGTCAGGATGTTGTCTATCAAAGTGTAAATATATTTTCAAATTCTACTATAAACCCCGCTAATCCGTTGCTGCAAACAAACTTCACAATTACGCTCTTCTAATCTTTCCCGCCTTTGCCATAAAATTTCATAGCAACTTTCATAGTACACGCTAACAAAATCGCCAGAAACCTAATCGTATATCGGGTTCAGGGCACTTCAGAAAATTTCATAGTACTCCGATTTACTATGAAAACTATGAAATTTCACACTACATTCTTGTACTGACCACCGAAAGGTTTTCGCAGAAAACCGTACTGATTACTAACAACTATTTACTATTGATTTTCTGCACCAAACCTGCTAAAATATCTGCCAAGACTTTATCTGAAGGAACGATTATAATGGATTGTATTTTTTGTGCCATTGTTGCTGGTGAGATTCCGGCAATCAAAGTGTATGAAGATGAAGAGGTCCTCGCATTTATGGATATCGCCCCCGCAAATCCCGGGCATACCCTCGTCATACCGAAGCAACACTATAGAAATATCTTTGATATGCCCACGGAGATCGGCAGTAAAATTATGCAAGCAGCGATTCTGATCGCAAATGCGATCCGGACGGCATTGAAACCGGATGGGCTTAACCTCTTTCAATCGAATGAAGCCGCAGGCTTTCAGACCGTTTTCCATTTCCATCTCCACCTCATCCCGCGATGGGAAGGCGACCCACTCCGGTTACCGTGGCGACCGAGCGAGGGTGATACGGAAGAAATTGGCAACATCGCGGCAAAGATTCGCGATGCTTTGTAGAAGTAGAAGTCGTTTATAGATGATTTTTCTATACTCATAGGCACTTAGACCTTTAATCACCCGATGTTGTATGTCCGCATCGAAAACCCGATTTTTTGACCAACAACTCGATTCCGAATATAATTGAGCAAGGCACGAATTGTTGGTCAGATCGGAAAAGTCGGAGCAGAAACCTAATAATTAAAAATTATGAATATCTTGATTACCTCCGCTGGTTCCGAACTGGCGCGCAACCTATCAGGCACATTGGCGCAAGAACATACACTCCGATTAACGGAGTTGTATCCGGTTGAAGATGTTGACGGCACGTTTGTGCAAAGCGGACTCGGACACGACGAGTCAACCAACGAATTGGTCCGTGGTATAGATACGGTTATCCATATTGCTGAAACACCGCCTAACCTTCTCGCTAAAGCCGAGCAACCGGAGAATTACGCGATTGATTACCAGACGCGCTGTACCTATAACCTACTGATGGCAGCGGTCGCGGAAGGTGTGAAGCACGTCATTTATGCAAGCACACTCCGCCTTTTCGAGCAACACGGTGAAGATTGGACAGTCACAGAGAGTTGGCGACCGCGTCCGTCGGTCGATGGTTTTGTACTTTCAAAGCATCTCGGCGAATTCACGTGCAGGGAATTCGGTCGCGAAGGTAAAATCGACGTGACATGCCTCCGTCTCGGCAACCTTATCACTGCTGATGCCACAGAGACAGTTGACTATGATTCCATGTGGCTTGAGATGAACGATGCTGTCGCTGCTTTCCGATGTGCACTTGAGTCTTCCTCGTCGTGGCGGATATTCCATATCCAGTCAGAGTTCCCGGGTTCCCGTTTTTCGATCGGAAAAGCCAAGGGGCACCTGAAGTTTGATCCACAATTCGTACCAGCACAGGCAAAGGAGGCGTAACCATGAAGGTGCTCATTTTAGGTGGTAATGGTTATCTTGGACCGCATGTCGTCAAAGCGTTAGAACCTTATTACACGCTTCGCGTTACGGACATTAATGATATTGAAACGAAGCACGAATCGATGCACATTGATGTCGGTTCGTTGGATCAGGTGATGCGCGCCGCTGAAGGGATGGACGCAATCCTCAACTGTTCTGTGCTGCGACACGACAGACAGTTGGCTTTCGATGTCAGCACACGCGGATGTTATAACACCATGCGCGCCGCTGTCGAACACGGTATCCGCCGCGTCATCAACACAGGTCCGCATTTCACGATTCAGGGGGATAGTTATACCACTTATGACTATGAAATTAATCCAGATGTCCCGCCGCACACAAGTACTGGACTCTATCCGTTGACGAAGGGGTTAGGGCAGGAAATCTGTAAAATCTTCACCGAGCATTACGACATCTATGTCCTCTGCTACCTATTCCTTAGTTTTCGAGAGCATGAAGATCAAGCAGAAGGCACCGATCTCAACCCGTTTTCCGTCAGTTGGCGCGACGCAGGTGAAGCGTTTCGACTGGGGCTGGAGATTGATTTGGAAGACCTTCCGTCACGCTGTGAGATTTTCAACATCTTCGCGGACCTACCGCATCAGCAGTTCTCGAATGTCAAAACGAAACGTATCTTAGGGTTTAACCCACAAGATAATTTTGAGCTGATGTGGCATAAAAAGGGATGAATTAAGGCGGTATCTTACCTTATAGGAGGTGTAATGATGGCAACCATTGAGAACTCAACACAACTAAAGGTTGAACATTTGTTGAACGGTGTCAGGCAGTTATCACCTGTCGAATTAGATGAGTTCACACGTAAGTTTGCCGAATGGCAGCAACAGCAAGAAGTCGTGGTAGTCGAAGATGTGGACCCTGACGCATCGGATGCAGAAGTGATAGCGTTTATAAGGAGAAATTCGCAATTGCCTGAAAAAGCATATCGGCGTTATTGGCAGTTACGGCTCAAGCGTGAAGATGAAACTTTAAGCAATGACGAGCAGCAGGCGTATGAAAAACTGCTCGGAAAATTAGAGATTATGAATGTCAAACGTCTTGAAGCCTTAGCGATCTTAGGGCAACGTTGGGGAAAACCTGTAAGGGAAATTATGGGAGAGTTAGGAGTATTCGTATCTCATTTTGATGAACCGGAATTCCTTGAGGAATCTGTGCAAAAAGGTCACTCTGAGAGATCACGATGAGGAGAAGAATAGAAAACAGTGCCTTCTGAACGTATTTCTACAGCCTTACGCCGCCGAGTTCAAGAGCGTGCCAAGGGACTTTGCGAATACTGCCGAACCCCGGATAATTTTGCTACGTCTTCTTTTCACTGTGATCATATCATCCCTCAAAGGACTGGGGGCGAAAGTATGCTGGATAATTTGGCGTGGGCCTGCCCGCGATGCAACAATCATAAACACGCCAAAACGCATGCACACGATCCGCAAACAGGACGAAGAGTCTCACTTTTCAACCCTCGCCTCAAGCAATGGCATCGCCATTTTCGGTGGAGTGATGACCTTCTATCTATTATTGGACGCACGCAAATGGGCAGAGCGACAATTGAGGCTTTGAATATGAATCTTCCTCAGCGTATAAACCTGCGCAGAGCATTACTAAGCTTCGGAGAACATCCGGCAGAAAATGGTTGAGGAATAACTATGCAGATTCAACTCCTTGCACATCGCGGCGGTATGGGACGCGCACCGGAGAATACCCTCGCATCCTTCAAGCAAGCATTAGCAGACGGTGCCGATGGATATGAGTTCGATGTCTGTCTCACTCAAGATAAGCAACCGGTGCTAATCCACATCGACTTCAATAAAACCGATATACGGAAAGCGACTGGATGTACGACTCCGCTGAATGCGCTAAAGTGGGAAGACGTTCAGCAATTAACAGTGAACAACTCAACTGAACCGGTGGCACACCTCGATGATGCCCTCCAATTTGCGCGCGAGCAACAGATGCCGTGTTTCATCGAACCAAAATCGGACACACCAGAACTGCTACCTATCATTGTCGAACGGGTGCGTCATTTCGAGGTTGTCCACCTCACCAGCATTCTTACCTTTTATTCTCGGAGACATCTACTTGTTGAGGCAAAACGTTTAGAACCAAAATTACGGACGAGTGCGATTCTCATCAACCCGATGGCGAATTTCTTCAAGGCAGCCGTCGCAATTGATGCCAACCGCATCATCATGGGATGGACAGGCATTAATCATTTTCAACTCTATAACGCTTTCACACACGCCGTTACACGCCAAGTTGGACAACTTCGGGCAAACGGAATCGTCGTGGAAGCAGGATTTATTCGGACGGCAAAAGATGTCGATTGGGCGGTATCTACACATAGGGCAGGCGGCGTTGACGGTCTGTGGGTGGACGATGTACCTTACATCAGACGCTGTCTCCAAGAGATTTAACCGTATCGTACGGAGAGCACAAAATCATGAACATCACTGTCGGTAACCCGTTGTTAAGAACGCCGCTCTCCCTTATCGTTGACGATTCGTGTCCCGTGATTAATCTTACCTACTATTGGATACAGCAACGACACGCATGGAAAGCACGCCATCAGCCCGGTGTGCCGCCTGACCGTTGGGAAGGAGATACCGCCCAATTCAAGAAGGTACCGCCGACAATCCCAGCAGGTTTCGCCGCGGAATGGGCAGAATGGTGTTGGGAAAACGGTGTGAAAGGGAAATTTAGTCTTATCCCGTACCCCGCCGGAATGGGACGCGTTGATGAGGGGTTTCCCGATTTTCCAACGGTAGAATATCAGGCATGGCTGCGCGTTTACCGAGAACTTATCTGGCCCAGCTTCGATTTGACCCCCGAAATGCTGACGCATACGGCTGTCGTTGATCTGGAAACGTTCACGCTTACCGAGGCATGGGAACAGGTGGAATGGGTGGACCCACCGGTTGATGATAGACTCACAGACTACATCATCACAGCGATGGAGATACTCGATAATGTCGGCATACCGTGTGAGGGTGTCACCAGTCCGGGCGCGTTCGGAAAACGTCAAGAGGCGGCATACGCGAAAGCCGTCCTGACTGCCTCTCAACATGTCAATAACAACCCGCGTCCCTTCTACTTCCTCTGGTTGAAACATGATGAACTACCGGATGTGCCTATCTGGTATGCCGATAAGGAGGGCGGTGTCGCAATTGCAAGTATTGTCTCCTGTGCTGGCGACTGGTTCGGAGGCTGGACAGGCTACGATTTAGGGGACGCTGATCGATTCATCACTGAGGATTTGCAAGGGGGGCGCTTGCCGCCAATTCTTGAAAAGGAGCTTCCGTGTGTTCTCGTCGGACATTGGCCCGGATTCTATTTCAACGGTGAAAAATTGGGGTTTGATGTATTGAAAACCGTCAAGTCGCGCCTTGACAATTATGATCCGGACGGCACGAAAACGCTATGGATGAAAACCTCGGAAATCGGACACTACTATATGGCACGCGAACTCACGGATATCTCAGTCTCAGAACGAGATGCTTCTTGCCCCCCTGAGAAGGGGGGTAGGGGGGTTGTGCGAGAGATTAACCTCGCCACGCAATTCCCGACAGCAAACTTCACTTTGGCAATTGATGCACCGATACGCCACATTCAAGTCAACGGATGGGACTTGCGCGAAGTCCAGTCCCGACGCGATTTTCAGAGCAATACATTTCTCTCTGAGAACAAGCAAACCTTCGTCGCTTTCGATCTGGAAATTGGCGAGACAGAATTAACACTCACGGTATAAGGATACGTCCACCACTCGCGATGACTGTCGCACCCGTCATATAACTCGATTCTTCACTCAGAAGAAAGGCGATCACATCTGCCATCTCTTCCGGTTCACCAAGCCTACCGAGCGGTGTCGTAGACCGCAGCTGCTCCACCATTTCTGTTGAGACTTCACCTAACATATCCGTCGCAATCGCACCCGGTGCGACCGAGTTGATGCGAATATTATGCTGTGCAAGCGGTCCGCAACACGATTTCGTCAGCGAGATGACCCCTGCTTTCGCCGCCGCGTAAGGCAACTGATTCGGACGGACTGCCAACGCAGCAATCGATGACACGTTAACGATACGTCCAAACTGCTGTTCAATCATCCCCGGTTTGACTGCCCACAACACGTTAAAGGGACCCGTCAAGTTAATCGCGACAATCCGATCCCAGTGTTCAGGCGTAAGTTCGTCAAACGTCATATCACCGACATCGCCTGCGTTGTTCACGAGTAGATCAATCGTGCCGAGTTCTTTAGTGACCTCTCCAACCATTCTATTGACGGCATCCCTATCGGCGATATCGGCTTGCACAGGTATCGCTTTTTGTCCTGTGTTACGGATCTGTTTACAAACCGCTTCCGCTTTGTCCATTGCGCGGGAATAGTGGACAGCGACGGTTGCACCTTCACCCGCAAGTTTCAGCGCAGTTGCCTTCCCGATGCCCCGGCTCCCACCGGTTACCAATGCTATCTTTCGCTGAAATCTCATAAGTCTCCTTCTACAAAAATGCTTCTAATTCTTCCCACACGTCCTCTGGCACCGGTGTCGTTGCGGCGGCGAAGTTCTGTTCTACCTCTGTCGCATTCTTAGAACCTGTCAGATTCATCGCAATCCGCGGTTGTCGAAAACAGAATTGAATGGCAAGATTCAGTAAACTTAAATCGTTATCCGTTGCCCACTGATAGAGTTGATGTGCTCTTTCGGCATCAGATGTACCGAGATGTGCACTTTCTGCTGATACATCCGGTTCAAGTCCTGAAAGCAATCCCATCGCAATCGGACTGCCGTTAATAACGCCGATGTCGTTTTCAGCGGCAAAAGGTAACAACCATTCATTCGCAGTTTGACTCAGGAGCGTATAATCCAAGTAGGTTAGAATCACGTCCACGACACCCGTTTCGATAGCAATCTTATGGAATTCGTGTTGTCGTACGCCGAGTCCGATAAATTTTATGAGTCCTTCCTCGCGCATCCGCTGCAGTTCGTCCAATGCACCCCCTTTTGCCACAACGGGGTCCATGCTATTCGGGTCATGCACTAAGCAAACATCGAGATAGTCAGTATTTAACAACCGCAGGCTATTTTCAACGCTTCGGCGTGTGCCTGCAGCACTGTAATCACCGCGCCACTCCGGGTGTGTGCCCGTTTTCGTGGCGAGATAAATCTGCTCCCGCCACCCGCTATCAGCGAATGCAAGCCCGACTCGTCTTTCGCTTTCACCGTAGAGCGGTGAGGTATCCAGATAATTGATGCCCAGATCGATCGCTCGGTGCACCGCCTCAACGGCTTCATCGTCGGTGACACCTGCTCTGCCGAGTCCTGCGCCTCCCATACCGAGGCAGGTAACTTCTAATTCCGTGCGTCCCAACCGCCGCCGAGGCAACGGATTAAGTTGTACTGACATAATTTCGCCTTTCGTAATAGACCTATGCTATAGAATTACTCGCTTTTCTCCTGAAGAATCTGTTGAATCTCTGTTTTCAAAATCGGGATATTTGATTGCACCACACCCCAAACAATGTCAAGGTTGACATCAAAATATTTGTGAATGAGAATGTCTCTCAACCCAGCAATCTTCCGCCATGCAACACTTGGGTACTGTTCTCGCATGGGATCAGGCACCTGTTTAACGGCTTCGCCAATAACTTCAAGGTTTCGGATGACCGCGTCAATCCGCATCCGATCTGTTTCAAAGGTCTCACGTGTGATATCCTGTACATATTCTTGAATCCTATCTATTGCCTCTAATATATCCTCAAGATAGATGTCAAAGTCCTGCGACATACTCAACTTCCTTTTCGATGCGTGGTCGCAAGCGTGGTTTGAGTGAATCCGCAATGACGAGGTCAATCTTCTTC
Organism: Candidatus Poribacteria bacterium; assembly: GCA_022820835.1. Classification (GTDB taxonomy): domain Bacteria; phylum Poribacteria; class WGA-4E; order WGA-4E; family WGA-3G; genus WGA-3G. The sequence goes on from JAJEET010000130.1 coordinate 122,445, forward strand.
TGAAACAGGTCTTCGAGAAAAATACGGAGATCCATATACCGGTCAAATGACACTTCTTCAAGTTCTACAAGCAGATCAATGTCACTCTCGCTATCGGCAGTCTCTTTAACATAGGAACCGAAAAGCCCAAGGCGTTTCACACCGTAGGTTCTCAGCGTATTCTGGTGGCTGAGAAGCGTCTGTTTAATCTCACTTTTGGTAAAAATTGCTGTGTTCATGTTGTGCGTTCCGTGTTACGGCACAAGGGGAGATGCCTACAACTTCATACTGATGCGAATTCTCGGTGCAAATGCCCGCGGCGAGCATCCGGATGAATCACGCTCACCCACTGCACGCCTTTAACAACATCATCCGGGGTATGTCCGTGTTCAACGCCTTTAGGGGTAACAACCAAATCCCCGGGACCGATACGATACGATTCAGATTGTCCGTCCGCCGTTCGCAGCGTCACCGTTGTTGTGCCTTCGGTAAAATACCAGTACTCATCGAAATCGTGGTAGTGAAGTTCAGTCGGGTTTTCTTTGGAAACAGCGAAAGCCCCGATCGTCGTCATATCTGGGGTATCCAAGATTTTTCCGAGCGCGTCGTTGACGCGCTCGCCTTTACCGAGTCGGATAATACAGAGATCCGTAGTCATTAGATGACTCCAATATCTTTCAGGTGTTGCAGCGAATCTGCCACCCGCGCTTTCGCACCCGCTGCATCAAGGTTTTCGCCTTCGACACCCTCTAATTCCATGGTAAAGGGTCCGTAGAAACCGGCATCGTTGAGTATTTGGAAGACCGCTTTGAAATCGACCACACCTACACCGAGCGTCGGGAAATTCCACGTCCGATAGCCGCCGTTTGTATCCTTAAGGTGAACCGCGCCGACGTGTGGAACAACCTTCTGAACTTCGCCAACAGCCGTCACATTGTGGTTGTAATAATAGACGTTCCCTGTGTCGAAATTAACACAGATATTCGGGTGGTTAACGGCTTGCATCGTCTCAAGTGCGATGTCGCCGTTGTGTATCAAATCTGGGTGCGTTTCCAGACAGACCTTAATCCCACCAGGTGCAGCGTTCTCTCCGATTGCGCGGAGCCGATCGTACACTGCGTTTTTATCTGCATCACCGGCATTAACACTGATAAAGATGATCTTCACACCCATCTTATCAGCAATCTCGAGGGTCGGTTGGAAATCTGAGACAGCCGTTTCGGACTGTATATCGCATCTGCCGAGCAGGCTCGTTGCGGTGAGTCCGTGTGCTTTGAGTTCTGATTGGACTGCATCGACAGCTTCAACTGAAGGCACACCGATTTCCACATTCGTTAGACCGATTTCCGCTAAGTGTGCATACGCACCCTCACGAAACTGCCGATAACTACCTAAATTACAAGCAATAATATTTTCCATTTTTTAAATTTTCCTTGCGGTTGGGACAAGTGGGTTTGGAGTTTTGCCGTTCTCCTCCGTATCCCCGCTTTCCATTAAAAATTAAGGGATTTTTCGTAGCACCGTATTGCTCAATAGAATCTCGATTCCCAACAAGAGGACTGCAGGTATCAAGAAATATCCGACCAACTCTTTGCGAACGATGGTGTTAACTGTCTCGAATTTCGTCTTTTCAAATCTATCAATCTCCGCATAAATATGCTTCAACGATTGCGTATCTGTTGCGCGAAAGTAACTTCCACCTGTTGTATTAGCAATCTGTTTGAGTGTTCCCTCGTCGAGATAAGTTAGGACCTCTCGGTATCGCTTGCCAAATGTCGTATCTGCATAAGGGATACGCGCGCCCCCTTCTTTGCCCATGCCGATGGTATAAACCTTGATCGCGTTGGATGCTGCAAGCACTGCTGCCGTTTCAGGGGTAATGCTTCCAGCGTTATTTTCACCATCAGTCAAAAGGATGACAATCTTGGTTTTCGATGCTGAGGCGCGTAAACGATGCGTGGCTGTCGCAAGCGCATCACCGATAGCCGTCCCATCCTCTAACTGCCCAATCTCTACATCACTGAGCAGTTCTGCCAGCACTGCATAATCTAAAGTGAGCGGGCAGAGCGTGAAACTTTCACCCGCAAAGATAACCAATCCGATACGATCGTTTTCGCGATGTGCCAGAAACTCCGTGATAACCGATTTCGCAGTTTGGATACGATTTGACCCCGCAAAATCCTCCGCACGCATGCTTTCCGAGATGTCGAGGACTAAGAGAATGTCAATCCCCTGCGCGATACTATGCTCACGGCTTTGCGAGAGTTGTGGACGAGCAAGTGTAATGATGAGCAGCGACAAGACAATGAATCTCAGGACTCTCAATAGCGGCATCGCTTTGATCAAGAGAGATTGCCGCATCTTCTGAACACCCACTGCAAACCCATGGTTAAAGTCAGAAAAGCGGATAACGGGCAGGATTGTCCTTCTCGGCAGCCATCGAGAGACAATGAGCATCAACGGGATGACAATGAGAAAAATTAAGAAAACCGGCGACGCTAATTGCATGCTCACTAAACCCTTTCTGTTCGGGACCCCCACTCTTTACCAGGAAGGATCGGCGTGCTTCGACGTGAGTCTTGCTGTCGCATTAAACTCAGAACACTCAGCGCACAAATCCCGATCCCAATGATGTTAACGATAAGAAACGTTATCCAGTCAATATACGGCAAAGATGTTGCCATAAAATATAGGATATAACCGAAGATCGATGCCAGCGGTCTCAAGCGACCTGAAAAAAGGGTACTACCGAGCGTAAGGAAAATTGCCGCTTTACCACAGAGTGCCAACGGCAGTAGGAGTGACAACGCCAGCAGCATAAACGGAACACCCACGATTGAAACGGTTAACAACGCAAGAACCAAAGGTATCACAACCGACATCAGGAGACTGAAGAGTATACTTCCAACGGGTCGATTTGCAAACAGTGTGCTCACGGCGTTTACCGGCTTCGGAAATATGGCGACTATCAGCAGGTACATGATGAGCAGAATCACAAACCGAACGATTGTAAATTGGAAACCGGTTAAGCTATCGGTCGTCCAAATGCTACTATACGGGTGCATCACAAGTTTCACGACAGCAGGCACAATCTGCCAACGGTTGCTCACCTGAAGATGCGCTACGCGTTCTGTGTTTCCGGTGACCTGTCCGCCGATAAGGTGAAGTGTTCCGTTCACCTGCGCGCCTGATCCGAGTTCGACATCTCCACCGAGGACCAGCACATTCCCTGTAACGCGCCCGTGTAGTTTCGCATCCGCCGCAATTATAACAAGGGTTGTTACGACAGCATCTGGTGCTAATTCATAGTGGTTAACAACCTTGAAAACCCGTTGCGTTTTTTCCCACGTTGTGTGTGTGTTTTCAGTGGTTTCGTCGTTCTCCGAGTCTACAGTTTTAGTCTGCTGTGTCGAATCGCTGGGTGAGTTTTCCAAGGTCTGTTCTGGACGTTCACCACTCTCTACAGAGGTATCTTCTGGCGTAGAACGGTTCGGTTCGGTTTTTGGCACACCTGCGTCTTGCTCTTCTAAACCTTGTGCCAGAAGAGCGTTGTACCCTGAGTTGAGGTGTAGTTGCCGGGCATCGCTGGGCAGATGTTCTAACGCTACGGACTGTCCAAGCAAATGGAACACGCCAAACCCGAAAATCAAAAAGGTAAATACGATTCCTTTCATAGTTTCCTGCGCTTTGTATTTGATGTATGTATGAGAGCATTATAGTCAAATATTTTTCTTATGTCAACTATAATATAATTGTGGAAAGTCTGAATCCTGTTTAAAATAACACTTTTCTACTTGACATATACCTGTGAATCTGATACGATAAATATATTGGCATTGTAAGTGTATTATGCCAATCTCACTATGCTTAGGTAAACCGCTTAGATTTATTAATCGCTTAGATTTATTAATAGTGCTTGAAACGTATAAATGCCGAACAGGAGGTCACCATGAATTTTGTCTCTTTTTTATCTGAAAGGTTTGGGATTTTGAGCGTCATGCTTATATGTCTCTTTTCTATTAGCATTCTATTTATTTCCATTGCCTCAGCCGAAATTGATCCGAGTACCGTCGTCGGCGTGTGGCTCTTTGATGAAGGCAAAGGCGATGTCGCCTCCGATGCCTCTGGAAACGGTTTAGACGGTGAATTCAATGGTAAACCTAAGTGGGTTGAGGGTAAGTTCGGGATGGCACTTGAATTCGATGGTGAATCCGCTTATGTTCAGATCCCGGCGCATGAAAACCCAAATGACGCAATCACGGTCTCAGCGTGGGTGAAGAGCCCAAACGCAACTTGGAACCAACCGGGTTGGATTGTTGAAAAACGACCCGCTTATATCATCCATCCGAACAACAATACAACAAATATCGCCTGGCCAGTTTGCAACGGCGGATGCTGGAATAAACCCGGGGGTTGGAATGATGGTAATGTCGGCACCGATGATATTACCGAATGGCACATGTACACCACCACTTTTGATAGCGATACCGGTGAATGGTACATCTATATTGATGCGGAAGAGGAGAGCGCAATGGATTTGGCTAAAAATCCTATTGACCCTGATAATGGTCCCGTCAATATCGGATTTGATGACTGTTGCGGCGGCACACGATTTGGCGCAGGTGTTGTCGACGAGGTCGTAATTCTCAGTGTCGCATTGGAACAAGAGGACATTGAAAAAATGTATGAGAACGGCCTTTATGCTGAAGTCTTGGCGGTTGAACCGACTGATAAAATGACAACCACCTGGGCGGATGTGAAGGTCAAGTATTAGAGACTTTTATCGTAAATAATGCTTACGGAAACCCACTGCAGGCGGGGTTGCAAACCACGCCTGCAGCTCCTATAGTGTAGGACTCTCGAAAAATCGTGTAAATGCTGGTTACACAAAAATTGGTGTGGCGAATGGGACACCTACCCGCTAACACGCACAACGAAATACGCGCTTGCTCTCGTTCTATGGCGGACATTCGCTGTTAAGCACACCACTCTATAAAAAAATAAAAAATGGAGAAACAAATGACATTTAACTATGACGAAGAAGACGACTTTGAAGAAGCAGATGAGATTGAGGAAATAGATAACTATGACGAAGTAGATGACTTCGAGCCTGAACCAGAGGATGATTTATTAGATGAGGGTGACGAACCTAATACCGCACTTTCTCTGGCTTTTCGCGAAGCAGCGGCATCCGACATAGAGGATGAAGATGAGGAGGACGACGCAGATGACTTAGATGACTTAGATGACCTAGATGACTTAGTTGATGCGGAGAGTGCTGATGAACAACTGCCTATAAAACCGATAGAGCCACTCCCTGACGGTGACGATACAGATGATGAAATCGATGAGGATGATGAAACCGATGAAGATGATGAGGAGGCCGAAGAAGATAGTGATATCGAAGACGAGGACGAGTTAGAGGTCGAACTGCCAACGCTTGAGTTGCCACCCGTGAGACCGGTCGTCGAACATTTCCGACCCCGAGAACAGAGCAACACCGCTTACGCAGACGCGGTGACAGCCTACTATGTCGAAAGGAATTATCGACGCGCAATCGAAAAATTTGATGAGGCCATTACTTACGAAGCGCAACACACTGAAGGCAATGCAACCGACCCCAATGAAATCGTCGCAAAATCCAAATACTGGCAGGCGGAAGCATACGCCAAATTACAAGATCTATCTCAAGCTATCGGGATTTTTGAGGACTTAATCAAGACCTGTCAAGGGCATTACCTCGTTTTAGCAGCAGAACGGAGGGCGGGTCAACTAAACATTGAGGACGCTTAAATCCTTGAGCCCCTCAACGCATTGAACAACTTCATATTCAACGAGAATTTATATTCAACGAGAATTTATATTCAACGAATAGCCGTCGGCTGTCAGTTGATGGCTATTCCCGAAAAAAGGATTAACAAATTTGTGGAAACCTTGAAAAATATCCTTAAACAGAAGGCGACTAACTTACGAATTCACTCTATTACCGCCACTTCGGAGGCGGGGTCTGGGCATCCGACGACGTGTCTTTCAGCAGCAGATATTGTCTCTGCGCTCTTTTTTCACGCCATGCGTTATGACACGAATGATGCACAAAATCCTAACAACGATAGATTCATCTTATCTAAAGGACATGCTGCTCCGATACTCTACGCCGCTTATGCAGAAGCAGGTATCATCGCCACTGAGAAACTGTGTACCTTACGCCAAATTGACAGCATTCTTGAAGGACATCCGACCCCTCGCTTTGAGTGGACAGAGGTGGCAACAGGTTCACTTGGACAAGGGTTATCACTTGGACTCGGTATGGCACTCAACGGAAAATTCTTAGATAAATCCGACTACCGCGTCTATGTTCTGCTCGGTGACGGCGAAACCGCAGAAGGGGGGGTCTGGGAAGCTGCCGCTTTAGCATCACACTATCAGCTCAATAATCTGATCGGAATTGTAGATGTTAACGCACTCGGGCAGAGTCAACGCACGATGTACGCCTTTGATATTGACACCTATTGCCAGCGTTTTGAGGCGTTCGGATGGCAGACGATCGGCATTGATGGACACAATTTTGATGAGATATTGCCAGCACTCGATCAAGCTAAAGCCTCAACCGACAAACCTACTATGATAGTCGCTAAGACGTTTAAAGGGAAAGGTGTTTCCTTCCTCGAAAACGCAGACAACTGGCACGGCAAGGCACTCGCGAAAGGTGAGGACCTCGATAAAGCATTAGCCGAACTCGGTCCCTTACATTTAGAGCCAATTCAAATTGAACCCCCTACTGCTGTAGAGAGTGGGGTCGGTCATTCTGCTGCGGCTGTATGTGAGCCGCCGGACTATCCAACTGATGAAGATGTCGCCACCCGCGGCGGATACGGTACCGGACTCGCTAAACTCGGCACCGCGAACCCAAATGTTGTCGCTTTAGATGGAGACACCAAAAACTCTACCTACGCCGAGCAGTTTATGAACCTGCATCCAGAGCGTTATTTTGAGATGTTCATCGCAGAACAGAATTTAGTGGGCGCGGGTATCGGTTTGGCGAAGCGCGGGAAAATTCCGTTCGTCTCTACCTTTGCCGCATTTTTATCGCGCGCCTACGATCAAATTCGGATGTCCGCAATCTCGCAAGCGAATATCAAATATGCCGGCTCACACTGCGGTGTCTCTATCGGAGAAGACGGACCCTCACAGATGGGGTTAGAAGATATAGCCATGTTCCGGGCGATTCCGCAGGCAGTGGTCCTTTATCCGAGCGACGCAGTCAGTGCTGAAAGGCTTGTCTCAGAAGCAGCCGCACACGAGGGGATCGTTTACCTCCGTACCTCGCGCCCAAAAACGCCTATTCTCTATGATACCGATGAAAAATTCCCTATCGGCGGATGTAAGGTTATTCGTAAAAGCAACGAAGATATAGCAACCGTTGTTGCCGGAGGTGTTACCGTTCACGAAGCGTTAAAAGCACACCAGATACTCGCCGCGGAAGGGATCGCTATCCGGGTCATTGACCTATATTCTGTTAAACCCGTTGACGCTGAAGCACTGAAAGCAGCTGCAGCCGACACGAACACGACCCTGATCACCGTTGAAGACCATTATCCTGAAGGCGGTTTAGGGGATGCTGTACTCGATGCTGTTGCAACTGAGAATATTTGCGTCCACAAACTCGCTGTTACTGGGATACCGCGCTCTGGAAAACCAGAAGAGCTCCTGGAGCATCACGGTATCAGCGCAAATGCTATTGTAGAAAAAGTAAAGAGCGTTACTGGCGTATAGCAGTCTCGGAGCCGATCCTAAGTATGCAAAAAATAATTGTCTTTGGAACTGTCTTAGGGATCACCGTTCTTGTAGGAATAGCGATGTTCTACGCTTTGAATGCCCCACGGACAGCCCCAAAAACGTATCCAGCGGATAAGGGTCCGAACTTTATTGATGTTACCGCCTATCCAGCGAAAATGCAGGAGTTATACACCCTTTTTACCAATAAGTGTAGCCGATGTCATACCGTTGCGCGCCCGATTAATTCCTCTTTCACGGCGGAAGAGTGGCGGCAGTATGTGCATAAAATGATGCGGAAACCGGGGTCGGGTCTTACGCCGAAAGTCGCTGACAAAATAATCGAATTCCTTATTTACGATGCACAGCATAGGGAGAGAAAAACAGAATGATTACCGAAATCGTATCGGGTCGTAAGTTACAGACTATGTTCGGATTCTTAGCGTTAGTGATGTTATGTGCTGTCGTGGGTGTACAGATAGGGTTTACTAAAGGAGAAGGTATGAAGAAAGAGGATTTTCAGATGTCGGTAGATGGACACCGTGTTGAATTTACTGTATCACCTATCTCCAAAGATGGGACATGGTTCGTTCCCTTGAAACCGTTCGCTGAGCAACTCGGATTGAAGGTAGAATATTCACAAGGAACGGAGATGGTGGTCCTTTGCGGTGGTGTAGAATCGGAACTCTGTGTCTCACTCCAATTCCAAAGTGCGGACGACGGTGCCATAAATATCGATGGCGCGACGTATGTGCAACCCGAACATATCTCGAAAACTTTTGGTTTTGAAGTTTACAAACCCTCAGCGAACCAATTAGAGGTTATCCATCCGACACGCCTCGCCCCTGAATTCACACTGCCTGATTTAGAAGATATTCCAAGACGCTTGCGCGATTTTCGAGGAAAAAAGACGTTTCTCTATGTTTGGGGTTCGTGGTGAGGGTGCCGTGGACAACTGCCAGGTTGGCAGAAATTTTACGCCGAACACAAAGAAACTTTAAACCTCGTCTCAATCGCCATTGATGCCCAAGGCGCATCTGTCGTCAAACCTTGGCACGACACAGCAAACGCCGATTTTGTTACACTCGTTGATTCACAGAACATATTCGGTAACCGCTATAATCTCAAAGCGATACCCTACGGAATTATGATTGATGAAGCCGGACGACTGGTGAAAGCTCCTTTTAGTGTTAATGTCCAAGATCGAAAAACCGTTGCGATGCTTGAGAAATGGCTATCTGACCCAGGGTACAATGAGGTGCTGCGCAACGATATTAAATCGTCGAGCAAGCCAGCCATAGAGACGAACGCCGAAGCGGCTGCCCGTTTTCAACTCGGGCTCGTCCTGCTCGAAGGTGGTAAAAAAGACGAAGCGATGGCTGAATGGCGAAAGGCACTCGCTTTAGATCCAAACAATTGGATTATCCACAAACAAATTTGGGCAGTCGAGCATCCGGACAAATTTTACAAGGAGGGGGTTGATTACGGTTGGCAGAAGGCGCAGTTAGAGGCAGAGAAAAGCCAACGGTAGCCGCGAACTTCTCATCATCCGGCTTTAAAGAACCATTTCGGCGGAATTTTGTCTAATCTCGTAGAAATAAAATATCATCCGCAAGCCGCGTTCACGCGACTGAAATTTTATATACGACTTACGCATGCGGCTCTTTTGTAGCATAAACTTCCCAGTTTGTGCTATCAGAACGTTATGTTTTCCGAGAAATCTCAGCTAACAGAAAACGCAGATTTTTGCGTACAAAAAAAATTAAAGTGCCTTTAAGACAGAAATCACAATGGTAATGTCAGTGGAGGAAAATTAATGAATACGAGAGAAGGTTACGCAGAATTACAGGCAAAAGTTTTGGAAGCGCAGCGCGTCTGGAAACGGAGTATCTTCTGGGCAGGGTTTGCGATTGTCTTGACAGGCTTAATCGCTTTGTTTATGGGAGAGGCTATTGTTGATTGGTTGATGCCACTCCCAAATTTCCTCCGGATTGCGCTATTAATAGTCGGGATCGGTGTGATCGGGTACCTCTTATACAGATACCTCGTTCAACCGCTCAGAGCATCACTGACGCTTCGTGATGTCGCACTCAATGTTGAACGCAACCACCCCGACTTGGAAGATAGACTCGTCAGTGCAGTCCAGTTTGGAAATCGTGAATCAACAGACCCTATTGAATCTCACATGCTCCAACGCCTACTTGAAGATACCACCGAGCGCGTAAAGGGGATAGATTTTAAAGCAACAATTGATCATAGCCGGACCCGTAAACAAGTCGGTATCGCTGCTTTGGTTGTTTTCGCTTGTTGTGTACTCGCGCTCCTCTTTCCAACAGAAATCCATACCAGTCTCCTCCGCGTCCTTGTACCTTGGGAGAAGACCCCACCAGTTTTAACGACCAAATTAACTGTTGAACCCGGAAATGCACGCATCCTCCGCGGTAAAAGCCTACCGATTCACGTTACTGTCACCGGGAAATCCGCGGATAAAGTTGTTTTGACCTACGAGAAGGCACAGGCGCAAGAGACCAATACGCCTGAAAGCAGCTCAACCCAACAACAGATCAACATGTTACGAAACCCCGACGATAAGCGGGGGTTTGCTTATGAAATTTTTAATATTGACGCAGATATCGAATACTATGTCGTTGCAAACGAAACAACCTCGGAACGCTATACTGTTGAAGTGTTTGAGATGCCGAGGGTGACTGAAATCTCTGTCGCTTACACTTACCCAGACTACACAGGACTCAAACCTGTCGTTCAAACAGGGACAGGCGATATCCAAGCGGTGGTTGGCACGCAGGCGGAACTAAAACTCACAACTAACAAAGCCATTCAAAGTGCTACATTCTCATTGAGGCGTGATGTTAAGAAACGCTCTTTCACCGAAAGATTGACTGGCACAGCCGAACCCGACACAACCGAAATGATTATCTCCGATGGAAACACGCTGACAACAAGCATTGATATTGTTGAAGATGGAACGTATACTGTTCAATTGTTATGTATTGACGGTTTCAACAACGAGATACCTATTGAATACGCCGTAAAGGCGATTCCTGACGAAGTACCTGAAGTTGTCATCAAAGAACCCGGACGTGATATCAAAACGACAAAGTTGGGTGAAGTGGAAGTCATCGCTGAGGCAATGGACGACTATGGGATCGCAGAATTGAAACTCATGTATCGCGTCGGGTCTGACGAACTACAAGAACTAGTTATGGAAGCCACAACTCCCAAACCAGCAGCTGTTGATACAAACCGACGCCGCATCGCCGATGGCAGTTACACGTTCTATCTTGAGGAATTTGACGTTGAACCCGGAGATATTATCTCCTACTATGCACGCGCCGTTGATAATAACACACGCACAGGACCCGGCGAAGCCAGTAGCGATATCTACTTCATCGAAATCCGTCCCTTCAACGAGAATTTCATGGAGGAAGAGGCACAGGACGGAGAACAGCAGCAACAACAGCAATCAAACCCAGCCTTGGAGATGGTCGCTAACCAGAAACAGATTATTCGTGAAACAGCGAATCACATTAACACGAAACCTGCCTCAATTACTGACGAATATCGCAATACCGTTAAAGCAACAGCGGATAAACAGAACGAATTAATCGATAAAACGCAGAGACTCGCTGATGAGTTTAGTTTGGCGATGCAAGGTGAATCGGCAGTCACACCAGAAATTCTGATGAACCTGGAGGACGCTATCGCCAGAATGCGTGAGGCAGCCGATAGCCTCAATGCTATTGAACCCGATGCAGCTATACCCGCAGAGCAAGAGGCACTTGAACTGCTGATAAAAGTTAGCCTTGAATTACCGAAAGTCCTGACGCAGATGCGGAACAACAATCCACAGCTTGCCGAAAACCTTGAACTCGAAATGGAGGAGCTGCAAAGCGAACTTGAGAATCAGCAGAACGAACTTGATTCGGAAATGCAAGAGCAGACGCAGGAGATGTTGGATCAGGCACGTCAGATGTTGTCGGAACAACAACAGTTGAGTCAGCAGAGCCAGCAGATGGGACGTGAAAGCCAACCGTCTCAGAACGATATGCAACAGAATAGTCAACAGCAAGGACAGTTGTCACAGCAGGCGCAACAGATGTCGCAGCAGCTCGGCACGATGCAGCAGAACGCACAGGGAACGCAAGGACAACGCTTGGATCAAGCCGGTCAGGCGATGCAGCAGGCAGGCGAACAGATGCAGCAAGCCTCTGAAAGCATGCAACAGCAGGAACCGCAACTCAGTGCCGCAAAAGGGCAAAAAGCAGAGGAGAGACTTGAGGAGGCGATTGAACAATTGGAACAGGTCGCATCCGAATTCACCGATGCTGCACTTGACAGAGCGGCACAGCAGACACAGCAGCTAATTCAGGAGCAGTCTGGTGTCCAAGAGGAGACGCAAGAACTCAGGAACCGTTCTCGACAAGCAGAACTACGTCCTGAAGATTTGCAGAGAGCTTCCGAACTTGCCAACGAGCAGCGTGAACTACAACGCGACCTTCAATCTCTTGAGAACACGTTGAGAAATCTCCCCGAACAACTCGGCGAGGAGAATCCAGAGGCAGCGCAAAATGTGGCTGACGCTACAAGACGACTGGTAGAAGAACAGACCGCCGGAGATATGTCAACCGCACAGCGCGCACTACAGTGGCGTAGTTTCCGTGCCGCTGACCTGAACCAGCAGGATGTCATAGAGACGCTGAGACAGGTACAAGGTGATCTCCAACAGGCGCAAGCCAATATGGCAAGCACCGAAGAAGAACAGCTCGAAGCCGCACTCCAACAACTTCAACAATCCAGAGAGCAGATGGAGGACATCCAACGCGAACTTCAAGCGATGGAGGCGCAAGAGCAGACGGAAGAACAACAACAGCGTCAGCAACAACTCGCTGAGCAGCAACAGCAGATTCAAGAACGCATGCAACAGGCACAACAAGCCATGCAAGACAGACAGCAAGAAGAACAACAACAACAGGGGCAGGAGGGCCAACAACCCGGGCAAGCCGAAGACGAAAACCAGGAACAGGCACGCACCGGTGGTAGAGAAGCCGGACGTGAGATTAACGAACTCTGGCTCGATGTCTTGGATACCATGGATTACCGCCCCGGAAATCGATCGAATCCGTTCCCGAACTACGAATTCGTCATTCGGGACCTCGTGAAGTTGGAAGCCGCACTTGAAGAACGGCTCAATACACTTCAGGAGAAGAAGCAACTTACCCAAGTCGCTAAGGAAGATGTCCCGCCTGAGTACCGACGACTTGTTGATAACTACTACGAGTCTTTGTCGCAATAATTCAAGGACACTGTGGCTGGCGATGTTTTGTATCTCGCCAGCATAAGACATTAATGCTAATCTGCTTACTATAGAGCACAAATGATTGGAAATCTGTGATGGAACTTAAAGCTAAGAATATTATTACACCTGGCGAATTAGTCAGTTTGGATGATTACCCACCGGGGTATACCGGAGTTTACGAGAAGAAAGGTCAAACGAAAAAACGCCTCAAAAAATTGCATAAGCAGCTCCGGGAACTTCAGAGACTGCTTTATGCTGAGAGTAAACACGCACTTCTCATCATCCTGCAAGGGATGGATACATGTGGTAAGGATGGTACGATCCGGGATGTAATGAAAGGTGTCAACGTCCAAGGCTGCGATGTCGTCAGTTTCAAAGTTCCGACTGCCGACGAACTTTCCCGTGATTTCTTATGGCGCGCACACAAAGCCGTTCCATCCAAGGGGAAAATCAGTATCTTTAACCGCTCGCATTATGGAGATGTCCTCGTTGTTCGCGTACATAATCTGGTACCAGAACACGTCTGGACGCAACGCTATCAGCAGATCAACGATTTTGAGAGGATGCTCGTTGAAAATGGGACAGTTGTCCTAAAGTTTTACCTTCATATCTCCAAAGATGAACAGAAAGAGCGCCTCGAATCTCGGATTAATGACCCAACAAAACATTGGAAAGTCCAGGCATCTGATATTCGCGAACGAGGCTATTGGGCGGATTATATGCGGGCGTACGAAGTCATGCTCCAAAAGTGTAGCACCGATTGGGCGCCTTGGCATATAATTCCAGCGAATAAGAAGTGGTATCGGAATCTCGTTATCACAGAATGTATCGTTGAGGCACTCAAGAAACTTGACATGCAGTATCCCGAACCTGCTATTGACGTTACCGAACTCACGATTGCAGATTGATACGTCAAGGAATATGCAATGCTCTCAAAGCAACAATTAACGCAATTTGAAGAAGAAGGCTATCTACTCCTTTCCGATTTGATTCCGCAAGAGACTGTCACAAAAGCCGAGGCAGCGATGTGGAGCATGATGGGGATGGCAGTAGATAATTCAGATTCGTGAGGACATTTCAAGCGTCCGGGGCTTGCTGGCTTTTACATGGAGCAGATGTCTAACAAGAATCGCATAGAACTTTTCGGCGTTACCCATCCGGATGTAAGTGGAATATCTGGATGCCTTAAAAAACTAAATGGAGGAATAAGAATGCCTAAAAATATACAGATGACTTTTTGCCAATATGTTCTCTTAACGCTTGCTGTCGCTTTAACCTTTGTTTACGTGGGAATTACAGACGCGCAAAAGGTGTTCGTACGAACGGGATTTGAGGAATTCGCCACCGGTAACCCACCCAAAGACTGGGAGGCAATGGGCGGCAATTTTGAAGTTTCCGGCGACACCGTCAAAACCGATAAAAAAGCACTTGCTATCTTAGGGGGCGCGGATGGAGACGGACTCGGTATCCCCATAGAAACTGAAAACCCCATTATTTCGGTTGAATTCTATGTGTATATTGAAGGCGGCGGGAGGTCTTTCAATTTTAAAGTCGCCACCGCTGATGGTTTTGGCGAAAACAATGGTTGCACCTACATCAATTGGGATGCGGGTATTGTCCGACTTTACGACGGGGGTGCATGGCAACTTATTGACGATTTTGAAACCGACACATGGAAGTACGTCCGTATCATTGCTGATGTCGGCAAAAGCGAATTTGATTTTTACGTAGGCGATGATAGGGAAGATGCGTTGGGCGCCAAGCCTGAAAAGGGACTCCCCTTTCGGATGCCAGCACTCGGTCCCGTTGCCAAGTGGGTCGCTTTCTACGTATGGGGACAGGTAGCAAACGCTTATGTGGACGATATGCTGGTCTATGAAGGCGCAGAGGCACTTGATCTCGCCGTTGACCCAACAGGAAAACTCGCTACCTTCTGGGGAGGCGTTAAGCAAGGATTGTAGGAACAGTTTGTAAATCTGGAGATGGGAGATGAAAAATAGTGAAACGGTTTGTCTTACAGCAGCACAGCGACTCCATTTCGACATCTACGGTTTCGTCCTCTTAGAGAACGTCCTAAGCGACGATGAAATTGAGCGGATGAAGGGCGCGCTCTACAGAATCAAAGCAGACGAGAACTTGGATACCAAACGCGTTTATGCCCGCGGGAGAAGCGAACACCATGTGCTTTTCGGCAATCTGGTTGAATATGACCCCGCATTATTGGAATACGCCGCGCATCCAAAACTCGTGCCGCTTGTTGAAGAAGTCGTCGGTGGTACAGTCCGCCTTGAGGAAACCGAAGCGATTATTAATAAGCGTAACCCTGAGACCGAATTGGACGAACTCCATAAACGCCGCTATAACCCAACCGGTTTCCATCGCGGAACGCAACACGGGTGGGGCACCTACATAGAACAGAACAAGTTCCATTGTATCTTTGTCAAGACGCTTGCCTATCTCACCGATGTCGGTCCCGACGATGGTGGCACATGCGTCATACCGGGCAGCCACCGCCTGACATGGAATCAAAGCGAAATGATTGAAGCTGCGCTCTCTGACGACAAACTCATCTACCAAGTCGAAGCATCCGCCGGTTCTGTGCTGCTTTTTGCCGAAGCCTTGATTCATAGTACCACCGCAATTCGTAGCGACAAGGAGCGCGTTATTCTCATCTCCGGCTACACACCACCGATGGTGCGAGAATGGCCCGGCAACGAGGTGAGTCCCGAATTTATTGAAACATTGCCGGAAGACATCCGTCCGCTCATCTCAGGAAGCGACAGTTGGCACTGGAAACGGCGGTATTGATTTACCTTATGTGTGACATGGCACCACCCGCTCCATTCAAAATTGCGTAAGTCCTGAAATATAAGGGATCCCTACTTTGCCTGCCTTTTACGCTCCCGAAATCCGCGGCATCCACAGCGGCTCTTTCCCCATCTCCGCGAACAGCAGTTTCATGACCATCTCCGCCTTCAATTCCGCGTGTTCAGTCGAATTCCACAAATTATTGATCTCTCCAGGATCCGCTTTCAGATCAAACAACTCCCCATAGTCTCGATTGTAGTAGACGGTGAGTTTATAACGATCGTCAACATAGGTTTTGACGTGTACCGTTGTCGGTTCATGGCGGTTTTCCACGATGATATGGTCGCGTGCCTGTTCTGTTTGTCCCGACCAGACCGGCATCTGATCTACACCGGTCATCGGGCGCGGAATATCAATACCGGTAGCACTCAAGAATGTCGGTGCTAAATCTACCAGCGTCTGCAACGCCTCCGACTGCTCTCCCGCAGGCACAACACCCGGATACCGCACGATAAACGGAACCCGAATCACATCCTCATAGTGGAACGCGCCTTTTGCGATAAGCCCGTGCTGTCCGTAAAAATGCCCGTGGTCGGATGTGAACACGACCAGTGTATTATCTGCAAGTCCGAGTTCATCGAGTTTTGCCATGATTTTTCCGATGTACTTATCCATCAGGCTCACCATACCGTAGTAGACGGCAATATCTTTGGCGAGTTCCTCCCGATCCCGTAAGTGTGAACTGAAACCGTGGACCCCCTTCCCGCTTTCACGCCAAGCCGAGAAATCGGGCTTTCGCTGCTGCGATAGTTGGAAGTGCGGCGGATTGTTGTCGTGTTCGCCTTCCGTCACAGAAGGCACCGTCAATTCTGCGGGGTCATACATCGTATCCCACGGTTCTGGGACGAGGTATTTCGGGTGCGGATCAAAGAAACTTGCCCAGAGGAAGAAGTTCTCACCGTTCTGCTGATATGCTTCCATGAGCGCGTTCGTACGCTCCGCAATCCATGTATCGTAATGATACTCTTCCGGGATGGGCCACTTTCGGTATTGTCCGCGGGCGTTCCCTGTCGGTGGTGCAAAATAGTCGCGCCAGTTGGTGCAACCGTTTTCTTCCATCCAGATAGCATAGTGCTGTCCGACGTGTGCTTCGTCGGCGTGGTTGCGTGCCAGTTCAACGTGTTCAAACCCGTAAAACGGTTCATTGAAACTCCGCCAGAAATCCAGGTCTTGGAGAATCGGATAGGATTCCAGAGACGGAAATTCCTCCGTGCCGTGCAGGGGTTGAAAATGTGCTTTTCCAACAAGCGCAGTACGATAGTCTGCATCCATGAAGTCTTCACCGACGGTGTGCTCATCTTCGGAGAGTTTTGTACCCAGGGACCAAGCACCGTGCTGACTTGGATATTTCCCAGTAATAATAGATGCGCGTGTCGGTGTACAGGTCGGATTCGGGCAATACGCTCTATTAAAGAGCGTTCCTTGTGATGCTAAGGTGTCCAAGTGAGGGGTCTGGATTTCGGGGTTGAGACACCCCAAGGTATTCCAATGCTGCTGGTCGCTGGTGATGAGTAAGATGTTCGGTCTGGTTTCTGCCATAATGTTTCCTTTGTGTTGTATTTGTTGATAAAATCAGCATAGCACTTTACCCGTAATAATTCAAGGGATTTTGTAGGAGCGATTTACTTATCACGACTGAGCATGATTTGATTAAATTCAGTTGACACGCCTGATGAAACATGTTATTCTTTTAAACAGCATTGTGATTGTAAAGGAAAATGGATGGATAAAAAAAAACAAAACAAATCAAGCACAGTTGACGACATACTTCGGAAAATTAAAGAAAAAGCGGATACTGGGGATTGTCTCTACCGTGGTGAACCTGAACATTATCAGGAACATCCTTATTATGGAAAGGTTTCCTCGAATCTTTACCGCGTTTTTCTTGAACATGAAGCGTTTGATGTTGAGGCAGCGCGATTTGATATAGAAGCTGTCCAAGCAAGCATGTTGGAGGAAGCTGAAGCGTATTTTCGTAAGCCTATTAGTGAACTTGAACGTCTCGCCGAAATCCAACACTACGGTGGTAAGACCAACCTCATAGACTTCACTACAGATTACCTTATAGCGCTCTTCTTTGCTTGTAGTGGTTCTCGTTCCAAAACTAAAGATGGGCGGGTTATCTTGCAAAAAAAGTCCGTGATAGCATCCGACAACATCAAAGAACCTTATGAACCAATAAATCGTGTTATTGCCCAGAAAAGTGTATTTATTACACCACCCCATGGATTTATCGATCCTGACGAGAACGATATTATCAATATTCCGACAGAATTCAAACACCCGATGTTAACGTACCTGCATAGGTACCACGGTATATCTGTCAAAACCATCTACAACGATCTCCATGGCTTTATCAGAAATCAGGATGTTCATCTGGAAGCCTATGTAGAGTACTATATGTCTTAACCTAACAATAAGGAGGTTCAGGGGATGGCGACCGAAATGAAATTGGCGCATTATGAAAAGTCCATCAAACACCTTAGCAGAGCCATTGAGTTAAGACCCGGTTTTGTTGAAGCCTATGTTCGCCGCGGCGACGTTTACCGGAAAATGGGCAAGTTTGATCTGGCAATTGCGGACTATACGCAAGCGACAAACCTCACCGGAAGACCTCATAAAGCATATTGTGGCCGAGGGCTCGTTTATGAGACCAAAGGTGAAATTGACGAGGCAATTAAGGATTTCACGACAGCGATACACAGGAGCCGCAGCTACGATTGGGACTACCCCGAAGCCTATTACCATCGTGGCAACGCTTATGTTGCCAAAGGTAAGGTTGACTTGGCGATTGAGGACTATAACGCTGCTATAAAACTGGATCCAGATTATACCGAAGCCTACATTAAGCGCGGCATTGCTTACGCCAGTGTAGGTGAAATTGACATTGCTATTGAAGACTATAATAACGCGATAAGACGAAACCGGCAACTTGCTGAGGTTTATTATCATCGTGGGAACGCTTACTGCCTCAAGAGTGAAGTAGATTTCGCGATTGCAAGTTATACGAGAGCTATAGAATTGGATCCGAATGATGCCAAATGCTATTATAGTCGCGGGCACGCTTACGGTCTGAAACGCGAGTTTGACATGGCAATTATGGACTATACCAAGACGATAGAACTTGAACCTGGGCATACTGGTGCTTATATTGATCTTGGCAACGCCTACAGCGGTAAACGCGACTTTGATTCGGCTATTGCGAACTATACTAAAGCGATAAAACTGACTCCAAATAATGCCTATGCCTATCGCAAACTCGGCGACCTTCATTTTCTACAAAGTGATTTTGACTCCGCTATCGAAAACTATAATACGGCAGTAAAACTGGAGATGAATGATGCCCACACCTATCACTTTCGCGGTTTTGCTTATTTCCTGAATGGTAATTTTGACCTGGCTCTTGAAGATTATGAAAAGGCGTTGGAATTAAAACCCGATTATCTTCAAGTCTATTACACCCGTGCTAGGGCTTGGTTATACCAAAAGGAGTGGAAGAAAGCTAAAGAAGATCTAACAACGGCAAAGGATAAAGGATTGGATATCTCCATTTTGTTTTCTAAAGGGTACGATAGCGTTGCCGACTTTGAAGAGCGGAATAATGTCAAGTTACCGGAAGATATTGCTGCAATGTTGATATCGCAGGAGCGAATCTCGCTTCCATCTGTAGAGGAAAACCCATACCAACTGCCTTGTGGAATTGAACTGCCATTATTTAAGGACATCACCGCGATGCTTTCGGAACAGGAAACACTCTCTTCAACTCACTACAAAATGGTGGCAAACCGGTTCCGTGCCTTTGAAAAAAGCTCAATTGTTTTCTCTTGACAGTGTGTAAAAGATATGGTGTCTTAGAGGAAATTGACAATTTCTCAATTAGGGGTCCTATGCCTTCAAAACAGCCCAATCTCCTCATCATCATGTCCGATGAACACGCACCGATGTACAGCAGTCCCTACGGACATCCGATCGTCCAAACGCCACACATGGATAGACTCGCTGAAGACGGTGTCACTTTCACGAACGCTTACTGCAACTCACCGCTCTGTATGCCGTCTCGGATGTCGTTTATGACAGGTCGGTATATCCACAAAATCGGCGCGTGGGATAACGCTGCACCCCTACGTCCAGATGCTGTCACGTGGGCACACAGTCTGCGCGCCGCAGGATACGATGTCGTTCTTTCTGGAAAACAGCACTTCGGTGGTATGGATCAACTCCACGGGTTTCGCGCCCAACTCTCCCGCGATCTGCACGCGGAACGACAGCACGGACTTACAGATTGGGATAACGGGACACCACCCGCAAAACGTCCGTGGCAAGGGCTCGCACAGGCAGGTCCCGGAACAACTGTGGAGATTGAAGTCGATGACCTCGCGGAGGCAGAGGCTTTGGCGTATCTCCGCGACCCGGCACGGCAGGAACAACCGTGGGCACTCAACGTCTCGTTTATCGCACCGCATTTCCCGCTCATCGTGCCACAACGGTTTTGGGACCTCTATCCACTTGATGAGATTGATCTTCCCGACATTCCAGACGGACACCTCGAAAACCAGCATCCCGTCTACCAACGGATGCGACGCATGTTCGGGTGTGTTGACTTTCCAGAAGAACTCGTGCGTCGTGGAAGAGCAGGCTATTATGGGTTGATTACCTACCTCGACGAAAAGATTGGGAACTTACTCAAGACGCTTGAAGAGACCGGACAGTTGGAGAATACGATTGTCATCTATACCAGCGACCACGGTGAAATGAACGGCGAGCACGGCATGTGGCGCAAATCAAATTTCTATGAAGCATCCGCTCGCGTCCCGCTACAGATTATGTTCCCTGATCAGATGTCCGCCGGTAAACGGATTGATGAAGTGGTTTCACTCGTAGACCTGACGGCAACGCTCATTGATACTGCGGGCGCGCAGTCCCGTCATCAGCTGGATGGAGACAGTCTACTGCCTCTGATGCAAGGCACGGCAAACGACTGGAAAGATTTCGCGTTCTCTGAATACCTCGCACACGGCGTTGAACGACCCATGGCGATGATACGAAAAGGACGATACAAATTCAACTATAGTCTCGGCGACCCGCCGGAACTTTACGACATCGCCGAAGATCCAGATGAATTTCGGAACCTCGCGGATAACGAAGCATATCAAACGATTTGCCGAGAACTTGAGGCGCGATTGTTAAGAGAATGGGATCCAATTGACATCGAAAAGCAAGTTCGCGCGAGTCAGAAAGCCCGTATGCTGATAGACCGAGTCACTGATGGACAATGGAGGAGACCTTCGGAGTAAGAGTTGCCAGTTATCGGGTAAGAGTCCCTTTGTAAAAATCTCCTCTGACTTGGAGTACTCCGAGAAGCAGTGATTTTTTACATCAAGACCTCTTAACTGAAAACTGATAACTGACAACCGATAACTATTTATTTTTTGATGACCATCTTCCGAGTGGTTGATGATTCGGGGGTGCTCAATTGGTAGAAATAGACCCCTGAAGCGAGGCGTTCACCCAAATCATTGCGTCCATCCCAATAAGCCGCTCGCGACCTACCGATATAGTATCCCGCCTGTTGGAATCCAAGGTCCATGCTTCGGACGAGTTGTCCATTTGCTGAATAGATACGGATGACAACTTCTGCATCGTTCGCCAACTGATACGGTAACCACGTTTCTGGGTTGAACGGGTTCGGGTAATTGGCAAGCAGGACCGTCCGTTGCGGGATGAGGTCCGCCGGTGTGAGTCGAAGTTCACTGAACGCACGATGGATGTCTGTCGCACTAATGTCGTGCTGGAGGGTACGGATGAGGCTACCGGTTGTGTCGCGGACTTCAATCGTTAATGTATCGCCAGCAGAAACCACCGCTTGACGGTTCAGGTCCGCCCAAGCAGCGTGGAAACCGTTCGCATCGTCTGCTTCTGCGACTCTGGTGTGTCCGTTATAGACAGTTAGCGTCATGCCGCTGATGCCTTCAAGCTGCACCCGTAAGACAAATGCCCACGTGTTTCGGTCTGATGCCAATGTCGGTGCCGCTGCGGCAGTCGGTGTTGTGTTTTGCCACGCGCTCCCTGTGAAACTGACAACCTTCGGGGCAGTGACGTTGACTATATAGCCTTTCCCACCATCAATCGGAAACCCATTACCGGTGGAATTTGCCGTGAATCCGATAAACTGTCCATCAGTGGTATTGTATTCAATAACCGTCGTCGCACCCGTTTTTTCCATGAAAGAACGTGCTGTGTAAGGTTCGTTCGGCATGAGTGGTAAACTGATCATGTTCAAACCCGTCCGGAGTGCGATGTCATACGCGTTCTCGTCTGCCACTGGCGCAACCAGACTGTCAACACGGAATGCGAGGTTTTGGATCCGTTCATCGTTTTCGGGTCCAACATCCGCCATATCAAATGGCATTTCAGCGAAGTTCGCCGCGAGGTATTCAGCGAGCGCGTCTTGTTCTGTGCCGGGGGCAGCAAAACTCGCTTGTCCACCGGACTGCGCTTCTGTCACAACTTCACTAAGTTCTACAGGGTTCGTATCAGCGAAATTAGGGTACGGATAGTCGTCTCCACCGCCTGCAAGGAAGTTAAGCGTGACGATTCGGAAGGTGCGATTCGCATCTCCAACCACTTCACCGTTCTGCGCGATAATGTCCGTAGGGTGTCCGTCCGCATCGGTGATGACAAGCGACTGAACCCTTGAACCCTCCGGCAGTGAAGTATCAAAACTGAACGCCATACCTGCGATTTGCGGGAAACGTCCTGGCGTTGAGCCACCGCCTGACGCAGCGACCGCGTGCTCAAGGGTTTCCAATAATTCCGACGCGCTCAATGTTAGAAGTGTCAACGCATTGTTGAATCGAAGCGTATTTTCGATGTCAATCTGCGAAATCTGACCTGCTGCTTTACCAACCAAGGCGTTCGCAGGCGGTGGGAGCAATTCGCCGTAAGCAGACACACCGATCGCGGCACGAATACCACCACCATTTTTCAGAGAGGCAACAACACTCGGATCAATCTGTCGTGCCGTCGAAAGGTTCGCATCAGCAGTTAGGTTCCCGATATTGGTCTCTTCCGTCCGAACGGAACCGCGATTACCATTCAGATAAACGCTCGTTTGTCCAAAGGTATTACCGTCCTTTGCGATAACAACGTTTTGTACTGCTTCCGTGATTTCAACGACACGTACAGAAGGTTCCGCATTGCCGGTATCTGTAACACCTTGGGCATCGGTGACGTATGCACCGCTAACTGCAGCGTCAATCGATTCAGCAACTAAAACACCCGATGCATCAAAATCGACGACTAACCGTCCAACGTACCGATAAT
>JAJEET010000031.1 GCA_022820835.1 Candidatus Poribacteria bacterium
CACGAGAAACTCCTCTTATTTACGCAGCAGACGTGTCT
The DNA here is from genome assembly GCA_022820835.1 of Candidatus Poribacteria bacterium. Classification (GTDB taxonomy): domain Bacteria; phylum Poribacteria; class WGA-4E; order WGA-4E; family WGA-3G; genus WGA-3G. The sequence continues at coordinate 39 of JAJEET010000031.1, forward strand.
GAAAAACTTAGACTTTCTCACGACGCAATGACAGACTTTCTCACGCATAGACGACAGGAACACAACCACAGACCAGTAAAATATAAAAATGGGGGTAAGTGACGTCTATGTCGTCTTGTTTTTTTTCTGAAAATACCGTATACTTATAGTTGTTCATAGACTATATTTATTATTTATAAAAATAACGAAAAAAGTCTTACAGTAACTTAATCCAAGTTACCACTAAAATTATGAGAGAGGGAGCTTGTAAGTCCGAGGGACCCAACGTCTTTGAAAGACAGTCCTTTACGGGCATCTACCAGAGATTGCAAGCTTGAACCGATCAAAAGGAGTTTATGATGAGAACTTTAGTAGTAAAACAAAATATAATCCTGTCAATTTTCGCAGTCATGCTTTTCGTATATGGTTCGCAAGGTGTAAGTTACGGACAGACCGACGCACCCACTGTTACACCGGGCGAGACGAATACGTCCTTGGTTGTCCAGTTTCAGATTACGCTTGACGAAGGGGTTGATGAAAACGCCTATCAGATCCAGTTGCGCCAAAAAACGCCGCCAGGTGAATGGATCACAAAATGTGTAGTTATTGAACGTGGGAAGGGTAAAATTGCCGGTGATCCTGATGTGTCCGCTTCACCCAAATGGATTAGCGGGGGATTTTTACAATTTAGTTATTATTCCGACATGACTTTTCATATCAGAGCTATCTTCGCAAATCTCGAGCCTGGAACCACTTATGAGGTGCGCTATCGGGACACAAATGGGTCAGAATGTAGTGAGAATCTACCTAATGCCGATCCATGGTCATTAATCGATGAAGGGACAACTCACTTAGTAGCACCTCCTCGTGCTGAATTCGTTGATACTAATTTAGCAAAAGGGGTACGCAACACACTAAAGCTTGACACTGAAGGTGGACATATTGACCTTCTCAAAATCCCTCAGGCAAGTTTGGCAAAACTGACGCAGTTGAACTTAGAAGACGCGGAGATAACCGATCTTACAGGCTTGGAACAGACAACCCAATTGACACAGTTATACCTCTCGGGTAACCAAATCAGCGATATCACACCCTTGGCACAACTTACGCAGTTGAAACTGTTGGACCTGTGGAGCAACCTAATTGAGGACATCTCTCCTCTCAAACAGCTCCTGCGTGAAAATCCGAAGTTGGACATATCCACTGATATGCCGATTGTGATCACTGAACCCGGTGGAAACACGAACTTGTATTTCATAAATGATAAATCTATCCAGCGCGTCAGTTTTGACGGAACACACAGACAAAACATTGTCATCGGATTGAATCGTCCGCGTAGTATTGCCTTAGATGTTGCGAGAGACAAGATATACTGGATAAACGGGTGGCCTGGTAAGATTCATCAAGCAAACTTTGAGGGTTCTAATGTTGAAACTATTGTTGATAAAAACGAATTGGCTTACCCCAGTGATATTGCCTTAGATGTTGCGGGTGGCAAGATATACTGGACAGATGAGGGGACCCATAAGATTCAGCGGGCAAACCTTGATGGAACAAACATCCAAGACATTGTTGTTACTGGGTTGGCTTACCCCAGTGGTATTGCCTTAGATGTTGCGGGTGGCAAGATATACTGGGCCTACAGCCCGCGATACTATGCGGACATAGGGACGGGTAAGATTCAACAAGCAAACCTTAATGGAACAGACATCCAAGACATCGTCATCGGATTGGAGACCGAAAGTATTGCCTTAGGTATAGCAGAAGGCAAGATATACTGGACCGAAAAGAAACAGGTGTACGAGGGTCCGTATTCCTCGGATGATCGGTATGCGCATAAGATTCAGCGGGCAAACCTTGATGGAACAAACGTCCAAAGCATTGTCGTCGGATTGACAGACCTTAGAGATATTGCCCTCACCTCAGCGGGTGGAAATGAGTTTTCCTCCGCTACGTCAGAAACATCGGCAGCCACTACCAATGCCACGGTTGGTCTCTCGCCTGCTTCAGTTGCATCTCCGGCTATCGGACAACAGATAGAATTCAACCTGAACATCACGGATGGCGAGGCTGTCGCAGGCTATCAGACAACCGTGCAGTTTGATGATACTGCCCTCCGTTATGTCTCAGGTGCCAATGGTGATTTTCTACCTGCAGGTGCGTTCTTCGTGCAGCCGGTTGTAGAGGGAAATCTCGTCCAACTTAACGCGGTATCTCTCGCTGGTGAAAGCAACGGTGACGGGACCCTTGCAACGCTCACCTTTGAGGTCATTGCAGTGAAGGCATCCACTTTGATGTTATCTGACGTGCTGCTTACCAATAGTGCTGGGGAGACGTTTGTCCCTAAGATTGAAAACGCAGAGATAACTGAATCAACGGGACTCAAAGGCGATGTCAACGGGGATGGGACCGTTAACATCGCGGATTTGGTATTAGTCGCTGGCGCATTAGGCGAGACAGGACAGAATATTGCAGATGTCAACGGTGATGGACAAGTCAACATTGCGGATTTGGTGTTAGTTGCTGGCGCGCTTGGTACAAGTGCCGCCGCACCCTCTTTGCCTCTCCAATCACTTGATATGCTCACCGCAACAGAGGTCAAACAGTGGCTATCTGCTGCACAGCAATTGGGTCTCACGGATACAATGTCACAGCGCGGCATCCTGTTCTTACAACAACTCCTCGCTACATTGATGCCAAAAGAGACGGCACTACTTGCGAACTATCCGAATCCGTTCAATCCTGAGACCTGGATACCGTATCAGTTGTCAAAAGATGCGGAAGTTACACTGCGTATCTATGCTGTGAACGGTGCATTGGTCCGGACGTTGGCACTCGGACATCAACCCGCAGGCATCTATCAAACCCGTAGTCGTGCGGCGTATTGGGATGGCAAAAACGCTTTCGGTGAACCTGTTGCAAGCGGTGTCTATTTCTACACCATCACAGCAGGCGATTTTTCTGCTACGCGTAAAATGTTGATACAGAAGTAAGCAATATCACGAAACCTGGTAGGTTGGAAGAAAAAACTAATTTCTAACCTATCCTCCAACAACTCGATTCTATGTTGTCATAAAACACGAATGAAAGGAAATAGAATGACAACACGTTCAACGTTTCATATTTTAGTGCTTCTCGTGGTATTGCTAACCTTCAGCAGCCGCTCTGTCTTTGGGAGAGGACCGCGTCCAACAGAGCGTGAAGTTGAGACAAAGCAAAGTGCTGTCTTATTGATTGGTGATCATCAAGGTATTGATGAAACCGACATGCAGCAGGTCGTATTATTGGTGGTTCAGGCATTACGCCAACAAGGTATATCCGTTAGCGAATCTGCTCATGAAGCACCTGCCTCCGCAAATGTTTATCGTGTTGTTTTGCGTCGTTCGGATGAAAAGATTTTGTTTCGCTTAAGTCAGGAGGACTCTGCAGGAACAACTGTTATTGAACGAGAAGTGCTCTTGGAAAATATTAAAAAGATGGATTTAGTAGCATCAAGGCTTGTTTATGCCATTGTCCATCGAAAGCCATTCAGGTCTGTTTGGGTGCCTATAAAGGCAGGAGGTTTTACAGCTATAGCTCCTATCAGAAAGGTGCAGGCATCCGGAGCGGAGATTGGTATTTCTTTTGACAACTTATCCTATGCTTTTGAATTGGAAGGTCGGTTTTCACGTAAGAATACAGATTATCAGAATAATAGAAAAGACTATTTTCATTTTTATGCGTTATCGTTTGGTGGGCGTTACTTCTTTCTGAAACGGCATATTTCACCTTATGTCGGTGGCGGAATTGGGATGATATTTACCAAATATGAAACAACATTAAGAAGACACGAGGCCCCAGAAGACGACTGGGAGGGATTTCTTGAGGCTTTGTTCGGGGAGTCCTATGATTATGATGTCCACGCCGAAGAAGCTGAGGGTGTGGGGATATATGGTGTACTCGGTGTAGAGTTTCTACGGTTTTTTCCAGGTCAATTGAAGTTTGAATTACGTGTGGACAGACCCTTTTTCAAGTTGCCAAACCAGGATGTAATGCCAATAACAGTGGGCATCACCGGAGGTTTCTCGTTTTAATTTTAGAACTGTTTGAAAGGAGATTCTTATGAAAATAAATTCGATATTCCGATCACAATTCTTGGCACTTCTCATGGTGGTGCTTATTTGTAGTCATCCTTCTGTTGTCCTTGCCCAGCAAAATTCAGCAGAAGCCCAAGCTAAATTAGATGCTGAAGCCGATTTTAACAAATGGCCATGGCGCATTTTTGGTTTTTCCGGCTGTCTCGGTGTCGGTTTCACTACTGCCGTGGGAGCTGCGATAGGTTCAACAGCTGATACAGGGTTTCTTGAATTTGACAATATGATACGCGGGGGATGCTGTGGTTTCATAGGTGGGTCCGCAGTTTTAGGAGGTCTTATCCTTAACTACGCCAGCTACAAAATAACCCCGCCGGCAGAGCGTCTCATCGGAAAATCGCCTGAGTATGTTGATGTTTACACAGATGTCTACAAAGCAAAAACTCGACAACTTAGGATTAAATCAACAGCAGCGGGAGCTGCTGTACTTCCAGTAATTGGAATTGTTGGAGCTGGGCTTTCAATGGTGATAGAGGGTTCATCCGATTAATGTTTAACGGAATTTATTTAGGACTTACGCAGTTTTGGATGTAACCCGTTCTGTTAGATGAAATTCTTCATAAAATCCAGCGTTTTTGTGTCACAAACTACCAGTAACCCTCTTAACCAACAACCGAAAGATTTTTTCGCAGAAAAAATCGTACTAAGTACGCATAAATGATTTCTGAAACCTATTGGAAAATCCTTGAAGATGCGAATCACAATCTGGCAATGCGTTTTGAGAAGCTCCAAAAAGCACGCGCCAATGGCGATCCGCAAAACATAACGCAAGCCCGGATGGAGTATCTCAAAGCGTTGCAGATACTCTACACCGACGCGCCGAACGCCGTCGCACAGCCGATGCGTTTTAAATCTTAGCAGGCTGCTCCGACCCGTCGCCGCGCGATACCTGGGTCTGAGACGGTCATTTTTTCTAAAATTGACACCTATGGTGTGGTTTCCTAACCGCACCGTGTCTTGAACGGAATTTATTTCACTGTGAATAATCGTTCCGTTTTGCTGGATCATCCGTGAAGTATTCGACAAACTCCCATTCAAAACCGTCCGCATCAATAAAATAGATGCGTTTTCGGTGGGGATGCGGCCCAACTTTAAACCCTTCTTTATATCCAGCCGCCAGCAAGCGTTCTCGGATACCTTCAGCATCATCAACAGCAAAACCGAGATGGTTCACACGGCGACCCTTACGGTCACCCGTGAACGGATGCTTCCGGTCTGATAGCGCGATGTAAAAATCGTCAGTGCCAAGATGACACCATTTCGTTCCGTTCGCATTATTACCACCGCCCCGGACGCGAAAATCTGGAAAGGCAGTTGTTAGAAAATCGATCGCTTTTTCAAGGTCATTCACGGTCATGTTGGCGTGTTCAAGATAACAGTTCATTTTTTAATCCTCCGGATTTGAATCAATACCTTCGCCAAAAATGGACGGTTCTTTATGGGTTAGATATTTCGTCAGAATACGATAAACATACCGCCCTTATAGGGCTATAGGGAGCGAGCGGAACGTTTTCTATAAACATTCCGTCCGTACGGGACTAAAGACGCTAAGCGTCCGGTGCGTCCATATTCGTCAAAAACGTCTCCTGATTTAAAAATACTTCCGCAAAACCCTGAAGTTATTTTTACTGATATTTCTCAAAAGATTGTTTGAGTCAATAGTTATAGGTGTTCTTATGCGTTTCGTTCATGAAAATGCGCGCTGATGATAGACAACATCTGCCTATCACCAGAAAGTTGAAGTTTTATCTGATGAAAAGTGAGATGT
>JAJEET010000148.1 GCA_022820835.1 Candidatus Poribacteria bacterium
TGTTCTTGTGGTTCTATATGAACAGCATTCTCGACAACATAGACGCACCACTCTTTTTTCAAATAAGGCCGTTTACGTAATACTTGTTGCTCAAAATAGTTCGTAAATTTGTACGTAGTCATTTGCAATATTTTAGCACAAGCAAGTGTCTAATCTCAACCTGTTTTCGCATCTCTCCGAAATTTTCGAGATACTCTCCAAGGATTGAAAGGAAAGCGGACATATTTCAATGATAGCACGTAGGATATACCTATTCCTTTACCGATAAAAGGAATAAACCGACACACCCCAAATCAACCGAATCAGCACCCACGTGCCACCGACAATAAATTGCCCAAGGATCAACCCCAAAAAGAGCGGTAACACCCGATGGTAGAGACGGATACCACCGAACCGCAAAATTAGATTCTTGATGCCCCAACTGATGAAAACGGAAAACCAGAGCCAACCGAAAGTCCACATGCTGCTTGCGACAGCGTAACCCGTCGGATGAAACGGGAACATCGGAAAACGGGTACGCAGCCACCACAGCAACCCCGTAAACAGGAATCCGACTCCCATAAATGTCACCGCAGGGATATTCGTTTCTGATGGATAATAGAGCCACGAGCGGAGTCTGTTATAACCGCCATTGCCCAATCCAGGATTCGCACCGATATCGTAGGAAACCACAAGGTACGCCCAAAATGAAGCGAGAATACCAAAAAAAATACCGCACATCATCGCGATGACCATCCGCCTCGCACGCATATTTGACACTTCTACAAGTTTAAAACCTTCCAACGTGTGCGGCATCGGATGTGCCCGATACCCACGATTGAACGCATAATAGAGCGACATCATCGTTAAACTCGGCGGCGGAATCGGACGTGAACCGAGCGAATCCAGAATAAACTGACGCGGGTTCGCCACAAACATCTCGTGTGTCGGCGGTCCGACCTCCGCACGGACCCGCGTGATCCCCAACGCAAGGAGATAATAGATCGTAAAATACAGCGCGATCATCCAGATCGCCATCCCACCACGATGCGAAAAGATAAAGAGGAAAAGCACACCACCTGCTAACCCCGCAAGTGGCCACCGGTAGTCTGTTGTGTCCTGTATCTCAGGTGGCAAATTTGCGTCTCGCTTTCCAAATAGGTTTCTAAACATGGCATAAAAATGCTTGCGTCCGCCGTAGAGTCCGAAACAGGCGATCGCCAAATACGCACCCACACCTTGCGGTCCGTCGTAGGGAAAACCCGGCAAAACTTGTAATCCCATCGCACTGCCGAGCACCCGTTCGCCTTTCCAGAAGAGATAGAAAAACCAGAGCGAAAACGACATCTCTAACGGCATTAAAAACGCGAGTCCAACGCCAAACGAAAGGATATAGACAGGTGTCCAGCCGATTGCGTTCCACGGTTTCTCCGTGAAATAGATGCCGAGGTCCGCTTTACGGACAGGTATCTCCGGGAACGCCGGAAAAAAGGCGTGAATGCCGTTAATCAGGTCAATACCACCAGCAATCGCGAAGCCTGCCCACAGCATCTTGTTTTTAAAGAGCCGTCCATCCGAGTGTGTCATCTCTATCGGCAAACGGACAATCGGATAGGTGAGCCGCTCCCGTTCAATCCACTGTTTCCGCAGAAGCAGATCGATGCAGATCATCACCCACATAAGAACAGACAGGAAAATAGTCCACCATAAGATCGGTTCCCACCATGCCAATAGATACCGCGGCGTATAAAAGGTCGTATCCCCGTCGTAAAAATCTTGCAGCACCGACAAATCGTCAAGCGTCATCCAGCTCGGTAGATACCGCCAAAAGAGTTGCTGCCATTCGTTCTCCGGGGTCGCGAACCAGAAACCGTTTGGAATGACAGGGACAACCGTCTGCATCATATCGTGCCCAGCGATCGCCGAAGAGAGCGAGAGGATAACGTAGATCGTGAGGAGTTCCGCCTGTCGGAGCGCGAAGCGTGGCAACAGCAACTTCAGCAAGAAATTCAGGCACGTCAACACCATCAGCGTCACCACGACATTGTAAATCAGCGACATCGTTGTCGGCAGCGTACTCCAGTAGCGCAGATGGTTCGCCATAATAAAGTAGGTATTCGGCGGGATGAGGATGATGCCGAGCAGAATCGCACGGAAAGTAACACCAGGGTGTCCGGACTGCGATGTTTCTTGAGGATTTGAGGGATATTTTGATGTGTTTGCCATGTTTTTATTGCCTTTCGGCAGCACACAGATTCGCGAACTAACGATAAAAAGAATAAACCGACACACCCCAGATAAGTCGGATCAGCACCCACGTGCCACCGACGACGAATTGCCCGAGAATTAATCCCAAAAAGAGCGGTAACACTCGATGGTACAGACGGATACCACCGAACCGCAAGATGAGGTGTTTAATTCCCCAACTCATAAAAACGGAGAACCAGAGCCAACCGAAGGTCAACGTACTACTTGCGATCGCATAGCCAGTCGGATGAAATGGAAACATCGGAAAACGCGTGCGGAGCCACCATAGCAACCCTGTAAACAAAAATCCGATCCCCATAAATGTTACCGCCGGGATGTTTGTTTCTGTCGGGTAATAGAGCCATGAGCGGAGCATGTTATAACCGCCCTTTACCACCCACGGATTCGCACCGGTCTTGTAGGAAACCGTCAGATACGCCCAGAATGAAGCAAGGATACCGAAAAAGACACCGCACATCAGCGCGACGACCATCCGCCTCGCACGCATATTCGCCACTTCCACAAGTTTAAATGCTTCCAATGTATGTGGCATCGGATGTGCCCGATACCCACGATTGAACGCGAAATACAGCGACAGCACCGTTAAACTCTGTGGTGGAATCGGACGTGAACCCAGCGAATCGAGAATAAATTGCCGCGGGTTTGCCGAAAACATCTCGTGTGTCGGGGGACCAACCTCCGCGCGCACCCGTGTAATGCCTAACGCGAGGAGATAATAGATAGCAAAGTACAACGCTATCAGCCAAATTGCCATACCTGCATGGTTTGAAAAAATAAACAGAAAAAGGACACCCCCTATCAACCCTGCCAGTGGCCACCGATAATCCGTTGTATCTCGCATCTCAGGTGGCAAATTTGCGCCTCGCTTTCCAAACAGATTTCTAAACATCGCATAGAAATGCTTGCGTCCGCCGTAGAGTCCAAAACAGGCGATCCCCAGGTACGCGCCGACGCCTTGCGGCCCATCGTACGGAAATCCCGGCAAAGCCTGTAACCCCATCGCACTTCCCAAAATGCGCTCACCTTTCCAGAAGAAGTAAAAGAACCAAAGCGAAAAAGACATCTCTAACGGCATTAAAAAGGCAAGCCCTACACCGAATGACAGGATATAAACGGGGGTCCAGCCGATTGCGCTCCACGGTTTCTCCGTGAAATAGATGCCGAGGTCCACCTTTCGGACCGGTATCTCTGGGAAGGTTGGAAAGAACGCGTGGATGCCGTTAATCAGGTCAATGCCGCCAGCAATCGCGAAGCCTGCCCACAACATCTTGTTTTTAAAGAGCCGTCCATCCGAGTGTGTCATCTCTATCGGCAAACGGACGATTGGATAGGTGAGCCGTTCCCGTTCGATCCACTGCTTCCGAAGCAATAGATCGAAGCATATCATCACCCATATCAGCACGGACAGAAAGATCGTCCACCATAAAACCGGTTCCCACCAAGCCGCGAGATACCGCGTCGCGTAAAAAGAGGCTTCCCCGTCGTAAAAATCTTGTAAGACGGACAAATCGCTGAGTGTCATCCAGCTTGGCAGATACCGCCAGAAGAGTTGTTGCCACTCGTTTTCAGGGGTCGCAAACCAGAACCCGTTTGGAATCACAGGCACAAGGGTCTGCATCATATCGTGTCCCGCGATCGCCGAAGAGATTGAGAGAATGACGTAGACGGTGAGCAATTCTCCCTGTCGGAGCGCGAAGCGCGGCAGCAGCCGTTTGACCAGAAAATTTAGGCATATCAGCACCACCAGCGTCACCACGACGTTGTAAATTAGCGACATCGTTGTCGGCAGTGTACTCCGGTAACGCAGATGGTTCGCCATTATAAAATAGGTATTCGGTGGAATAAGAATGATGCCGATCAGAATCGCGCGAAAAGTAACACCCGGGTGCCCAGACTGCGATGTTTCTTGAGGGTTTGGAGAATATTTTGATGTTTTCGCCATATTTTATCTTTTATCACGTCAGTTTGATTAAAACATTTCGGCTGTGTTAATGGAAACCCAATTTTCGGGTCCGAGAGGTATAAATTGTAGCACAAACTTTTAGTTTGTGGGGTATGTAGCGCAAACTAAAAGTTCACGCTACAAGTGTGAACTTTTTATCAAACTCATGCTTTTATAGGACTTACGCAAACTGACTAAAGCACTACAATCTCAGACGTGACAAAACGCTCGTCAAAACTGGAAACATCAGGATGGATAGCACACTCAGCAGTCCAATGTTCCACAACCACAACTGCGTTGAATCCATACGGAAGATTGACAACAACGCACATAACGGACTTATCGCATCCAACAACGGAATCGTGTCAAATGGCGGAACCGGCATCAACGGTAGGAAAGTCAGCAACAAGATAATCCCGTAACCGATACTTTTCGCCCGAGCGAGTGGATTACACAACGCACAACCGATACCGATAAGCGCGAAAAAGAGGCAACTCACCGACAACACCGCACCACATTTCATCAATTGCGAAACCGCCAAACCGCCCGTGTAACTCGAAAGTGCGAACAGCGGAACCGTTAACCAGAGACCCCACGTCGCCCAAAGCACAACAGCACTCAACTTACCTGCCAAGATTTTCCAACTTGGCAACGGTGCTAACGCAAGCAAGACCCCATTTATCCCATGACCCGATGATTGCTGCTCTGCATACCATACCTCAACAGCATGTCTAACCACCCAAAGTTGAACAATAAAAAGGAAAATCATACAGAGCTTATAAGTCTGCTGTCCAACGCCAATCGTCTGATGCGCATAGAATTCCACCGTTCCTATTAACAGCAGCAGCGCAAATCCACATAGCACCAACATCTGGATACGCCTATATTTGGCACTATTCGTATAACAGCGAAGTTCTTTAAGAATAATGGCGAACATATCTCTTTACTAAACTTTGGACAATTTTAAAATAGCCAAGGTTTCTGAACGGACACCCTCTTTTGTAGCATA
>JAJEET010000048.1 GCA_022820835.1 Candidatus Poribacteria bacterium
AATACTTGGAATGGACACATTTCCTCTTAAAGTCCCCCTGATAAGGGGGATTTAGGGGGTTAAATCACTAAAATTGTGCCTTTTTTTAACCAATTTACACCTATTCCGACTTCTAATACTTTTTTTCAAGCTCACGTTAAAAGGTTCTCTTTAAACCACAAACTTTGATTATTTTCCGAACTCACGTTACTTAGCAATTATAGGATGCGAGGTCACTATGTCTCGCAAATTTCTTAAAAGTGAGGTAATTTTAATAATGAGCAATCACAACAGAGATGCAGAATATACAATGGGGCGCACTGAGGAAGAAACACAACGCTTAATCGAGCAATCACAACTCTATGACGATGTAACACGACGTTTTTTCCTCAGAAGCGGTATCGCAAAAGGTATGAAAGTCCTTGATGTCGGCAGCGGTGCCGGTGATGTCGCCCTGACCGTTGCGGAATTTGTCGGTCCCGAAGGAAACGTCGTGGGTGTAGATGTCAACCCTGATGTTCTCAAAACGGCACAAGCGCGAGCCGATGAAGCCGGTTTTTCAAACGTTGAATTCCTTGCCGGTGATGTCCGAACCCTCGAACTGCCAGACGATTTTGATGCCGTCGTCGGCAGACTTGTCCTCCTCTATATGGCGGACCCAGTAGATGCTCTAAGGCATTTGGCAACGCGCCTACGCCCCGGTGGAATTGTCGCCTTTCAGGATACTGAACTCGCGCTCTACCGAACGATTATACACCCGGATACACCTTTGATAAACCAGTTGGTTGAATGGGGACTCACAGTGTTTGAACGTTCAGGCGCACATCTCAACATGGGGATGGAACTTTACCGAGTCTTCGTTGAGGCAGGTCTGCCTGAGCCGACCTTACACTTTGAGGCTCCTATGGGCGGACCTGAAGGCTGGCCCGGGTTCGAATATCTTGCCAACAGTTTCCGGAGCCTCGTGCCGCTCATGGAGGCGTATGGCATCGCAACGAGTGAAGAGGTAGATATAGACACACTCGCGGATCGGATTCAAGCGGAAGTCACAACCTCGAAACGACCGCTCCTATTGCCACCGCATATCACAGCGCATACATCTTTACCAGCGTAGGTGGTCTCCGCGTATGGCGAAAAATAGTTCAAACAACCTAAACACATCGAATCGTGATGCCACTTATACATTAGGACGAACCTCACACGAAACGACGCGTCTCATTGAACAATCCAGAATCTATGGAGAGTCAACAAAACGGCTCTGTAAGCGAGCCGGTATTATTGACGGAATGCGTGTACTTGAAATCGGTAGCGGGGCAGGTGATGTCGCGCTCATGCTTGCCGAACGCGTTGGACCAACAGGACAGGTCGTTGGCGTAGATATCAATACGGAAATCCTTGACACAGCACGCCAACGCGCAACAGATGCCGGTCTACAGAACGTCGAATTTATTGCAGGGGACGCTCGGGACCTCGGTTTTTCAGACAAATTTGATGCCGTCGTCGGACGGTTCGTCTTGATGTATATGGCAAATCCATCGGAGGCGTTCGCCAAACTTATAGCACATCTAAAACCGGGAGGCATCGCCGCTTTTCAGGAACCTGAATACACGCTCTATCCCGCCTTCTTACATCCAGATACACCACTCATGAACCAACTCATCACATGGATTTTAGATGTGTTTAAGCATTCAGGGGCACACCTCAACATGGGCATCGGGCTTTATCAAACTTTTGTAAATGCAGGCTTGCCACCACCAACGATGCACCTTGAGTCTCCAATCGGCGCAGCCAAAACATGGGCTGGTTACCGATACATGGCGACTATCTTTCAGAGCCTACTGCCACTCCTCGAAAAATACGACTTGGCTACAGCGGAACAGGTCGGTGTGGATACCTTAGCCGCACGGATTCGGCAAGAGGTCATCGCATCGAAACGCCCCTTCTTCTTACCCCTACATGTAACAGCGTACTCAACACTTCCGGTTTAATCTCCGCTTTTGCTATCAGGACTTACGCATGCTGCTCTTTTGTAGCACGATGCACTTCGCATCTGGGCGAGTACGCCGCAAAACTTCCCAGTTTGGGTTCTCCACCAGAACGCTCTGGTTTACGAGAAACCTCATCTAATACCATTTCCGATTGAGAATACTTCAATAAACGAACTCTTTTGTAGCATAGGCTGTTAGCCTGTGCAGTCTTGTGCGGTCTTTGAAGCGATCTGTCAATGCAATATAATCTTTTAGAAAAGGTATAACAGAACAGGCTGCAGTCAAAAATGCGTCCGTCCTGTACGATAAAAAAATTAATTTGCTTTCTTATGCTATATATGTTATCATATATAATGTAAATCTAATTTATAGCAAAACTTAAAATATATACAAGACTTACGCATTTTTCTGATGGCCGACTCCAAAAAAGTTACACTTTTCGCCAAATTATTTTTTTTCGACAACGGAAAGTAATAACGAACCTGTCTATAAACCCTTACAACCACTGCGTTTATCCCAATAACCTATCCAGGTCAAATGTTACACAGGTGTAACATTTCTACGAACTACGAAGGCCATCTGATAACTCACTGATAACTGATAACGAAAACGCAATGCCTTGCACACAGAAATGTGATTTTTTGGTTGATATATCAGTTAATATGTGGTATAATTAAATGCACGAAAATTGACCAACACAATTTTATCTGATGTGTCACTATAGACATCAGGTGAGATTTATATAATTAATCTCTGCTCCCTGTTTTATGTAAGACAACGGAGCCACCAGTCCAAAGAGAGGCATAAACATTTGAAACCTTACGAACTCCTGCTTATTATAACCCCTGATCATGACGAAAACGAAGCAGAGGCACTTACGGATCAGGTAAAGGGTATTATCGAAAGTGGCGGGACGCTCCTGAAACTTGATCCATGGGGTAAGAAACGACTCGCATATCCGATCCAAAAAAGAAGTGAAGGCTATTACGTACTCTACATTTTTGAGAGTGCACCGAGTTTTGTCGCATCTTTAAATCAATCGCTGCGTGTCATCGAAACGATCCTACGCTTTATGATTGTGCAGTATGAAGACGATATAGATAAATTAAAAGCCGAAATAGCGGCTGAGGCAGAAAAACCAGCAGCCGAAACAACACGACCAACATCTGATGCCAAAGAATCGTCTGAGCCAGAAGAATCATCTGAGCCAGAAGAATCATCTGATGCCAAAGAATCGTCTGATGCCAAAGAATCGTCTGAGCCAGAAGAGACACCGTCAAATGATGACGATGCTACCGAAACTGAAAGTGTAGATGCTGAAGATGCCACAGCGGATACAGAAGATGAAGACACAACGGATAATGACGACGCGGAAGACGAAGAGACAACAGCGTCTGCCTAAAACAGGCATCATCTCACCTTTTAGACAACGGGTTTCTGCTTCCGAAATAGCGGCAAGAAATCCAAGTTAAGCATATAGAGAGGAGAAACCATGGCAAGTTACAACAAGGTTATTCTGATGGGGAATCTCACTCGGGACCCAGAAGTAAAATTCCTACCCAGCGGAACAGCAGTCGCGAATTTTGGGTTGGCTATGAATGAGAGCTACACCGATCAACAAGGTGAACGAAAAGATACGACCTGTTTTGTAGATATAGAAGCGTGGGGTAGGCAGGCTGAAATCGTCGGTGAATATTTCACTAAAGGTAGACCGATTTTGATTGAAGGTTCCCTGAAATACGACGCTTGGGAAGCCGAAGATGGAACGAAGCGGAACCGACTTAAAGTCCGTTTACACCGCTTCCAATTCGTCGGTGGAAGACGGGACGAAGATGGAGCAGAAGGCGGTTATGCCAATGCACAACCCGCAGCTGCACCGGCTGGACCAGATTCTTACCAAGATGCCCCTGAAGCACCGAGCACATCTTCCGCAACGGATGACGACATCCCGTTTTAAGTGAAGGACGTTCATCGAAGAATTAGCATCCTACAGAAGATCTGATCGCCCCTATTTATTTACGACAATAGGCGAGCGTCGGAACTTCTTATTAACTTAGCGCGTCAGACGTACTTTGACGCGCAGCAATTTAAATGAAGGAACAGATTTAATATGGCATTCCGTCGTAGACAGCGCTATCACAAAATCGAATCTTTCGATTACAAAGACGTGGATACGCTACGCAAGTTTGTTAATGATCGTGGAAAAATTGTAAGCCGTCGGATCACCGGTTTAACAGCGAAACAACAGCGAATGGTAACACGCGCCGTCAAGCGCGCCCGTAATATGGCATTGTTACCGTTTACGAGATAGCATACGGGACAGACGCAGATAACGCTGCGCCCACAAAAATATTTTAGGTTTTAATTATGGAAGTAATTCTCAAGAAAAGTGTTGAAGGACTCGGTGTTCCCGGTGATGTATTGACAGTCGCAGACGGGTACGCACGGAACTATCTACTGCCCATGCAGTTAGCAGTGCACGCGACAGAACGGAACCGCCGCTACCTTGATCACCAAAAACGAGTCATCGATCAGCAAGAAGCGAAAGATAGAAAATACGCCCGTGAAATCGCAGCACAAGTTGCTGGCGTTACCTGCACGCTCAAAAGACGGGCAGGCGAAAACGACAGGCTCTTCGGCTCTGTTACCTCTATGGATATTGCAGAGGCTTTACGAAGTGAAGGTTTCGAGTTGGAACGTCGTTTCCTTGATCTCGCGGAACCGATCCGAGAACTCGGTGTGTTTATGGTACCGCTCAAATTGCATACAGATGTCATCGTCGAACTTCGCGTCGTTATTGAACGTGAAGAATAATTATGCAAGCAGCAGCTATTGATTCCCTCTCTGATAAGGAAGCTGAACAGGCAGTACTCGGCGCAATGATGACCGAAAAATCGGTCATTCCGACAGTAATTAGGCTGCTTGGACATACCTCTGACGCGTTTTTTACAACAGACCATCAACTCATTTATACTGCAATACTCGCCGTATATGAACGCGTTAGTAACGCCGATCCACTCCTCGTCGCCGATGAACTCAAGCGTACAAATCAGATCAATCGAACAGGCGGGGCAGAATATCTCTATGAACTCCAAGCACCCATTGTCGAAACAGAGAGTACGGAATTCTACGCCGATATTCTATATGAAAAAGCCACGCGCCGTCGGTTAATCCAAGCAGGTTCCACAATCCGAGACCTCGCACAAGACGAGACCATAGAACTCGCTGACGTACTCAATCAATCGCAAGAAGCCGTCTTTGAACTTGGAGAAAACGACGCGCAGCGCGGGTTTCAGCCGATTAATCCGATCATCACATCCAATATTGATGCAATAGAAAAATTATTTCACAAGGAAGAACGGTTCCTCGGTGTTCCAACCGGTTTTATGGATTTCGATCACATGACATCGGGGCTGCAGCCCGGGAACTTTATTATCATTGCCGCTCGTCCAAGCATGGGAAAGACCACCTTAGTCCTAAATATGGCGCAAAATATCGCAATTGAACATAAACGTCCGGTTGCCATATTTAGTTTGGAGATGCCCGCCCAGGATATCGTCATGCGGATGCTGTCTGCAGAATCTCACATCGATTTTGGACGGTTGCGTACCGGTAAATTCAGTGAAGACTACTGGCGCCCGTTGACAGAAGCTGCTGGCAGACTCTCCGAAGCACCTATCCTCATTAATGATAACCGAGGGTTGACTGTGCAAAGTCTCCGTGCCGAAGGCCGCCGTCTGAAAGGTGAACATAATCAACTCGCGGTAATTATCATCGATTACCTCCAACTCCTCAGAGGGACAGGAAGATACAACTCTCGAGAGCAAGAGATCTCAGAAATCTCGCGCGCACTGAAAGTTCTCGCTTGGGAACTGAATGTACCAATCATCGCTTGCTCGCAATTGAGCCGTGAAGTTGAACGTCGTCCAAATAAACAACCGCAACTCTCAGATTTACGGGAGTCCGGCGCGATCGAACAAGACGCTGATCTCGTCGCCTTTCTATACCGCGAAGATTATTACGAAGGTGAAGAGGCAGGCGATCGCGTCGAAGCGTACCTACTCATAAAAAAACAGCGTAACGGACCAATCGGAGATATCGTTCTTTACTTTACTAAAAAACAGATGCGGTTTGATAATCCAAATTAAAAAACATGAATCGGCAATCCGCGACACGCGAATCTAATGACGGCTTTCGGAGCCAATCAATATTAAGTCGTATCAAAGGCCGGCTACATACTGTACTCTCCGAGACAGGACAAGCCTTTACGCTCTTATTTCAGACACTTGTCCAAATCTTTCGTCCCCCTCTTCAGTTTGATTTGCTCATTAAGCAGTTACTACTGATTGGTGTCAACTCTTTGGCTGTTGTCATGGTCTCCGGTTTTTTCACAGGTATGGTATTAGGGGTTCAAGGTTACATTCAACTCAAACCCTACGCCGTGGAAGGCTCGGTCGCGCGGTTTGTCTGCGTCTCGATCGTCAAAGAACTCGGTCCGATGATCACCGCATTCGTGCTTGCAGGACGTATTGGTGCTTCAATTACGGCTGAACTTTCAACGATGAAAGTGACAGAACAGATCGACGCACTTGAGGTAATGGGTACGAATCCGGTCAAATATTTGGTCGTGCCTCGTTTCCTTGCCTGCACGATCATGTTACCGACCTTGACGATCTTCTCAACGTTTGCTGGCATTGGCGGCGGTTTTACTGCCGTTGTTACGCTATTTGATGTCAACGGTTCTTTTTTTCTCTTAGAAGCACAAAAGAATCTGTATGTCGGTAGTGTTCTCATCAGTCTGATTAAGGCGACTTCCTTCGGCATGGCAATTGCAGCAGTCGGCTGCTATAAGGGATTCAGCATCTCAACCGCAGGCGGTGCTGAAGGGGTCGGAAGGGCTACAACCGGTTCTGCTGTTATTTCGCTCGTCACTATTCTTATTTTGGACTTCGTTTTAAATCATATCCTCTTTAACATCATGGGATTGGTGTAACGCAAACAGTCGCAAGCCTGACTTCGTAGCGCGGAAAATAAACAACCTCTTTTATCACGTCTTGTACGCAAAAAATTATGATCTCAGTTAAAAATGTCAGCAAAAGCTTCGGGAGTAAAATAGTCTTAGACGGGTTAGACCTTGACGTTCCAAACGGCGAAACCCTCGTCGTTATGGGACGCAGCGGTACAGGCAAAAGCGTCCTACTCAAACTTATCGCCGGATTGATCCCTGTTGATTCTGGTGAAATTTGGTTCGATGGCACAGAAATATCGAACCTAAAAACCAAAGAGATGAACCGCCTACGCCAGAAAATCGGTATGTTGTTCCAGTCTGCCGCTCTCTTTGATTCGATGACTGTTGCAGAAAATGTGGCTTTTATGCTCAGCCAGCATACAAACTATACGAAACAGGAAAGGCTGAAGATTGTTGATGAGAAACTTGAACTTGTTGATTTGGAAGGCGTTCAAAACTTGAGACCCGCAGAATTAAGCGGCGGCATGCGAAAACGGGTTGGGCTCGCCCGTGCGCTCGCTTTTAATCCGGATGTCATTTTATACGATGAACCGACAACCGGACTTGACCCGGTTACCTGCACAGAAATCAATCAACTCATCAGCGACTTAAATGAACGCCTGCAAGTTACATCCATCGTTGTAACCCATGATATGCATAGCGCGTTCAGTGTCGGCACGCTTATGGTGATGATCCATGATGGGCGTCAACTCGCTTATGGGACACCTGATGAAATTATTAACATTGAAAATCCCATTTTACAACAGTTTGTCCTCTTCGGAGCACCAGACCAAATTCTCAAAATGGAAAATCCTATTTTGAAAGCGTATACCGGGAGATAACATGAATTTTTGGACAGCGTCTGTAAAAGTCGGTTTAATGGTTCTCATCGCCATCATTTTGTTGACGATACTTCTGACAAATGCCGAGAATTGGCCCTGGGCGACCGCTGGCGATGAGTTGACGTTCCAATTTCAATCTGTCAACGGCCTTTATATCGGAGCGGGAGTCTACTTGTCCGGTGTACCTATCGGTAAAGTGACCGCAATCGAATTGCAACCCGATACGAATAACGTACATATCAGAGCAAAAGTCAAAAATGGATTTAAGTGGTTACGGGAAGACTGTGGCGCCAGAATTTCTATGAACGGGTTCGTCGGCGAGATTTACATCGCTCTTGACAATGGACCCATCGGAAATCCACCTTTGAAACCTACGGACCTTCCGATTGTTGGAAAGGATCCGGTTAACGCGCTCGAACTGCTCGAGCAGACGAGCGCAGGTATGACACAAGCGATAGAACTGACAACCGCTGCCAATGAAGTGCTCCAAGCAAACCAAGAATCAATTCAACTCGCTATTAAAGAAATTCGTGCAGTCGTCGCAACCACTGGTAAAACCATAGAGAAATTAAGTGTTGATTCTGAAGAAACCGTCAAGACTTTGACACAACTTGCCTTAGAAAACGATAAACGGTTCCAAGAGACACTCGTCAAGGTAAATAACCTTCTTGGACAGTTGGAAGACGATTCACTCATGGTCAGTAGTCAGGTGAGCGATATTACACGTGAAATTTTAAGGCTACTGAACCAAAATTCACCGAAACTCAACACCATATTTTCGGATGCTCGCGCAACAACATCAGAATTCCGACAGATCGCACAGAATTTTCGCACAGATTTCAATATATTAGCAAATCAAGTTTCGACGCTCGTCGCCCAAGGGAGCGAAGCAATAAAAACAAGTGAAACAAATATTACACCTATCTTAGAGAATTTACAGAGAACAACCGAAGCAGTGGCTTCGTTGGAAACAGATGTTAGCCGACTCCTCACTGCACTCAACGAAGGCGACGGTACTTTCGCGACATTAATCAATACCCCTGAACCGCTTGAAGATGCACAACGCACGCTCGAAAACGTTAATAAAGCCGTGAACGCCTTTACAGATCTTTCACAGCGAACCGTGCAGCAAATCGGACGCTTTGAAAGACCGCTACAATTTGGCTGGGATTACGAACTCCGCTATCTAAGTCTCGAAGAGCGACTTTATAACGAACTGGCGTTTTCCCTTTCACCGCAATCAAAGGCACATTATAGGATCGGTGTCGGCGTTCGCGACGAAACAGTCCGGTTTGAAATCCAATATGCACATGATGTGACAGACTATCTCAGGGCACGCGCCGGATTCATGCGTTCCAGAGTTGGTGCAGGCGTGGATTTATGGTTGTGGTCCCGCCGTATAGGACTCAGCCTTGAAGGTGTCGGATTGACAAGCAGCGAACCCGAATTGAACACAGAAGTCGCTATACGCTTTTTCCGATACGGACAACTCCTGCTCGGCGGCGAGAATCTGACCGGTAAACCGCGCTGGACAACAGGATTCCGTTTCTTCAACAGAGAATGGTAATATCAAGAACGCACAATCAACGGAGTGCTTTGTCACGCTTGAAATGATGGGTCTAAAAAAATATTTCACACACCTCTTCGGGTAGGAGCGAGTGTTTTTGCTGGGGTGCTTCTTCAGGCTCGCTACCTTTGTATCCATCAAATCTGGCACGATCTAACAATAGGTATCAATAAACATGGCACGAGAAAAACGCAAATTCGTCTGTCAAGAGTGTGGATACACAACGCCAAAAACACTCGGACGCTGTCCGAATTGCAGAAGTTGGCAGAGCTTCGCCGAAGAGGTGGAGACACTGATTACGTCGTCGCGGCATCGTGGTATCGGGCAGGCATCTCGTGAACCTGAACCCATCTCCCAAATCACAGCGAGCGAGGTGGAACGTCACCTCACAGGGATGTCGGAGTTTGACAGAGTCCTCGGCGGCGGTATCGTGCCAGGATCAGTCGTACTTATCGGTGGAGATCCCGGCATCGGCAAATCTACGCTCCTACTCCAAGCGAGTAATGCATTGAGTCAGAAGTATGGAGACGTACTCTATGTCTCCGGTGAGGAATCTGTGAGCCAGACAAAACTCAGAGCAACCCGGCTCGGTATTGCGTCTGATACACTTTATGTCCTCTGTGAAAATAACTTGGAAGAAATTGAAAAGCATATTGAAGCGCAAAAACCGAAAGTTGTCATCATCGATTCTATTCAATCCGTCTATTTGTCGAGCATTCAGTCCGCACCGGGAAGTGTTACCCAGATCCGTGAATGCGCCGCTCATCTCCTGATCTGCGCAAAAAATCGGAATATTCCCGTGTTTCTGATCGGACATGTGACAAAAGAGGGAACGATCGCCGGTCCACGCGTCTTGGAACACATGGTGGATACGGTACTCTACTTTGAAGGTGAACGGCATCATATCTATCGTATCCTTCGAGCCATCAAAAACCGATTCGGTTCAACGAATGAAATCGGTATATTTGAAATGCGGAGCACCGGACTTATAGATGTGATGAACCCGTCAGAAATTTTTCTCAGCAACAGGGAAGAACAGATATCAGGTTCAGTCGTTGTCTCAAGCATGGAGGGGACCCGTCCTTTACTCATGGAGGTACAGGCACTCGTCGTCCCCACCAACTACGGTAACCCTCGCAATACCACAGCAGGAGTAGACCGGCAACGCATTGCACTGCTGATCGCTGTTCTCAATAAACGTGTAGGCATCAACGTCGGCGATTCAGATGTTTTTGTGAATGTTACCGGCGGATTACGTGTTGATGAACCCGGTATAGACCTCGGTGTCCTGATGGCGATATGTTCAAGCCATCGCGAAATGCCGATAGATCGGAAAACTGTCATGGTCGGTGAAGTTGGACTCGGCGGCGAAATTCGACCTGTGACACACGTCGACAGACGCATCCGAGAAGCCGCAAAATTGGGGTTCACACGGGTGATGTTCCCCGAATATAACCGTAAAGGCTTAGATATCGACGCAGACATTCAACTTGTCGGTGTTAGCGATGTATACGACAGCCTAACAGCTTTAGGAGAATAGCGAACGTTTGATATCAGAAGATCCCACAATACACTGTCACGCCGTTACATTCCACCACCTTTCCGGTATTCCTTTACTTATAGGACTTACGCATGCTGCGCTTTTGTACCACAAACTTCCCAGTTTGGGTTCTCCACCAGAACGCTATGTTTCCGGGAAATCTCATCTAACAGAACAGGCTGCAGTCAAAAATGCGTCCGTCCTGACGCAGTTAACTTTGCAAATTTAACAATTTAACTTGACTTTTGTGTCGATTTTAACATATACTAAAGTTTAGGTAATTTCTGCCCATTCCGCGTCGTATTTTCAAGAGTGTTTCTATTTTTCTACGAGTTTTGGACAGACGGCGAACACGTAGAAAAACATCGGGACATCTCTGACTTGTCGGTGTCTTTGCTTGGGTGTCTCCCAACCTGTAACCCAAATATGTCTTATATTTAGAAATTTCGTGCAGAATATAAAGGATACAAAATGCAAGTTTGGGGTATTCGTCTCTTTTTTGTCGTCGCAAGTGCGGCAAGTTGTTATATTATCTATGATGATCCGTGGGTCACATTAATCGGTCTTATTGCGGCACTCCTCCTTGTCGGTGCCGAGCTCTGCTTACAAGTACCAGTCCTACGTGGCGTTATAGCCAGTTTGATAGGACTCTCTATCGGTATATTAATTTCGTCCAGCATACTACATCTTTTTTCTCAATTAGACGATAAACTTAAAGTGGTAATCGCGCTCGGCATAGGTTACATCGGTCTTGTAACAGGTTATCGTTTTTCTACAAGGCTGTCTTTTTCGCCGGTCCTCGGATCAGATGGTTCTGATCAACATGTCGATGCACCTGCGGGAAAAATTAAAAATAACTTCAAAATTTTAGACACAAGTGTTATAATTGATGGTAGGATCCTTGAAATCTGCCAGACAAAATTTATAGAAGGCACACTTGTGATCCCGCGTTTTGTTCTTAATGAGTTGCAACATATCGCAGATTCTACAGAACCACTCCGTCGAAATAAAGGACGTCGTGGTTTTGACATCCTGCGTGCGCTTCAGAACAACCCAGCACTTGAGGTAGAAATTACTGAAGAAGAGGTGCCGCATCTACCAGAAGTTGATGCGAAATTAGTTCATCTCGGTCAAAAACTTGAGGCTACGATCATAACAAACGATCTAAACCTCAATAAAGTCGCTGAATTGCAGAACGTAAAGGTTCTTAATATCAATGAACTCTCAAATGCCGTTCGTCCTGTTGTAATTGCCGGTGAGGTGATTCAAGTCCTACTTCTAAAAGAGGGCAAAGAACCGAACCAAGGGGTCGGCTACCTTGATGATGGCACTATGGTCATCGTTGAAGAAGGGAAACCCTACATCGGTCAAACACTTAACGTTGAGGTCACGCAGATGTTGCGGACAAGCGCGGGACAGATGATCTTCACTCGGATAAAAGAAGATGAAGTGGACACTCATGAACAGCAAGATCTGCGTTCTTATTCCCGCAGCTGGTAAAGGGAACCGAATGGCTAATTCGGTGAAGAAGCCGTACCTAAAACTGGCACGGAAACCGATTTTAACGCATACGCTTCAGCGGTTTGAAAATAATACGGCTGTGGATGCAATTATTGTTATTGTCAACAAAGACGATTTCAGCGATTGCCGAACGAAAGTTTTGGAACCGTATACCTTTACAAAGGTCCAAGAACTTGTCGCAGGTGGAAAGACTCGGCAGATGTCTGTCTATAACGGGCTCCGTGCTCTGTCGGCAGATGTCGATCTCGTCGTGGTACACGATGGCGTGCGTCCTTTTGTAACCGATGAGACAATTTCTGCTTGTTTGGCTGCGGCTGACGAATACGGTGCCGCTGTTGCCGCTGTCCCCGTCAAAGATACAATTAAAATCGCTGACGAAAACGCTTTTATTGCTGAAACCCCGCTCCGAGAACGACTCTGGTCAGTGCAGACACCACAAGTCTTTCGGAAATCTCTGTTAGAGGAAGCACACCAAACAGCGCGGGCACAACAACTCACAGCAACCGACGATGCCGCGCTTGTTGAGCAACTCGGATTTCCTGTGAAGTTAGTCATGGGTAGGTACGCGAATATGAAGATAACGACACCGGAGGACCTACGAGTCGCTGAAGTCCTACTCTCGGATCCGACGCACTGGTAGCCGTTTTTCTCTCTGGTGCCGTTTTTTTCCTCCCACAATGAGTGTCTATGCAAAAAATACGAGTAGGTATCGGCTACGACGTTCATCGGTTGGCCGAAAATCGAAAATTGATTTTGGGCGGTGTTGAGATTCCATATCATTTGGGATTGTTCGGACATTCGGATGCTGATGTCCTCACACACGCAATTGTAGATGCAATTTTAGGCGCGGCTGCACTCGGGGATATCGGAACGCATTTTCCTGATACCGATGCGCGTTATAAGGGGATGGATAGTTTCGTTTTTCTACGCGATACCGCATTGAAAGTTAAGGAGTGTGGCTACCAAATCGAAAATATAGATAGCACAGTCATCGCACAACGCCCAAAATTGGCACCTTACATCTCACAGATGCGACAAAGACTCGCCGAAACACTCGAAATTACCATAGGACAGGTAAACGTTAAAGCAACTACGGCAGAAGAATTAGGTGTCGTCGGAGAGGGTAAGGCAATTGTTGCCCACGCGACCGTTTGCCTTTCTCAGCGATAGACGCTTTTTGTCTTCTCTTTGCCTTTACAGCCGAACCGATTACAAACTCAGCATGAAATTAACCGAAAACCTGCCCGAAACGAAATGAAGGGCAACCCAGGAACCCATAATTTAAAAATGAAAATCTATAACTCGCTGAACCGGCGATTGGAAGATTTTGAACCGCTGAATCCTGAACAAGTCACGATTTACAGTTGCGGTCCGACCGTTTACGATTACATTCACATGGGAAATGCCCGCACTGCTCTGGTAACCGATATCATTCGACGCTATCTTCTATATAAAGGTTATAACGTTAAACTAGTTCAAAACTTGACTGATATTGATGACAAGATTATTAGGCGTGCAGCTGAGTTAGGTACCAGTGCAAAACAACTCGCACATGAGAACAGTGAAGCCTACTTTGAAGATTCTCAACGCCTCGGTATTCACCTCGCAGATGTCCATCCGAAAGCAACTGAACACATTCAAGACATGATAAACCTGATTCAAATCCTAATTGACAAAGGCGCAGCTTACGTCATTGATGGAAGCATTTATTATCGGGTGAATGCGTTCGCCGAATACGGCAAACTTTCCAATCGAAAACCGGAAGACTTACTCGCTGGCGCGCGCGTCGAAGTTGACGAACGGAAAGAAAACCCGCGAGATTTTGATATGTGGAAAGCCGCGAAACCCGGAGAACCTTCTTGGGACAGCCCATGGGGCAAAGGTAGACCCGGATGGCACATTGAGTGCTCCGCTATGGCGATGAAGCATCTCGGCGAAACGATTGACATTCATGCCGGCGGCGAAGACCTACTCTTCCCTCACCATGAAAATGAAATCGCGCAGAGCGAATTGGCGACCGGCAATACATTCGCACGATACTGGATGCACGTCGCTTTCTTAAAAATTGATGGTAAACGGATGGGAAAATCGGAGAAGAATTTTATTTTCCTCCGAGATGCCCTCGACCACTATCCCACCGAAGTCATTCGACACTTTCTTATTTCGGCACACTACCGACATCCGCTCGACTACAATCAAGAGAGTTTGACAAAATCGGAAGGCGCAATCAGACGTTTGAACAATTGTTTGGACGCACTAAAAAAATACGATAGGGACATCGATTTGAGTGAACCGATGGATGCACCGTTACAGCACGCTGTACAGGAGATGAAATCCCAGTTTACGCAGGCAATGGACACCGACTTCAATACCGCACAGGCACTCGGTGCTATTTTTACGCTTGTCAGTGAAGTTAACAAATCACTCAGTACATTTGATGAATCGGAAACGCCAGTACTCGCGCAGGCCTATCAAGCGTTGACTGAAACTTGTCAAGTCCTCGGTATCTATGATACCGAGATACAAGATAGTGCCACCGATAACGAGGCGAAAATCGAACCGCTTGTTGACTTACTCTTGGAGGTAAGACAGGATGCACGCAATCGAAAAGATTGGGAGACATCCGATAAGATTCGCGACCGGCTGAAAGAGTTGAATGTTGAGATTCAGGATACGCCACAAGGAACAACTTGGAAATTCTTGGCACGCTCCTAACCGCGTAAGTCCACAAAGACACTCAATCCTTGAGACGCATTGGAACAGAACATGAATATCGGTTTATAGTAAACCCCACAATTACGCATCCCTATTCTCGCTGCCGAGGCATCTAACCTCAACAGCGAGAAGGGAAACCCTAAATCCCTTATCACAACCTTCCAGTCCCAACAAAGATCCGAACCTTATAACGGACTGGCACTACCATTATTTCGTTGAAGCCTTCAAAAATTCTTTTGACGTTTCGCCTAAAGTCGTGTTAAAATACTCTTTAGCGACTCAATCGTCCAACTGTAACGTGTGTCCTTCTCAGATGTGCCTTCACAGTAACAGGCCCCCCCAAGGTGGGATCCCAGTTGTGAATACGCATCTGGACACTATAGCCCGAGTAGACTCACGTAAAGCTGCGACACGAGTGGTAAACGAATAACACTATTTCCTAAAAAAGGAGTTGGAAATGTTTTATCAATTTACAGCAACCTTCTCATTAATCTGTTTGATTTTCATGACGATCTTCATGACCGGATGCAGCGCGCTCTTTTCGGAGCAGGAGTGGAGCGATAATTATGCACTGATGGAAGGCACACAGTCAACAGTCCCGCAAGCAATTGACGGTAAGTTGAACACCATCGGCGAAACGACGTTCCCCACAAGTTCGGATGGGATGATGGGAGCAAATTCTGCATCACAAGTCATTATCACACTGCCAGAAAAAAAGGTTATCCGCAGAATTGTTATACACTCGGATAATTTAGCACAGTTTGATATTTACGCCAATAAGGGCAGCATTACAGCCAACGAAGACTGGCAGCTGATTAAAGATGTGAAAAGCGTTAAACAGAGTCCGATACAGGTTTCAGTCTTGGTCGCGTTCCCAACAGATCGTATTCGGCTGCGGGTCCTAGGAACTAAAGACGACGCACTTCTGAATCGGCAGCGACGCGCAAGGTCCGGCGGGTTCCGCGGATGGGATAGCAACCGCCGCGCAGCTGCTAAAATCCGAGAAATCGAACTCTACGGCTACAAAACCGCCGCACAGGTAGAGGCAGAAGAGGCTTCAGAAAGTCGAGAAAAAGAACTTGATGATTTACTCGAATTAGAGTAAAATGGAAGCCAGAACTGAGAGGGTTGTTGTTTGAAGTTACGAATCGCGAGCACACCTCGTTGACTATTAAATTTTGGATATTCATTCAACACCACCTCAACTGCATAATACTATCAAGGACCGGACTTCTTCCGTTCCAAACGACTAAGGAGGCATTCATGCGTTTTGTATTATTGGTGATGGCCCTCTGTGTGGTCATCGGGATGTCAGGGTGTATCCTCGCATCAAACCCTAACTATAACTGGAGCAAAAATATCGCACTTGATGCGGCGAGCGAGGATTCCAAATTCCACGACGATAATATGTACTCGGTTGGAGAGACAGGACCCATTCTCGAAGATGAGAAGGATGAAGCATCACAACTAGAGTCTGACGACTACACTGAAGCAGTCCTTAAATGGCGGAACCCACAAAAGATTCAACAGGTAGTCGTGAAAGCCGAGCCGGGACAAATGGAATTCTTCGCGGCTCAATATATGGATGAAGACGGCAAATGGATCACAATAAAAGAGGTCCGGGATAACATGCGTCCGACTTATCGGTTCACCTTGGGAGACCCGATCATGACGACGAAGTTTCGTCTGAAAGTGCCGCGGCGTTCCGATTCTCGACGCGTAGGCGGACAGAAACGCTCCACACGCGGCGAAACAGGGGCACCAAGTGCAGGCGAATACAAGAAGATTCAAGAAATTGAACTCTATTATGCACTTCCACCTGAAGAAACAACTGAAGCAGGGACAGCAGGAGAATAAAACGCTGTAGATGGGATATTGTAATCTCAATTGAGGACGATATGTTTACAGACACTCCTGCCAAGGTCACCCCATCGGTACATCGCGCAAGGTAACTATGCTCTCTAATGAGACGATCAGCCTAATTCATTTGAATATGATTCAAGGTGTTGGACTCAAAACCGTCCAAATCTTGCGTGATGCTTTTGGAAGTGCGGAGCGGGCATTTCAGGCGACATCTGATGAACTCGGTAAGATAGACCGTCTTACGCCTGCTATGCGCGATCTCTTGCAACGTAAACCGGTTCAATATCCGATAGAACGCGAACTCGAACTAATACAGGAATACGGGTGTCAGGTGCTGACGCTTTATGATGACGCATATCCGTCACATTTGAAGGAAATTGATACACCACCGATCGTGCTATACATCAAAGGTGAACTGACATCAGAAGATTCACTGAGCCTCGCGCTTGTCGGTTCTCGTGATGCAAAAGATTATGGTCGGAAGGCGAGTTATCGGTTGAGTTATCAACTTGCGCAGCGTGGATTGACAGTTGTTAGTGGATTAGCGAGGGGAATCGATACCTCAGCACATCGAGGGGCACTGGAAGCCGGTGGCAGAACAATCGCGGTCATGGGAAGCGGGTTGAGTTTCATCTATCCAGCCACGAATACCGATCTCGCGGAGAAAATTACGGCATCCGGTGCACTCATTTCCGAATTTCCAATGGAGACTACACCAAAACCGAAAAATTTTCCACGACGTAACCGTATCATTAGCGGGTTAACCCTCGGAACGGTCGTCGTGGAAGCATCGAACCGCAGCGGCGCGCTCATCACTGCACGCCTCGCCGGCGAACAGGGAAGGGAAGTGTTCGCTGTACCCGGTGAGATATTTTCGGAACTCTCAACCGGCACCCACAAATTAATCAATAACGGAGCGAAACTTGTCAATACTGTCGATGATCTCCTCAACGAGTTACCACGGCACGCGCTAAGCCAGATACAGTCCACCGAACCAGCATCACCGATGCCGGAAGCAGAGACCGAACCTTCCCAACAAGCACCAGGCGTCGAAAAGCGTGCTTCTGAACGCGCATCCGCACAACCCGTAGAAGCGGAACAACCTCCCCAGATTACACCTCCGCCAGATTTAACACCGGATGAGAGGACTGTCTTCGATGCTATTGAAGACCCCGCATCGCATATTGATACCATCGTTCGCACGACGCAACTCCCGATTAGTCAGGTTTCAAGCGTGCTGCTGATGTTGGAGCTCAAAGGTGTCGTCCAGCAACTGCCGGGGAAGCAGTTCACTAAAAAATAACCGCCTCAATCCAAGGCTCCAAGGCCCAGTAGGTTCGGTTTGCAACCGAACCGGAACTTAGACACAAACTTTTCAGACATCAAAACCTCTTGAGTTCCGTAGGAACGCTATGTTTATAGAAAAACGTCTCAACCAACTCTTGAACCCCGTAGGGGTGGCATGTCTATAATAACGCATACAAAATACCGTCAAATCCCTAAATAATTGACACCTATGGATATTATAGTGGATTTTGAAAATATATTTACACTTTGACAGACAGCAGCCCCTTTGCAGGCGGGGTTTGGAACCCCGCCCATTGTAAAGGTAATTACGGGATCTACTATAAATGGAAAAGAACTTAACCTTTCAATATGACAGAGATACCGATATTTTGTACGTAAACACTTGTCCTCCATATCCAGAACAGGAGAGCGAAGAACTTGCTGACGAGATCATCGCGCGTTTCAATCCAAACACCGGTGATATTGAGAATCTTGAGGTTTTATTTTTCTCAACGCGTTTGTTGCGTGAAGAACTATTTGATTTACCGATTTCTGCCCGTTTACAGTTAAACAAAGAGTCTTAGAGGACAGCACCACACGGAAAAACCTGGCTAAAACCGAACCTGAACCGACAAACCCTAATCCAGCGAAGAAAAATATGACGCAGATTTTTGCGTACAAAAAAATTAACTACGTCCAAATCTACTTATTCGGAAAAAAATGAAAATACTCGGTATTGATACCTCATGTGATGAAACCGCTGCAGCGGTCGTTGCTGACGGCAAAGAAGTGCTTTCCAATATCGTCGCCTCACAGATTGAGGTGCATCAAGAATACGGCGGTGTTGTCCCAGAACTTGCATCCCGCAAACACATTGAGGCGATCAACTACATTGTTCATAAGGCATTGGCAGCGGCGGATGTTACATTCAAAGACCTCGAAGCGATTGCGGTGACAAATCGTCCCGGATTAATCGGGGCATTGCTCGTCGGTGTCGCAGCAGCAAAGAGCCTCGCCTATTGCTACAACTTACCGCTGCTCGGTATCAACCACATTGAGGGACATATCTACGCCAATTATATGGTGCATGATACCCTAACGTTTCCACACGTCTGTCTCACGGTTTCTGGTGGGCATACGCTGCTCGTGGAGGTTCATGAAGGGTGGCAATACAAAGTCTTGGGCAGCACACAAGACGATGCCGCGGGTGAAGTCTACGATAAAGTCGCAAAGTACCTCGGACTCGGTTTCCCCGGCGGCAAGATCATTGACGATCTCGCACAGAAAGGAAACCCTACAGCAATAGATTTTCCGAGACCGATGCGGAATAGTGGGGACTACCAGTTCAGCTTCAGTGGTATCAAGACCTCGGTCCGCTATTTTGTGGAGAAGGCGCGGCGGGCAGGTATACTCGTTGAAAACGGACAGGTAGACGCTAAAAACACGGACCCAGACGCGATAACCATCGAAGATATTGCTGCGAGCTTCCAAGCCGCTGTCGTGGATGTCCTAACTTACAAGTCAATCGCTGCCGCGAAGTCCACCGGTGCAAAAACGATAACGTTGACCGGTGGAGTCGCCGCGAATAGTGCACTTCGCGCTTCGCTGAAAACTGCGGCGGCGGAGATCGGCACGCAAGTCTACTATCCACCCATGAACCTGTGTACGGATAACGGTGCAATGATTGCAGGGATTGCCTACCAGAAATATCAGCAGGGACTTCGAGATGAACTCTCTCTGAATGCTACGCCAAACGGGACTATCGAACAAAGAATGTAATGGAGGGGTTTTTGCTTGGGTGTTTCTTCAGATTAAAGAAACGCACTTGAGAATCAAGAGTCGCCTTATGTATCCGCAAGGAAAAATTAAAAAAGCAGCCGTGGAAACCTTGAAATCAGGCGGAATTATTGCCATCCCAACCGATACAGTTTACGGAATTGGAGCGGACCCTTTTAATCCAGATGCCGTCCAAAAACTCTATACTTTCAAAGGACGACCAGATGGTAAACCGATTCCACTTGTTCTCAGTTCGGTTGACGATGTGCATCGCGTTGCCCAAAACTTACCCGACTACTTCTTTCACCTCACAGATCGGTTTTGGCCCGGCGGTTTGACAATCGTTGTTCAGGCAAAGAACCTGCTTCCGGTACTGACAGCCGGTGGTGATACCGTCGGCGTGCGCATCCCAGATAACCCACTCCTCCTACAGGTCCTCCAAGCCTTTGGAGGACCTGCGGCAATAACGAGCGCGAATCTATCAGGCGAACCGCCAGCCATCTCGCCAGAAGAAATTAGTGAAGAACTCGCTTCGCGAATCGATCTGATCGTTGATGGCGGTAAGACACCCGGACCTATCCCTTCTACGGTGTACGACATCTCTGTCTCACCACCGGTTATCAGACGACACGGTGTGGTTTCAGAAGAGACCCTCATTAAGGAGTTCGCGTGCTACAACAAGCCTTAAAGCAACTGCTGCAATTTTTAGCGACTCCGACCGGCAATTGGGTAGTACTCGGTGTGATCAGTTTCATCGTACTAGCAGTTGTTTACCACAAAAAAAGCCGTATCCCCGGACTAACCGTGGAGGTGATTCGAGAGGACACATGGTTCATCAATCGAGACGATAACCACCGCCTCGCTATCGTCGTCTCGCTACACCTGATTAACAAATCAAGTGCGCCGATCCGGATTCGGGACTGTAAGTTAAGCGGTTATTCACCGAAACCGCCACCTGAAAAACTCGTATTAGAGGGACACGATACAAGTGTTGAACTTACATACCCGAAGTATGACCTCTTTACTGGGGCAGGCGGTCACCCCTCCGAACACACTTCAGAATACGTTCTCAACCCTTACACAGAACAACGGATGTGGGTTTTCTACCGCTCCGGCATTGTTACGATGACGAATATGCTCCGGGCACCAATCGTGATTAAGGACATGAACCGGAAACGCAAGTCCATCCAAGTCTCGGTGCCTCGCAATATGGAACAGATCCAAATCTATCGCGAGGCAGCGATGCGGTGGTAGTTTAGGCGAGTTCGGAAAGTTTAACCGTTCTGCCATCTGCTTCGGCGGACATATCAGCAGCGAACACGACACGGTGCGTCTCAAACGCCGTATCGAAATCGGTCAACGGCATCGGTTCATCTCGTCCGATACTGTCTATAAATGCTTGAAACTGTGGTTCATACGGATGATCGCTAACATCACCGGAATCAATGAGTGAGGTCTCAAGTGTACTCCATTGACTCTTATCCATCCCCTTAAGTTTCGCTGAATAGATACGGTTATCGAGAAGACTCCCTTCGCTTCCGACAAGATGGATGTGGAAGTAGTAGGGTTGCAAACAATCAACACAGGAGGTGACCTTCCCAATCTTTCCACCGCCTTCAAACTTAAGTAGACTCACACTCGTCGTCTTGTATTCGTAGGGTTGAAAGTCAGCACCGGTGGACTGTGTGTGATAACTGGTTACCTCTTCGACGTTGCCATCCATAAAAAAGAGGAGCGCATCAAGCGCATGACATCCCGCCGTGAGGAGGGTGCTTCCACCGAAATCTTTTTTGATGTTCCATTCGTATTGTCCATACCAAGGTCCGATACCGTGGTAATAGTCAACCTCAGCATAGTGAAGTTCACCGAGAAGTCCGTTGTCAATGACCGAACGGATCATCGTAAAATGCGCACTATATCGGCACTCAAAGCAGACACACACCTTAACACCGTTGCTTTTCACTGCGTCCCGAATCGCTTTGGCATCTTCGTATGTGAGGCAGATCGGTTTCTCAATGATGAGGTGTTTCCCAGCTTCTGCAGCAGCGATGGCTTGTTCGGCATGAAAAGGGTGTGGTGTACAAATATCGATAATATGTACGTCTGGGTCAGCAAGCAGCTTACTGTAATCGGTATAGGCTTTCAGCGGCGTTCCATAAGTCTCTGCCAATACAACTTCGTCGTGTTCACGACGTGAGCAAATAGCTGTGACATCCGAACCCGTAACGGCTTTAAAGGCTTCTATGTGCGCCCCCGCGACCCAACCGAGTCCAACAATTCCAACGTTTAGGTTATCCATTCTAAATCTCCTTCAACAACTGATAACTGATAACTGACAACTATTATATCACAGATATGGATTTTTGCGAGAAAAAATTGGTTGCTATAATTTTCGTCATATTGTATAATTACAAATGTTTTGACAAGCCTGAGAAAATATACTATAATATCTGTGAAGGATTGGAGAACGACGTTTTTCCGTGTAAATGCACAACTTGTGTCCCGCAGCGGTGTCCTAATCACCGTTTCTGAGTCTATCCTGTCAATCTCAACTTGCTATAAGGAGGCGATTCCGATGGAGACTAAAATGTCCGATGTCTTCCCCCCGAAATTTGCAAAAGAAGGGTTAACATTTGACGATGTTTTGCTGATTCCGGCTGAATCGGATGTGATGCCGGACCAAGTGGATACGAGTACGCAACTGACGCGTAACCTCCGGCTAAACATTCCTATCTGTAGCGCGCCTATGGATACGGTCACTGAATCTACCCTCGCTATCGCACTTGCACGGGAGGGAGGCATCGGAATCATCCATTATAACTGCTCAATCGACGAACAGGTATCTGAAGTCGATCGAGTCAAACGATCTGAGAGCGGTATGATTACCGCACCGATCACACTGACAGCGGATAAAACCATCCGTGATGCCTTGGCGGTGACAGAGCGTTACCACATCGGTGGGGTGCCTATTGTTACCGAGAACGGGTACCTCGTCGGTTTAATTACCAATCGCGATCTTAAATATGAAAACAATCTCGACCTCCCCGTAACCGAGCGGATGACCCCGAAAGAGAAACTGATTACCGCATCCCCAGGAATTACACTCGACAAAGCCAAAGAAATACTCCACAAATCTCGTAAAGAAAAACTGCCAATCGTAGATGAAGATTTTCGACTCCGTGGGTTGATTACAATTAAAGATATTGATAAGGTCCAAATGTTTCCTCAGGCATGTAAAGATAGCGCTGGACGCTTACGGGTCGGTGCCGCAATTCTCCCGTCAACGCCACTGGAAGATATTGACCGTTTGGTGGAAGCGAGTGTCGATGTGATCGTATTAGATACGGCACACGGTCATTCCAAAAACGTTATCCGATCGACGGAATACCTGAAGTCCCACTTTCCAAATGTTGAACTTGTCGCCGGTAATGTTGTCACGCCTGAAGCAACACGCAGCCTGATTGATGCAGGGGCCGATGCAGTGAAGGTCGGGGTTGGCCCCGGTTCTATATGTACAACTCGCGTCGTTGCAGGTGTGAGTATCCCGCAAATCACAGCCATTTACGACTGCGCGCAAGAAGCAGATAAAGCAGGTGTGCCTATCATCGCTGATGGCGGTATCCGTTATTCTGGAGATATCGCAAAAGCGATCGGTGCAGGTGCAAGTTCCGTCATGATTGGAAGTTTGCTTGCAGGTACGGACGAAAGCCCAGGCGATACCGTCATCTATCAGGGCAGAACCTATAAACTCCACCGAGGGATGGGGTCTATCGGGGCATTGCGGAAACGGAGCGCACGGAATCTGTCTGATAGTACCGAAGATCTATCCAAACTCGTCCCGCGTGGAATTGAAGGGCGTGTCCCTCATAAAGGTAAATTGAGTAATTTCGTCTATCAGTTGGTAGGTGGTATCCGTTCAGCGATGGGGTATTGTGGAAACCCTGATATTAACGCACTACGTACGAACAGCCAATT
Source organism: Candidatus Poribacteria bacterium (assembly GCA_022820835.1). GTDB lineage: Bacteria > Poribacteria > WGA-4E > WGA-4E > WGA-3G > WGA-3G. Next base: position 24,062 of record JAJEET010000048.1, read on the forward strand.
TGTTCGAATGTCGAGCAGCGGGTACCGAGAAAGCCATCCACACGATATTGATATTACCGAAGAAGCACCGAATTATACCGTTGCAAAACTCGCCACTTAGTGCTTATTTCGATGTGCCTACAGTCGCACATTCGCCATAACTGGTGGTTCACACAAGATAGAAAGGAATGTCATGAAACTCAATGAAGAGATGTCTTTTTGGGATAGACTCTACCTCCCAGGATTGATTAAAGGGATGTTGACCACACTGAAGCATATTCCTAAAAAGAAACTAACTTACCAGTACCCAGAAGATCCAAGAAGTGTGGAGGAGCGGAACGAACGGTATCGCGGCATCCACAAATTGACGACCACAGAAAAAGATGAAATTAAGTGCGTAGCATGCTTCCTATGCGCGACCGCTTGTCCTGCTGATTGCATCACGATTCAAGCGGCACCGGCACCCGAAGGCTGGACAACTAAGGAAGGTTACCAGCGCGAAAAGTACCCCGATGTCTTTGAGATCAATATGCTCCGATGCATCTTTTGTGGATACTGCGTTGAGGCGTGCCCTGAAGACGCTATACGCATGACCGGCCTAACGCTTCCGCAATACTTCCGTGAACGCCAAAAAGAGGGCGAAAGCCTCGGAAGTTCACGCAGTGATTTCATTTTTGACCGAGACAAACTCGTCGCTAACAATGACATCCCACAAGAGGGACTCAGTGTTGAAGCGCAATAAGAATTGATGGCATTATACGCTCCATTTCCAAATAAAAAGTACAGTATTATTTATGCAGATCCGCCGTGGGATTACAGGGGGCAACTCCAACATACCTGTGGTGGTAAGGATAGTGGCGGCGCAGTGCGACACTATCCGACTGTTCCCGTTTCAGAAATGGAGACATGGGATATTGCTGCAATCAGCGAACAGAATAGCCTGCTTTTTATGTGGACATCGTCTCCACACCTGGACCAGGCGATTCGGCTCGGAAAGGCTTGGGGCTTTAAATGGGCGACGGTCGCTTTCGTTTGGGATAAACAACGTGTGAATCCCGGATCCTATACGATGAGCCAGTGTGAGTTGTGCCTCGTTTTCAAACGTGGGCGAATTCCGCAACCGAGAGGCGCAAGAAACATTCGGCAACTCGTTCAGACGAAGCGGACACGCCATTCAGAAAAACCGGATGTGGTGCGCAAACGTATTGAGCAAATGTTTCCGCATCAGTCTAAAATTGAACTATTTGCTCGTAAACAGACAAGCGGCTGGGATACATGGGGACTTGAAGCTCAATAACCTGCCGAAACTTGTCACACAACTCGTAGACATCAGATTAGCCGATAAGACGGAAACAAAGTGCTTATCTGTTTTTCCTATTATTTCGGTTGATGTAAGCTAGGCAGAGTTTCCAAACCCCGTCTACAGGCAGGGGCGCGTAAGTCCTATACAGATAATATCTGTCTTATGCCGGGTCTATTGTCAACCTAAAATTCATTTAACGGACCGGCTACAACGTGTTTTTTTAACAGCGTTGTGGATATACCGGTCATTTGCAAATTTATTTGCCCAAAATATTTGAAAGGCACATATTAGACCAACCCAATGCAAGGATTATCACTTAATTTTCGTTCAGAAACGCTTTTCACGTTGACTGATAAGATTAAATCCAGTATTGAGGGACGGATGAGTTGGGGAGATACGTTTGGCTTGGGACTCGGTGTTAAATCGGATAAACATCTGATCATTTGGACACCGAAAGAAACTTCGGAAGGCGACATTCTACCCGGTTTCGACTCAGAAGATGGCAATCTTACCGTTAAAATGCGACCACGACCCGGAGCATGGGTCTCTTGGATCGATGAAGCGAAAGTCGCTGCTGAGACGAACGACGACTACGATCGGGTCCACAGAAGTATACAGGAATTGGAGCGGAATGCGCGCCAAATCACAGATTTCGCCGATGGTGTTATCTCGGACATAATCATCCAAAACGTGGGAAAATCCCTGACGCTTTCTGAACTTGTACAAGATGTTTTGAAAGCACGTTTAGCAATACCGAGTACCGTTAAAACGGGTGGTTATATACTCGCGCGAATTGATGATACACACGCCGATGCTATGCACTCAGCAACCGTTATCATCCCCGAGCAGACCCACATACATCGTGTCCATCTCAATGAGGATATTCTGTTTGACCAAATACTCGCTAATGATCACAACCTAATTCTCGTCGTGCTCCGAACGCATATTAAGAAATACCCGGACCCAGCGGATTTGGAGTACACTCTAACACTGAATACCCGATTGTCCGATATTTTGGTTCCCGATGAAGATGCGGAGACATCGGAGACAACTGAAGTGCTTGACCCTATTCAAGTACTTGCTACAGCAGCTGTCTACGATCCACTTGAACCTGACACATTCAAGTTAAAACCTATCACGTTCAAGGCATCTAAGGAAGAAATTGAGACAGCGATCACTGAAAGTTCAAAGAAAATAGAAGCGTACACGATAAAAGCGAACCAACACGCTCACCAACTCATGTCACAGTTCCAGCAAGGCGTTGAGACTCGGCTGCGCGCACTCGTACTTAGCCCCGGACAACGCGTTCACAATAAAGTTTGGGACGACCTCGTGGTGCGAGAACTACGGAACACAATGTTCGCTTTCGTCGAATTCTACATGGAATACCTCAATGAACATTTTCACGAGGAAGTCGCCGGCCCAAAAACCGACGCACTCAGCCAGAATATCGAACCAATGATAGAATTCTGGCAGTTGCAAGATAACCAACAGCTAACACTAAATCACCTCATCCAATCTTCTTACAGATTGGCGAATCAGGTACTTGATAGAGCTGCTGGACTATTTTATGACTTAGTGTTTGAGCGAGACTTCATCGAAACGGGGCTTGTCGCGGAAGTCGAGATTCTCACTTATGAAAATAATGAACTGCTAGATGAAATTTATATGCCAGTATGGACACGCGGGAGCGTGCGAGAAAAAATGGCAGGTATCGGACTCCGATCAACCTTCCACGCAGACCAAATCGAACGTTTGACAACCATTTGGCTGCAATTAATTGAACTCGCTAACTTTGTTAGCCAGCAGAAACAAGACTTTGAAACCGTTATTCAACCATTAGTCGATCTCTTATTAACCCCGAAAATCGGACAAGTACAGCGCCGATCACAGAAGACACCACAGCGTGCAAAGGCAACCAACTTCCCAGGCTTTGAAATCCCTGATGAGGCATTTCATCGGCTGCTTGATCACGTGAAATTGCATCTGTCAACGATAAAGCAATGGTTGATGCATCTGCCTCCGAACACAGACCCACAACAGCATTATGCAACGTTGTGGACGCTCTTGTTAGACGGTAGGCTGCGTGAGCAGCTCCTCGCGAATGTCCAACCGACCTGTGATATTAACCTCAGCGTCCCCGACCAGACAAAGCGACTCATCAACCTTATGCTCGGAAGTGCCTTGATTATCCACGCCGAAAAGGATCGGAAACTGATAGAACGCAATCTGAATCGGGCAATTAATTCAAAGACCGGTCACGAATTGGCAAATATCACTTCGGCTGCTATGCTCTCTATACATGGAGATACACTCCTCGAAGTACTCTACGAGGAATTGTCCGGGTATTACGATACTTTAAAGAAACGAGCCAATAGGATCACAAACGCACCCCAGAAGGCGAAAAAGCGGAAACGCGGACGCTCGAATAACGGTAGCGCGCCAGATGTTGAAACAATTGCGTCTGAGCAGCAGAAAGTCGAGGAACTGATGACTTTCCTGAAGCCTTACCGACAGGAAGAGGTGATCGTTACTTTAGCGACTGCCGGACTTAATCCACGCACTTCAAAACTTGAGGAGATACGGAAACAGCAGGTCCTCAGTTTCGATGTAAGTGATTTGCCGACGATAGGTGAAACTTGGCTTAATGAGAGCAAAGGCGTTGAAGACTATCCAAATCTGCGGATGTTCCTCCTGCAGAATCAGATTCCAATCTCCACAACCGGACGCTTACTGATGGAACTGCGTCAACAATTTCCTGATGAACTTTTCAACCATGTTTTAGGTCTCATTCAAGAGGTGAAGGCACTTCAAAGTACCGATTACAAGGGGGATCTGCTGGACCAATTTGTCACCTATATCTCCGAAAAAATATGGCGATGGGAACTAACGCAGATTACGGAAACTGAACTGCCACTCTTGCTGAAGGAAAAAGTACTCGCTTCGACAATCTGCTATGAGAAAGAGGTAGATACCTTGTTGGAATACGTCGAACGTTACGATGAGCTGGTATCAACGAAACTGTCAACGGATTCCGAAATGGACAATCATCGCCAATATATTGAGGAACAATTCCAGGCGATCGTTGAATCTCTTTTAGTATAGTGCTTTGTCCACCTTGAATTTATAATACGTTAACCAAGGACGAGGTCTCCTCGCCCGATACCGATGTAGGATGATCCATGAAAGTATCTTTGTTAGGCAACAGTCAGTTTGCCGTCTCGACTGCCTGGGGCTTGTGTTTATCAGAGACGGCAAGCGAAATTGTCTTTGTGTCCGAGGCAACATCAACCAAAAATCGGTTTATCCCTTCAAAAGAGGGGACGCCAGAAAGCCTCCGCGATCTCGTGGAATCAAATGCCTTGAGTGCAAGTGATACAACCCTCTCGTTCTCCGATTCTTTTGAGAGTTTGGCCGGCACAGACGTGATTATTCTACTCCCCTCGACTGGACAAACCGGTTTCCGCTCTACTCAAGCCTCGAAAACGACGGGGCTCGCAATCGTGAAGCGGTATGTCTCCGAAATCCAGCAGCACGCATCCGACGCGACGGTTTTGGTGGCAATATCCCCCGCAAATTTCATCGCTGCATGGATGCATCAGGCACGCAGCGGCGGAAAAATTATCGGTCTCGGAAACGGAGCCGCAACAGCACACTTAACCGCTGAAATTGCGAAGCGGACCGAGGTCTCCGTAAAAGATGTATCAGCACTGACAATCGGGAGTGACGCAGAGGCGTATCCACTTCCACAGTACTGCCGAGTGAACGGTATTCCATTAGCACAACTCATCGGAGACGCAGATGCCGAAAGCCTTTGTGAAACAGTATCACAGCGTTACACCAACAATCCACAATCGCAATACACACTGATAAGTCATATTTTACAAGTCGTTTCAGCGATTGCGCTTGATAGAAAACGGGTGATGAGCGTCGGTACACACATATCCGCTGGTGAAACATCGGTTTATCTCAATGTGCCTGCCCAAATCGGGAGTAACGGCGTGGAGGCTATTGTTCCACTTGAATTGGATAACGATCAGCGCGAGCAGTTTAAAAAATTAGTCACCCAGAGTGCTGAAGATCAAGCTCCGTAACATTTTAATCATGGGGCCTCCCGTTCATTTTTTTCGTGGAAAAATGGTTTCTGATAAAAAACAAAAACGATAGTCCGTAATGAAATGGAGGACGGCTCTACGAAAATGGCACTTGAAGCAACAAACCCACCTCGCTGAACCGCAAGGAAAGTTAAAAAGATGCGAGAAATATACCAAAAAATCCCTCAACTCATTGAATCCGATCAAGTCGGTGCCTACTGTACAGTTGTCGAAACGAAAGGTTCAACGCCGCAAAAACCCGGTTCAAAGCTGCTTATTCTTCCAGATCTGCGGAACATCGGGACACTCGGTGGCGGTTGTGTGGAAGCGGAAGCGCGCCGACAGGCGATTGGATTGATGCAAGGCGGTGTGCCGCGACTCCTCGAATTCCAATTGGATAGCGATTACGGATGGGACGATGGACTCATCTGTGGCGGGAACATGAAAATCTTCATTGACCTGCCAAAAACCGAAGCGGAAGCAGAGATGTTCGCACGCCTGCAAGCACTGAACGCCGAAAAAACGCCTATCGTCTGCGCGACCGTCGTGACGAGTGCTAAACCCGGCGTTGATGTCGGCATGAAAATGATCTTCGCGACGACCGGTGAACGGATCGGCACATTGGGTGACTCGGACCTAGAGACTGCAGTGGAAGCGGAAACCGCCAGCGTGCTTGAAGATAACCGAGCGCGTCTGTTCCGTGAGAACGATGCGGCTGCGGTCTTCTTAGAGCCGATGCAACCGCGTCCGACGCTACTCATCGCCGGTGCCGGGCATGTCGGCCAAGCACTCTGTCATCTCGCAAGTTGGTTAGATTTCGATGTCGTTATTGTTGACGATCGCGCCGATTTCGCCTCCGCTGAACGCTTACCAGAAGCAGACAAGATTATCATCGGCGACATCGCGACCGAACTCCGAAATTATCCGATTACCCCGCTCACCTACGTCGTGATTGTCACCCGTGGACATCAGCACGATGAATCTGCACTACACAGCGTTGTCGAATCAGATGCACGTTACATCGGCTTAATAGGCAGCCGTCGTAAGATTAAGTTGATATTTGACGATTTAATGGAGGTTGGGATTTCCAAAGAGAGGCTCCAGCGGGTTTATGCCCCCATCGGGTTAGATATTAACTCGAAAACTGTACCGGAGATCGCTGTCAGCATCGCATCACAGTTGATCCAGGTCCGCAATGCGGCTGAAGACATTCAGACCTTTGACGCGCAACCCGCACGAATGCCAACCGTTAAAATAGCAGAGGCATAAAAAATGGATAATATTCATATTCCAAGCGATAAATCTTACACACTCAGCGAAGTTATTGCGGCTGTAAAACAGACGCTTGATGGTGTCAGCGTACAATCGGCAGAGAACAAACTCCGGTATTCGGCCACCGACCTCTACTGGCTCCTCCACGACATGCTCCGATATATCAATCAGAACGTCCCGGGTGAGTATGTCCTACACCCTATAAGAAAAGATACCTACCAAGTGAGATACTCCACTGAGGATTCCGCGAAACGGAAATCAAGCCAGAAACTGAAAGCAAATGTCAACCGAACGGCAAAATATCTCGAAGAGTTAACCGGTAGGAAGCCATCATGGGGTAAAGAAGAGTAGGTGTGCCTCAAATGCCAAAATTTTATGAACCAAGGAGAATATTTCGTGAATCAGGAACCAAAAGTAACAGTTAAAGATATTGAGATGTCCGTGGATGCATTGGATGCCCAGAAAGCCGCAGACATTTTTGAAGAACACGGCTGTCTTGTTGTCCGCGGGCTGATGACACCTTATATCGAAGCACTACACAAAGATATTGAAGCAGCCGCAGCGGAATCCATATCGCTACTCGACAAGGCAGAACGGATTGTCGAGGGATGGCGCACGCCGAACGGTACGTTGTTCTTACCGGCACCCGACGGCTATGAACGCGACAAACAGATCATGGTATTAGCGGTAAATTATCAGACGAGTGCTGCGTTTTTCCAATCCGCTTTCGATGAAAACACTGCCGATCTCGTCGAGGCGATATTAGGACCAAATGTCGAGATTTTCGGCAACGGGCAGTGCCTTTATAAGGAACCCGTTGGTGGACATCCGAAGCATCTACATCAGGATTCTGCGTACTTTGAACACCGCTATCAGGGACCTGTCGGTATTTTGAGTTATGTTGTAGACACCGACTTGGTAAATGGCGCGTTACACGTCGTTCCGGGGTCCCACCGACTTGGGCAACTCAAGCATATTGACACGTTCTCGCATCTTGGTCTGGCGGAGGATGAGTGGCCCTGGGAGAGCGCACTCCCAGTCGAAGGCAACGCCGGCGATTCGATCTTCTTCAACGTCAAGACCGTACACGGTTCCAAACAGAACATGTCCAATAAACCGCGTCCGATTTTCATCAATCGCTATCGCCGAACAGACGACTTTGTCATCATCGGTGGAACAACCACAGCAAACCGCGCAGAAGCAGAGAAACGCGCCGCCGCTGCTGAGGAAGCGAAGAAATCTAATAGCGATCGCGGCTTGATGTTACGAGGCTTCCGTCCGTTTGCTGCATAGGGACAACAATAGGCAGATAGATAAATCTTTAATGTGGTAGGCGCGGTTTGAAACCGCGCCTATTCTTTTTCGTTTTTTCTGCTGAAAACTACGGATCCAATTCCCAAATCAGGATCGTCCCGTCCTCACTTCCACTTGCAAGTGTTTGTCCATCGGGACTGAACGCAACTGAGTTCACCGAACTTTTGTGCCCAATAAGCGTTGTTTTAAGCTGATGTGTGCTCATATCCCATAGGAAAATCCCACCTGACCAACCTCCGTCTGGAAGCAATGTGCTACTCCCACTTGCAAGGATACTACCATCGGGACTGAAAACGAGAGAATTAACAGCAGCGCGGGCACTTGGATTTACGACAAGAGAGGTTATCGGGTTAGCAGTTATGGAATCCCACAGGTAAATTGTGCCGTTCTGATCTCCACTGACAAGCGTTCGTCCATCCGGACTGAAAGCAACACTTCGAACATCTATTTCATGTTCGGTGAGAGTCGCTTTCAGTTTTCGACGCCGCGAATCCCAAAGACGGACAGTTTTATCAGCACTTCCGCTCGCGATTGTCTGTCCATCCGGACTAAAAGCAACAGAAAGTACATGATATGTATGCCCTTTGAGTGTTGCCTTATGGTGACCAAAGAAGGCACCTCGCAAACCGTGAAGGAATGAGTCGCGTGTTGTAGTTTTGGCGTTCCATAACCGAAGCGTCCCATCGCCACTGCCACTCACGAGTATCTCGCCATTTGGACTAAAAGCGATACCGCTTTGGTTTGGAATTCGGCTGTCGGGAACTTTACCATGTCCTTTGAGTGTGACTTGGTATTCACCAGTAGCAGCATCCCACAGAAGAACCTCGGCTTTTCCACCAGAACTCTGTATGCTGAGACTTAAACTTGCAAGTGTATCCCCATTCGGCGAAAACGCAACAGATCGAACCTTTACTTGATGGGGATGTCCCTCACAGAGAACTTTGAGTTTTTCATCTGTAGTATCCCATAACCGGACTAAGTATTCATGTCCAGTAGCAAGAAACTGACCATCTGGACTGAAGGTAATAGAATTCGTCTCCCGGTTATGACCGGTTATGGTATGTCGAAGTTTGGATTTTCGGATGTCTGTGGGGTCTATGTCCCACAGATAGATACCGGATTCACTTTTGGGTGCGTAGCTTCGGGCAGCGAGGGTGCGCCCATCGGGACTAAACAACAAACGGTAGAAAGAACCTTTTCCGGTGAGTGTTGCCTTACGTTCCCCAGTGCCGGGATCCCAAAATATAATTTCGTTGTCACTTGAGACAGCAAGGATGCGTCCATCGGGGCTAAAGGCGATTGATTCGACACGTTTCGTGGCGTAATCCACCAGTTTAGGAACACCACCAGAAATCACAATCATTTTAACGTATTTTGGATCGCCTACAAGTGTATTCTTCAACTGTCCGGTTTGTAACTTCCATAACTGAACCGTGTAGTTGTTTCCACCGCCAGTCGCAATCGTTTTCCCATCAGGCGAGAACACAGGACGCGTCATATGAGAACCCTTGATCCCTAATCTCATCGTTATTTTCCCAGTGTCAGGGTCCCACAAACGAAGTTCAGTTCTACTTGCACCATAGAGAAGCGTTCCATCGGAATTGAAAACAATGTTGTCGGTTCCAGTCGTATCCTCCAGACGCACCTTAAATTCACCCGTAGCAACATCCCACAATCGGACATCTTCTCGTCTATTCTCTCGTCTACTGCTCACGAGTGTGCGTCCATCTGGGCTGAACATCACTCCGTCAACAATTTTATCCGGTGTCCGAATTTGTCTGTGTTCACCGGTGTCAATGTCCCACACCCAAATCACACCATCAAAGTCACCACTTGCTAGCATTTTCCCATCTGGGCTAAATGCAACAGAAGTTACTCTTTTTCTGTGGCCTTCAAAAGTGGTTTTGATTTCTCGCGTGTGGGTATCCCACAACCGAATTTCGTGATGTTCCCAACTGTTCCTCGGACACGTTAAATACCGCCAATCCGGACTAAGAACAGTTTCGTCAGTTCCTCCCTCCCGATGATCTGTTAGTAGTTTTATTTCTTTTCCTGTTTGGACATCATAGATCCAAACGCCGATTGAGGTGAATACGGCGAGTTGGTTGCTATCGGGCGAAAACTGATATGAGCGTGCTCTCCCAATATCAGTTAAATGTCCTTCACGGTTCTCTATTTGCCCTTTTCCGAGCCGCATCTTTGCCCCTTCAGGCAATTCCCATCGCATGTAATCTTCCGCGAAAGTAGATGGGAGAAAGAGCATGCTGATGAACAGCATTGCAGAGATAACAGTAAGTGTCCATTTCATAAATCGGAGGTTCCTCAAGAAATACTTGTAGGATTATGTATTAAAATCCAATCGTCGTTATTGTGGTCAACCTAACTGATACAACATCAGGTAGATAATCACACCTGTTACCGAGACATACAGCCAGATTGGAAAGGTAATTTTTGCAATGCGACGGTGCGCATCAAACCGTTCGCGCCACGCCAAATAGAGGGTACGCAACGCTAAAGGTACTATAATGAACGCCAGAATGATGTGTGAAATCAGGATGGTAAAATAGACGGGGCGAATCCATCCCCGCTGTGTAAACGGCTTTGACCCGGCATTGGCGTGGTAGATAACGTAACTCACAAGGAAAAGCACAGACACACCAAAAGCCGCGAGCATACAGTTTTTATGTGCTGTAATTTTCCGCCGCCGAATGAACACATACCCGATTGTTAGCAGAATACAGCTGATTGTGTTTAGTGTTGCGTTGACCGTTGGCAGATCCGAGATTTCAAGCACGTCTTCCTCCTGTGTCCTTACTTCGGCACAACGGCGTGTGCCTGCTACTTTCTATCGGGGCCACCGATACGCTTGCGCCCCTTTAGAATTCTCTAACGCAAACTCCCACCGTTGACACCACGTTTCATATTGAATGTCCCCTGCATCTGGCCGCAGACGGCTCCGCATCAGAAACGCTGGATAGAACGGACGACCCGTCGGTTGATAGACATCGTGATAACGAAGATCGAAGCTCCAGCGAACGCTCTCTGATTCATTCGGCTTCGCACTGTGGAGCGTGTAGTTGTGGAACAGAATAACGCCACCCGCCCGGATTGGCAACGCCTTCGGTGTGAGGTTAGACGGTTGATGTTCAGTTGGAACCGCCAATCCGCTTTCGTCCCAAGCGTGTGTGAAAAGCCCCATCTTATGACTCCCTGGCATTACCTGTAGACACCCATTTTCCAAGGTCGCATCTACAATCGGAATCCAGACAGTAAGCATGAAATAAGGGTCAGTATCGGGCCAGCAGACACCCGCATCTTGGTGCCAAGGGGTCGGGGCGCGTTGTGAACTCCGTTTCGGCAAGACCGCACGGATATGTTGGATCGGATTGCAAATAATCTCGGAACCGACAAAGGACTCCGCGATGTCGAGAATTTTCGGGTTCTTGAGGAAATTGAACGTCGCTTCGCCGCGTGCCCGCATAATATCAAGATTCGCCGTTACCTCTGGTGCCTCGTTCGCAAGATGGAGCAGTCGTTCCGTGAAGGATTTATCGGCGTGTGTATCACTAACCTTTCCTTCGGCGTGCAATTTCTCGGCGCGTTCCGCGATAATCCCCTCATATTCAGCAATCACAGGACCCAGGTCGTTTTCATCAAGTACATCTTCAAGCAGTAAATATCCATTGTCTTGGAAGAACGAAATCTGAGATTCAGTTAAATGCATAAGTGCGTCCTCCTTGCGTTATAGACGCTATCCCCACCGCTGTTCTGGTGGATCAAAGACGAACCCGTGGAAAAACTTCCGCTGTTCCGGCGAGAGTTCCTTGTTATAGAAATCTTTAGGATACCCCCAGTGTTCTTGCGAGGCAATCATCCATGGATGCTCATAAGCGTAGTAGAGCATCTCGCGCCGCCCCTCCGGTTTCGTGAAGATACCAGCGGAATGCCAGACGGCGTTGTGGAACAGGATCGCACTCCCCGGTGGCGCGCACACCTCAAGTGCCCCCGGATATTCATAAGGATACCGTAGGTCTTCATGACTTGGATCGTACATCGCCGTGTGGCTGCCCGGTATAAGCCACAGATTCCCCTGTCCGCCTTCTGTCATATCTGTTAAATAATAGCCGACTTTGAGTTGCAGAAACGGAATCGGACGCAGGTTGCGATAGCCTTCATCGTGTCCATCAATGTGCCATCCCATCGGACGCTCCATGAGATCCGAACCGTGTTCAACGATAGCGTCCGATGCATGGTGGTGCGGCATCTTATTCAACAATCCTGTGACGTAAGATAGCATCGGTTGCCAATCCAAGAGTTCCAAGAACGCCGGATGGTCGCCGAGGATATAGAAGATACGGGTGCTTTTCTCACCGTGAATGTGCGTCATTCCTGTTTGCGGTAACCCTTTTTCTTCACGTTCACGCCGTATCTCAATAGATTCCGCGAGCGCACGCCTGAGTGTTTCAAGATGTGGAGGTTCAAGAAAATTCTCCAAAACGAGATAGCCGTTGTTCTGAAAAAAGAACTTCTCAGCATCGGTCAATTCGTGTGGCATATCGTATACTCTCTTTTTTCACTGATTCTTTGTAGCATAGGCTGTTAGCCTGTGCCGAGAATGTTTCATTAATTATGGGTTCGACTATAAATCAAACAACGCTACAGCATTCCCACCAAAAATGCGTCCTTTATCCGCTTCACGAATGGGTAACCCCTCAATTAATCGGACAAATCGTGGCATATCCACCCACGGATGGTCTGTCCCGAACAGCAGCCGTTCCGCACCAGAAAACTCATAAGCGTACTGCAGCGATTGTGTTGATGGTGACACGGTATCCAAATAAATCTGTCGTAGATACGCACTCGGCGGTTGTGTAATATTCTCTCTTGCTCTTCCCAATACTTCGGTCTGGTGGTCAAGTCGTCCGCTCATATAGGGTAGAATCCCGCCAACGTGTGGCATCACGAGTTGTAGGCGTGGATGCCGTTCAAGAATCCCGCTCAGAATTAACCGCAACAGTGCGAAACTGTTATCCACCTGTAACCCCATCATCCCGATCATCCAATAGTCTTTGATTGCATCTCCCCACGTCGGGACGGTCGGATGCATAACAATCGGCAGCTGTAACGTTTCGGCGTGCGCATAGACCGGCTCAAACTCTGGTGCGTCAACGGGTTTTCCGGCGATATGCGAATAGAGCATAATCCCTCGAAAACCGAGTTGTTTTACGCGATCCATTTCAGTGATCGCTTCATCTGGATTTTGCCACGGCAGGCACGCCAATCCTGCGAATCGTTGTGGGTATGCGTCAACGAGTTCAGCGATGGCATTGTTAATCGCCTGCGCGCCGCCGAGTCCTAATTCAGGGGCGAGCATACAGGGCGGCGGTATATTCGTACTGAGCAATGCCATATCAACCCTCGCCGCATCCATATCTTTGAGTTTCCGTTTCGGGTCGTAGGCTTCATCTTGTAGACGAAAGGTTTGTACATCGCCATAAGTAACGACAGCCTCACTGCCACTGCGAATAACTTGCGGCGGATGCGGGTTCTGCGCGAGGATTTCGATATAGGCATCTGGAAATATGTGGCTCTGGCAATCAATTCGCATTTTTCTGGTTGATGGTGCTGATTTTCGTATACCTTTTAGTATGCCATGTTTAATTTATTTTTTCAAGATGTCTTTTTCATGTAACCTTTTCGCGGAATTAGCATTCTTACTTATTAACACTTTGCCCAAGTTAGCAAAGATTGTAGATTAACGTGAACTTGAAAATAAATCTGTAGGTTGGGTTGAGCCGTAAATACACACTAAAAACCGTATAACTTCGACAAATATGCCGCTTTTCAAGGCACTTTCTGCATAAATAGCGGTAGCGAAACCCAACATCCCACTTTTATCAAACTCACGTTAGATTAATTTCCGAAAATAGATGGACTCATTCCAATCAAACTACATAAATTGAAGGAGAGACATGATGATTTGGAGCCATCTCATTGCCTCTATCTGTCTATTGATGTTCCTCGCGGGATATCAAAATGTTGATGCCCAGCAGCAATTACCTTTCGGTGCCAAAGCCCGATTCGGTCTCAATAAAGGGTGGATAAGCGATACAGCGTTCACATCAGATGGCACTCAAATCGCAGTCGCAAGTCGCATCGGTATTTGGGTTTATGATGCTGCTACGGGTGCTGAAACAGCCTTGCCACCCGCAACGCCTTTTGATGTCTCCGCGATCGCCTTCTCACCGGATAGCAAAACGCTTGCGACCGGCAGTAATGAAGGAACGATTTGGCTGCGGCGTATGGATACAGGCGCAATTAGATACTTTCCGCCCGTGCACAAACGAACGGTTTTTTCAGTTACGTTTTCGCCAGATGGTAAGACGCTCGCCAGTGGGAGTCGTGATGGAACAATCGGGTTGTGGGATATAGAAACAGGTAAACTTCGTAGATCCCTCACTGGACATACAGATGCTGTCAATATCGTTTCATTTTCGCCGGATGGAAAAACGCTCGCCAGCGGTGGTTCAGACAGTACAGTGCGTTTATGGGATCCAGAAACTGGCGAACTCAGGTATACCTTCCTTGAGCATAAGAATCCTCAGATTAAGGTTTTTATCACTGAATTGGCGTTTTCACCCGATGGAAAGATGATCGCCAGTGGTGGGCTTGAGTGGCCAACGCTATATGTGTGGGATATAAAGACAGGTGAAGTGAAGCAAGAACATCATTCACATAATTGGTCGGTTGACGCGTTAGCATTTTCTCCAGACGGCACGAAACTCGCTATAGGTGGAGATTCAGAGGCAGTTGAATGGTTAGACATAGAGCGGAGTGCCACTGATACCGATATGTTTCCGACAGAGCACCCGGGTTTGGTAAGTGCACTGACATTTTCACCAGACAGCAAAACGCTTACCACTGTGACGCAAAATGGCACAATCCGGTTTTGGGATACGACTGAGGGCGATCAACGTTTTCCCGCTATTGGGCATAAGAACATTGGCACTGCGTTAGCGTTTTCACCAGACAGTCGGACACTTGCCACGGGAAACGCCGATGACACAATCCATCTGTGGGATATTGAAAAAGAAAAACCGGTGACGATTCGTCATGAGAGCATGAGGACTCCGACAGCATTGGCATTTTCACCGGAAGGCAACACGCTCGCGAATGCGAACGCTAACGGGACAATCCATTTGTGGGATATAAGGACAGGAAAAGCGTTGTTGATTCGCCGCGAGGACATGAAAGCCCAGACGACATTGGCGTTTTCATCAGATGGCACCACACTCGCCAGTGCCGGATTGTCTCAGAAAATTTGGCGGTGGGATGTAAGCAATGGAGAGGTACTCGGAGCTGTTAGAATAATTGATGAAGCGATCTCAGAAATGGTTGCGTTCTCCCCAGACGGGACAATCCTCGCAAGTGTGGATCGGGATAACGTAATTCGCCTGTGGGATATGATTAATGGCAAGTTGTTATCCGCTTTCATTGGTGACAAACGCTTTGTGCGAGCAATCGCGTTCTCATCGGATGGCAGTCTATTCGCAAGTGGTGGATCGGATGCGTTTATAGTGTGGGATGTGGGTCGCCGCCGAAGGTTAGCAACTTCCGAAGGAGACCATAATCCAATACAGGCTTTGGCATTCTCGCTTGACGGGGAAACACTCGTCAGTGGGTGTGTTAATGGTAAAATACAGTTATGGGATGTCGCCACTGCTGCCCACCTTGCAACGTTCATAGATGATACGGAAGGAATTAATGTCGTTACGTTTTCGCCAGATGGTAAGACGCTCGCCAGCTGGAATGCTGGTGGCGAGATTCTGCTATGGGATTGGGATAAGATCCGCCCGGATCAATAACCATTGAGTATTGTTTAACTACGTCCTGGCGGAGGCCATTTGATCATATAGTTAGACGGCACCTCACGAACGAACATAGACGTGGATCGATCTCGGTCACCCGTGCGATAGGTCGTAGAGGACAGATAAAGTTGACTTTGGGCGCGGGTCATGCCGACATAGAAGAGACGGCGTTCTTCCTCAAGGTCTTCTTCCGTGATGTTCTGTCGCCACATCGGAAAACTCCCCTCCTCCATCCCAAGAATAATAACGACCGGAAATTCCGTCCCTTTTGCTGCGTGTAACGTCATCAACGTTAACTGCTCAGTTGTGCTATCCATCTCATCAATATTAGTGAGTAACTTTTGATAATCCAGAAAGTTGGTAAGTTGGTGTTCGCCGCTCACGGATTCAAAGTGGAGGACTGCATTCATGAAATGGATACGGCGTTGGCGCCATTCAATGTCTTCCGGGAACTCTCTGACAGTACTCTCTTGGAGTTCTTCCATATACGTTTCTGCTTGAATCGCGTCTGACGCTTCGAGTGGGAAATGATCCGGTAGTTTCGTATCATGTTTCTGAACAAAACGTTTTGCAGCATTAAGGAACACATCCGTTTCGGTTAGGGGGTCTCCTGTAGGAACGCCCGTCGTCTCCTCTGCAGGCGCGACCTCTGATTCTGAAACCTCTGTTTTCGCAAGGATACCAATCCCGACAAGCGGTAGCAGTTCCGTTAAAGATTTTACTTCGCGTTTGCGAGCATCAATTTTGATGAGTTCTTTGAAGATTTCCCTATTGACGCTAACGTCCTCTAAGGCACCGTGTAAGCCATCGTGTTCAATATTGAATTTTTCGGCAAGTGCACCGAGGCTACACCGTTGTCTCGGAAAAAGCCTACGCGCTGTAGCAAGCGTGTCATAATGGGGGGCAGATAAATTCCGTTTCAAGTGCCTTCTGAGGTCCCTCGCAAGGATTAAGTTATCGTATTCCGCCACATTGTGTCCAATCAAGATCCGATCATGGATAAACGCGTGGAATCCCGGTAAGACCGCTTCAATCCCTGGGGCATTCTTGACGGTCTCCATATCAATCCCGTGAACCCGTGTGGCTGCACGGGGAATATATCCGCCGGGGGGTTTTACCAAACAATAATAACGTTCAACTTCATCTCCAATTAGACTGAGACGGTGCGCGGCGATCTCAACAATCTCTGCTGTTTTCGGATTGATACCGGTGGTCTCTAAGTCATAGACAACCATATCCGCCATGTTCGGACTTTCATAGCGATTGATGAGGCGTTGACAGAGTTTGAGTGCTGTGATACTCCGAACATTTTCGGTTTCAAGGTGGATGACATCGCTATCTGTGGTATCCACCGGGTTTCCGATAAGGAGGATCCGAGTGTCCCGTCCCTTTTTGCTAAGTTCTTCAAAGTCACCAATAAGCAGATGCACGCCGTTGTCCAGTTGTGTCGGCTTATTGTCATCAGGCGATAGGAATTGGAGCTGCACACTCTGGTTTAAATAGGTTTCAAGCGTCTGGCAGATAATGTGTGCCGCGCAATACTCGTCGATCCCGTGGCGGGTAGTCACGTGAATCGGTTCACCAAGGTCAATAGCACTATAAAGGACATCCTGTGCAGTTGCCAAGTTCGGTAAATCGGATCGTTTTTCGATGACTTCAAGTTCTTCAGCACGGTAAGGCGAACGCGCACGTTCCATAGTATCAAAGAGTTCCTGGATAACTTTATCAATCCTCTCACCTTCGATCTCATCTGACAGTTCTTCAAGTTGCGTCCAAAATTGGTGGACATTTCGACGGGTCAAGGGACCGACATCTTCCGAATACGTCTCAATATCTCTCAATAATTCCATGAAATCGATGTCTTTTCGCGCCGCGATCCACTTCAGGCGAACCCATGTCAAATCGTCGATATAGGTTTCAGGAAAATTAATTGCCTGTTCCAGGTCTTGGGGCAGTTGCCACTGGATGAAACGGAGGTAAGCGAGAATACCTTTACTGTTTCCTTCGCCAAAAGAATTCGTCGGTAGAATCCGCTGGAATTTGATATTCTCATGTACCAGCTGCTCTGCCAAAACATCAGCGAGCTTATGCGTTCGGTAAAATATCGCAATGTCACGATAGGAGTAACTACGTCGTTCCACCAACTTTTTAATCACACCAATGATACCCTTAGCCTCTGCTATCGGTGTATCAAAAGTATAGTGAAAAATATCCCGTCCGGCATCTTTGTGAGTTCTGAGAGTGTGCTGCTTCTGTCGTTCAGGGTTTCTGGAGATGACTTCTTCTGCCGCGCGCAAAATCTTCTCGCTACACCGGTAATGGTCGTCCAATTCAACGGTTTGCGGATTGAAATCCGTCCTGAAGTGCTCAATAAATTGTGGATCCGACCCACGCCAACTGTAGATAGATTGGTCTTCATCAGCGACAACCATCAGGTTTTGTTTTGGGGGGGCACAAAGCAGCTGGAGCAGATGATACTGCACGCTATTCACATCGTGGAATTCGTCAACCAGGATATAGGAGATCTCTTGGTGATAAGTTTCCTTTACTTCTTCCATCTGGAGCAGTTCGACGGTTTTCACAAGTAAGTCGTCAAAGTCAAGAGCATCGTATTTGGCAAGTTTATCTTGATAGGTTTGCAGCACGCTTTGGATATTTTCGATAGTCTCAGGGTCGTCAATATCCGTGTTATTTATTGCATCAATAGGATTCTGTAGGGTGCATTTGGCATCGCTGATGATATTTCTTAACAACCATGGTGGATAGTCGTCAGGATTGAGGCTCAATTCACGGACGCTTTCGGTTAATATCTCGTCTTGGAGTTCCTGATCAAAGATGGTGAAGTTTTCACTCAACCCTATCTTCAACGCGTGGTTCCTTAGCACCTTAACACAAAACGCATGGAACGTACAGGCTTTAATACTGGATCCGTGAGGCTCGCCAATTTCGGTGTTGATGCGTTGCTGCATCTCTTCGGCAGCTTTATTGGTAAACGTAATCGCAAGTACCTTCTCAGGTCTGATATTGTGTTCGCGGATTAGGTGAGCAATACGGTGCGTAATGACTTTCGTTTTTCCAGTGCCGGGACCTGCGATGACAAGAAGGGGACCGTCTTTATGTGTTACCGCTTCTACCTGTTTCTCGTTTAAACCGTGCAGAGTGTTCATTAGGTTCCCTCCGGGCATTCTATCGGGAGAAATTTATGCGTTTTTTATCGCCGATGTGATATAATATTTTCCTTGAGAAATATAGTGCCAATAAGTAATTCACCACTACGAGTAGCCCACGATTATTATACCTTATTCAACGTGAAAAAACAAGGTTTTTTGGACATAGTCACAGAGCCATTCAGTTTTCGGTTTTCAATTATACGGGTGGGAATCAGAATGTTTTGCTGGGGGTTTCTGCACGCCTACTGAGAGTCCGGAATCGGAATTCCGGCCTATCAAGAGTCGGAATCGGAGAACTGAATGACCCTGGAGATAGTAGAGACTGTTAGTTTCATTTTTTTATGAATTTTTGTGTGGTAGGTTGGGTTAAAAAAGATACTTGAGGGATTCCTTTAATTTACTTTTTTTAGCAGCACATCGCCCGCTTATGTGCTAGAATAAAAGCGAATACAATGAAATTACTTGATACTGTTGCCCTAATAGTAGATATGCCTGTACTCAATTTATACCGTGGACAGGTCGGCACAATTGTTGAGGAATATGAACCTGGTATATTTGAAGTTGAATTTAGTGATCTGCAAGGCAGAACTTATGCTTTGGAAACATTAGAGGCTTCTCAACTCATGCTGCTCTGGCATCAACTTCTTGAACAAAGAAAGTCCGCTTAGCACTTGTGTTTGGCAGTAAAACACACCTATTATCTCTCAAATTTTGATGACATGAACACCCAAAACTCACACCCCTACACACAATGGAATCTGCCGCCTTGTGCTTTGGCGCGTCTCGGCAAAGGTGCAATAACAGATATTCAGTATTCACCAGATGGAACGCGCCTCGCTGTTGCCACCCATATCGGCACTTGGCTCTACGATGCACACACCCGCACCGAACTCGCGCTCCTTAAACAGGGACTGGATCAAAGTGCTATTTCGCTCGCCTTTTCGCACGATGGTACAACCCTTGTAACCGGAAACGGGGATGATAGCACAATTTCGCTGTGGAATGTCCACACCGGACAACGTCGATCCACAATGAGACTCGGAGATGATGAAGATGAGGTCTGGGCATTCGTTATCTCGCCGGACGGGAACACGCTCATTAGCGCAGGACTGGACGGAAAGATCCGACTTTGGGATATTCATGCGGCCCGACTGCAGTCTGAGATCATCGCACACGCGCATCCGATCAACGCATTGGCGTTATCACCCGATGGCGAAACCCTCGCCAGTGGCAGTAACGACTTCACGATCAAACTCTGGGATGCCCACACTGGAAGACAACTTTCCACACTCACAGGACATACACACGGCGTTATGGCATTGGCGTTCTCTCCCAACGGCATGAATCTCGTCAGCGGCAGTCGAGACAAGACGCTCTGCCTATGGGGTACCACTACTGGGAAAAAAATAGAAACTTTCGCTACTGATATCGGTGTTGTCGGTCATTTGGAGTTTTCGCCTGACGGGAGCCTCCTCGCAAGTGGGAGTGGTGATAATACCGTTCGACTCTGGAACGCGGATACCGGGACTGAACAAGCGATCCTCAAAGCGCATAAAGATGCTATCTATGGTATCTCCTTTTCTCCGGATGGTAAGACCCTCGCCAGCGGAAGCGGCGATCATACTGTTCGGTTCTGGGACCCGGCTACCGGTGCAGAGAAGGCAATTATTGACGGACATATTGAGTGGATTAATTCCGTAGCCTTTTCTTCTGACGGCAGCCTTCTCACCAGCGGCACTGATGACGAAACGCTTCGATTGTGGGACCTGTCCACCTACACTGAGATTCAAACCCTCAGCGGTCATGAATATCTGATTGAGGAGGTCGCTTTTTCACCGGATGGGACAATGCTCGCAAGTGCAAGTCAAGATGAGCGGATTTTCTTGTGGCATGTAAACACCGGCACAGAGACAGCGATATTAGATCATACGGATATGGTTACCGCATTGGCATTTGCAACGAACGGCACCACACTCGCCAGCGGTGGCTACGATAATACTGTCCGATTATGGGATATTGATACCGGAGATCAATTGGCAGTTTTAACGGGACATACGGATGTTGTTAAAACCGTTGCGTTTTCACCAGATGGGAGAA
This sequence comes from Candidatus Poribacteria bacterium, assembly GCA_022820835.1. Classification (GTDB taxonomy): domain Bacteria; phylum Poribacteria; class WGA-4E; order WGA-4E; family WGA-3G; genus WGA-3G. The sequence goes on from JAJEET010000048.1 coordinate 45,159, forward strand.
CCCTCGCCAGTGGCAGCGAAGATAAAACAATTCGGTTATGGAACGCTGCTACAGGTCATTATCTCGCTGTGCTTACGGGACATACGGATGCTGTTAAGACGGTCACTTTTTCACCAGATAGGAGAATCCTTGCCAGTGGCGGTTCGGACAACACCATACGACTCTGGGATATGAACAATTGTCAGCATATCGCTACACTTACAGGGCATACCGACACTGTTGAGGCAGTCGTATTTTCACCGGATGGACGCACGCTTATAAGCAGCGGTGATGCCGAGGACAGTACGATACGTTTATGGGACCCTGTTAACCACCAACAGCGTGCAATTATTAAGAACTATAAGGTTCGCACGCTGGCGTTCAGTCCAGATGGTAGAATATTTGCCAGTGGCAGTTCAGATGGCACCATCCTTATCTGGGACCTCGCAACCGTTGAGGCTACGTATAATTCAGTCCAACCAGTCTTATAGAGTAGACCGAATTGCCTCTACCCGGGATCTGTGTAGAAATGCATCTGCATTCCTATCAAACTCTAAAGTGGAACATCTGTATATGTAACGGCACACGGTGTGTGTCGTTAATATTTTTAATCTGTGCATGGTCGGTGTGCTAATACTTTAACTGGACTTACGCAGTCAGTACACCTACTTAAGAAAGATTTTCAATTGCGCTGCGTAAACCTTAATTTGAATTACCTAATAGCGCACGGTGTGTGCTTTCTACTTTACAGGAGAAAAATGAATTATTTGAACACGTTGAAAAAGGCAACCTTTTTGCTTTTCGGAATCTTATTAATCCATATCTGTAGTTGTAATCGGGTTCAGGACATGGTCGCCTCTGAACCACAAGACGCGATGGATGCCGCCCCAATTCGGGTGAGTTTCGTGTATCCAGGTGACTGCCTCGGCGATTCTTCTTACTGTGATGTGTTATTTAATGGCGCACGGAAGGCTAAAGCCGAACTTGATGTTGAGATAACCGAACTGGAGAGCAATTTCGAGACCTGGGATATGCAGTTGCAAGCCGCTGCTGGAAATTCAGGTCTCGTCATCACTTCCGGCTATCAAATGGCAGACCCGGTTTCACGCGTGGCACCAGAGTTTCCAGAGGTTATGTTTGTCATTTTCGATGCTGCGGTGAACCTTCCTAATGTAGTGTCTTTCACCCATCGAGTCAACGAAGGCACTTTCCTACTCGGTGCAATCGCTGGATTAAAATCAAAAACTGGAAAAGTCGGTTACCTCGGCGGTGCCAATGTCCCGTTACTGCACGAATTTGAAGCCGGTTATCTCGCTGGTGTCAAGGCAGTCAACCCAGAAGCAGAAATAATAAGGGGTTACGTTGCTGACGATCAGCACGGATTCTACGATCCGGTCAAAGGACAAGAGATTGCAACAACTCAGTATGACAGTGGTGTTGACGTGATTTACGCAATGGCCGACCAGTCAGGATTCGGAGCAGTTGAAGCCGCCAAAATGGCAGAAGATAGATATGTGATATGGAATTATATCGACATTACGGATGTCGCACCGGGCATAATCTTAACAGGGCTGCGCGTCGGAATCGACGAGTCCGCGTATAATGTTATTCAGGAGTTCGCGGCTGGGAATCTGATGGCAGGCGTTCGGTCTCTCGGTCTCGCTGAAGACAACGTCGGCTATCTTTTTGGTGAAGGCAACAAGGATGTGATCTCTGATGAAATATTAGAAAAGGTTGCAGCACTGAAAGCGAGCATTATTGCTGGTGAGATTACTGTCCCAATGGTACCAGAAGTTGGGGTTCAAGGTTCAGTTATAACGCCGACGACAACTCAAGACGAGGATCAAGCAGCTACGGAACCGAATGTTGAAGGCACAGTCATACCACCAACTCAGTAATCTCTATTTTCGCGCTTTGTTCGTTGGCGAGGTTTTTCAACCTCGCCATTTTTATTAAGGTTTGGTATCGGTGTTAACCGGGGGTTCTTCGTTGTTAACAAACCGCTCGATTGTGTTGATCGTCGCGGGACTGGTGCGGAAATCGGCGACCCAGGGTTCGCGGAAATATGCCCGCTTTTCACGGGGTAAGGCGGAAAGCACGACCGGCGGGATATGCAACCGGTGCCAATGCGTTGCAAGGTGCGCGTAAGCGTTTAGTATTGCCACCCGCGGTGTCTCCCGTTGCCAGACTGGACCCGCATGACAGAGGTTTTCGGTGAAGAAGATCGCACTGCCTGCTGGGCATTCATAAGTCATCAGGAACGGACTCCGTTTCTCCTCCTCTAACGATGTATGATCCGGATGCATTGGAAAATTCGACTTATGGCTGCCCGCGATGAAGTGTGTTGCCCCGTCATTCTTACTAATATCCGTCAGTTCAAAGACGACGCGCACCATCCCGGCATGAATCCGTCCGTTATTGACGCGATATCCAAAGATCGGATCGCCTTGTTGCGGTCCACCGCCGTGAAGGCCACCGTGTTCTTGTCCCTTTCTACGCCAGACAGAGAAACTGTTCTCCAGCCGAACATCGGGTCCAATAATTTGGTGTAATACCTCCAACACCTTCGGATGGTCAATCAAGATACTCGCAGGACCACCCGGTACAGCACGGTGTTCTGGTGGCAAGGATTCAGGGTTGTGGTGTATCCTGTCAATCTGATCAACGATCGCGTCCACTTCGTCCTGTTCAAGGATCGCAGGACGTACGAGAAATCCGCTCAAGTCAAATCGAAATTTTTCTTCATCAGTCATAGGTTTACATCTCCTTTGCCGACCTTAAGATGATCCGCACCAAATTTTGAAGCATAAATTATTTAAGTTTACCATCAACCCATAGTTCATATTCAAAGGACCATGCCCGGTAGAAAATCCGGACGATATAAGGTAAATCATCAACTTTGAAGCGATGCTCAAGTCCTGTGTCAAACAATTTACGAGGTCTTTCGTAAACTAATTCATCATCAACATAGATATGTACCTTGCCGGACCACGTATTCCAGTGATCAACTCGAACAGTATGAGAATTCTCGGTTTCTACTGACCATTGACGAGTCGTCATAGAAAGACCTCCTTGCTATTTTTCAGCATGCACTTTCTGAACAGCATCAACGAGTTTATCCGCGCCGAATCGCACGACATCCGTCGCTGGCAATCCTGTCTCCACCTCCGCTGCTTCTATTGCCTCTCGTGCCTCATTTTCAGAGAGATCGAAACAATTCAACGCCAGTCCAATCACTTTCGCAGGTTTTATCGGTGCAGCTAACGTCTCATAGTGCGCAATCATCTCAGTTAGTGACGGCAACGGCACTGTATAACGCGCAACCGTGTCACGCGATGGCTGATGACAGAAGATCATCGCATCGGGTAGACTGCCGTGCAGTAGGCTCAACGTCACCCCCGAATATCCCGGATGCACCAATGAACCTTGCCCTTCAACAATAAGCAGTTCGTGATTCTTCGCACCTTCAAGCACAATCTTCTCGGCTGCACCGGCAGTGAAATCGGAGATGACAGCATCAATCGCTATACCCCAACCCCAGACCATAATTCCGTTCTGTCCGGTCGGACAAAATTCGGCATTCACACCCCGTTCCCGTGCGGTGCGCGTTACCTCAATACCAGAGAGCATCTTCCCAACACGACAATCGGAGCCGACTGTCAGAATAACCGTCGCATCAACATCGGCGGCTTTACACGTCGCTACTGGTAGATCAATAGGCGGTTTCCGGGCATCCCATAGAACCACATCGTGTGCCGCTGCGAGCTTCGAGAGTTCCGCGTCCTCGCTCAGGAATCTGTGGAGTCCGCTCATGACGTGTAAACCGTTACGTATCGCATCGTGGAGAATCGCACGCCAAGGCGACGGCAACTCACCGCCGGGTGGTGCAATGCCGATGGCAAGCATCGTCGGATCGAACCGCATCGCCTCAGCGAGGTCTCGGACAACTGGAATGCCTTCTCCAATCTCAATAACTTCGCTAACATCCCGTCCCGCATTGTCACTGTCGATGACTGCCACCACGTTGTCAGGAAGATAACGCACGAGAACTGTGGCGGTCTTCGATTCGAGGACACCGAACGAACCTTCGGCAAGGATCGCTATTCTGTGTGATTTCGGTTGTAACTGCTTTTCCATTTTTAGTCTATCTTTTCAGGTAGGATAAATATATCTGTAGATTACCACAAATCAGAATCAATTTCAAGCGACAAGGAAATTAAAAAATTAACACCAGAACCATTCCGTTTTCTAACTGACAACTGATAACTGACGACTGACAACCCCTAAAGAAATTGACGGAGATACCTACCGCCGAGTGCAAAGCCGTCTAACCCCGGCGCGCCCCGATCTTCATTTTCGACACACAGCACATAGTCATAACCCGATTCCTGTAACGCACCTATAATGGTTCCCCAATTCAGTTGCCCGCGTCCGGGGACACGGTATTGCCACCACCAGTTCCCGATAATCCCCTGCCGAAACTTCATGTGCGGACTGATTTCGCAATCTTTCACATCCGCATAATACCATTTGCCGTTGAACATACGGATAGCATCTTCAGCGGGTAAAATACCCATCCATAACCAGTGAGACGGATCGCAGGAGAGTCCAAGCGAATCTGACGGGATTGCATCGAGGACCCGTTCCCACATTTCGGGGTTACAAGCGATATTGCCCATCCGAACGGCACAGTCCAACGCCATCTTCACGCCTTTCTCTTCGGCGAAACGGACAACCGGTGTCCACATCTCCTTAAACCGTCCGACGAGCTCAACCGATCGGTCACCTGGGTTCCCGGGTTCTGAAGAGAACTGTCCATAAAAGTGCCAACTGACCGGACTGCCAGCGTACGTCACCACGACTGACGCACCGAGAATATGTGCCGCCTCGATTGCCTGCATTAATGTTTCACGTGCCTTCTCTCGTGTTTCCGCATCGTCGTCAAGAAGGTTGCAGTGTGATGTCAAGGCAGCGAGATAGACCCCGTGCGTTTCGAGAATTTCCTTGACCGCTTCGCCACCAGATTGTATAATAGCACTCGGTTCAAAGATATCGGTGGCGTTGGGCCGGATTGCATCAAACCCATTCGCATTTGCCCATGCCGCACATTCAGAGAGGCTCCAACCACCGCCACCCGCGCTTGTACTGAAACTTAAATCCATGATTTCCCTCTTTTTATACTATTGAGGACTTTCTACATAATGCAAATTCTATGTAATGAAAACGTTACCGAAAAACTATACACGCTCTATAACCAACTCCTTGCGCAACACGGAGACCGTAAGTGGTGGCCCGCTGATACGCCGTTTGAAGTCGCGCTCGGTGCCATTTTAACACAAGCGACTTCGTGGCGCAACGTCGAAAAAGCGATGGACAATCTCAGAAACGCCGACATCTTTACACCTGAACAGATCGCCTCTATCAGCCAAGCTGCGCTGGAGCGATTGATCCGCCCCTCACGCTACTTTCGGATGAAGGCGCAGAAGGTCCGCGCTTTTGTAGAATATATTGAGAAGCGTCCCATGCACGTGATGTTTACACAAGATGTCCCCGAATTGCGAGAAGAATTGCTCTCTATCTACGGTGTCGGTCCCGAAACAGCGGATACGATTATCCTCTACGCCGCAGGTAAACCGAGCTTTGTTGTCGATAGTTACACCTATAGACTTTTCTCACGATTGGGATGGGTTGAAGGTAGGTATGACTATGCGAAACTTCGTGCCCTGTTTATGGACAACCTCCCGCACGAGGTCGAGTTGTTCAACAAATACCACGCCTTGATCGTCCGGCACGGTGCCAGGGTATGTCTCAAGAAAACGCCAATGTGCCAAGAGTGTCGTCTACAGGCATCTTGTGCCTATTACAATTCGTCAGAGCAGGAATCTTAGAGAGACTAAAATAATAGAGGGTTTAAAGAGATAGAGATGTTGGAGACAGTAGATGGTCGATTCATTCAGCGTCGCGCTGTTCGAGTTTTTGAAAAAAATCGGTTTCAGTGAGAATCGGGATATCTAATTCTACAGCTTTGGCGTATTTACTACCAGCACCCTCGCCAGCAATGAGATAATCCGTTTTACTCGTCACACTGGAGGTAACCCTGCCCCCACGCGCCTTAATCTCCTTGGATGCCTCCGTCCGCGTCATCCCTTCAAGACTCCCGGTAACAACAAACGTTTTCCCGCTAAAAAAACTATCAGCTCCGTCACTCGCCTCTGAACGCGTAGAGGCTGCCGCTATCGTAAAACAGTACAAACCGGCTTGCCGTAACTTTTCGAGTAACGACTGGCTTTGCGAAAAGAAGTTAACAACGCTTTCTGCTATCTGCGGACCGATACCGTCCACGGATTGGATTTCCTCCACTGTCGCTTCGCTAAGCGCGTCTAAAGATAAAAACCGTTCAATGAGCAGCTCAGCGACAGTCTCTCCGACGTGGAAGATACCAAGCCCAAAAAGCACCTTCTCTACGGGGGCAGTTTTGCTCTGTTCGATTTGATGAACGAGGTTACCCGCAGACGGTACACCCATCCGCTCCAGTTTGCTTAGCGGTTTTACTTCCAAAGCATAAAGATCGGCAACGTCGCCTACCATGTCATTATCAACCAGTTGGTCAATCGTTGCGGGACCGAGTCCCTCAATTTGGAGTGCATTGCGCGAAGCATAATGCGCAATTCTCCGTTTCAACTGAGCAACACATCCGACATCCACACACCGAACAGCAACCTCTCCTTCTGTCCGTTTGACCGGCATATCGCATATCGGACACCGATCTGGGAATACGAAAGCGACTTCATCGCCGGTCCTGTCTGCTGTCAGGACTTCAACGATTTTAGGAATCACGTCCCCGGCGCGCTCAAGCACAATCCGATCACCGACGCGGACGTCTTTTGCCTGAATTTCTTGTTCGTTGTGCAGGGTAGCATGCGTAATAGTAGCACCGGCAAGCACTACAGGTTTCAGGATCGCAACCGGTGTCAGTACACCCGTGCGTCCTACCTGGATTTCAATTTTTTCAATGGTTGTAGTGGCTCGCTGCGCATTGAACTTGTAGGCGATTGCCCAGCGCGGATATTTGGAGGTGGCACCGAGTTCATGTTGGTAGGAAAACCGGTCAACTTTTACGACGATACCGTCGGTCTCGTAAGGGAGATCATGACGTTTTTTGACCCACTGTTCGTAGTAGTGCTGAACCTCTTCAATAGATTTATGGCAGGCAGTATGCGGATTACACTTCAATCCCCAACGCTTCATCTGTTCAAGCGATTCCGTATGCGTCTCGAATTCAAATCCTTCCACATAATTGAGATTGTAGACGAAAATATCTAACGGACGAGAAGCGGTGATAGATGCGTCTTGTAGCCGGAGCGACCCTGCAGCGGCGTTTCGAGGATTCGCGAAAAGCGGTTCTCCGGCTGTTTCACGCGCCTCATTAATAGCGTTGAGACGATCTTTCGGAATGAATACCTCACCCCGGACCTCTAACACCGCGGGGACCCGTGTTTCCGTTTCTAAAAGTCGCAACGGCACCGAACGGATTGTCCTCAAATTGTCTGTTATATCCTCGCCATATTCACCATCGCCACGGGTGAGACCCCGAACAAATACCCCATCCTCATAAATCAACGAAACCCCTAAACCATCTATCTTTAACTCTGTCGCATACTCGGCAGGCACATCTTCTAACAACCGCTGAACGCGTTCCCCGAATTCACGTAGTTCCTGTGCGTCGTAACTATTGTTCAGACTCAGCATCGGATTGCGATGCGGTATACGGGTACCTAACACAGCACCACCGCCGACTCGCTGGGTTGGCGAATCTGGTGGAATAGGCGCGCCAGATGCCGCTTCGAGTGCCTCAAGCCGTTTCATAAGCACATCGAATTCGGTATCCGATATTTCCGGATGGTTCTCGATGTAGTATTTACGCTCATGATGGCGTATCAACGCCCGCAGACCGTCAATCTCTGTTCGCATGACACTCTATCCGATTTTCAGAAAATTTTAAGCGACCTGGACCGGGCGCATATAACTTATTTGCGTCACTGTGTATGCGCTGACAGATCGTTTGCGATTGTTAATCGTCTTTGGCGTGTAAAGGTGCGGGGACGCGTATACCCTTCGCCTGTCGGTCCCGCAATCGTCATCGCTAAGAAACCTTCACCTTCTAACCCGCAAGACGCATAAGACGGCGCGTTGATAACCACAACGCTGCAATCCATCGCTTTGTTGAATTGCGTGATACGTTTGCTGTTGTTCGTATGAAGCACGGCAGTATGTCCACGTCCGCCCTCCGCTCTGATCGCGCCTGCTAACGCCTCGTCGAAATCGCGACACCGAACAACCGGAAGGATCGGCATCAGGTACTCATTAATAACAAAATTGTGATCCGCTGGAACCTCTACGACAATCGCCACCGTCCCTGCAGACGCAGTGACACCTGCAGCACTTAAAATAGTCGTCGCGTCTTTACCGATGTATTCCTTGTTTGATTCCCCTTTTTCGCTGACGACCGCCTCTAAATCCTGAAGTTGACTGGCACTCAACAGATAACCGTTGTTCCGAGTGAGTGCCTGAACTGTCTCGTCCGCAACAGATTCAATAACAAAGAGTGCTTTCTCACCGATGCAGAGGAGATTGTTGTCAAAACTGGTGCCCGCGATGACGTGTTTCGCTGCCTCCTGGATGTCGGCGGTTTCGTCAACAATCGCGGGTGGATTGCCGGGACCCGCAGCAATCGTCTTTTTACCGCTCGATAAGGCTGTCCTCACGACAGATGCACCACCGGTGGCAACGAGCATCGCAATATCAGGATGCTCCATGATCTCTTTCGCGGTTCGCAGACTCGCATTTTCAACCGAGGTGAGCAGATTAGGCGGAGCCCCTGCATTAACCATCGCCTCATTGATGACGTGCATCGTCTCTTCGGTACAGGCACGCGCATTTGGGTGCGGACTGAAAACGACAGCGTTGCCCGCTGATAGCATTATAATCGCGTGGTTAATCACCGTTGATGTCGGGTTCGTGGTAGGTGTGATGGAATTAATAACACCAAAAGGGACGTACTCGATGAGAAGCGTTCCGGCATCCCCAGAGATCGCTTCCGAGATCAGATCGTCCACGTCTGGAGAAAGGGTTACAGCACCTTCATTCTTCATGACTTTGTGTGCCGCATTGCCCATATTCGTGTCTTGTACTGCCAAGTCGGCAAGACGTTTCGCATTCGCGAGCGAGACCGCTTTGATCGCTTCAATAATCTCACGTCTTTTGGCAAATCCGAGTTTAACAAACGATGCTTGTGCCGTTTTCGCAGCTGCGATAGCTTCTGCTGCTGTCGCAAAAACACCAGCACGAGAAGAACTCACACCGGCAACCGGTGTCGGCTCTGCTGTCCTCGAACCTTCTTGTTGCAGTGTTCTTAGAACCTGAGAAACAATTTCTTCAATCTGTTTTTCGTCAATTTGTGCCATTCAGCCCTCCAGTATACCTATCGCGTAGGACCCACCTAAGGTGACATAATAAAATCGCTGGGCAGCACCGTAGATACAGGACCCGTGGCAATAGTAACATATTCTCTGGTAAAGAAAGCGGAGTAGGACAAAGGTACGAAAGCCATCCTTCGCCCTACGTTCCGATTATTTGCTGGAATTCTTCGCTTCCGCCGAGCTTCCTCCGCCAAGAATGGTCTCCACATCTGCATGTGGGCGAGGGATGACATGTACCGACACCAATTCACCGACCGCTTTTGCTGCTTCGGCACCCGCATCTGTCGCCGCTTGCACCGCACCGACATCACCACGAACCATCACTGTGACAAAACCGCCACCGACCTGTTCTTTTCCGACCAATTTAACGTTTGCGGCTTTCACCATAGTGTCGGCAGCTTCA
>JAJEET010000112.1 GCA_022820835.1 Candidatus Poribacteria bacterium
CAACATCAAGACGTTGAAGTGCTGACGCATCATCAAGTTTTGCGTAGATCATTACAAGAAATGCTCCTTAGGTAATACATTTACCTAAAGCATAACTTAAAATTCAATAAATTACCAAGTTATTATTTAATATTGCTTAAATGAAGTTTAAGAATTTAATTCAGTAATTTTTAGGGAAGTCCGGCGCAGTTAGAAACAGAAGAAACACCCCAGCAAAAACCCTACCGGGCCTGGGGAAGATATAGAATTACTGAAATATTTATTTAATCTTCATACAGTTTGTGGTACAAAAGAGCAGCATCCGTAAGTCCTATCTAAAACAACAAACAGGGCGGTGAAAATCGGTTTACCGTCCTGTTTGTTGTGCGTCTCTGCGTTAAAGCTGCGATTTCAAATTGGTGCAATCGCAGATTCGATATTTACGCCTCAGGTTTATACAAACCGGTACAGTTCCCACTTGGGTCAAGGAACATAGCAAAAGATCCGTTGCCTCCGGGGATAACTGTAGGCGGTACACAGGTTTTGCCACCGAGACTTTCAGCCTTGTCAAGCGATGCTTGAAGGTCATCGACCTGAACATAAATTGAGACATAGTTGGAGACCGGCATGTCGTCGGTTGTCGGGAGTATGTGTCCACAGACTTCATTTTCGGCTGCCGGTTCTAATCCGTAAACACCGCCTGCTATTTGGCCGGCTGCGTCCCAATCAAATAGCGAGCTATAGAATTCGCTCAATGATTCGGCATCCTTACCGGCGATTTCAAAATGTACGACTGGATTTCCCATTAGGATTAATTCCTTTCTTTAGTCAGAATTATTTTATATTAAGTAATTATACAATAATATATGTTAAAAAGCAAATTTATTTTTCGATTTGGAACGAAACCGTTTTAGATCAAGTTGGTCAGCCTGTTTCCGTGTTAATCTTCCGAATTTCCCGTATTTCGGTTGATATGTTGGCAAGCTTTTGTTATAATTGAACATCAAGATTTAGGAGGTGAATCGAAATGAACTTGACGCTTGAATTAACAACTGAACAGGTCATTGATTTTCTACAGCAAATGCCGCCGGAGGAAAAATTAACAGTACTCAAGGCACTTGCAAAAGAAGCACGCGCTGGTCGCGCAGAACAGATGAAATATGCCGAATCGAAGGTCCGACAATTATGTGCCGAACGCGGATTGGATTGGGACGCAATGAGCGAAGACGAGCGTTTATATTTTATTGACGACATCGTCCACGAGGATCGTGAATGCAACCGGTAGTGGAAACGGAGCACTTCAATAATGGAAAGAATTACAATTAAATCGCTTATCATGGAATTCTTTACGAATCACCCAAATAGGGAGCTTAAAACCTCTACTGTAGAAGATTGGGTGAGCGAGCAATATTTCAAAGCACACGGCAAATATCCGAGCAATGTAAGTACAGACATCAATCAACTTCATCACGATGGGAGATTGATTAATATCAGTTACCGTGTCTACAAATACGATCCTGACAATGATCGCAAAGTTAAATTACATGATTTTTCTGATTCAGTTAGAGAGGAGATTTTTAAACGCGATGACTATCGTTGTGTTATCTGCGGACTTGGCAGAGAGGCTGGATTAGGAATAGCTGCCGATCACAAAATACCGAGGTCTAAAAACGGCAAAAATACTCTTGAAAACGGACAAACGCTCTGCAACCAACACAATAATCTGAAGAAAAACTATTCACAGATAGAGACTGGCAAGCGGTATTTTATAAAGATTTATGGGTCGGCAAAGGAAAAGCGAGACGTAAAAATGATGGCGTTTTGTAAATCTGTGTTTGACGCTTACGACAAACATGACATGGACAAACAGATTGAGCGTCCAGACCTGGATTAGGTGGACGCGTCGTTTTATATCTGACAAGACTTACGCAATTTTGACCATAGCACGTGCTGTAAGATGTAGATCTCTGTAAAAAACATGGTCATTTTCGGGGCACAGACTAACAGTCTATGCTACAAAAGAGAAACATGCGTAAATCCTATTTTTATCGTTTATGTAAAATAAAATTATCAGGAATTAAACTAATGAAATGTGATATTTGCGGAAAGCCAGGTGCACGCCAACGCAACGTTCCCCGAAATTATGGCAAAGGTGAGTCCCTCCTCGTCATCGAGAATGTACCTACTGTTCATTGCTCAAATTGTGGCGAGGGATATTTGACTGCCCAGACACTCAAAGAAATCGAACGTATTAAGCAGAATCAGCAGAATCAGCAAACAGCTGCGTCGAAACGTCCGGTGGCAGTTGCCGCTTTCGAGTAATTTGGTAAAAAAAATATGCAAACATCTCATAAATATTTAGACCCGGTCGCGCTCTCTCGGATTGGTGGTATGGAACTGGTTGCACGGCTCGTTGTTGAAGGGTTCGTTACGGGGTTGCACAAAAGTCCGTATCAGGGGTTCAGCGTTGAGTTCGCAGAGCATCGGCAGTATATGCCCGGCGATGAGATCCGATATATTGATTGGAAGGTCTTCGGGAAGTCTGATCGGTATTATGTCAAAAAGTTTGAAGAGGAAACGAACCTGCGCTCCTATATCCTCCTTGATACGAGTGCATCGATGAACTATAAGCACACCGAAGAATCGTTGACGAAGTTTGAATATGGATGTTACCTTGCGGCGACGCTCACCTACCTGATGCTGAAACAGCGGGATTCCGTCGGGTTAGCACTCTTTGATACACATATTAATCAGTATATTCCACCGAGGGGTGCCGCGACGCATCTCCAAGCGATTATGGCTGCTCTGGAGAACGCAACGCCGGGTCAGGAGACACAATTAAGCAGCCTCTTCCACGAACTCGCCAAACGGATTGTACGGCGCGGTTTGGTTATCGTTATCTCTGATCTGCTTGATGAACCGTCGCAAGTCATCTCTGCACTGAAACATCTCCGTCACCAGAAACATGAGGTGATTGTTTTTCATCTACTCGATCCTGCCGAACTCACCTTCCCTTATACCGGCTCCGTCGTCTTTCGAGACATGGAGACTGGACAGACGCTTTCAACACAAGCGGATGCGCTGAAATCGGACTATCTTGAGAAGCTGAACGGATTCATCCAGAGTTACCGGCGTGGGTGCGGTGCCAGCCAGATTGATTATGTGCAGATGGATACCGCCACACCGTTTGATTACGCGCTCTCCGAATACCTGTCCCGTCGAAAGTAAGACGGCTGTCAGCCATCAGTTATCAGCAGTCAGCGGTCATCTCCCGCTATTGAAATTCCAAAGAAGTATCAGGCAACCGAATAGGACACTGTTGACTGATTAAACTGAGCGTGCTACAATAACCCCATCAACGATTCAGACAAGCGGAGGAGAATACGATGAAGACATATCGGATCGGGATTTTGGGATGTAGAGGGCGCGGGACCGCAGCGGCGCGGGCGTATCATGCACATCCACGGACGGAGATTGTCGCGCTCTGTGATCTGGTTGAAGAACGCTTGGAAACTCTTGGCGAAGAAGTTAACGTCATGGCACGGTTCACGGATTTAGATGAGATGATCCGGCAGACGCAACCCGACATCGTCGCGATTCCTACTGGTACGGAGTTCCACTACGATCTGTGTATGCGTGTGTTGGAACACGGTGTCCACATTGAAGTCGAGAAACCGATGTGTATAGACCTTGTGGAAGCGGATGCCGTTATCGCTAAGGCGGAAGCGAAAGGTGTGCAGGTCGCGGTGCATCATCAAGGGAGAGTCGGCGCGCCGATGCAGGCGATTGCGCGTGCTTTCAATGCCGGAAAAATCGGTGAACTGCGTTATATGTACGGCAGCGGAAAAGGGTACTACGGCGGCTATGGGTTGATGAACATCGGTACACACATGCTCAATAACATGCTGCACTTCGGGAAACGCTGTAAAAGTGTCGTTGCGCACCTGACGACGGGTGGGAAACCGATCACGCCGACAGATGTGGTGCCGTCACCGAGCGGCATGGGAACTATTGCTGGTGAATATATTACAGCGACACTGCAGTATGAAGGAAACGTTACAGGTACGCTACTTCAACACCGGTTTCACACGATGGACACTGGCGCGTATTCCATGGAACTCTACGGGACCGAGGGACGACTTTTCTGGAAGAGTGGCAGCGCGTGGTGGCTACCGACCCCGCACTACCTCCCTGATGGAACACACGACCAGTGGGAATCGTTAGATCTGATTTATCCTGAGCATTACAATCCGAAAAGCGGTGCAGCGGAGGCGGATTACTGGTTCGTGGAGGACTATGTCAACGCCTTAGATGAAGGCAGAGCGCATACGTGTAGCGGTACGGAGGGACGACATATCATTGAAATGATGATGGGAATCTTCGAGTCGGCGGCGTATGGGACACGTGTCGAACTTCCGCAACCGGATCGACGGCATCCGTTGTTACGGTGGCGTGAGGCATCGGGATTAGAAGCACCAGCAGAGATGCCGCGTGGATACGGTGAATGGCTGGCGTTGGAATCCAAGCGGATGAGTTAAATCAAACGAAAACGCTGGCGCGCCTACATTATCTGCGCGATGATCGCGTTCGTCTGTAATCCTGACTCGCCTGAACACCGGATCGGTTCACCGGTCTTGAGGTGATTGATGAAATCTTCCACGAGACCTGTATGTGTATGCGGTAGCGGGGTCTGATTCATCTCAACCAATCCTTCAGACTTTGTTTCAAGTGTCAAGTTACCCGAATTCAGCGGTGAACACCGTAAACAACCTTTTGTGCCGTAGACCTCAACATCGTCAATTGAGATACCGACGTTCCAGTTGATGTTCGCGACGGCATGCGCGCCGCTCTCAAAACGGAGCGTAAACACGGCGGAATCATCTACGTCAATATCCAGATGCACCGTCTCGGCATATCCTTGGACGGATTCAACCTCTCCCATCAGATATTGGAGTAGCGAGATCCGGTGGCTGCCGAGGTCCATCAGGACACCACCGCCACTGATGTCTCGGTTCACACGCCAATTCTTTAAGTCGTGTCGGTTCGGGTTATAGAAACCGGTATGATTGATCTTTGCAAGCACCACGTCTCCGATGGCACCGTCGTCCATCAACGCCTTCATTTTCACGATATTCGGATAGAAGTTTCGGTAATAGGCGAGCATCAAAGTAACGTTCGCATCGTGGCAGGCATCCACCATGCGTTGGCACTCTTCAACTGTCATCGCCATCGGTTTCTCGCAGAGGATGTGTTTACCGGCGCGTGCGGTACGGATGGTCTGTTCGCAGTGGAGGTGTGGCGGCGTTGCGATGTAAATTGCATTGAGTTCGTCATCTGCGAGGAGTGCGTCCACATCGGTATAGATGCGTTTTGCGCCGTGTCTTTCGGCGAAAGATTCTGCTTTGGCGCGGTCGCGTCGCATCACGGCGATGAGTTCGGAATCATTGACGGTATAGAGCGGTGGGCCGCCCTTGTGTTCGGCGACATCCCCACAACCGAGTATCCCCCATCTGAGTGTTGCCATGAAACCTGTTCCTCATCGTTTACGATATTTCAAAAGTAGTGCGAGTTAGCGCGAGTCGTCACCATTCGTAGTTACGATTAAGCCTAAAGTTTGCCAAAATGCCTCAAGGCTCGGTGTCTGTAGTGCCTCACGGCGTAACTGCCTGAGACGTTGCAGGTCGTCTACGTATTCAAGTGTTGATGCCACCGCTTGCAAGTTACGGGCATCAAAACGGACTTCCAGATTTTCAAGGATACCCTCAATAAGGATTTTTCGTGCTCCTTGTTCAATGCCTTGCTCAATGCCTTGTTCAATGCCTTGTTCAATGCCTTTCTGCAGGAAATGTTGGATAACTGATGATTCTTGCATGATCGTCTCCATTATAGTCTCACGAATGGTTGGATAATCAAATACCAACCCACCCAAAATCGCCAAATCTGCCAAATAATCCGCCTTTGCTATGTCATCCTGTGGTACGGAATCGGCGGCTTCAACGCATTGCCGGATCCACTCCTTAGGTTCCATGTTTTCAGGGTGCTTCATCAATGGTGTAAAAGGTATCAAGCCCTTCATCCCTCCTTCCAGAAACGGTGAACCTTCCAAATCGTACAAACGGATTACCTTATATCGGACGCGAATCTCATAGTCTTGCATCTCTTGAACATATTCACCGGGGTCTGTCCTGCCCGCCCGCGGGTGCAGGTAGATAACGTGTGAATAAACAGGTAGCTGAAAAGACTCAATCCCTCTACCAGCATAACCTGCCATACGATACGGCATCGGCACCTCTCTGCTATCGTGCGTTTGCATTTCCAAATGTACAATAACTTCTTTTTCGCGAACGTTCGCGCGTATAAAACTATCCGCACGATTGGATCTGACAGTGGGCTGCTCGGTCTCAAGTACCTCAATCACTTCCGCCTCCGGGATGCCGAGGCTAAACTGTAACCAGTCTTCAGGATTTTGGTGAATGAGCACTTTTGAAACGGTATCATATTGTCGCCTATTAGATACCGTCCGCTCCTGTCTTTGCGCCATATCAGATACACTGGCGGTACAAACCCGTGCCAGTCCCTTTCTCATCAAGAGTGAATTGTTTAAAGTCTAACACACAGTGGCAGTGAATGTCAAACAATTTCGCAGGGCCATTCAATTTTAAGAAATTATTGGGTTGGACGTTTTTTTAGGATCCGGTGCGCAAACTTTCTGCTTGACACATATCATGTTCTGTGTTCACGGTTTTAACTTCTTGTGAAATTTCTTGTGAAATGCTGCGAAATCTAGCGAAATGCTGCGAAAATTTTGATCAATTGTCATAATTATATACATATATTAGGTAATATATATAAATTATTTTTACATGTAAAAAGGAAAACACCAAAAACGGACAATTGAATGAGCCTGCCCTTTTTCGCTGGCGAGGTTTCTTAACCTTTATTTTTCCTCCCGATCCGGATGTCCTATTTGCTGAGTATCAGTCGCGTGGACTGGGATTCCACGAACCCCTTGCAGATACCGACGACGGTCTCCGCGTCTTTGAACTTAAAGATCATGATGAGTATGTGTTGTGTTTTGGGAGACCGTTTTGAGGAGAGCATCGGTATTGATTTGAGTAGTTTTGTGCTCTTTTGGCACCTAATCACGCAAACCATCAATTAGCATCCTCTTCTCAATAGCACTCTTTAAGACCTTATTCCCCACCTCTTCTGCTAGTTTTAGGGCAGTTTCATAATCTGCTTCAGCCTGCTTAACTCTATGGAGATAAATGTTTGCTTTAGCGCGGTTAAAATAAAAACGTGCCTTTTTAGGTTCAAGTTCTACTGCCCTATTAAAATCATCAAAAGCAGATTTATGCTGACCGAGAGACAGTTTTACATTACCCCGGTTGTTGTAGGCAGAGCCATATTCTGGATATAACTGAATTGCCTCATCGTAGTCAGCAACAGCAGATTCATATTGACCCAGATTAAACTTTGTAACACCTCGATTTAGATAGTTTGTAGCATTTGGCTTTAAACGAACTGCCTCATTAAAATCATCGAGAGCAGACTCAAATTGATCCAATAATACCTTTGTCAATCCGCGATTCAAGTAGACGTTTGCATCATCAGGTAGCAGCTCAATCACCCTATCAAAATCAACGAGGGCAGACTTATATTGTCCTATATCTCTTTTCGCAGTCCCTCGTTTAAAATAGGCTTGAACATAATCTGTGTTGAGTTTTAGGGCTGCATCATAATCTTTAATTGCCGCCTTATGCTGCTTAATTGCATCCTTTGCAAAGCCACGACTGTAATATACATCGGCTAGGGTTATCCCTCGAGTTACGAAAACCTCGGAGAAATCGTGTTTTAAACTAATTGCTTTGTCGTAATCTTTGATGGCCTCCTTATATTCTCCAACCCTACTTTTCGTGATCCCGCGATTAGCATATGCAAGGGCGTAATCTGGTTTTAGACTAATCGCTTTGTCAAGATCTTCAATAGCTTCTTTATGCTTTCCGAGACCACTCTTTACAGTTCCTCGACTCGCATAGGCTTCAACTAAACCAGGATCCAGTTCAAGTGCCCTGTCATAATCAGTAATCGCTTCCCCATCTTTGCCAAGAAAACTTTTCGTACCACCCCGGTTCAGATAGACTTCAGCCAAGTCAGGATTCAGTTCAAGTGCTCTGTCATAGTCAGTAACCGCTTCCTTATATTTCCCAAGAAAACCTTTTATATCCCCCCGTTGCCGAAAAGCTTCAGCAAAATTAGATTTTAGACTAATTGCTTTGTCACAGTCAGTAATCGCTTCCTTATACGCACCAAATTTTCTCTTTGCAAAAGCACGGTTAAAATAAAACAAGGCGTTATTGGGATCAATACTAATTGCTTTGTCATGGTCAGCAAGCGCTTCCTTATACGCACCAAGTTTCTCTTGAGCTTTTCCTCGGTTTGTGTATGCTACAGCTAAATTAGATTTTAGATTTATCGCTTTATCATGATCAGCAATGGCCTCCTTATGTTTACCAATAGTATCCTTTATGGCACCACGATTAGTATAAGCCTCGGCAAAATCTGGCTCCAAGTTTATCGCTTTATTATAGTCAGCGATGGATTCTTCATGTTTACCGAGTCCACTTTTGGCAGTACCACGATTGAAATACGCTATGGTAAAATTTGACTTCAGCCGAATTGCTTCATTGTAAGCAGTAATTGCTTTTTCAATAGCATCTTGATTCTGATAGTTTACTTGATAATATAATATTAGAGAAAGTGGTACTTGATCAATAGAAGCTATAGAAAATTCCCTCCTTCCTTGCTTCTCCTTCATATATAGATATCCGACAGCAAACCAAGCTCCAGCTGCCAAATCGTTATTAACTCCTTCGGCTATGTTAGCGATAGAACGCCATTTTTCAATGGCATCATCAATTTTCCCATCTTGTTGTAACCTATATGCTTCAACTACAGCCTTATCCAAAACAGATGCTTTAGGATCCTGTTCTACCTTTCGCACGGATTCCTCAAGTTGTGGAGTTTCCCCAGATCTTATTGCTTCAACGATCTTGATGATATCTTCGGGGTTTAAGTTCAAATCTAAACTATTAGAACGAATAGCAGCAATACCAAGAAGTAGTGTACCAACACCACCAAGAAGTACACCAACACAAGTAACCGCAGCTATAATTTTATGTTGAAGACAAAACGTCCAAACATCATTAAGCGTTTTGCGTATCCCAGTAGAACCATGTTGGCCGCCTCTGTTTTCTGACTGATCAATCATGTTATTAGACACAACCTTCTCAGGTTGTTCGGACACAATTTTTTCTTCTGTTTCCGTCTTTATTTGTTTGGAATCTTCCTTTTGTTGTCCATCCATTTTGGCACCACCTTTCTAATTATTTCACCGAGCGTAAATAACCTTCTCATCAAGCACCCGCAACGCTTCCTGCTCCAAATTATAGGCTTCGGTGCGTTTCCGATTCGCTTCCAAAACTGTGTCGTTTATTTCCCACTGGATTTTTTGCTCCCTTAAAAACGGCACCATAATTGACTCTACATGTATTGGTTCAATAATATCCACAACAGCACCATATATCTGCCTTTTTATTAACGCCTCGCCATACGGAGATGAAAGAAAGGAATATAAAAATCCAGCTATTTCTGGTGCCGCGGGGACTATTTTAATAAGGTTGCTACTTATGAACCAACCATCCCAATGACTGGGTACTATAGTTATCTTGCCCGGTGCCCCCTTTGCGCTAACAATTATCGTATTTTCAGTGAGGAGCATATCCATTTTCAGTTTTTCATTATACGGACTTGATGCTAAATATTTTTTATCAACTGGATCTATTGAACCAAGATGCTTCCCGCCAATAAGGACCGTTCCCTCGCCTTCATCAACATATATTCGCTTAAAATGACTTGGCAAGATAACCGATTGACTTATTCGACTATCACCAACCTTGGTAACCTCTCTCGCCGTTTTCGCTACATGTTGTTCAATCGCTTTCACAATTGGAACATAGAAAGACCCATCCAATCGATCTACTACCTCACTTGAAGATACAGAATAATTAAGAACACTTGCCATCTTATCAAACTGATCGGAGCGTTCATGGAATGCTTCAATAGATGGCAATTGCAACGCCGTTTTCAGCAGGAGCTGTGCTTCATCCATCAATTCATTGGATTCATCCCGCAGCCTGAAAGAATCCTCAACCAAATCGTGGATTTCCTGTTTGAGGGCAGGCGGCGGATTCGGAATAGGAATGTGATTCAGGTTTTCAGGTTCAATATGCTCAATAACAGCACCGTAATTATTGGTATTTACGATAGAAAAGCCGGTCTTCGATTTCAGAAAAGCATAAATGAATCCATTATACGCTTTAGGTTCAATTCTGATTACATCATGACTAAAGATAAGGTTGTGTAATGTATTTCGTACATACGTGCAATTCCCTATTGTCCCAGAACAAGTCAACAGAATCTGACCTCTTTTGACTCTCAAGGCATCTATATCCGTTTTTGTTGCGTGAGAAATATATGCCGACGGTTTCGGATAAAGTTCATTAATCTGGGCGGGTTGATAAATCGGAAAAGCTTGTTTATCTACATATATCCTTCTGAAACGGGTTCCATAATAGGCGGTGGCAAGCCCGTTTTCGCCACACAGATAAACAGTATCCCATTTGCACTTTTCGATTAAATCCTTTCTTGCCTGTCTACCATCATTACTGTACATGCTCGCTGTTAAGCGGTAGTCCGAATTGATAACCTCTTGCACATCTACTGATGTCCACTTAATAGGTTTCTCTGCTGGCATCCGTCTTAGTTGCGTTACCATCCTATCCCTTCCTCCTTTTTCCACTGTGCAAAGAGGCCAGGCACCTCGCGGCTCTGATCATCAATAATACGAGTTTGCTTTTCGGTTTGAATATCCGCACTCGCTTCTTCTGCGTTTTGGTAATTTACCAGAGAAGTGTTCTCTTCAGGCCCCCAGATTTCATTGCCATCTTCATCTCGTTTAAAGAGGGTATTTCCGCGCCTATCATGACCAACTTTCTCTACCATTGTCATGAAAATGTTGTAGGGGGCAATTCGCCGGGCGTACCGTTCCTCGTTAATATCTTCTTGTGTTTTCTTTGACAAGATCAACACTGAGGTCTGTGTCCCGTTTCGGGGCTGGAAAGCGTCAGCGTGCAAATCAACGCTGGCGACGATCCGCGTCTTTTCAAGTAACCACTGGCGGATATGCCCAAGTCCGGGGTTTCCTAAAATAGAGTCAGGTAACACAATCGCTAATCTCCCATTGGGTTTGAGAAATTGCAGGCAACGCTCTATAAAAAGCTGCTCAGGTGGCACTGAGGTTTGAAGATTATCCGACATCTCCCATCCGGTCCCCTCGCTTTTTCGCCAGATATGTGCGATGTCAAATTGCTCAAGAACGTGACTATCGTTAATCGGAATTTTGCTGCCGAAGGGTGGATTTGTAACTATGACATCGAAAAACTCTATTGAATTTGCATTTGTTATGCTATCGACTTGAATCTGCAGAGCACTTGCCAATTCCGATTTGAGTTCTTGGGCCCATTCATGCGGCGGTAAGAGGGAATCGTTCCGGTGAATATTACCGCTACCGTCGTTATTCATCACCATGTTCATTTTTGTGGCTTTCACAAGGTCCGGATTGATATCAAATCCGTAAAAATCTGACGCAGCAATGTGTCTTATTCGATCCCTAACAATTCTTTTGTAATCATCAGACCAATCAACTTCAGGTATCCCTAAGTCCTGCGTAACCGAATGTTTTAATTGTTCAATGATATGGTTCATTGCGGTGACTAAAAAACCACCTGTGCCACACGAGGTGTCGCACACCTTTTCCCCCGGTTTTGGGTTGACCATCTCAACTGCCATCCGCATAATATTTCGCGGCGTGAAAAATTCACCTCTATCACCCCTTAAATTTGCACCGACGAGCTCCTCGTAGGCTTTTCCCTTTACATCAACATGCGTTTCGAGGAGACTATAAGGCTGGAGTTCTGAGACAATCCATGCCAACGAACGAGGTTGCAATTTTATTTCGTCATTGGTGTCAAAAATCTGTGGAAACTGCAGTTTGACTTTGCCGAAAATTTTAGAAATGCGGTTGCGTACCGTGAGTTGCCCATCTCGATTTGCGCGTTCCCCAGATCTAGCGTAAAACTCAAGGGGCTGCCCTACATTCTGCTCATCAAGTGTTTTGCAGAAAATCAACTTTAGTAACTCAAAAAAAGCAGGCTGCTTTTGCAAACCGTCGGTAGCATAGATGTGATTATGACAGGTTTTGAAAACCATAAGGAGATTATCTTCATAGGCTTTTTTTAACGTGCTACGCTTCGGTCTGTCAACATCCTCTAAAGAACCATCGGCGGCGGGTATATCGTTGTACTCCTGAAATTCAAAACGATTTCCTACCTTTACTTGCCTGAGTACTTCTTTATATTTACCATTCGTCCAAAGGCCCCATTCACAATTCGGACATGCGCTCATATAGGATTTGAGTTGTTCAATCCCATTTTTTTTATTTTTGGGTTCTACTTTTTCACTCTTGCATTCAACAATCATCCACACATTATCTTGTGTCAATTCAGAAGCGTCTTTAGGGAATACTACAATATCAGCACGCGGACGG
>JAJEET010000060.1 GCA_022820835.1 Candidatus Poribacteria bacterium
GCGATGCGAAACACGGCACTCTCTGTTTTGCGATTCACTGGACATACAAAAATCACGGACGCACTCCAATATTTCGCAGCGAAACCTAAACTCGCAGTTAACATCATAAAATGAGAAACCCTACAATTGAATGACCCTGGGTGATCTATTTTTTGCTCTTGATAACTATGCGGAAACCTGCTATCATATTTTCATGCCGCACCTCAACCTCAAACCCAGTCATAAGGCAATCCGCGACTATTACGCCACGCTCCAGCAATACGACCGACACGCCGTCACACATGAAGGCGCGGTCAGCAACCCGTTCGCTTTCTTATTGGATAGCTGCGCGAAACAGATGAACGCCACGCTCATCCCGCAATACGCGATGCGTGCGTCAAACGGGAATCGGATCGTTATTGATGGCGCTATCCTCGACGAATACGGTCTCCCGTTCGCCTACTGGGAAGCGAAAGATATAGACGATGATCTCCTGAAAGCCGTCGCAGAAAAACAGCAGGCTGGCTACCCACTCGATAATACCTTCTTCCAGACACCCGAACGCGTTATCCTCTACCAAAACGGACAAGTCGCCCTCGATCTGGACATCACCGAACCGGCACGGCTCATCGCGGCACTCCAGCATCTGTTCACATACACGCCACCCGCACTCGATAACTGGCAGACAGCTGTCTCGGACTTCAGAGAACATGTCCCCGAACTCGCAAACAGATTGAAAGAGCTGATTGACCAACGCCACGAAACCGATCCGTCGTTCAAAGAGGCGTTCTCCGATTTCTATGACACCTGCCGTACCGCCATCAATCCCGAACTCTCAGAGGATGCCGTCGAGGAGATGCTCATCCAACACATCCTCACGGAACGGATTTTCCGCACGGTTTTTGAACGGTCGGATTTCACACGCAGAAACATCATCGCAGGCGAGATTGAAAACGTCAGTGACGCGCTGATGCGGCACGCCGTGAGCCGCGACGCGTTTCTCGCACCCCTGGATCGGTTCTATGTCGCTATCGAACAGGCAGCGACACTCTGCAGAGATTTCACACAGAAACAGCATTTCCTCAACACATTCTACGAGAAGTTTTTTCAAGGGTTCTCGGAGGATGTCGCAGACACACACGGCATCGTCTACACGCCGCAACCGATCGTCGATTTCATGGTGAAAAGTGTCGAGCGGATCCTCAAAACCGAGTTCGATCGCTCGTTGTCGGACACCGGCGTGCATATTATCGATCCGTTTGTCGGGACGGGGAACTTCATCGTCCGGCTCATGCAGGACATCCGCGGCACGGCATTGGAAGCGAAATACCGGCACGAACTCCACTGCAACGAGGTGATGCTGTTGCCGTACTACATCGCCAGTCTCAACATCGAGCAGGAATTCTTCCAACGGACGGGGACGTATCTGCCGTTTGAAGGCATCGCATTGGCGGACACATTCGAGCTGCTTGAGAAGGAGCAAGGTGAACTCTTCACGCGTGAGAACACAGAACGTGTGAAGAGACAGAAGGCAGCGGATATGTTCGTCGTCATCGGCAACCCGCCTTACAACACACAACAAGTAAACGAAAGCGACAACAACAAAAACCGGAAATATGAGGCAATGGACGAACGCGTTGCAGAGACGTATGTAAAAGATTCTGGAGCCACACTGAGAAACAAACTCTACGATCCGTACGTCAAGGCAATTCGATGGGCATCCGATAGAATCGGGGACGAAGGTGTTGTCGCTTTCGTGACCAACAACGGTTTTCTTAATGGCATGGCGTTTGACGGCATGCGGAAACATCTCGCACAGGATTTTGATGCGGTTTACATCTTGGATTTGGGTGGGAATGTCCGCGAGAATCCAAAGTTGTCTGGGACAACGCACAACGTCTTCGGAATTCAGGTTGGTGTGAGTATTAATCTTCTTATCAAAAGAAGTCCGGTAGAAGTAAACCCAAAACCTACCCAAATCTTTTATGCACGCGTTGACGAATTTTGGCGGAAGGAAGAAAAATATCACTATCTCAATTCAAAGCAACACTATCAAAATATTGACTGGCAGCAGATGACACCTGATAGTCGATACACATGGCTAACAGAAGGGCTCCACGCCGAATTCGAGACGTTTATCCCGATAGGCAGTAAGGAAGCAAAAAATGCAAAAGGCGGAGAGACCCTTTTTAATCTCTACTCTCTCGGAGTCGCTACAAACAGAGATGCTTTGGCTTACGCTTTTGATCTTGGGTTGCTGCAAAAACAGGTTGACGCATTTATTGAAATATACAACACCACTGTTGACAAGAAGAAAAGGCACAACCGAGCAACGCCAGTTGAAGATTTCATTGATACAACTGACCCGCGCATCAAATGGACGCATCGGGTTAAGCAATCATTGGAAAAGTTGGAACCAAGCACCTATGAAGGTGAGAACTTTCGCACATCGTTATATCGTCCATTCTGTCAGAAGTATCTCTACTTTGATCATTTCTGGAATGAAAGGCGTTATCAGCAACACCGAATTTTCCCGACACCAGAAACTGAATCGGAAAACAGGGTGATATGTGTACCGAGTAAGGGCGGACGTGCCGACTTTTGGTGTTATTTAACAAATGTAAT
The DNA here is from genome assembly GCA_022820835.1 of Candidatus Poribacteria bacterium. Lineage (GTDB taxonomy): Bacteria > Poribacteria > WGA-4E > WGA-4E > WGA-3G > WGA-3G. The sequence continues at coordinate 2,605 of JAJEET010000060.1, forward strand.
TCCGAATTTGACAATAACTTCTATAGACGGAAGCCAGTGCTTTCCCTTCTATACCTACGACGAAAACGGCAAGAACCGACAGGAGAACATCACCGATTGGGCATTGACAGAATTCCGATCCCACTACAACGACAACACCATCACCAAATGGAACATTTTCCACTACACCTACGCGCTCCTGCACCATCCTGCTTACCGTGAGAAATACGAGATGAATCTCAAGCGCGACCTACCCCATATCCCGTTTGCCGAAGTTTTCTGGGGGGTCGCCAACGCTGGCGCGCAACTCGCAGACCTCCACGTTAACTACGAATCCGTACCGACATACAACGGATTGGAACACATCGAAACACCGGGGATGACAGTCGATTGGCGCGTCGAAAAGATGAAACTCTCCAAAGACAAGACGCAACTGAAATACAACGATTTCCTCACGATAGACGGCATCCCTGCTGAAGTGTATGATTACAAGTTAGGCAACCGGTCAGCGTTGGAGTGGGTGGTGGATCAGTATCGCGTAAAGGTAGACAGACGGAGCGGCATCGTCAGCGACCCGAACAGAGAATCGGAACCCCAGTCCATTGTAGACCTCATCGCCCGCGTCATCACCGTCAGCCTCAAGACAGTAGAAATTGTGCAGAATCTCCCGCATCTGTAGTGGCAATGCAGCGGAGACCCTTGACGACATCCATCTGTAAACCTTGTCAATATCCGTGCGGGATTTCTTCGTCAGACAACCAAAGACCGAGCAGATTCGTGAGTTCTGGGTCATAATTCTTGAACGCATCCCGCGTTTTAAATTCATGATCCTTACCGAGATAATACCACATTCGGACCCCTTCCGCCCAATACTCGTCTACCGGTGAGTATTGCAACTTCCAATTGTCTGGCGTAAAATATTTATCTGCCCATAATCCGAGTTTCATCGCTTGATTGTAAGCACGATTTAAGGATGGGTTAAACTCTGGGTCCATCCGCGAAACAACGTAATGGATCGCATGTCCGAACTCGTGAACAAATGTTTGCATGCTCGGTCTATTCTTCCGTTCGATATGTGAAGCAAAACGACCGGGGAACCCTAAAGACTCTGACGGTGATAACGCGATCCCTCTCGATTTTGATGTGCGATCATCCAATCCGAGAGCTGCTGTGAGACTTTCTCCGGGGACAACAAGAATGAACTCATAGCCAGATAGTTTGCTAAGAATCTCTGGATGTTTGGAGGTGATTGTTAAGATGATCTTCCGCGCCGCGTAAAAAGCGTCATCGCTCACCCTATCGGACCCCGTGATTGTCATCTCCCCGACATCGAGATACTTTAGGACTTGGATTTTACCCTGTGCTTCTGGAACGCTTCGACTCCGCATTTTTAAAATCCTTTTTGGATAATTTGTGGGTTATCTTTCGTTTTTATCGGTTTTTATTTTTCATGCAATTATACCATATTTTGGCGTGCGGATGCCACATCGATCCTTAACAAAAACCAATGTGCGTTGCATTTTTTTTCTTTGTGTGATACATTGTATAAACTCCAAATAAAACGGAGGCAACAAAAATGATAAATCAGCCGACAATCAATCTCTTTTGGGCGAAAGGTAAGAACAACGCTTGGTGTTCATTGGATCAAGTGGACCTTAGTCACAGTTACTATGATAACTTTGAAGGATTCATCTACATTATCTGGTACTGGAATAAGTTCGGTGAGGCAGTAACAATCAAAGTCGGGCAAGGAAATATTAGAGAGAGACTTAAAGCACATAACACAGACCCGCAAATTCAAGCCTACGCACATCTGAATTTGCTCGTCACGTGGACAAGTCTACCATCAAACTTACTTGATGGTGCGGAGGCGTACCTCGGCAAAGTTTTGAAACCGAGAGTCGGGTCGCTGTTCCCAGACGCTAAACCTATTCCCGTGTCACTCCCGTTCCCTATGGATCTCCTGCCGAGCCGAGTTGATCAGCAAGCGCGCCCCTATTGATAAAAATACAATCAAGGAGACTTTCAATGGCTAAAATCAAGGTACTGATCGCCAGTGACATCAGCCAAGAGGTGGCGGATATGCTACAAGACGCGCCACCGGAGATGGAAATAAACTTCTTGCCGGAAGGCGAATCTCTCAGCGATCACCTTTCAGATGTTGAAATCCTCTACGGAAGGGTGTCGGAATCCGCATTCCCGCATGCGACATCCCTCCAGTGGGTGATGCAGCCTTTCGTCGGGGTCGAAGGTTCAATGTATCCCGCTTTCAAGGAGAGTGCCATCACACTCGTGAACAGCAAACGGTTATATGGACCCCAACTCGCCGAACACGCGTTCGCACTACTGCTGGCACTGACGCGTGGCATCAATACACAACTCAACTTGATGCAAGAGAAAGAGTGGAAATGGCTACCGTGTGTCGAGGTATCGGGAATGACAATGGGCGTTCTCGGACTCGGTGGTATCGGTAGAGCCGTCGCGCAACGCGCGAAAGCCTTTGATTTCGACGTGATTGCCGTGGACCCGGAACCGATGGAAAAACCGGAAACCGTCGATGAACTCGGACAACTCGATTGGTTACCCGAATTTTTATCCCGTTCCGATGTCTTAACGGTCTGCTGCCCCATCACACCAGAGACGCACAAACTGCTTTCACACGCCGAATTCGATGCCTTACCGGACGGGAGTTATCTCGTTAATGTCAGTCGCGGTCGGGTGATTGATGAAGAAGCACTGATCGCTGCCCTGGAAAGTGGAAAGTTGGCAGGTGCTGGGTTGGATGTCACATATACCGAACCGTGTCCGCAGGATAGCCCACTCTGGACGTTTCCAAACGTGATTTTAACTTCGCACACTGCCGGTGCCTCGCAAAACATAGCGAAACGGGCAATGGAGCTCTTTGTTGAGAACATGCACAGATACGTGAACAGCGAACCGTTAATCAACGTTGTCGATAAAGAAAAAGGGTATTAACCATCTATTACAAATGCCTCCAACGCCTCTGTATCAATAGTAACACCGAGTCCGGGCGTATCGTCGAGGACAAATGCCCCGTCTTGAACCGTCGGCTTTCTGCTTGTAATTTGCCCTTTCATCTCGTAGGCACCCGGCGAATGCTCCATGATAAGAAAGTTCGGGATCGCCGCCGAGAATTGGATCGTTGCAGCGATGGACAGGATCCCGCCACCACCGATGTGCGGTGTCACAGGGATGTTATAGGTATCGGCAAGGCTTGCGATGCGTTTCCCCTCCGTGAGTCCGGTGCGTGCAATATCGGGCATTGTGATGTCGCAGGCGCGGCGTTCAAAGACCTCCCGCAACTCAAAACGGGTGCGTGTCCATTCACCAATAGCGACAGACATGTCTAACGCTGCTGCCAATGCCGCCTGTCCAGGGATGTCTTCTGGCACCGTCGGCGATTCCAACCACATCACATCGAGTTCTTCAAGCCCGCGTCCGAGCATCGTCGCCTCTGGCACACTGTATTGCGTATGGAGATCTACCATCAACTTAACCTTCGGGCCCACACGTTCCCGCACCGCTGCGACGATCTCTAAAATCTCAGCACGGCTAAGCGTCGAATGAATCTTCAAACCGGCATACCCCTCCGAAACAGACTTAGCCGCCTGTTCCGCAGCCGCCTCCGGTGAACTACCACCGACACCCGCGTACAGAGGGATCCTATCCCGATACCGACCGCCAAGCACCTTGTGAACCGGTTTCCCTGTCGTCTGACCGATAATGTCCCAGAGTGCGATGTCGCATCCCGCGAGTGCATCGATATAAAAGCCTGTATAGTGTCCACGTTCCCGCATCCCTGCGAACATACGTTGCCAGAGATATTCCACATCAAATGGGTCTTGCCCCATCAGTATCGGACGGCAGAGGTCTTCGACTGCCGTTTTCGATGTCCGCGGGGACACAGGACTCTGTCCCTCACCATAGCCGACGATACCCTCTGATGTCGTTATCCGGACGACCATCGTTTCGTGGTGCCGAGCGTAGATGCAACGCCACCCCTCGGCTGGTAAATAATAATTCTCAGTCGGTTGCTCGGACGACTTCTCTGTTTGATATCGGAGTGCAAACGCTTCAACTTGTGTTATTTTCATGGTCATACATCCTTATGGCTATCAGAGGAATGGTTATAAGTTATAAGTTATAGGTTATAAGTTAAGAAGGTTCTTTGAACAGTTCTGTTCTCTGTGAAGGTTGCCACAGAGAACTTCTTTAACTGCTAACCAAAAGGTTTTTCGCAGAAAAACCGTACTTATAACTTATAACTACTGAAAACTGAAAGATTTTTTCGCAGAAAAAATCGTACTGATAACTGATAACTATTAACTATTACCCCTTGAACTTTTAACTGAATCAACGTAAAATATAAGCGGACGGTTCACTTTTCTACAACAACATATCAACCCCTTTTCGACCAAGTAGCCTCTTCCTTACCTGCTAAGCCGATGCACGAAAAAATCACATTACGCACGATCCTCATATCGTTGCTGCTCTTGCCGTTCATTTATAAATGGCACATCGAATGTGAGGCACTCCGATACACCTTCCCAACGTTGATGGCACCGTTCTACAGCGTCGTTTTCACACTCCTTGTTATCGCCGTGTTCAATATCGTCATAAAAAAGTACGCTGCAAAACACGCATTGACGGGCGGTGAACTCATCAGCCTTTATATTTTGATGTCAATAACACTGCTCTTCATGTCTTACGACATGTTCCTTCCACTTGTTTCAATTATCGTCCACGCCTTCTATTTCGCTACCCCTGAAAACGAGTGGCGCGAATTGTTCTGGAGTTATCTGCCAGACTGGTTGACCATCAACGATTCGAGCATCCTCCACGCTTTCTATCTCGGTGATACACCTCTCTTTGAAACGCACTACCTCATGAAATGGTTGATCCCAACGTTCTGGTGGTGCGTCTTCACCTTCGCGCTTATATTCGTGATGCAGTGTATCAACGTCATCATCCGCAAACAGTGGACGGAGCAGGAACGTCTTGTGTATCCGATCGTCGAACTCCCGTACCAACTCGCTTACAACACGAACCGATTTTTACGGAGTCGTGCGATGTGGTGTGGCTTCGGTATCGCGGCGATCATTAGCCTCGCCAACGGACTGAACATGTTTTTCCCGTCGATTCCGGCTTTCCCGAATAAACACATACCCCTCGATGGATTATTCACTGAAAGACCCTGGACCGCCCTCCTTCGCGGCGGGAATGCAATTATTGTCTATCCGTTCGCTGTCGGACTCGGTTTCCTGATGCCTCTGGAACTACTCACATCTTGTCTGCTCTTCTTCTTCCTGTATAAAATCCAATATTTCGTTGCCATCCTCACTGGATTAGAGAACATTCCCGGTTTCCCTTATCCCTATGAACAGAACATCGGCGCATACATCGGTATCTGTGCAGTTGCGTTGTGGGGTACACGTCGGCAGATTTGGCGCGCCCTCCGGGCAGCATTCGGACGAAAACAGATAACAGATACGAATGAACCGATGCGCTACCGAACCGCGTTTCTCGGAATCGTTCTCGGTGGTATATTCATTGTCGGGTTTGCGATGCGCGGCGGAATGGCGATGTGGATCGCCGTGCTATTTTTCGTCGCACATTTCGCGACGATCGCGATCCCCTTGACGCGAATTCGCGCACAGATCGGTTTCCCTATCCACTCAACAACCTTTATCGGACCGCACCACAGCCTCGTGAGCATACTCGGTACGCGTCGGATCGGCGCACGAAATCTCACATGGTTCTCGCTCTTTTTCTGGTTCAACAGAGACAATCGGAGCCATCCGATGCCGCACCAACTCGAAGCCTTTAAACTCGCCGAACGCGGGAACCTCGACGTGAAAGGACTCTCTCGCCTGATGCTTATTCTGACAGTTATCGCGATGCCGTTATGTATCTTCATGTTGGTAGAGACGTTCTTTGAACTCGGCGTTAATTCCGGCAAGGTCGGTGGACAAATCAACAGTTTTGGCGGTCGCGCCTACCGCTTTCTTGAGGGGTGGCTCACGTCCCCGCAAGATCCGAATACCGGTCATATCGCTGCGATTACGATCGGTTTCTGTGTTACAATCCTGCTCTCCGCTGTACGGAGCCGACTCTTCTGGTGGCCGATTCATCCGCTCGGATATGGGGTCTCCTTCCATCTTCATCTGTTCTGGGCAGCGTTTGCCATCAGCGCACTCGCGAAATGGAGCGTCCTAAAATATGGTGGACTCGGTCTCTACCGGAAAACAGTGCCACTGTTCCTCGGATTGGCGCTCGGTGATTTCGTTATGGGAAGTTTCTGGAACATCTTAAGCATTATTCTTGATAGACCGACGTATACTTTCTACTATTAAAACCCAACTTGTCACTAATAATTTCTTAAAATTGAATGACCTTGGAGAAAATGGACAATTGGCTTGATTTTTGTTGGATAAATGATTAAAATTATAGCATGTAGAAGTATAACCCCGACCATTTTGATGGTTAACATATTTTTCGATGGGTGAGGTCTGAAATGAATATCTTAGAAATGACAGAGGGCGAACTTTATAAAGCAGGACTTGAAGAATTGATAGGACAAATGGGGGCGACCTATACGGAGCAGTTTCTCAAGCAGTGTAAACCTAACGATTACGATTACACGGCTGAGCGGCATAAATCTTTGGATGATGACCCAGATATCCCTACGATGGTCAACCAGATTCGAGAGAGAAAAATCGCGCAGGAAGCGGAAGAACGTATCAGGACTGAAAGAATCGATGCATGGCGTAAAGGTTTACTTGAACTCACCAATATTGAAATCTGTGAACTTGGTGCTAAAATCCTTACGGATAAACTCGGAGTGCCCGGTTCCATAGCGTTTTGGCACCATCATTTCAAACAGAATGAATGGGCTCAGTCTGTAAATCTACCGCAGCAACCCGTGTCAGATGGTGACACTGATGCAATATTGACACAACAGAAACATGCAGCCGAATCACAAGATTAATGTCCCCAATATCCTTATCTGAAATGTGTTGTTAATCCCGTTAAGGGCAACAGGTGTTAATTGTCTGAAAAATCAGCAACCAATCCCCCACAAATACCTACCCACATTAGAAAAAATATCACACCACCAAACCCCTCTAAAACTAAATGGCTCTGATTGCAGATTTGCTTGACTTCTATTAATGTACCTGTTAATCTATCTTTAAAGAAGCGAATCTCATATCTCCTTGAAAGGAACAATTAATGGAACAATGGATTGAACATCTTATTATTGACTTACCCAGTATAGCCCTTTTTCTCATCATAGCGGTAACGCTTTACACGCTCGGTAAAGGGGCAGACTGGCTTGTTGATGAAGCCGTTGCACTTTCAACACGGTGGGGCTTAGGCAAAGCCGTCATCGGCGCAACGATTGTGAGTGTTGGTACGACAACACCAGAGGCGGCGGTCTCTGTACTATCTGCACTACAAGGAAAACCCGGTCTTGCACTCGGCAACGCCGTCGGTTCGATTATATGCGACACAGGACTTATCATCGGGTTGGCATCGCTCATCGCGCCGCTACCGCTTAACCGTCAACTGGCTTCACGGTTGTCAAACGTGCAGGTCGGTGCCGGTATCCTTATGGTAGCCGCGTGTTTCCCGTGGTCATCACCCATGAAAGTTTTTAGTGACGGCGGTGTTTTACCACGATTCGTCGGTGTCATCTTCATTATCCTGCTTGGACTCTATATCTGGCAGTCCATCCGATGGGCAGGTACAATGTCATCAGATACTGAAAGCACAGAAGAATCAGAGGCTGAGGAAGGGAACGCCTTCGGCACACTTGTTAAACTCATCGGGTCAATCGCTATCATTGTCGTCTCTGCGCAGATCTTGATTCCAGCTGTGAGTATCATGGCGGAACGCATTGGCGTACCGAAACACATTATTTCGGCGACACTCGTTGCGTTCGGCACATCGCTCCCTGAACTGGTGACAGCAATAACAGCCGTCAGGCGTGGACACGGTGAATTGGCAGTCGGGAACATCATCGGTGCGGACATCCTGAACGTGCTTTTTGTCGCAGGTGTCTCCGCTGCAGCGACGCAAGGCGGTCTACAGGCAGACGGACAATTTTTCCAATTCTTGTTCCCAGCGATGGTGTTCATCCTGATCGTTTTCCGGTGCGGTATCTTCGTATCGGGTGACCAGTTGAAACGTCCTTTCGGGATCGTCCTCGTCGCCACATGGCTTTTGGTGACAATCCTGAGTTATGTACTCTCGATTGAGATGCACTAATAGTTATCAGGACTCAGTTATCAGTGTTTTAGCGATCAGCGATCAGCCGTCAGCGGTCAGTAAGAGTCTCTCTTATAGGAAGAGACGGGTTAGAAACGCCATCGGCAAAGCAGGTGAAACCATTATTCCGTAGATAAGCATCTTGTGGTTCTTGAAAATTTGTGACAGTATGTGATAGTATAATTCCAAGTTTTGACGAGTGTTCAAGAAGTTTCAAAGGAGGAACGATAATGAACAACGATCAATCACCTGAAAAAGAAGTCTATCGCGCACCGGCTTTTGCTGACTTTAATCCGGAACTGTCGGCACCCGGCCCGACACCTGAAAGATTGGAACATTTGCGGGAACACGGCTTCGTCATCATCAACGATTTTGCTGACAATCCGTGGATCCCAATCCTACGAGAAGCGGGACGTCGCGTTACGCAAGCGTGTGCCCCCGAAAACGGTTACGAAGTCATCGACTGCTCTAAAGGCTATGTTCACCGCGCAGCAGAAAGCGAACCTTGGGCAATCCGAGGCATCATCCATCCGGCTTTCAAAGAACCCACTTTTGCCGAATTTTACGGATCACCAGATTTCACTGGCTTCGTCAAATCTTGGTGCGGGGCAGAACCTGAGGAGCTCGTGATGACGAATATACTCCTCTGGTGCAATCCACGTAGAAACGAGCATAAACTCGGTTGGCACCGAGACGTAACATGGTGGGGCACCGGGAAGGGGTACTTCTCACAGGAAGAGGTCCGCGGAGACGGACCGGAGGCTTACTCCGAAGAAGTTGAGCGAATCCGTTGGAAAGAGATTCAAGAAAGGAACGAAAAATCCATCACCGAACGGAACGGTGTCGGCATGTTTTTAGCACTCGCAGACGACGAATGCCACGAACTCGTGGTAGAGAGCCATAAACGCTGGCGCACCCCACTTGAGCATGATGTCCTACTGCCGAAATCCATGAAGGATCAGGGTGTCCCCTATACACCGAGTTGGAACGGCACGGACCCGCTACCCGGTCAGGTTGCAATTCGGCTCAGACCGGGCGAGGCACTCATCCGTAACGGCGCAACAATCCATACCGGACATACCGTACCTGAGCGTGAACGCAACACGCTCTCCATCGGTTGGTCGAAGTGGGGCGGTCCCTCGGATGAGGAACCGACAGTCGCTGATGCGAGATTCGCATGGCAGCTCGATCCGGCTGTCCGAGAGGCACTCCCGCACGAATGGATGAAAACCGCTTGGGACCGTTGGGCTGCGAGATACAAACTCGGTGATAGACTTGAAGATCGCTACGCAGGCTTTGACATCCAACGTATCAAAGCTGGTGAAGTCGTCGGATGGCGCACCGAACTGGAGCGTCAAGCCGCCGCCGCAGGCGATAAGTGGGAACGCTACCAGACCATAGAAGCATCGTAGGATTGAAAGGTTTTCGTAGAAAACCGTACTAAGTACTGTCAACTATTAAAAAAAATAGGCGCGCTGTGAAAAGCGCGCCTACAACAAATAGAAATAGATGTTTATCTCTGTTTGATGTCTGCCCAAGTTGTCGTCAACTTCCCTTGGGGTTCAACAGGTGTCAGCGGTGCGATTTCATCAAAGAAACTCTGCTGATCTGTTGCATCTTTCGGATAGATCGTGACAGCGTCATGGGTCGCATCGTCAAAGTGGAGGTTGAAGTATGCAGAACCGCCGCCTTCACCGCATCGATAAAGGAGGACGTTCGCGCCTTTTTGCAACTCAACTTCAACGTTGTGAAGGATCGTTTTCGCCCCACCTGTCCATACGGAGTTGTTGTACCATTTTTCGCCGTTAATCCAGATATGGGCATGGTCGTCGTGTGCCGGGGACATGACGGAAGTCATAGCACTCGGTGCTTCAATAACGATAACAGCGTAGGTTTCGATGTTATCAACGGGTCCGCCTCTGTTCATGTTATTTCCGTCTGCAGGATCAATTTCAAAGACCGTCCACTCCCGAGTGCCACCGTTCCCTTTTGGCCAATCCATAGGGAAGGATTTTGTGCGGTTCAATCCGGCGATTGTTGAAAGTTCAACTTGTGTAATTTTACCGTTCGTGCCTTCATCAATAAGGTCTTTCGGCGCGGAAGCCCAAAACCGCCGTTGTTTTCGTAGTTGCCATCGGGACCATACCACTTCGTAATCCAGTTTTTGTTGCCAGCGTGGCTTTCTCTCAGATCGTCCCCGTTGGGGTTTGGGTTCGTTAGGAGTTCACCCTCCTTCAAGGGCCCCCCTTCGATATCGTTGCCTGTGCGAATGCTGAATGTGAAATTCCAATAACCAGGATTAAAACAGCCGCAATCGCGACTGTCAGCTGATAAAAACTTTTCATTAAAATTTGCTCCTTGTAGCCAATTCAAAAATAAAGCAGGCTTCGGGAACCTGCGTGTTTCGTCAGAAAATTTATTGGGAATATAAATATTATACACGCTTAACGAGGGTTTGTCAAGTGTGTAACAGAACGCGATGAACTATCAGTGCGATTTTTCGTAGAAAAATCGCACTGATAACTACCAAATATAGGCTTAGCGGTTCCGTTTAACATCTGCCCACGTCGTTGTGAGTTTACCGACCGGATCCACGGCTAAGACACCCTGGATTTCCTGAAAGAAACTTTTCTGATCTTGCGCCTTATCAGGATAGATGTCAGCAGCATCGTGCGTCGCATCGTCGAAGTGTAGGTTCATGTAGGCATCGCCGCCGGATTCACCACACCGATAGAGGACGACGTTCGCGCCTTTTTTCAACTGAACTTCAACGTTGTAATCCACTGTCTCTGCGCCACCCGTCCATACGGAGTTGTTATACCACTTCTCACCGTTAATCCAGATCTGTGCATGGTCATCATGTGCGGGAGACATAACGGCTTCCCTGTCCGCCGGCAAATCAATAACACAGATCGCATAAGTATCAATGTTATCTGCGGGCCCATCCCTGTTCATATGATGCGAGTTCGCTGGGTCAAATTCAAAGATTTCCCACGAGCGCGTTCCACCGTTGCCACCGGGCCACTCCATATCAATGGTCTGCGTCAGTTGTAAACCTTTGACCGTTGAAAGCGTGAGTTGCGTAAGTTTGCCACCGGTGCCTTCGTCAATGAGGTCTCTTCGCGCCGTAGCCCCGAACCCACCATTATTTTCGTAGTTCCCATCGGGGCCATACCATTTGGTAATCCAGTTTTTGTGACCTGCATGGTTTTCGTTCAACTCTCCGGCAGGGTCCACGAACCAGTCCGCCTCTTTTATAGGACCATCGTCAATATTGACTTTGCCTTGCGCATAAGCGAACTGCACAAGGCTCATCGCCATGAAAAAAATTGTTGCTACAGTGAGTGCCAATTGATAAGTGGTCTTCATAAAAATTTGTCTCCTTATAAAGAAAATAGAATAAGCAGCAGGCTTTGCGAACCTGCAGGCTTTGCAATAAAGTTAGGGAATCTGAATATAATTGAAGGTGTTTCATATTTTAGACCACATTCTGTTAGATTGTGGTCCTTGCGAAACGTGAATGGAAGTCCTATTGCCTCTAAAGGTTACCGCAAACTTACAATAGACGGTACGAGGCTTTCGTCGCGAAGAATGAAACACCCTCATATAATTCGCATTTACTAAGGTGTTTTAAACGTAACGCATATATCATACATTTTCAACAAAATTTTGTCAAATATTTTATAACACAAAGGTTTGTGCAAACATTCTTAACTGACAACCGAGTACTGCGTACCGACAACTAATTATGAAGTCGGATAGGTATCTAAGGCGGTCTGCCATTTTGTGAGTTGGGCAACGCGTTGTGCAGCATCCGTCGGTACTTCAAGCGGTCGCCCGCGGGTATCAATCACCAATCCGACGATCCCCCCCGTCACTTCTGCTTCAACCGCGTGCCCGTTTCCGGCACCGAGATCGAACCGACGTGACGGTTGGAGTTTCAGCGTCGCCTTTTCGCCTGATGGCAGCAGATAGCGTCGCAGTTCACCAAACGGGATATTTTCATCGACCAGAGACATCCCTTCGCCACTGATCTGAACGGTCAGACATTCGTCACCTTCATTCGCAACACCGACAGGCACAATGGCTGTACCCAGATGAATGAGACAGTCGCGCTCAAAAACTTGGGTGGCAGCTTCAGGGTTGACTTGCGCGAGGACACCGAGTTGCGGCATCATAAAGATACTGTCAACAGCAAGGTGCGTTATGCCTTCCGGTTGGAAGGCGTCTATCATCATGAGCATCGCTTGTTGACGGCGCGGCGCGTGCGATAAAACGCCACCACTTCCAATAATCATATCTAATGCGGTCATATTGACGAGCGTTTGACCGCTTTCCGCCTGAGAGAAGGCTTCGGAGATAGTCCGTTGCTGTTGGACACCCCGCAATTCTACGGCGAGTTGTTTGTGCTGTTCAAAGGCGAGTCGAAGTGCCTCACGTGCAATCGCCTGCTCCAGAATCAACTCTTGTAAGGTTTGTGGAATCGTTGTCGGTCGAATCATCTTATTCTTGACACGATTTCGGAGATCCCCCACTTCAATCTCAAACGGGACCCATCGGAGAACGTTTTCCAAACCCGCCTCAGCGAGGACATTCGAGACGCTGTAACTCATACCCAGGTTCGCACTCACCGTTCTGTTGAAGATCGGTTCCGCCTCCCTATTCTTGAAAACGGAAAAGACATCCGTTGTCGCGCCACCGATGTCAACACCGACGACCTCAATACCCTGTTGTGTGGAGACTGTCTGAATGATTTCACCAACGGCACCGGGGGTCGGCATAATCGGCGCATCTGTCCAATCAATGAGTTTCTTGTAGCCGGGTGCGTGTGCCATGACGTGATCAAGGAACTGTTCCTGAATCTTGTGGCGTGTCGGCATCAGGTTTTCACGTTCCAAAACGGGACGAAGGTTGTCTACCATCTCCAGTGCCATCACATCTTGTAGACGTTCCTGAATCGCGTCGCGGGCATCCGTGTTTCCAGCATAGATGAGCGGGAGCTCATACGCAATCCCCAAACGCGGTCTCGGACGTGCAGCGGCGATAATCTCTGCTAATTCAACAACGTGTGAAGTCGTGCCACCATCAACACCGCCAGAGAGGAGTAGCATATCAGGGCGGAGATGCCGGATACGTTCAATTTTTTCGTGTGGGAGGCGTTTGTCGTTAGAGGCGATGACATCCATGACAATCGCACCGGCACCGAGCGCGGCACGTTCCGCACTTTCGCCTGTAAGGTTACGGACAACACCTGCCACCATCATCTGGAGTCCACCCCCTGCACTACTCGTCGAGATGTAGATGTCTACGCCTTCGTCGCCGTTTTGTGGTTTGATGATGGCACCGTTATCAAGGAGTCTACGTCCTGCCAATTCCTCGACCTCAGTGACGGCATTGATAACGCCTGCCGTTACATCTTCAACAGGTGCCTCAACGGTCGTCGGTGCTTCACCGCGGACGATGAGTTGGTATTCGTCGCCGCGTTTTTCGATGAGAATCGCTTTTGTCGTTGTACTGCCACAATCGGTAGCAAGAATAGAGCGGATGTCCGCCGCCGGTTTGTTCATACAATTTCGTCTCCTGTTATAATTTTTAATACCCCAATTGCCGCAAATACGCCCGATTCACTGTCATCCGTTCTTCATCCGAACGCTTCTCAACTGTGCCAGGACAGGCAGTAATCCAGCGATCATAGTTGAGTGCTTCAAGCATGGACATGATACCTGGAAAATCCATCACATTTCCGCTGCCGACATCGACCCAGTCCACATCATAATTGCTACCATCTCCGCCAGTGTAGCCCGAATAATCCTGAAGGTGGACATAGACGAGGACATCACTATAACGTCGGATAGATTCAATCGGATCGTATCCCCAAAGTGCTGAGTGCGACACATCTATGCACAACTTGCACTTTCGGAGCAGACTCATGTACTTTGCCCAATCGTCAATAGAATCGACGGTGGTGTTCGTGTGGATATGGTAGCAGACATCCAATCCGTACTGTGAGGCGTATTCCGCCCAATCCTCAGAGACATCAGCGAGTGCTGCGAGGTCGGAGTTATCGACGGGGCGATCCTTCGGTTTGCCTGCCCCCATGAACATGAAACAGTCTGCCTCGACTTCAGCGGCGAAGTCGATACGTCGTTTATTAATCTCCATCTGCTCCGGATTTTGGTCAATCGGTAACCCGCGTGCTGTTACGGCAGCGACAGGGAGATCTACATTGTCACAGATTTGACGAATCCGCTGCGGCGTACCGACCCAATCCAAGGATTGCCGCATCTCCCAACCGTCCCACCCGGCATCTTTGAGTTGGGTCAGCAGCTCTTCAAAATCAGGTTGTTGCCAACGCAGCGTACTATATCCAAATTTGAAACCCATACTTTCCTCCTATTTTAGCTATTGGCTTTCGCCAAGAATGGCTATAACGCTGATCGCCGAAAATTACCTAAATATTATACCACATTTTAAAATAAATTGCAGTTTTCAGTTTTTCAGTTACCAGTTTCGAGTTACCAGAGAAGAAGTTTCTTTACTGGCTACTGGTTACTGGTTACTATGAAAATAAATTACTTGCTATATAACGGAAGGTTTTGCTAAACTATAGCAACGAAACTTAGGGATTTTGAAACACCTATTTTTAAGGAGAAAATATGGACAAAGTGAAACTCGGTTTTATTGGAACCGGCGGTATGGCTGGCGCGCACATGCGTAACTTGAAAGAAAATTTTGAGGACGTTGAATTTTGTGCAATGTGCGATATTTCGGAAGACCGTGCAAAGGCGCGCGCAGAAGAATACGGCGGGAACGCTTACACCGATTATCGCGTCATGTACGACAAAGAAGACTTGGATGCGGTTTACATCTGCACGCCACCGTTTGCGCACGGTGAGCAGGAACGGATCGCTTGCGAACAAGGCATCGCGATGTTCATTGAAAAACCGATCCACTCCGAATTGGAACCCGCAATCATCATCAATGAATACGTTCAACAGAGCGGAGTCGTTACGAGTGTCGGCTACCACTGGCGCTACGGTGGCAACGCACAGAACGCGAAGGCGATGCTTGAAGAGCAACCGCAGATCCTCGGCGCACTCGGCTATTGGATCGGCGGCATGCCCGGTACACCCTGGTGGCGGGTTCGCGCACAATCCGGCGGACAGCACGTCGAACAGACAACACACATCTTTGATCTCGCACGCTTCCTCGTCGGCAGCGACGGGAAAACCGTACACGGGGTCGCCGCAAGTGGTAGCATGACAGACATCGAAAACTACGACGTTGACGACATCAGTATGGTGAACATTGAGTTCCAGAATGGTGCAGTCGCGAACATCGTCTCAAGTTGTGCAATGCAAGGCTTCGGTCGTGTACATCTCGAAGTGTTCACACGTGGGTTAGTCGTCACTGTCGGCGGACCGAACAACGTCAACCGAGGCGGAGAGACAGAACCGCTTTCAGGTGAAGGTGGAGCAGACCGCGATCGTGTCTTCATTGATGCTGTCAAATCTGGTGATGACTCTAATATTCTATCACCATATAGCGACGCTTTAGAGACGCTCCGCATCATGCTCGCAGCAAGCACATCTTTCCGTACCGGTAAAGCAGTAGACTTATAGAAAATAGCGGGGACGAGGCAACCTCGTCCCTACAAAAAAGAAAGAGAGAATTATGCCAATTAATCAATCCATCTGCTTTGGCGGGTTCAGTCGTGGCAGGGACCCAGTAGATGTCATCAAGAAAGCCGCTGAAATCGGTTACGCATCCGTTGAGATGCTGCCCGCGGAATACTGGCCGGTCGTCAAGGATCACGGGATGCGTGTCGCAATTATCGTTGGACACTCCTCTTTGCCATCGGGTTTGAACGATCCGAGCAACCACGACCGGATCGAAGACGAACTCCTCAAGAACATCGACATCGCCGCTGAAAACGACATCCCCGGACTGATATGCTTCTCTGGGAACAGAGAAGGTAGATCAGAGGAAGAGGGACGTGATAACACGATCGCCGGACTGTCGCGCGTCACCAAATATGCAGAAGAGAAAGAGATCAATCTCTGTATCGAACTGCTCAACAGTAAAGTCAACCACCCCGACTATCAGTGCGACACAACGGCATGGGGTGTTGAAGTCTGTAAAGGGGTCGGTTCCCCGAGAGCGCAGCTCCTCTACGACATCTACCACATGCAGATTATGGAAGGTGATCTCATCCGTAACATCACAGACTATAGTGATTACATCGGACACTACCATACCGCAGGCAATCCGGGACGCCGCGATCTTGATGACGAACAGGAAATCTACTATCCTGCCGTTATGCGCGCCATCGTCGAGAGCGGATATGAACTCTATGTCGGTCATGAATTCAGTCCTAAAGGCGACGCCTTCGACGCAATGCAACACGCGTATGACGTATGTAACGTGTAACGTCTAATTAGAAAATCCACAAGGTTATAGGGACAGGTTTCTCTATACCTGTCCCTTTTTTTGTAGGAGGAACTCTGAATGAGAACCCTAAATTGGCTCATACTCACAACGCTCATAGCGACTGTTTACCTGACATCAGTCGCGAGTGCCAGTCTCAATGACGGTTTACTGATCTATCTGCCTTTTGATGAACGTTCAGGACAAACCGCTGCGGATAGTAGTGGAAATAATAACGATGCCAAACTTACAGAGGGTGCCAAATGGAAACCGAATGGCGGTAAGATCGGTGGTGCAGTGGAACTCGACGGTGCCGGCGCTGTCGTTGAAGACCCGAACGGTGCCGATTATATCAACGGACTTGACGCTTTTACCATCTCTGTTTGGGTAAAATCTGATTCAGTTGGACACGACAGAGGTATTGTCTTTGCTAGAGATCCGGATGGTGGAGACAACATTTTCGGGTTCCGCTACGATGCCGCAAGTTGGTCAACGCCAGGGGGTACGAATCTTATCAAGGGCGCAATTACGACAACGGGTGGTGGTCAAGCGTATGAGGGTAAAAGCGATGTGCAAACGACTGACTGGCAACACCTCATTTTCAGTTGGAAAAGTGGTGAACAACTTACCCTCTATATTGATGGCGAGCTGGATGATGATCCTACTCACAATGACGATGGTAAAGTGGGAGAAATCTCAGGTGCCACCAAATTATTCGTTGGTAAAGGCGCGAAGGATAATAATGGCACATCGTGGCCTGGGCTCATAGACGATCTTCGCATCTATGACAGAGTATTGACCGAAGCAGAGATTGCGGATTTAGCAAGCGGTGTCCTTGCAGTCGAAGCAGGCGATAAGTTAGCAACGACTTGGGGGTACCTCAAGCAAAAATAAACCGATAATAATATGTAGCGCGCGTTTGGGTTCCCCAATACGCGCGCTTTCTCTTTGTATCTGAACCGTGATTTGTGTGATTGCCGTGATAAAAGACCGATATGCGTATAGAATGTCCTTATTATCTATAACGGGAGTTGAGACATATTGCATCTCAACTCAGCTTTGTGTTAAACTTTATAATGATAAGACGAAGTTCTCATGGAGGATTTATTGAAGACCCTGAATATCCACTCTTGGCGGTTGACGAAGCAATCTTAAACGCTGTTATTCATAGAGACTATGGAATCAACGCACCGATTCACTGTATTGCGTATCGGAATGGTTTGGTGGTCGAAAACCCGGGTGGCATTCCTCAGGAAGTCCCACGACACTTTAGTCTGGCAGATACAGTGCTTAGTTCCGTCCTACGCAATCAGAAAATTGTCGAGTGGATGCGCTTTATGAAGGATGAACGCGGTGAACCTCTGGTCCGCGCTTTAAGTGAAGGTACAAGAAAAATGCGTCAAGAAATGGAAAACCTCGGTCTACCAGCACCGGATTATGAAACAGCGCAAAATACCACTGTCACACTCTATAATCACTTTGAGGAGCGATTGGCACCGCATGCCTCTTACGCGACTACGGCATCTAACCCAGACACTCCGGATGAACCGAGCAATGTGAAAAAAGCACTGCGTTCAATAGGAGAACGCCTCGCCAGAATCGAGTAAAAGAAACTCACGTGGAGAAAATAAATCCAATGGATTTGCCAAAAGGATGGGTATGGACAACATTAGAGGAAATCAGCGAAATTATATTAGGGCAATCACCTCCATCCTCCACCTACAATACAGATGGCGAAGGACTTCCTTTTTATCAAGGCAAACTTGAATTCGGAAAACTTTATCCTACACCTCGAAAATGGTGTACCGCTCCAAAGAAAATCGCTGAGAAAGGAGACGTTTTCATTTCTATTCGCGCCCCCGTCGGACCGACAAATATTTGCCCTGAAACATCCGCTGTGGGAAGAGGACTCGCAGCAATTCGTGGATTAGGCGGAATTGAGTCATTTTTCATTCTTTATTTACTGCGTGCCTTTGCTAATGAAATCGCAAGCAGGGGAACAGGAACAACTTTTGATGCAATCACGGGAAACCAACTCAAAACATTTGCGATTCCGCTTCCGCCGCTGGCAGAACAACACCGTATCGTAGCCAAGTTAGAAAGACTATTTAAACAATTAGACGCAGCCATTGATAACCTGAAAAAAGCACAAGCGCAGTTGCAGCGGTATCGCCGATCCATCCTCAAAGCTGCTTTTGAAGCGGAGTTGACAAAGGAATGGCGCGAAGGACCTTCAGACACTTGGGAACGTATGAAACTGAGCGAATTCATCACGCTTGAGAGTGGTTCGCGCCCAAAAGGCGGAGTCCGTGGAATTCTTGAAGGAATACCCAGTCTTGGGGGTGAGCATTTGAATGCCGAAGGTAGTTTTAAGTTTGAAAAAATAAAATACATTCCTGAAGCGTATTTTAAATCACTGAACAAAGGACGCATTTACCCAGACGATATTATTGTTGTGAAAGATGGCGCGACAACCGGAAAAACCAGTTTTGTTGATAACGATTTTCCACATAAAAATGCTGTAGTTAATGAACACTTGTTCATTGTACGGGTAGACCCAAAAGTTGCTTTTCCAAAGTTCGTGTTTTATTATCTCTTTAGCAGTAAAGGTCAGCAGCAAATTCTCTCAGATTTTCGAGGGGCTACTGTCGGCGGGATTTCTCGTAATTTTCCACTAAAAGTTACCGTTCCAATTCCACCGCTTACCGAACAAGAACAAATCGTCTCTGAACTTGAACGTCACCTTTCAATCGCTGATGAAATTGAAGCAACCCTTGATACCGAACTTAAACGCGCGGAACGTCTGCGGCAGTCTATTCTCAAGCACGCCTTCTCTGGTAAACTTGTGCCGCAAGACCCGAACGATGAACCGGCAAGCGTCCTATTGGAGAAAATCCAAGCGGAAAAAGCACCTCAGCCACCGAAGCGAAAAAAGAGGACAACAAAAGCGAAAACAACCCTTTCGCCAAAACAGATGTCGCTTCCACTCGACTAAGGAACTATTAGTTATGACCCAAGATGAGATACAAGACAACACGGATGAATCCGAGGAAACGCAGGAAACCGATCCACTTCTTGCCTTAGCAGGAACATTGCAATGGGACGTGGCTGAAATAAAAAAGCAACTCCGTACCTATAAACTACCAGAGATACGTGTAGTTGAAGGTGCATACAAAGACCATCCGGATCCGCTTGTCGCATTGCTGGGTACGTTGGAATGTGATGTGACTGACCTCGGCGAACGCCACGACGACTATATTGCAGCCGCTTTGTTGGCAGAATTGTGGGGAGATGAAGATGAATAACATGAGGTGATCTATATGGCAAAAACAGAACTTGAAGTCCGATTTACATTACCGCTTAACGAGGTCTTACTGCGACGTAAAGTGGACGCGGAGCATAAGGCAAAAGAGGCTTTTGTGCTTGAACTTCTGCGCCAAGGTGACATTAGTGCGGGTAGGGCAGCACGACTTCTCAACATTTCGCGGTGGGACCTCTCGGATCTGATGTATGAAGCAGGGATATCTCCTTTTGATGACAGTCTCACAACAGAAGCGTTAGACGCTGAAGTTAAAAGCGCGTTAAAAGATTTCGATGAACCTGAATCATAAACTTGGATGAACTCGTAAGCGTTCTACTCGGAGGTCTTAAAGTGCAGGGTGATTTAGTTTTAAGAAATTCGCGGGTTTTATAGTTTTTGTTCCAAATCCGGTGCGGTTAGAAACACGCACCTACCGGGCCTGGGGGTCCAAAATTGGACGAAAAAACCGAGAACTAAATAGCGCTGTCTTAAAGTGAAAGTGGTATTGAATCTAATAAAGTGCTGTGCTAAAATATAAGATATATCATGAAACGACTCTCAAATTTTGATAGGTGATACACTATGAAAACCTTACAAGATAATTTTGAACCCCTTTTGCTGCCAGCGGACAAGGTGCTATTGAGGAAACATATTCAACGTGAACTGGATGAAATCCGCGAGGAAGTCGAGGAAACCTGTAAAGTGGCTACCGACGTTAGAGCTGTCCCGCAACAAGCTTATGACGAAACCTCTACTTTGCTGAAGCGAATATCTCCCGGTATTCCAATGCCGGACCTAATGTGGTTGGAAGATGGCGGGATTGGGTTAGAATGGAGACCCGGTGATGGTATTATTACAATGAGCCTATATGGCGACGATCATGTTAACTTCGTTGTAGTTTTAGATGATCAGCATGAGATTGCGGGGACTTGTCCGTTATCAGATCCGTTCTTACTACCTAATTTTCTAACAATATTACCTGAGCTTTTCCAACGAAGGATATGATGTGGACGCTATTTTACAAGACGAAATTCTCACCCGTTTTATTTTTTCTTCCAGACACTTCGCTCGCAGAAACGAGACAATAAAATTTGGTGCATTTATGCCGCCTTACGCCAGTAAAGATCCACCTTTATATAGCCCAGATATTTCTGTTTACCGTTTATCAGGACTCTCAAATAACGAAAAATGGACGATTGGTCGGGAATATGTCCAAACAGAAGGTAGATCCATAAAAGCAAGAGCCGATCTTCCGGTGCAAGAAGTTTACAAGAATAAGCTAAAGGTTATATCAGACACACAACCTCATGAAAGACATGCCAACATCACACCGTTTCCTCCTGATAGATTAGCATGTCAGAGGTTGGCGACTAAACTTGCGCGTGCCAGTAAATTAGCCATTCCGCCCGAAGATATCTAACTTCAAACCAAAATTATATCACACGTGCCCAATGTGTCTTTTAGTCCATTGATCCTTGAGGTAAATTCATGTCAAACGAATCCGCAACAATTGTTCAGAAACTCTGGAATTTCTGTAATGTCCTCCGAGATGACGGGGTTAGTTACGGCGATTACGTCGAACAACTTACGTATCTACTCTTCCTCAAACTCGCTGACGAACAGACGAAACCGCCTTTCAATAAACCTTCAACAATCCCAGCAGATTTGGATTGGGAAAGTCTCCGCAAGGAAAACGGTAAAGCGTTAGAAGATCAATACGTCAAAATCCTGCAAGAACTGAGTAATGCCGAAGGCTTACTCGGTGTCATCTTCCGAAAATCGCAGAACCGGATCCAAACCCCCGCGAACTTGCAACGCCTTATCCACCTCATCAACGTCGAGAACTGGAGCGGGATGACTGCCGACATCAAAG
The DNA here is from genome assembly GCA_022820835.1 of Candidatus Poribacteria bacterium. Taxonomy (GTDB): domain Bacteria; phylum Poribacteria; class WGA-4E; order WGA-4E; family WGA-3G; genus WGA-3G. Next base: position 24,474 of record JAJEET010000060.1, read on the forward strand.
GCACTATCTACGAAGGACTTCTACAGAAAAACGCCGAAGATACGAAAAGCGGTGCAGGTCAGTACTTCACACCGCGTCCGCTTATCAAGGCGATGGTTACCGTGATGCGTCCCGAACCGATGCAGACGATCTGTGATCCAGCGTGTGGCACCGGCGGTTTCTTCCTCGCAGCACACGACTATATCTCTGAAAATTACGGCGGCACGATGACTCGCGAACAGAAGGAATTTCTTAGATTTAGCACCTTCGCTGGCACGGACATCGTTGATAATGTTGTCCGCCTCTGTGTGATGAATTTGTACCTGCGCGGTATCGGTGGGACGGAGAGTCCAATTACAACCGCTGATAGCCTCAGTCGAGACACTGCGGATCGCTACGACATGGTGCTTACAAATCCACCCTTCGGTAACAGGAGCAGTATTACAATCGCTGCTGATGGCAGTAAAAGAAACAATCTCGCGTATGAACGCGACGATTTCTGGGCGACGACTTCCAATAAACAGTTCAACTTCCTCCAACATATCAAGACGATTCTTAAAACAGATGGACGCGCTGCTGTCGTTCTCCCCGATAATGTCCTTTTTGAACGCGGGGCGGGTGAGATGATTCGCCAGCAGCTGCTCAATCAATTTGATGTCCATACCCTCTTACGATTGCCTACTGGAATTTTCTATGCCCAAGGCGTTAAGGCAAATGTGCTCTTTTTCGATAAAAAACCAGCGCGCGAAGAACCGTGGACCCAGAAACTCTGGATCTACGATTTACGGACAAACAAACGCTTTACACTCAAAACAAATCCACTGACAGATAACGATCTGCAAGATTTTATCTCTGTCTACAAACCAGAAGATCGAGACACACGGACTGAGACCGATCGGTTTCATGCCTTCGATTATGAGGAACTCATCGAGCGCGGGCATGTTAACCTTGACCTTTTCTGGCTAAAGGAGGATTCTGTTGAAGACGCAGCAGACCTTCCATCCCCAGATGTATTAGTCGCAGAAATCACAAAAAATTTAGAGACTGCGTTGGCGCAGTTTCAGAACATCCAAACAGAATTAGATAGTAAGAACTAAATGAAAACATACCTCCTCGAAAACCTACTCGGTCACGATTTAGAAGAGACGCTCATAGCGATCTCCGCAGATGCAGACACATTTGAAACTTTCCTCGCGACACTCCCGACGGATGCCGTTGAAAACTACCTCACACCGCAGTGGGTCGTACTCGCCGCCGGTAAAGGCACGCGCATTGACCCCACCGGACGCTTGAGCAAAACGTTGGACATTATGTTTGGCGAGCAAAACACACTCCAACGCTCACGACGCTACCTGCCCGGCAACCGTCCCGATATTGTCGTGATCAACCCACAGATGGCATCCCGTATTGAGAACAGTGAATCTGCGGAACGGTTGTTAGGTGAGAACACTATCCAATGTATCCAAGAAGAGATGAATGGCACAGGGGGCGCGCTACAGGCAGCACTGCCAGCGCTCCAAGACTCCGACGCAGAATGGATCGGCGTAGCCTTCGGTGATGAACCCTTCTTGGAACGCGCAATCTTCGCACAGACGCTGCTCTCACACTTCCTCTCCGGCGCGGACGTTACCCTCTGCGGTAAAGTCCCTGAAACAGTTGTGGATAAAGGTGGACTCTTCTTTGATGCTGACGGAAAACTCATCGGAACCAAAGAGTGGTACGATATGACGGAGACAGAGAAACAGGAGATGTGGGACCGGTGGTATAACGGCGAAGCGTATACGAACACAGGCATTACACTGATTCGGAAAAGCGCACTGTTAGAACGGATACACCGGTTGCAACCACATCCAAACCGGAACGGCGAACTCCATCACGTCGACCTCATCCGCCACTGCTATGAAGACGGATTAAAAACAAACGCTTTCATCTATCGCGGAGAAGTCCTGTCCGGCGTGAACCGTTGGTCAAACGTCCTAACCGGCGAAGCGGAACTGTTTGCCCAGACGCGGGAATCTCTGGCACGAAAAGGGGTTCGCGTCGATCCGAATGCCCAGATTACACTGGAATCTGAAGAAATCGACATCGGTACGGCATGTTATCTCGTCGGTCGAGTACATATCGGAGAACAGGTCCGGATTGGAGATTACTGTAGACTTGCAAACGTTACGCTGCGCGGTGCGACAACGATAGGCGATGGGGTCGGGTTAGAAAATGTTTCAGCAAACGATACAACGTTTGAACCGAATCCGATCCCAGAAAATTTGGCGGACCCCGTGCGTGGACTTGCAGTCAGCAGCACAATCAAAAATTCCACGTTTGACGCTGCGAGCATCGGGAGCGGTGTCCAATTGACAGCAGTTGTCGCACGCGGTACGGTGATTCCTGCCGGTATTACGTTGGATAACCGGACACTCGGCGTTCCACCCGCGCAAGTGCCGCCTTCGGTACCGAAACCGATTTTCGATCAGATTGTACCGACCGGCTATCGTCCAGGGGTCTTCACATTTGGTGAAAAAAAGGACTTACCGGATTGGGAAAACCTACGCCAGCATGTCCTATCCCACAGTACAAGTGAGTTGATTCCACGTGCAACCGGTATGCCGACCCTACAAGAAACCGTGTCCAAGGCAGTCAAAACGCTTTTGGATATACGTCGCGCGAACGGGGATTACCTTATTGCGTCCCTCACCTCTGAAGAGATATGGGGCAGCGTCTTTGAGATGGTAACCCTCCATACCGGAAACCTGAATCCTTACGATTCCGATAAACGCAAGGCACGGCAGACCGCCTTGGAACTGCTACCGGAATTCTGGGATGACGACTGGTCGAAGCGTTTGAAGTTGGTCGTCACAGGGAATATTGTCGATTATAACAGTGAACGAGTCATGAGAAGGCTAAAAGCGAACCCGAACTATTTCACTGAAGTGCTGCGCGCTGCGGTTAAGGCACCTTTCGCCATTGACTGTTATGAGCAGTTTAACGAGCAGATTATCAACGGTACACCACAGGAGATTCTCTGGCTCGCCGATAACGACGGCGAAGTCATTTTTGACATCGCTTTCATTCAAGACCTCGTTGCGTGTGGACACCGTATCACAGTCGTCGGCAAAGCCGATAACGCCAGCAACGACGCAACGGTCGCTGATTTGCGTGAGATCGTGAGTTACCCGCAATTCCAAGCACTACAGGCAGCCGTTCAGAACGGAACCGTTAGACTCATCTCATCAGGTGCGAGGACAATCGGGACGAACCTCTATCACGGAACCCCGGAATTCTTCAACGCGCTCTCAGAAACCGACATCGTTATTTCAAAAGGGCAAGGGAATTTCTTTACGACACCCGGTTGGAAAAAAGATACATATTACCTGCTACTTTCAAAAGGCGTGACGGCGGAACAGAGCACAGGTGTTGTCGCGGATCGGAGTTTGCCAATTGATGGACTGATTCTGGCGTATCTCCCCGGCGGAACAGAGCGGACCGCTCCGCTACGCGAACTGTGCCGAAAATAGCCATCTCACAAAACCTCACGAGTGAACGTATACACATCCCGCAACCACGACGCGTAATAGATACCGTTCGCATAAAAAAAATAAAGCAGTTTCAACCCAACGATACCGATTAAACAGGCACCTAATACCGCGAGCAGGCTAAAATCCCATCCCCCCATCTTCAGTGTTCGGAGTGAGGTGCGCTGTGCTGCTGTTTCTGGTGAGAACCCACGACTCTCAACCGACTCACCGAGATGCGTCGCATGCCGTATATTCCCCGCCAAGATTGGACGAAAACTATTGAGGACACCGCGACACGTCGCGAAGAGATTGAGTCGGAGATAACGGAACCCCCGCAACCGCTGCGAGCGGAATACAGCGGATGCCTCCTTCGCAATCACTGGAACGAAATGCAGCGCCGTCGTCACCATGAAAGCGAGCGTTGCAGGCACGCGTAACTGCGCCAATGCGAGGAGCAGATCCCTCGGCTGCGTCGTCCAAACAATATAGCACCCGATTCCGAGCGTCGTGTTGAAACGGAGCGATTGGATAATCCCATGAAACAGTCCTTCCCGATAGACGCGGATACCGCCTGTCATCTTCCCAATAAACGGAAAATCGGGGGGTACGAGTGTGAACAGCACGGTGCGCGGAAATTCGTTATAGAAGATCGCTTGGCTGTAAATGAGTCCCCACGTCGTAAAAAAGAGGAACGCACAGAGCAACCCGATCTGCCGCCACGTCGGTCGCGATACTGCAACCAGTGTGAGGCTACCGAGGAAACAGACGAGTAACGCCGTCGGACTGTCCAGTAGGATGACGAGACAACCCGCGATGAGCATCGTCAAGATTTTTGTGCGCGGTTCGAGTTTGGTATTGCGCATTGTGTCTGAGTTTTCCCAGAGCCGGTAGGTTCGGTTTCCTAACCGAACCGGACTTCTCTAAAAATTACCGAATTAATAAATTAATCTTCATACAGTTTGTGCTACAAAAAGTATAGCAGGTCTGTCCCTTATTGAGCAATCAAAGTTTTCTTTAGCCATTTTATTTTGCAACATCCGAGTCAAGTTCCTTCGCCTTGTTGAAATCCGCCTTCGCTGCGCCTCTTTTTCCAAGCGACACTTTTACAAGCGCGCGATTGTAGTAAGCTCTGGCAAAATCAGGTTTGAGACTGACAGTTTTATCAAAATCTTCAATCGCGCTCCCGTAGTCATCAAGTGCCGCATTCGCAATACCACGTATATGGTAGCCGTAAACAGTTTGAAAGTCTAAATTAATTGCGGAATCACCATCCTTTATTGCCGATTTATATAGTTTTCGGGCATCCGCTATATCCCCATTATCAGATTCATAATCCCCCAAGAGAATTTTCGCATAGCCTCGAATAATATAGGCATAAGTATCATGCCGGTTGATACTGATCGCCTTATCAAAGTCGGCAATTGCGGCGTAATAGTGCCGTTCTGCTGCTTTTAGCTGCCCTTGGTTAGTTGCGGAAATGCCCAAAGAGACCTTCGCGATGCCGCGGTCCGTGTACACGAGAAATTCTGGATCGGAATTGATGGCTTTATCATAGTCTTCAATCGCTGCACGATAATACCGTTGTGCCGCTGCGGCGTGTCCACTTATCAATTCAGAGTGCCCAAAGACAGTTTTCGCGTACCCGCGATTGACATACACGGCAACAGCCCCCGAGTTGAGGTTAATGGCTTTATCAAGGTCCTGAATCGCTGCACGATAGTCCGCTTGCGCTGCCTTTGACGCATCTTTCTCAAATTTAGAGTGCCCAAGGAGGGTTCTGGCGTACCCACGATTGCTATACATTCCATCCACGTTAGCATAGGTAGGGATTAATGCAATAAATTTATCAATCGCATCTATCGCACCCGCATAATCATCATCATAGAATGCCCCAGATGCCTTAACAATGTAGGTATAGGCGCGTATGGGGTCTCTCTTCCGCCATTGTGCTAAAGGTTCTACCGGTCCGGACTGCTTGAGTAGTTCTTTGAGAACATTCGATCCAATGACATATCCGATCGTACTACCGCTACCGGCAACATTAATACCGATGACTTTACCCTCAGCATCTACCACAGGACCGCCACTATTCCCCGGAAGGGTAGTCGGCGTTACCCGAAGCCACACACCACTCAGCTTTCCCGGAAGAACGGTGTTTTCCATAGCATTGAACTTATCAATAGGGTGACCTATATAGCCGGTGGAGAAAATAGCCTCACCGCTGCTCACCGCGTCACTGTCGCCGAGGGCAAGCGGGATGCCTTCACCCGTTATCTCCAAAATGACGAGGTCGTTATTGGCATCAAACGCTGCGACACCTCGAATTTCATGCGCCGCGTTATCGCTCCTCACGTGCAAAGAAGCAAGATCCGCATCTGCAACAACGTGGATGTTCGTTGCGATTTTGTCATTTGCCACGAAAAAGCCGCTACCGATCATCGGTGAAGAACTATCACCGTATACCACCCGGACCGTAGACGCTTCTACTTTTTCGGCATCAAAACCTTCAGCGACACTAAAAGGTATACCCTTGTCCATTGCCGGAATGTGTGGCATCGTGTATATTGGGTGCAATTCAGGATGTTGACGGGTTCGCGCACACGAAAGCATTAACCCAAAAACGAGAAAAACGAGAAAACTGAGCAATAATTTACGGAGGTGTTTCACAAGTGTCTCCCTTTCAAGCGTTAAAATTTTAGTTTCAAAATTAGAGATCGCCGATTGCCTTCTAATACCCTATTAGTTGCTAACCGCTCCAATTCTCTTTAGAAAAATGTGAATTTGATATATAGCAAATTGTAAACATAAGTGGACATTTTCGTAGGGTGTTTTTGCTTGGGTATTTCTTCAAGTTCACCTAACCCCTACGCACATCTGATAAACAATTTGACTGAGACGCACTGATACGGTATAATAAGAACAGCACGTATAACGGATCATCTGGATGTACAATCTATATCTTGAGGGAGTGGTAATGAATTTAGAAACGGTTTGGGAGCGGGTGTTGAAGGAGACTTCTGTGGATCCTTACTCTATACACGGACCCGAACACTGGGCGCGCGTGGAAAGAAACGGTCTATATATCGCAGAAAAAACAGGTGCTGATAAAACAATCGTGCAGCTATTCGCCCTGTTTCATGACTGCAAACGCGTAAACGACGCTATAGACCCTGGGCACGGACTTAGAGGCGCTGAATACGCCGCTAAAATCAAGGATGAACTCATCAATATCTCCTCTGATGACTTCGATAAACTTTACTACGCCTGTGAATGGCACACAGATAAAAACGAAACAGATGATATAACAGTAGCAGCCTGTTGGGATGCCGATCGGTTAGATATAGGTCGAGTCGGATTTATCGTGGACGCTCGATACATGAATTCTCAACCCGCAAAGAAAATAGCCGAATCCGGAAACTTTAATCCATTAGAGCGCATTCAGATAAGGAATTGGGAGAAATCAAGGGATCCTCTCTTTCAAAACGTAATCCGATGATGACCCAAACCGAAACGAAAGACGCTGTCAGTTATGAATCCCTGCAGCGACCCGAATTAAAAAAAACATACAAATGGATATTTGAATTCGGTGCAGCCGTTCTCGTTCTATTTTATCTCTACAGTGCCGGTTTCGGCAGTGCCAGTGAGCAATACCATCTCGGATTTTATCTGCTCCTAACCTTTGCACTGATCGCCGTCGTCTACCGATGCCGTCCGAATTCCCCTACGTCTCGCCCCTCTCTGCTGGACCTACTACTCATCGTAGGCAGCATTTTTACCGTCGGCTATTGGATTATAGAATACCCGAAACTTGCAGATCGCGCCGGCAATTACAACCAACTCGATATTATTGTCGGTGCAATTGCGATTATCATCAGCTTTGAGGTGAGCCGCCGGACAGTCGGTTGGGCACTCCCGATTATCGCTATCGTCGGTATCTTATACGCCCTCTTCGGTAGATCTATGCCGGATGCCATCGCACATAAAGGCTTCCCACTCCGCCGAATTATTGAATATTCTTTTTTCAGTCAAGCTGGGGTCTTCGGCATCATGGCAAACGTGATGGCGACCTACGTCATCCTGTTTATCTTCTTCGGCGCATTTTTGGAGAAATCCGGGGTCGGACAATTCTTTATCAACCTACCGATGTCTCTCGCAGGACGTTCAACAGGGGGTGCCGCAAAAGTCTCGGTGATGACATCCGGCTTCTTCGGGTCGGTTGCCGGTAGCGCGATCGCAAATACCGTCGCCACAGGGACCTTCACCATCCCCTTGATGAAACGGACAGGTTTCCGTCCACACGTCGCCGGGGCAGTCGAGGCTTCCGCTTCCGTAGGCGGACAATTTTTGCCACCGGTGATGGGCGCGGGCGCGTTTCTAATGGCGGAACGGACAGGCTTGCCGTACAGCCAAATCGCACTCCTATCTATCGTGCCAGCCGGACTCTATTTTCTCTCTGTCTGGGTAATGGTACATTTTGAAGCAAAAAAGCAGGGACTTGAACGGATACCCGCGGAAGAAACCCCGAAACTCGGAGCACTCCTCAAAGGCGGATGGTACTATTTACTACCGTTGCTGACGCTTATCGGAATCTTAGTCGCCGGTTATACCGCCTATAAAGCAGCATTTTTCGCAATCCTCGTTACGATCGGCGTGAGTTATTTCCGTCCAGAGACGCGGTTAACACCGATACGGATATGGGAAGCGATGGTAACCGGCGCGAAGAATTCGCTCGCGATTGGGGGTGCTGTCGGCACTATCGGTATCATCGTCGCTGTCATAGACTTGACAGGGTTGGGACGGATATTCCCAGATTTAGTCCTGTCGGTCGCAGGTGATAACAGAGCCATCGCGGTGTTACTCCTCGCCGCCGCTTCTCTCATTTTAGGGATGGGGATCCCTGTCACCGCGGCGTATTTGATTACCTCCGAACTCGCCGTGCCGATACTCACCTCCCCGGAGATGGGGATCCCGATTATCGCTGCGCATCTGATTATCTTCTGGCTCAGTCAAGATTCCAATATCACACCGCCAGTGGCATTGGGTGCTTACGCTGGTGCTGCGATCGCACGTGCGGACCCGTGGAAAACCGGATGGGCATGCTTCAAGTTCGCGAAACTGCTCTACATCATGCCGCTGCTGTTCGCATATACGCATATCTTATTTACAGGTGGGACATCGCTTCAATATATCCTGTCCGTGGTAACGGCTGTCGTCGGCACAATCATTTTTTCGATTGTTACAATGGGCTACTTTGTCCGTAAGACGTACTGGTACGAGTGGATACTGCTCGCGCTCGCGGCATTTCTGGCATACATCTATAACATCTGGACGTTCGTTTTGGCACTGGTGCTTGTTGCGGTTGTGTACGTCCTTCAGAAACGTTCGGGGGCATAGCAGAATCCTTTTCAGGGAGTATCAATAATTGCTTGGAGTCGCTGTAAAATCGCTTCAGCAGCTTGACGAGACTTTTGTAGATTAAACTGTTCTACTGCCATCTTTGCACGGAAGGTATTCCCTCTATAATAACGCAATAAAACGAGACTGACCCATAATACAGCGTCTGTATAATGTTCATCTAAAATCGCATCAACGGTGAGGAAACCGAACGCTCCGTTGAGTAGGAGGGCGTTTAATCCGTCCCGCCAATCGCCGACATAGACCTGTCCGAGACCGGGAAGAATCTTTGACAGCACGCTCGCAACGTTGGCGGATTTTTGTGGGGCATTAACTGCCGCATCGAAAAATATTTCAAGTTGTTCATCGGCGGTATATTCACGCAGTACACGACGCGCTTCTTCCCATCGGAATTGGTAGATATACAAAACGGCTTGCAGGAAAAGCATACGACGGTGAAGTGGAATAGGCGGGTTTCTCAGCATCACCTTAATTAATTCCAACTCGGCGAGATCGTAGTTCTTTGTGGCGATCAACGTCACCGCGAGTGCTAATTGATACTCCGATTTCGTTTCTTGGTCCATAGCGTAATGCGTAGCGGTGCGTAGCGCAGCAATCGCTTCCGTCCATAAACCTTCTGCTCTATAGGCGAGACCGATGTTGTAATGCACTTCACCGACGCGCGGATCATCTGGATGGAAAAAGAGGAAACGTTTATACTCTGTAATCGCAGCATCGTAATTGCCACCCTCGGCGAGATGTCTGCCGAGAGACAGCGGAAGTTCTTCCGCACTCGCCGTGAAACTACAGAAGATTAAAACAGTGCTGAGCAAGAAAAAAGGGATAACGTTGTTCAAGATTTTATACACACTATTGTTTTCGGTATGTAAACACCATCGCGGATCATAACGTTCACCTGGTTATAAGTAGCATAAACCTTCACGGTTGATTTGTCAAACATATTTTTTTAACACGTCCTCTGATAACCGACAAACTAAAAATTATCTCATATTCACGAACATTTTTCAAATTCAGATGTCTAAAAATATAGCAAACCCGAATACGCCACGCCGATTTTAAGCGCGTGTGCTTCCTCCCTAAAAGAAAGGGAACTTTCAACATGGAAACAGAAATAATTAAACAATCAGGAGACTTCGTTAACACACGCATGAAATCACTCTTCGTCGCACAAGACAAAAAACCCGCTACCTTAAAAGAAATCAATTTCGCTCGTCTCACACCTTTCCAACGCGGCTTGATCGTTACCGACGGAACCGTCACTCGGTTCATCGAAGCGTACACGTTCGCACCGGTAGCGGTTGTCCTGCTCGATCAAAAGCGGCAGCCTTTACCGAGCGCGAACCCCTATCTCCAACTGCCTGCCGGCGAAGAAGTCATCTCACGACAAATAACACTCCAAACACATCAAGAGATGGAATCATCTCCGATAATTCATACGTATGCAGACTCGTTAATTGTGTTGAAACGGCTGCCAAAATCCATTTTGGAGGGTTTAGAATCGAGTAAACAAGGATTGGGGAGGCTTTTGCAGCACAGTGGTTTGGAAACTCGGCGTGAGTTGCTCTGGTGCGGACTTGAGACTTTAAAAGGTCTACCATCAGCCATCGCGCATCTTGAAGGCAAGACGTTTATCACTCGTGCCTATCTGGTACTCAAAAATCAAGAAGCACTTATGCTGATTAATGAAAAATTTCCATTATGATGGTTACCAGTTGTCAGTTTTCAGTCATCAGTTAAGAGGTTCTTGTGGTCCCGAACTGATAACCGAAAACGGATAACTATTAAGAAAGGAGAGTATCTCTAATGAAATTTCGGATTCCAATCATGACCCTTGGCATACTGCTATTAGCCGCGTCATTTTGCTTCGGGCACGGTGACAGAGAGGTCGCAGAAGACCAAGTAACGGTAAACTCGACCGGTTACTGGATCTATAACGATCTCGCTAAAGGATATGCCCAAGCAGAAGAG
>JAJEET010000081.1 GCA_022820835.1 Candidatus Poribacteria bacterium
AAATAAATCTGTAGGTTGGGTTGAGCGGTAAATACACACTAAAAACCGTATAATTTCGACAAATATGCCGCTTTTCAAGGCACTTTCTGCATAAATAGCGGTAGCGAAACCCAACATCCCACTTTTATCAAACTCACGTTATTAATCACAAATATTGTTCAGGCACAGGTCTCTGCAGCACAATTACACACCAACCGCTGCTGCCGATGTCTCGTTCTGGAGTAGCCACACGGAAACCGCCTGCACAATAATCTGATTTGCACGTTCAACAATCGGATTCAACGACGGGATATGGACAAACATTTTTCGGGCACGCTGTCTCAGGTTGTCAATTGAAGGCAACTCAAGGATTTTCATCTCTTTGAGGAAATCTTCAACTGCTGACTGACCGATGCGGGTACGGTTTCGGAGTTCAGCTAATTTGGGTGTATGCCTCCACGCCTTCAAAACAGTTTTACCGATATGTTCAACGGAAAAACTGGAGGCGAGCTGCTGAGCCGCTTTTTCTATTGTAGCACCGGGCAACTTAGATACCCCTTCAACCACATGTGCTGGGGGCAAGCGTAGGTCCCAAACGACTCTAAAAACGGATAAGACTTTCAAAACATAATACGTAACATCAATTTGCCACCAATGAAAACCTTGCGGCGTAGCACTCGGAAAATGGTGATGGTTGTTATGCCACCCTTCCCCTAACGTAATGATCGCCAAGAACAGGTTGTTACGAGAATTATCTCCGGTGACATACGGCTGTTTGCCGAACACATGTGAAAGCGAATTAATCGTAAATGTACCGTGAAAAAGGAGGACCGTACTCAGGAAAAAACCGACCACAAGTCCTGACCAACCGAAAATCGCCCAAACAAGGACAGCTAACACGAACGGTGGCAGTCTTTCCCATTTATCTAACCAGACGAGTTCCGGGTATTTCCGGAAATCCTTCATTAAATCGTAATTGGGGGCACGTCCCTGCTTAGAGAATATCCACAGTACATGGGAATACCAGAAACCATGTTTCACAGGCGAATGTACGTCTTCTTCGGTGTCAGAGTACTTATGATGATGCCGGTGTTTCGATGCCCACCAGAGTACACCGCGTTGTGCAGAACTCTGTCCAAGGAAAGCTAAAAAAAATTGGAATCCACGACTTGTTTTGAATGAACGGTGCGAAAAGTAACGATGAAAACCCGCTGTGATTCCAAACATGCGGATAACGTACAATGCGCCACATACAATCCAGTCGATAGGTTGAACATCCACCCAAAAAATAGCGAGACATGCAAGGTGCATTCCTATGAAAGGCAGTACACGCGGGTGAATAATATCCGAGGCATCGGCCGGATTTACTGAACATGGTTCTTTAAACAATTATGATCCTCCTTGCTATGCGTAGCGTAGCAGTAACTTTACGCCCATCAAATCAGGCCAAGGAGGCATCCGATTTTTTTCAGAACGTACCACAGATATTAATATCCACCACGCTTGTTAAGGCATAACGAGCTCAAATACATTATACAGGGTACGTTGAACTGAAATGAAATCCAACAAAGAACCGAAAAGATACATTCGTTATATCGGGTTCCCTTAACGCCTAAAATTAAATTGAACTCAAGTTAATACAAATTCAAACAAAATTAAGAATACCACATTTTACGAGCAGAGTCAAACATTTCTTGTCTACCTCGTAGAAACAGACCTCACTTACTCCACACCCGACACAAAAACTTCTGGCCAACACCCGATCTTAACCGTTACATCAAACTGAAAAATCGGGTCGAGGCACGGATGGCACTCGTGGATATAACAGCAACACAGGGAGATAACCTCTTAGAACCCGAAGAAATTCAGGATGTCCTTGCGGATGATCTCAAATACCGCGATCAGCAGCTGCTAAAGCTGAGAGATGAAATCCTTGACCTTGAGGATTTCAACGAAAGTGTTGCGCTCAACGAATTTACGCTTGATGATTTCCGTATCGATCTGATGAATTATATTGAGAGCAACCGGAAAACCCTTGAAGATACTCCGTTCGGATGTACTGCCCCCCCCTAAATTCGGGCCACTCCCTAAACCAAGATTGTGGTATAATATCCACGACTTGAAAGGAGACCCCAATGGCGAAACGAAAACGCAGAAACTTCACCCCTGAGTTTAAAGGGCAAGTTGTTCTTGAGGCACTTAGCGGTGAAAGTTCGCAAGCAGAACTGTGTCGTCGACATAACCTGAGTGAAGATCAACTCTCGAAGTGGAAGCAGCAAGTCGTTGAAAACGTAGGATCTTTGTTTGTCTCCACAGAGAAGCAATCCAGCGAGGCGGCTGAGCGTATCGCCCACCTTGAACAGCTCGTTGGGCGGTTGACTGTGGCTCTGGATATTCAAAAAAAGCAGCGACGTGGTTAGACCAAAACTGACGCAGCAGCGAGAAATAGTTGAGGCACTCCGGACGGATTATTCCGTTCGACAGATCTGTGAGGTGCTGGGTTTCACCCGAAGTAGCCTCTATTATCACCCGAAGCAGGACCCGTCTGAAGCGGTTCTTCGGGATGAAATAGAGACGTTTGTACTGCCATCGGTTTTTTGTTTCCGAAATCTCAGTCAAGTTTATTCGATTAACCATACAAAATCCGCGCAATCTGCGTAATCAGTGATAATCCGCGATTCTGACCTTTTCCTAAGGGGCTTCAGTGCTTTCAGTTAAGATCATTTATAGTGAAACCGAGAATTAAATTAGCGTGTTACAAATGGAGGATTTTGTGGTGAGATGAAATGTTACTCTTCAGCGGGTGCGTCCATTGCACATCGGAACCCACGCAGGAGTGAACCGGGATTGCCGCCCAGCCGGTTGGCACATCGGGTAAAATCCAAATTCTCTGCCCATCCGCCACCTTTTAAGACGTGTCCGTCGCCAGTTTCAGGTCCCATCGGATTGACATTGGTAGGTGCGTCGCGGTAATAATCAGGGTCATACCAATCTGCGACCCACTCCCAAAGATTTCCCGCCATGTCGTGTGCACCGTATGGACTCGCGCCTTGTGGGAACTGCCCGACAGGTGCGGTTTCTTTATAGCCGTCTTTTAACCCGGTTCCGTCGTTTCCGCTGAGTTTTGTTGCGTCCCATTCGTTGCCCCAGGGCCAGATACGTCCATCCGTGCCGCGTGCGGCTTTTTCCCATTCAGCTTCGGTAGGTAACCTTTTGCCTGCCCAGTTCGCGTAAACGACAGCATCTTCCCATTCTAAGACAGCAGCAGGGAAATTCGGTGTATTATAGGGTTCATAGTCTAAATAGTGCTTCGGTTCATAACCGGTTTCAGCGAGGAATCGTTTGTACTGCTGATTCGTCACCTCAAATTTGTCGATATAAAAGGCATCGACGTAAACGGTGCGCTGCGGACGTTCATTGTCAAACCGATCAATTCTGCGGAGCGGAAAGATTTGTTTATAGCGTTCAATATCTTTATCACTGGTGCCCATCAAAAACTCGCCAGCAGGTACATAAACCATGACCGCCTTATCTTTAGGTGTTGTGATAGTTTCAATGGGCAAAGGACCCACAAGCGGAGATTCTATAGGATCGTGGCAGGCAAACAGTAATAACGACAAAATGGAGGGTATAAACAGGAAGTTGACTTTGCTAACTTTCATCTCTGATGCTTTAACCAGGCGTTTGTGTTTAATAGAACATTTCCCTGGCAGGCTGCTTGTAAAGCACACCTGCAAGGGAAATGTTGAGACCACAGATTCGGTTCTACCGGACTGCTTTTAAGGCACCCCACGTTGTAGAGAGTTTATCAGCAGGTTCAACCGGTGTTGTCGATATAAGCCAGATGATAATTTCAGCAGCAACAGCACCTTTCGGTTCATCGCCACTATTGGTCTGGATGACAGGAATGAGTCTACCGCGGTTTCCGTCGCGAACGACGATAGGATCGGCACGGGTGCCAGCATCGTTTTGTGCGAGGGATACTTCTACTTCCCAATCGCCATCAAGTTGATCGATATGGAACGGACGGTCAGAGGCGAAGTCGGTCAAACTCGGCGAGATGGATTTGCCTTCATCTGTAACGACCATAGGCGTATCATCGTCCCACATAACGATGTCAGCAATATCCATCATATTCTGTAAGCCGCCGACTTCGTTTCTACCGCCTAATCCCCAGAACATATAGTCGGCGTGATTAATGAATGCATCACCATCTGTGGTTTCAATGAAGGCCTCAGCGATAGAACCGTCTGGCTGCGAATTACCATCTGGATAGATCGTCGGCGGTAAATCGCCGTAAAGGACACAAAAATCCAAACCGTCGTCGCCGGTGACTTCTTGCATCCAATCGGCGACGGCATCCATATCACCATCGCTGTCAAGCCAAATGTTAGAAATACCGGCTTCATTGAGCATATCGACGCATATCTGAGCCTGTTCATCGGCAGGTTCCTTGCCGATCCATTGCGTTGTTCCCGTATAGATAAGGACTTCACTGGCAGCAAAGACAGTACCTAAAGGGAGTGCCATTAACGTAATAAGCGTAAGTGAAAGAAAAATGTTTCTCATTCAATGTTACCTCCTAATTTTAATATCACCCCATAAAATAGGGAGTTTATCTTGCGGCTCGATGTCAAGTGTACCAGCAGCTTCAACATAGTAATTGAGGATGATTTCAGCAATGACATCCCCCATCGGTTCACCGCCGTTGTTGGTTTGGTAAACTTGTATAAGTCTTGCATCCGTTTCTGTATTACGGACGATACAAGGGTCGCATCGATTTGCATCGTTCCCGTTTCCCGTCTCTGTAGCAAATGCGATTTCGAGTTCCCAATCGGTGTCTTCAATTTGATCAAGGTGGAAAGGACGGTCGGTTGCATAGGCTTTCAAAGTTGGCGTAAGTTCTTTGCCCTCTTTCGTCACCTTCATCGGTGTGTCATCATCCCATTGAACGATATCTGGGATGTCCATCATATTTTGAAGTCCGTTGGCTTCATTGCGTCCGCCTTGTCCCCAGAAGAAGTAGTCGGCACTGTTGGAGAACGAATTGCCGGCATCAAGGAACTCCTCAGCGAGTGTGTCTTTGTTCTTATCTTTACCCGCATCGTAAATTTCAGGTGGCACATCACCGAACAGGACAATAAGGTGATGTCCCTTATCAACGGCATGTTCCTTCGTCCACGCTTCAACGTCCTTCGCTGGCCCGTGGAGAATTACTTCACCAATTCCGTTTGCTCCTTTCAGATGATCCGCCAATATTTCGGCTTCCTCTTTCGCTTTGGCTTGACCAATCCACTGCACAGTATCTGTGTAGATAAAGATATCTATCTTATCTGCAGCGGTGGTTGTGGGTGCTAAGGGGACGACCATTGCAGCGCATAGAATGCCTGCAACAATAATAGAAAGTCTCATAAAAATAGTCTCCTATCACATTTTATGTAAATTGTGAGGTTTGCAACGCCAAACCTCATTGTAAAATATAGACCTTACAGCGTTTTATCTGCTTCAGTGTGCTGTTGCAAGGTAACCAACAAACACAGGTTTACTGTTAAGAACACACCCCTCTAAAAACAACCACCACAACAAAAACAACCTGCAGATGACAAAACACGTGCAGGCGCGAAAAAAAACGCGGCAGCAGCAAATACCGACGCGGTCGTGTGTAGAACTTTGCGAAATAAAACACTTATTATTTGTTGGGTGGGGGGGGGGGGGTATTATTGGCTTATAGTTAACACAGTAGGTTGTGAACGCGCACGCGAAGCTACGGCGGACCGCAGAACAGCACAGACCCTCGAGTTGAGGGACGAGGAGAGCCGTTTTGGATATGTTAAAATAGATATATCCGATCGGCATGCTTACCACCTAACGTTCAATTCTGGGTAAAAAAAATTGCGCGTATCGCGTTTTTTACACCGTGTGTTCTAATCATGGACAGTCATTATAAGGCAAAATGTGAATTTTGCCAAATGTTTTTTTAACAAGGCGGCTCATTTGAAGTATAAGTGTTAGTGGATAGGTCCAGACTAACAATTTATACTACATCTTACTTACCGTTTGTTGTCGCATGAAAACATTTATAGTAAAACCTACAATACAAAACGATGTCAACGCTATTTTGTTGCAAATCGGTAATATTTTGCGCGCTGGCATTCGTTAATGTTATTTATTTTATTTGTTGCAGAAAATTTGTCAAGATTTTTTTTGGGGGGCTATTTGTGGTGGATTTTACAATTAATTTGACATTTTTAGGACTTACGCAAAATTGAGAAATAGATGTTCCTAATTGCGTAAGAAAACACTTGCTTCCAAGTGCCGTTTCAGGCTAAAATTGGTTGTGGAGGATAACAACCATGTTTCAAAAGGGGTTATCATTCGCCCTTTTTTTCTACTTCGTTTTCGCTAACTCGGTGTCGGATGTTCCCGCTCAAACACCTCAGGAGCTCTACACCCGCGGCATGCACGCGGTACGTCAAGGGAAATATTCGCAAGCAATTCAAAGTCTTCAGCGTGCAGTTGCGTTGCAGCCAGAGTACGCCAAAGCACACGCTGCCTTAGGTACAATTTACCTCCAACTCAAAGATTATCCTGCCTCTGAAGCGGCACTCATCCTTGCCCTGGATATAGACTCCAATCTGATACAGGCTGAAGCAAATCTTGCTGCCCTCTACACTAAAACCGAACGCCTTGATGATGCTATTCGGGTTTACCAAAATCTTATCCGAAGACACCCGGAATCCCTTCAGGTTAGGCTCGGCATTGCATCTGCCTATCAGCAAGCCGAACGTTTTCCAGAGGCGATAGCAGCTTACCTTGAAAGTTTGAAACGTTCTCCGAACCAAGCCGCCGCGCTGACGAATCTCGCCTCCTGTTATGAAGCCGTTGAGGATGAAGTGCAGGCGATTCACTATTATAATGCTGCTTTAGCCGTTGACCCTAATCTCTCGATGGCGAACGGCAATTTGGGGACGATCTATCAAGAACGTGGCGAATTGGACAAGGCACTTCCACTCTTAGAAAAAGCCATCCGCCAGAACCCACAGTTTACTACAGCACGTTATCGGCTCGGTTTGGTTTTGACAAAAAAACGGGAGTTTCAGCGCGCAGCAGCAGAATACCAACGGGTTATCGCACAACAACGCGATCATGTCGGAGCATACTATAATCTCGCGCAGGCACTGTTTCGACTCAAGAAACGGGAAGAGGGAAAACGTGCCATGGAGATTTACCGGCACCTCAATGAAATCGCAAAGGAAATTGATACCCGTGAACGGGCAACCCTCATGGAGCCGAATAACCCATTACAGCAGTACCGTCTCGGGCTTGTTTATGCCAAATATGGGAAAATTGACGAGGCGATTGAGGCGTTTCAGACAGCCTTAGTGCTTGATGGTAATGCCCACTACGCGCTAAACGGTTTGGCGCGGCTTTATGCGCTGCAAAACGTCCGATTACAGAACGCTGTCGAATATGCCGAAAAAGCATTCCATTTATCACCAGAACCACAATACCTGCAGACCCTCGCTTTAGCATACTTTCAGGGAGGACAGCGTGAGAGCGCATTAAAAGCAATCCATACCGCCCTTGAAATGGAACCCGAAAACGAGGCTTTTCAACAGACATTGGAGAAAATTCAAAAGTCAAATGAAACGACGAAATAGTTCCATAAATATTTTCATTCTTTTCCTAATCGCAGCCATTCTGCGGTGCACTACCACGCTACCAGCAAGGGCAGATACAGGCATTCAATTCGTGGAGGTGACACAGGATGCCGGTATTCACTGGAGACATGTTGATGGTCGGAGTGGACAGAAATACTTTATGGAGACACTCGGTTCCGGTGCTGCTTTTTTTGACTACGACGCTGATGGTGATGCCGATTTATACTTCGTTAACGGCGCGCCACTTCCCGGCTACGTTCCTGAAGATACGCCGACGAATTGTCTCTATGAAAATAATGGAGATGGCACGTTCACTGATGTCACTGAACAGGCTGGGCTTGGGGATACCGGGTACGGTCACGGATGTGCCGTGGGAGACTACAATAACGACGGTAAATTAGATATCTACGTCACAAACTACGGTAACAACCGGCTCTATCGCAATAATGGCGATGGCACTTTTACTGATGTCGCCGAAGTCGCGGGCGTGGTAGAACCGCGTTGGAGTACCAGTTGTGCCTTTGCTGACTACGATCGCGACGGCAACCTTGATCTTTATGTTGTCAACTACATCGTCTTTGATATTGATGAAAACCCGTGGTGTGGGCTTAAAGAAAAGAACGTCCGCGCCTACTGCGAACCGGATAATTTCCCCGCTCAATCAGATACCCTGTTTCGCAACAATGGGGATGGAACGTTTACGGATGTCACAAAATCGGCAGGCATTCACAATACAACTGGCAAAGGGTTAGGTATTGTCTGGGGTGACTATAATAATGACGGTTCGCCCGACATATACGTCGCTAACGATTCCACAGAAAACCTATTTTATCATAACAGGGGCGACGGCACTTTTGAGGAGGTCGGTTTCATGATTGGGGTGGCACTTAGCGAAAACGGTGCTGCTGAAAACGGCATGGGTACTGCTTTTGGTGATTGGAATAATGATGGATGGCTTGACCTCACCGTTACCAATTATGCACAACAGACGAACACCCTTTACCATAACGATGCTGACGGCTTCTTTACGGATGCAACAGCCACAACAAAGACGGCGCAGCTGACCTATCCTTACCTCGGTTGGGCAACGGCTTTCATCGATTACGATAACGATGGATATCAAGATATCTTCGTCGCTAACGGACATCTGCATGAGAATCTCGCGGAACTTGGACAGCAGGGTACTTATGGGCAACGCAATTTGCTTTTCCGAAACAATGCTGATAACACGTTTACCGAGGTTTCAGAAACCCTCGGTCCCGGCATGCAGTTAGAGGATGTAAGCCGCGGTGCTACCTTTGCAGACTACGATTCGGATGGCGATATTGATATTGTGGTAACAAATTCAAATACTGCCCCCCGTCTTTTACGGAACGATGGCGGTAACCGAAAAAACTGGTTACAGATCCGGTTGATCGCAACACAGGGTTCTACAGATGCAATTGGGGCACGCGTTACGATAACAACTAAAGAACTTACACAGACGCGTGAAGTGAGAAGTGGCGACGGCTATCTGTCACAACGAGATCTCACGCTCCATTTTGGTATAGGGGATTATGAACAGGTGGATACCGTTGAGGTTCAGTGGCAGAGTGGCAGAAAGCAAATCCTCCAATCCGTGCGGGCAAATCAGGTGCTATCTGTTAAAGGAGATGGAAACGAATAATTGGGAGTGTCTAAAGGACGGATGGTAAAAATAGATAGATCGGTTGGGCAAATTGATTGTAGCCTCAATACTAAGGATTGAGGCTACGGGTTCACGATAGTTCCAATGCCGAAATGCTACTGTAGTGATTTTTTGATCTTGCCCCAGACGACGCTCATTTTACCACTCGGGTCTACCGCTTGCGCTGTCGCAAAACGGTTTGAAATGAGTTCGGCGTATTCTGTAGCGATCTGAGCGTTTGGCGGTATTGCCGTCCCGCAACACGAGGTATGGAAGTTGATGAACCATCCGTCCATATCATCCGTTCGGTACGCGATAGGGTCGGCGTTTGAGCCATCATCGGCATAACTTTCGTACTCAAAATCGTTCCCCTTTAAAACAGCGAGACCTGATGCCCGATTTGAAGACCATTTTTTGAGCGAAGGTATGTACTCCTTACCGAGATCCGTCGGGCTGACTTGGGAAACGGTGCCATTTGTGACTGTGACACCGAACACACTTTGCTGTCCGGCACCGGCGGCGGTAACGCGTGCGCCTTTATCCCAATAATAGTAGAACGGGTAATCGCCTATGAATCCGCCGATGCCACCTTCTCTTAGCCAGGTATAAACAAGGTCTTTCTTGCCATCTTTCTTAAATATTGTGCCAGGGGTGTTCCCCTGCGTGATGATATAGATTCCCTTCGGATTCGCGTTCATGTACGCCACTAACTCGTCAGCGTCCACGATTTCGGCAGTTAGTTTTTTCGCCTCCAGTTCTTCTACTATCATTTCAGCCAACTGCGACGGATTCGGGACAGCCAAGCCACCGCCATTTTCAATAGCTGCATCATAGACGACGGCGACATCCTGAGCATGGACATAGCCCGCGAAAATTAGCACCAAGATTGATGCGAAACAAAATAACCTTTGCATTTTCTATGCCTCCTAATTTGACGGTTCAAGTTGATTTGTTGTTACTAAATTTAGCATAACACAGTTAACAGAAAATGTCAAGAAAAATGTTATGGTTTTCAGTCGTCAGTTACCAGTACTCACGCCTTGTGCTAATTAGAATTTTCATGCGAGGACGAGACTTTTTCAGTTCCAAATGTTCATCGTAATTTCTCTCTTCTAATTTATTTTCTTTTCTTGCTGAGATTATGTGAGTTACATTTTCAGATCCGCATGGACTTTGAATTTTTGGTGCTGACTCGCTATGCGTTGGTCATAAAGGTGCTTTAATTTTTTTTGTACGCAAAAATCTGCGTTGTAGTTTTTTCTCCGCCGGGTTAATGGTTTCGTTTTAACTGTGCCTTCGTTCTCTCTTCCTTCTGTTCGAGGAAGGGTTATTTTTGTGTTTTTGAATGTTTGGTATAATTCAATTAGTATGTATATAATAACATATATGGTGTGGGCAGTCAACTTTATTTTATATTTCCGAATTGACACAAACAATCTTTTGAGAAATATCAGTATGTGTTATTATCGTAACTAAAAATAGTTGATAATGTATCGTGTTTTTTGTCTAAACGCAGATTCGTGAGGTATGGGATTAGAGATATTTTGAATAGTATTGACTTTTTTGTACAATGTAATATAATTGATTTGTTAGAGAATAGGTAGTCTTAACAGAAAATTTCTATATCAACCTTTATGAAAAAAGTATCACGAGAAAAACGTCTATGAATATCCTTCAAAAATATGTCGAAAAGATGAAACGCTTGCGAATAGACAGGGCACACGGGACTGCACCTAATAAGCCTGTTCTCTTATTAGCAATCATTGAACTAATTGAGCATGGACAAATTCGCGAAAATAAAATTTCACCCTCTCCAAGTTTGTTTGAGATTTTCATGAAATACTGGTCGATAGTGACTGACCGCAGACCTAATCTCGCCTTACCCTTTTTCCACCTAAAGAGCGATGGCTTCTGGCATCTTCATGCAAACGCAGGATATGAGACAGCACTAAGTGTTGTTACACAAATTAAAACGGTTTCTCGGCTCCGAGAAATTATAGCGCACGCCAGCTTTGACGATGATCTCTTTGTTTTATTTACGAATGCCTCTGATCGAGAAGTCATCCGAGAAACGCTTATTGATACTTATTTCGCAGATTTTAAACAGGCGATTGAAAGTCTCATAACTGAAGAACAACAGATTAACAATTACAGTCAGCGATTGATTCAACAAGTTGACTATGTGTTTACATCCGAACATCCGGCAGTAACAGACGAAACAGAAAATGAAGTTCGTACTCAGGGTTTTCGTAAAGCGATCATGAGAATTTACGATTACACATGCGTAGTTTGTCAATTACACGTCCTGACAATGGATGGAGCAAGTGCGACCGAAGCCGCCCACATCATTCCGTTTAATGTATCACATAATAACGATATTCGGAATGGAATTTCTCTTTGCCGACTACATCATTGGTCTTTTGACAACGGTTTGATTTCTTTGGACAGGAACTATGAAGTGATTGTTTCAAACCTTATGTTGGAACGTGGACCTTCAGAGTGGTTACTAACGACCTTACGTGGTAAGTCGATACTATTGCCTGAATATGATGAACTTTATCCTGCTCAAGAAGCATTGGCATGGCATCGTGAGAAGACTTTCATCATTTAACGTAACGTAATCATCACCGCCATTTTTTATTACTGAAATATTATGTGTTTGAATGCTATTTGAAAACTGTCACAGGAAAAAATTGCCCTTTCTTTTCAAGATGCGAAATAATTGTTTTGTGAGATAACAGTTAACCTTTACGGATTCTTTACATCAACCACTATCTAAGCATATCACAAAAAAGATGTCTACTAATATCCTTCAAAAATATGTCGAAAAAATGCAAAAATTAAGAAGAGGCGAAAAGGGGGACGAAGGACCTGCCCCCCATAAACCTCTTCTTCTATTATCAGTCATTGATCTGATTAATCAGGGAAATATCTGTGATAACAAGATCTTTCCTTCTCCAGATTTGGCTGAGACGTTCTTAAGGTATTGGTCTAAAATAGTAGTGAATAGGGTACGCAATTTCGCCATGCCTTTTTTTCACCTGAAAGGCGATAAATTTTGGCACCTTTATCCAAACCCAGGAAAAGAAGAAAAATTAAAAAATACGAAGCGCATAAGGAAGGTTTCTGATCTGCTTGAGGTTGTCAATTGTGCAAGTTTAGATGCTGATCTTTTTGCTTTACTCACCAATCAACAGAGCCGGGAAGTTATTCATCAAACCTTAGTTGATAAGTATTTTCCTAATGCTAAACTGGAAATCAATGGTCTCCTTGCAGAAGAGCAGCAAGTTGGGGAATATAGGCAATTGCTGCTCCAAGAGGTTGCTGACCACCCGTTTTCATATCAGGTAGTACCGGAACCGGTTGAGGAAGAAAATCCAAATCGTAGTACCGCTTTCCGTAAGGAAATTATGCGACTGTATAACTATACTTGTGCGGTTTGTCGATTGCGTATTGTTACGATGGATGGCGAGAGTGCGACAGAAGCTGCGCATATTATCCCATTTCATATTTCACACAGTGACGATATCCGAAACGGGATTTCCCTTTGCAAATTACATCATTGGGCCTTTGACAAAGGACTAATTTCGCTGAGTAGAAACTATAAAGTGATTGTTTCACCACTTATGTCAGATCGACATCCGACGGAATGGCTGCTAACTGAGCAACGGGATAAATCTATATTGTTACCTGAACATAAGCAATTGTACCCAGCACAAGATGCACTCAAATGGCACCGTGGCGAAGTCCTCAGAGAGTAACTTTTTGTTACGAGAATCCTCTGATACGTGGATGCGATTTAATTGCATGGTCTAACTACCCGAAATAACCTTCCTCTATAGTGGTACATCCTTCAGACTGTTGATACGCCAAATGGAATGTACGTGAAACATACGGTTCCAACAGCGAATGGAGAGGTCCTTTGATCTCAGTGTCAGTTGATAGGAGTACAACCTGATGGCTGGCATACGGGAAATAACGTTCAATTAAGAGTTGACGATGATTGCTATCCAAACGTCCAAGCGGTGTGTCAAGAATCATCGGCAACGCCTTGCCCGAGGTTTTTGCTAATCCCCATAAGAGTGCGGTTGTGTAAATCTGCTTTTCACCTGCCGACAATTCCTCCTTTAAAAGTGGACGATTGTGGGTGTCATAAAGCGTCACGGCGAAAGTCTGTGGATCAATTTTAACGCGTTTGATTCGGTCTGGTTTATGGGAGAGTTGATTGAAACCCTGAACAATGGCATTGCCTAAACTGGCAATCTTTGCGTGCGTAAGCCGCTTTGTATAAGCAGTAAGCACCGACTGAACATCTCCTACTCGTTTCTGGCGTTGAATATGCGCCTGTCCGAGCTCTTGAGTATGACGCAATTTCTCAAGTTTTCGCTCTGCGACATCGAGCTGATAAGACAAAGAGCGGATAGATTGGTCTGCATCTTTCGCTTGTTTGTGTCGTTGCCCAAGATCCTGATTTAGGGCAGAGAGCTTTTCAATGAGCGGTCTCAAAGTGTCTTCTGGTGGGACTTTCTGAAGAGCCTGTTCCACCTCTTGTAGTTCCACTTGGACATCTTCTAAGACATCGTTTAACTCTCGAAACTCTCGTGGGACATCGTTGAGGCAGTCATCAATCCATTCTAATAGACGATCGCATTCAGCTGGAGAACGTTCCCTAATTTTCTTAAAATCTTGCAATGCCTCCGGACGCTTAAGTTGCGTTTTTAACAGTGGTGCAACCTTTGTACGGACAGTCTCAATCTGCGACTCAGATAAGGACGCATCATTCCAGAATGACTTAGCGGAAATCGTTTCAAGTACCTCTGCGTTCTGGGTATTTAATGCTCGGTTTCTTGTTTCCCATTCATCCAGTTTTTTTTCTTTAACAAGTCTGTCTCTTAATCGATTAAGCAATTCGGGCGCAAGCGTAAACGGAAACAGTCCCTCGCATAAATCCCGTATATCGTTCTCCAACACCTCAATATCAGCCTGAAGTTGTTCCTGTCGGAGTTTGAGGTTTTCCCGTTTTTTAGCATAACTGCCACCTTCGGCCGCAATACGTGATTCTTGTTGAGCAATTCGTTTCTCTAATTTCTCAACCTGAGTGTGCAGTGATTCTCTATGTGTTTCTGCTTCCGCAAGTGATATTCTAAGGGCATCGCTTTCTGATTCAACACCCTCAATTTCTTTTTGGACCGGTTCAGGACTATCTCGTTTGAGCAGACGATTCGCATAGATATGCAGGTCTGATTGCAAGCGTTCTACTAAATTAAGACCCAGAAGTGATTTAATTGATTCTGCGAGATACAGATCGTGACTGGAGTCATCCGCCAGTTTTTGGATGTCCTCACCGTCAAAGAAGAAGAATTGTGATACACCGAGTGGAATTAGTTCATCAATGTGGTCTTGCCAATATTCAGTTTCAGATTCGGTCCCTAGCAAGTCATTTTCAGAGATTGTTAAGCCTTCAATAACAGTCCGATGATCCATACCGGACTGTCTCCATGCTCGTTCAACCCGATATTGCTTCGTTTCTCCGCCGTGTGCATATTCAAATTCAAGCGATACCGAAGCATGACTTAATGGCATTACAGAATTGGCATCGCGGTGAATCGTTGCGGAGAGGTAATCGTT
Source organism: Candidatus Poribacteria bacterium (assembly GCA_022820835.1). Lineage (GTDB taxonomy): Bacteria > Poribacteria > WGA-4E > WGA-4E > WGA-3G > WGA-3G. The sequence continues at coordinate 14,935 of JAJEET010000081.1, forward strand.
ATATTCGTTCTGACTGACGCGGTGACCGAGTGCTCGCCTGCCATAGAGACAGAGGCGAACTGCATCTAACAACGTCGTTTTACCAGCGCCATTCATCCCACCAATGAGGATTATAGGACCTTTCCCCTTTGGTGTAAGATGAATGGTCTGCTTACCACAGAATAGACCAACATTATTGAGAGTGAGTTTGTGGAAGATCATTGCTGGAAATCACCACTATCTAAGGTGCTTCTAACTTCTTCTTCTGAACGCCAATCCTCGTGGAAAATCTCGTCAATTCGGGATTGTATGCCCGCGCGTCGACTCATTCCATCCATCTGCCGTTCTGTATCAAGAAGTTTTGCAACGAGGGTAACAGGAATTCCTTGCTCATTGCAAACTGTTTCCAAAATTTCTTTGTCCTTTTCGGTAAAAGAGGTTGTATCATCAACAATCCATTCTCGGTCGCCAACAATTTCTGCATAAATTTGTGGAACGGCATCTTGCCAATCTTGGCGTTCGGTTCGCCAAATTTTACGGATTTCTTCCAACTCATCGTCTGTGATGAGTTTAATATCTGGGTCAGGTCCATCTTCGCGTACCTGTTGTTGGGTTCTAAGTAGTTTTTTTAGTAATCTCTTGCAAAAGTCCAGTGTATAGGGTCCGTAGACGAGTTTATCATTGAGGATTGTAATTTGACCGTTTCGTCGTCGATGTTCGCGGATTTCAGGTTTCTTTTCAGGGTCTTGTGTTTCGGCAAGAAAATCTCGGAATTCGAGTAGTGGGAGCATCCAGTCCTCGCCGTTATCAATAAGACCTTCCATCGCTTTGTCTTTTGTTACAACGGTGCAAGTCCAGCACCCGAAGCGACTATTTCCACAAGAAGGTGTCGTCTCGTCAACAACGAGGGGGCATTCTGCCTGTGCACTTGTGTTGCGATAGAGTGTTACCAACTGTCGATTATCACCACCCCACGGAGACGGATTAGATAATAGGTACATCCAAACATCTTCCATTGTGAAATCGACAACAGGTGTATAAACAAAGGCATTGGGCAGCGTTGTATGCCGTGAGAGAAGCGAGTCTTTTATGCGATGCAAACTCAAGACTTGATCGCGTGTTGTACTCTCACCCTTGCGAACACCGAGAACCATAATAACTTCGCCGTACTCAGAGGCTTTGTCCAAAATAAAACGATTGGCGGGTTGGATTTTCATCCGATCGGTACACCATCTGAATCGAGTATAAGGCGCGGGGTATCCCCTCCCAATGAGATTAACCCAAAAGGTATCATTGATTTTCGGACGGACGATTTTTGTCTGAAACGGCATCTCCTCTTCGGTCGCGGTTGCCTCAATTCGCTCCAAAGTGTTAGTTATGTAGCTCACAATCACTGGCGTTTCCACCAGTGTATCGGACGAGATCACGTAAACCGGATACTTCCGTTGTTCCGGCGGCAGCTCAGCGAGCGCATACCAGATGAGTTGGAGTGCTGTCGTTGAATCTTTTCCGCCACTGTATCCGATAACCCAAGGTCGCGCGTTTTCAAGATAGACTTCTTGAATTTCGCGGTGGATATCGTCAATGGTCCGAGAATTGAAGATGCTGTAGGCTGTCTCACCCACCATGGGCTTTTCCTCCTTTGGTTTCAATGCCATACTGGTTCGATTAAAATGCAGCCCCATCCTGACCAGAAAAAAAGATGTGTTTTGAAAAATAAAACGCTCATTTTTTTATATTAGGTACAAAGAGTATATCACAACTTCAATTTATATTGCATACTTTTTTGAACGGATGAAAGAAAAAGTAAATTGCCAATGGCAGGACTTACGGAATTTTGACTGTAGTCCGTTCTATTAGATGAGAATTTTTGGAAAACACAGCGTTCTGGTGGCACAAACTAACAGTTTATGCTACAAAAAAGCAGTATATGTATGAATGGGATAAATTTGTGTCTATCTTTGTAGCCTCAGCACATTTACAAAAATCACTAACACAAAAGGGAATGGCGAGGTCAGAAACCTCGCCAGCAAAGACGGAGTATCTTAGAATTTGCTATGTAACCGTCTATCAGGTTTGATTACAAGTGCCTTTAACCGAGTTCTCTGAAAGGTGTAGGTGTAATCTCAATTTCTTTAGCGAGGGCGTGTGTGTGAAAAACAATAGTCCAACTGATATTTCTCAAAAGATTGTTTGAGTCAATAGTTATAGGTGTTCTTATGCGTTTCGTTCATGAAAATGCGCGCTGATGATAGACAACATCTGCCTATCACCAGAAAGTTGAAGTTTTATCTGATGAAAAGTGAGATGT
>JAJEET010000037.1 GCA_022820835.1 Candidatus Poribacteria bacterium
TCTCCAAAAAAGTTTTGAGAAGTACATCTTCAAGTAAATCGAAGTGCACTCACAAGCTATAAAATAGGCACGTCACGTTCACTATTTAACTTTCAAAGAACATATTCACCTTCCTTGTCGAAAGGTAATGTTAATTATACACTCTTAAAATTGCTTTGTCAAATAAAATTGTAAAAAAAATGCATAATTTTAGAAAAAAAGACCTAAATTTCAGGAATTTATTACTTTTTTCCGTGAAAAGGTCTTTTCAAGTGTAATTTCGGCATTTCTGCCTGATTTTTAAGCGATTACGCGCGCCTTTCATATCAGGAAGTCGCGATTCGGAGAGAAATCCGGTAGGTTGGGCTGAACGGCACTGAGAAAACAGATGTGGAGCCAAAGATACATTTTATTCGCTTTACCAACGGCGATGTCTGGTTGAAATTAGAACGGAGATATTACTTGTTTCATCAAGCCATTGGTAGCGCGTATATCTATCGTCGTGACGATCTTGGAGGGTAAAGGGATATAATAAGCCCAACACATCTTTCCAAGATTGACGGGTAAGTTTCCAATTGAAATGATTTTTAGTATCTAACAAAACTGCTCCAAGATTTTGCTCTCCAGCTTGTGCCGATAGTTTACAACCGTCTACCGGCGAGATAAAAGGTAAAGCGTGAATATCCACCAATGTCTCGGAAACCGAAATGATACCTCGTAACGCTTGGTATAGCTGTTCAGCTTCCCCTGGAACGGATGGCGAAAAAATTAGCAAAGGATGATCTATAGACCCCTCTGGTAAGAATTCAAGGTACATAATTCTACCTCAATTTGCGGGTCTAATGGAGAGTGTCAGCAACACCGCCACCGATGGCTGGGAGGAAATGGATTTCTGCGTCTGCGTCAACATGTTCAATTAGACTGCCGCGTGTGAGGAGACCGTTGACGTATATAGCGATGCCGGGTTTGATGCGGTCTTCCTCGCACAACCGTGCTTTCATACCCGGATAACGATTCTCTAAGTTGTCAATGACCTCTCGGATCGTCGCTCCGGGAACGGTAATGCTTTCTTCGCCGTCTGTTAGGTTACGTAGGAGAGAGGGGATGGCTACGATTGGCATGTTTTAATGGTTGTCAGTTGTCGGTTGTCAGTTAAGTCAAGAGAAAGGCGCGCTCACAAAGCGCGCCTACCCGTGTTTGCTTTTTAGATTTTGCCCAGTGCCTTCAGAAGCCGATCCGGCGACATCGGGAGTTCCGTCATCCGAACCCCGATTGCATCGTAGATAGCATTGGCGATGGCAGCCATCGGTGGCACAATCGGTACTTCACCGACCCCACGCACACCGTAGGGATGCCCCGGATTCGGTACTTCAACGATGACAGCATCGATCATCGGTAAATCCAAGCAGGTCGGCATCCGATAATCGAGGAAGCTGGCGTTCGTCATCTCGCCTTCGGCATTGTAGATGTATTCCTCGTTCAATGCCCAACCGATACCTTGGACGGCACCGCCCTGTATCTGCCCTTCAACGTAGCTCGGATGGATGGCTTTCCCCGCATCTTGGACTGCGGTATAGCGGAGGATCTCGACCTTGCCGGTCTCCTCGTCCACCTCTACATCTACCACGTGCGTTGCGTAGGCACCACCGGCACCACCCGGGTTCACAGTTCCACTGCCGACAATCGGGCCTCCGGTTTCACCGAGGCGTGCACATAAGTCGCGGAAACTGATCTGTTCCTCTTTGCCGTTGATGCTTGAGAATTCGCCATCTGCGAACTGTACGTTGGCTTCGTCAACTTCCCAGAGTTTCGCGGCGCGAGTGATCATCTGTCGCTTGACCTCTTGTGCGGCTTCATAAGCGGCGTAACCCGTCGCGTAGGTTGTACGGCTACCGCCCGTCACAGCGGTGTAACCGACAGAGTTGGTATCAACAACGCTTGGGTTGACCGATTCGGCGGGGATGCCGAGCACTTCTGCCGCTTGCATAGCGATCGAAGCACGCGTGCCACCGATGTCCGTAGAGCCTTCGACGAGGTTAATGGTGCCATCGGCGTTGACGTTAATCGTCACGCTCGACTCCAAACCGATATTGAACCAGTAACCCGAAGCGACCCCTCGACCGTGATGTTTCTTTCCGTTGGGTGCGGAGTAGTGCGGATGCGCTTTCGCTGCTTCGACGGTTTCAATAAAACCGATGCGCGGGTGAACGGGGCCATCCGCGCGTCGGTCGCCCTCTTTCGCACCATTCATCAGTCGAATTTCGAGCGGGTCGATACCGAGATGCTCCGCGATCTCGTCGAGAACCGTTTCGGAACCGAAAGCGGCGTTTGGTGCTCCGGGGGCGCGGTAGGGTGCAGTCTTCGGTTTATTCACAACGACATCGTAACCGTCAATGATGACATTTTCAATGCTATACGGCGCAAAGATACACATCGCCCCGGGTCCGACAGGCGAACCGGGATACGCCCCCGCTTCAAAAGCGAGATACCCCTGCGCAGCGGTTAGCTTACCCTCTTTAGTGGCACCCATTTTGACACGGATAAAGGAGGCGGGTGTCGGTCCTGTGCCTTCAAATACATCCGCGCGGTTCATCAAGACCTTGACCGGTTTGCCCGTTTTCTTGGCGAGCATCGCGGCGACGGGTTTAATGTATACACTAATCTTGCCCCCGAATCCACCCCCGATTTCCATAGGGACGACCTTAATTTTGGAAATAGGGTATTGGAGAATTTCAGCGACCTGTTCACGGACAGTAAACGCACCTTGTGTGCTGCACCAGATCGTTAGTTGTCCATCGGCGTTGTAGTGTGCCGTGGCGTTATGCGGTTCGATATAGCCTTGGTGGACGGTGCCTGTGACGAACTCGCGTTCAATGATAACATCCGCTTCGGCGAACCCTTTCTCAGGATCACCGAGTTTGTGCTGAATGTGGCTGGCGACGTTGCTCGGTTCGTCCGCGGTTTCACCGAGTGAAGTGGTCTTGAGATGTTCGTGGAGGAGCGGGGCATCTGGCTCCATCGCTTGCCGAACCTCTAAGACAGGGGATAGCACCTCGTATTCAACGTCAATGAGCGTGCAAGCCTCTTCGGCGATGTGCGGATTCGTCGCAGCAACAGCAGCGACAGCGTGCCCTTTATAGAGTACCTTGTCACTCGCCAAGATATTATCACAAAGATGTTTGAGATTGACGGCACCTTCCCCGAGATCAGCAACTTTATCGCCTGCGTCTGGAAGGTCTTTCGCAGTGACGACTCCTTTAACACCCGGAAGTGCTTCGGCACGACTTGTGTCAATTGAGATGATTTTTGCGTGCGCGTGCGGACTCCTTAGCACCCTACCGTGGAGGAGTCCCGCGGCCTGAAAATCTGCCCCGTAAAGTGCGCGTCCGGTGACTTTATCGACACCGTCGTGGCGGATCGGGCGAGTTCCGATAACTTTGTAGTCTTTGTTTTCAAGCATTCCAATTTTTCGTCAATTCGCCATGCGAGAAATAGAAAATCTGCTAATAGGTACCGCAATTTCTATTATCCCGATCATGTGAAGGACGCTCCTTTTACTCAGCTGCGGCTGCATCAAGTACAGCACGGACAATTTTATCGTAACCGGTACAGCGGCACAAGTTTCCAGCTAACCAGTATCGGACTTCGTGTTCTGTCGGATTCGGGTTTTGATCGAGGAGTGCTTTTGCACTCATGATGAAACCGGGTGTGCAAATCCCGCATTGGAGCGCGGCGTTTTCGAGGAAAGCATCTTGGATCGGATGCAGCTTGTCAGGCGCTGCGAGCCCTTCGATGGTTTCGACGGATTTGCCTTCAGTTTCTACACCGAGGACGAGGCATGAATTGACCAGTCTACCATCAAGTATGACACTGCAAGCACCGCAGTTTCCGTTGTTGCATCCCTCTTTAGCACCTGTAAGATGGAGTTCATCTCTGAGGACTTCGAGCAGGCTTTGCCGGGGTTCACAGAGGAATTCCACCGTTTCACCATTGATAGTCGTCTGAACGTGCGATCTTCTCGCCATAATATGTGTTCCTTTCACGTTTCGTAGGGAAAAAGTCGTTATCCTTATCAATTGACAAAGCTTATGTCGCTTCTCGAACTCTCTGGATAGCACCGTTGAGGGCGCGTCGCGTCAGTACACCGACGAGGTGTGTCCGCTGTTCGGCAGTACCGCGCATATCACTAATCGGACGTGCGATCGCTTTTGCGGCTTCTGCGGCTTCGTCGATCGCTGCGTCAGAAATTTCGCGACCGGCAAGTCGTGCGCTCGCTTCTTCGGCGAAGAGCGGTGTCGGCGCGACGGCAGCGAGTGCGATCCGGGCAGAGACGATTGTCTGTTTCGTGTCGTCAAGTACGACGGATGCCCCGGCACCTACGACAGCGATGTCCATCTCATTACGCGGGATAAACCGGAGATAGAAGGAGCTGGAATTGCTTTCGGGGGCAGGTATCTTGATTGAGACGAGCATTTCACCGTTCTTAAGGACGGTTTGACCGGGGGCTGTACAGAACTGCTCGACGGGAACTTCACGTTCACCGTTTGGACCGGCAATAACGCAGGTGGCGTTCAGTACAATCAGGGGCGGTATACCGTCTGCAGCGGGTGAGGCGTTACAGAGGTTTCCGCCGACCGCTGCGCGCCCTTGGATCGCCGTGCCACCGATAATTTTGGTTGCATCGATTAAACCCGGGTAGCCCTTGCAGATAGCATCGTCGGCGTAAATCTTATAACACTCAACTGCAGCACCAAGCACTAAGCCGGTATCTGCATTGTAGTCTAAGGCGTTGACCTCAGGGATGGATTTGATGTCAATTATCCAATTGACATCTCGGCGCGCTTCTCGAACCTGAACGATGAGATCAGTGCCACCCGCTAAGATGCGTGCGTTCTCTCCCTTTTCGTCGAGCAGGGCAACGGCTTCCGGTATCGTATTCGCTGCGATGTAGGAAAAATCTCGCATGACCGGAATCTCCTTTCGTTACTATAGTTGGGGTTTTGTAAATTACTTCGTGGAGATCGAGGCAGAAACCTCGCCACGGAGGTTCGTATTTATGAGACAGGTTTAGGGAATCTATTTTTATATTGTACTATAGCAAAAATTTGGTTTTAAGGCAAGATTTTTATCGTCCAAGCGCGCAGATTTCAGCGATCAACGTCTCCAAGTTTACAAATTTAACCTCCATACCGTTATATTCGCTTTTAAAAGTGTGATCCGCATCGTGTGCTACGACATAATTCACACCATCTGGGTACTGCCTGCGGAACGCGAGCAGTGCGCGCGGCGAGAATCCAGAGGCAGTCCATTTGCACTCGATTGCAATTGGAGCGTTACGGGTGCGTGTGAGCACAAAATCGACTTCCAATCCGCGTTTGTTGCGCCAATAGTGAATTTCACGGGATTGCGTCTGTGCCATAATCTCGTTGAGAACAAAATGTTCCCACAACAGACCGAGATCTTCTTGTCGTAGCTGCGACCAACCTCGGTAGTAACAGACAAATCCGGTGTCGAAGCCATAAACCTTCGGTGCCGCGACAATCTCTGTTGCGCGGCGAGAACTGAAAGGACGGATGACATGCACAACGAAGGTCGCCTCCAAAATGGAGAGGTAGTTCGAGATGGTGCCTCGACTGACCTCACACGGACGTACAAAACTGGACGCTTCAAAAACGCCACCACTCTGCGCCATGAGGAGTTCAGTGAATTTCTGAAATGAGTAGCGGCGTTCAAGTCGAAAAGTTCTTGGATGTCTTTTGCCCAATAAGCATCTGTCCACTCTTGGAAATCGGGTTCCGGGAGTTCGGTTTCAAGAAAAAACGGAGGTAACCCACCGTGTAAAAGGCGATGGTGGATATCCACTCGGTTGAAATCGTTAAGGTCCGCCTGTATGAGCGGTGTCAGCCACAATTCGGTTTTGCGTCCAACAAGTGTATCCGCAAATTTAGCACTGGCACCGAGCGTTGATGAACCGGTCGCGACAACCTGAATCTGTGGATAGTGATCTGCTGCGATCTTCAGCAGTTCCGATGGATTCAGTAACCGATGGACTTCATCAAGCACAATTCGACCGCTACCGATGTTATCCAAAAATGCTTGTGGATCCTCCATCAGTCGCCTGACGCGCGGCAGTTCACAATCAAAGTATTCAATATCAGGAAGCGTCTGGCACAAACACGTTTTTCCGACGCGTCGGACCCCGGACAACCATACGATTGAACGGCGTTCCCAAGCGGTTTCGATGCGGTTGCGCCAAAATTGTCTCTCTACCATACATTTATATTAGCATATAGTGCTACTAAATGTCAATCTGTTTGCATATAGTAGTACTATATGCTAATCTACTTGCATATAGTAGCGTTTTGCTGTGTAAAATTTGAAACGGATTTTTAGATAGGGCTTACACAATTTTTCTTATGAATCCGCTACTGCCATATACCACAGGCGAGGTTTGATGAAGATTAAATGAGTATTTCGGTAATCGTTAAGGATCGCGAGCACAACTCGCTCCTACCAAGAGGTTATTGAGGCATTACCGAATTAAATCCTTAAACTTCATGAGACCTTGCCTGCAAGGATGGTACCATAAACTCTGTTAGAAATCCGCTCTAAAGACACAATTGTGGAGTGGTGTCTCAATTATCTGAGGCAAGCAGCAGATCAGACCTGCTCAACACTCAAGGTTGCCGATTCGTCGTTGAGTTTTTGTGCGATGGTGAAAGCATTTTCACCCGGCGTATCTACGACTTCGGTTGTCAGCGTCTCTCGAAGGATATATGCTTGATGCGCTTGGAACGCTTCGTCTGCCAACGGCGATGCATCCGTTAGAGAGAGCTTAATCCGATCGGATACGTTAAAATCGGCATCTTTCCGCATGTTCTGAATTTTGTTGACGAATTCGCGTGCCAAACCCTCAAGTACCAAGTCGTGCGTCAGTTCCGTTGAGAGTGCGACGAATTTCCGAGCGTCTACCTCTACAAAGAACCCCTCTCGGTTCTGCGTTTGCACGTCAATTTCTGATGCATCGAGGGTGTATGTCTCTCCTTCGGCTTCAATTTGTAAACTGCCTTCGGCTTCCAGTTTCGCTTTCAGTGCCGCCACATCGCCAGCAGCAAGCACCTTAGCGATAGTTTGAACGCCCTTGCCGTATTTGGGTCCCAAGACTCTGAAGTCGGGTTTAAGCGTAACCTGTGCGAACGCGTTCAGGTCTTCTGTGAAGACGATGGTTTTGACGTTGAGTTCGTCATAGACAAGTTCAGCCAGACGTTTAACAGTCGCTTTTTCGGCATCGGAGAGTCCGCCGAGTGTAATCTCTGCGAGCGGTTGTCTTGTCTTGATACCAGAGCGATTGCGTGCAGCGTGTCCCATGCTGATGACATCGCGGGTAAAAGCCATATCGGTTTCTAACTGTGCGTCTTTCAACGATGCATCTGCTACCGGGTACTCGGCGAGGTGAACGCTCATGGGTGCCTCAGCATCAAGCGAACATACTAAATTCCGATAGAGTTCATCGGCGAGAAATGGGACGAACGGTGCGGCGAGTTTCGCAACGGTTACAAGCACCTCATAAAGTGTTGCATAAGCGGCTTGCTTGTCAGGGCCCGCTTCTGCACCCCAGAACCGGTCGCGGGTTCGGCGGACGTACCAGTTACTGAGATCGTCCACAAACGCCTCAATCGCACGCGGCGCGTTCGTGAGATGGTAGTTCTCCATCTCGTCGCGTACTTCGTCAATGAGCGTATGGAGACGAGACAAGATCCATCTATCTACAACGGCACGTTCAGCAACCGGCGGTGCGTCTTTCAAGACATCAATCTGTTCGAGGTTGGCATACATAACGAAGAAGCTATAGACGTTGTTGAGTGTTCCCATAAACTTTTTCAACGCTTCGTCAACGCCATCAATTTTGAAAGCGCGTGGTGTCCACGGCGTAGTTGCGGTGAACATATACCACCGCATCGCATCCGCGCCCTGCGCATTCAAGATTGTCCACGGATCCACTGTGTTGCCACGGCTCTTGCTCATTTTTTGCCCATCCGCGGCGAGGATGAGTTCGAGGCAGAGACAATTTTTGTAAGCGGGTTTATCGTAGAGCAGCGTACCAGTTGCCAAGAGGCTGTAGAACCATCCACGCGTCTGATCAATCGCTTCGGAGATGAAGTCCGGCGGGTACGCCTCCTCAAAGAGTTCCTTGTTTTCAAACGGGTAGTGCCATTGTGCGGTGTGCGCGCAGCCGGAATCGAACCAACAGTCAATCACGTCTTGGACGCGGTGCATCGTGCCGCCGCATTTCTCACAGGTGATCGCAATGTCGTCTACATAAGGACGGTGGAGTTCAATATCGTCGGGTACGTCTATACCGAGTTCCTTGAGTTCAGCGATACTGCCGACGCAGTGTTGGTGTCCGCAATCCTCACAAGTCCAGACCGGCAGCGGTGTACCCCAATAGCGTTCACGACTCAAACCCCAATCGATGTTGTTTTCCAGCCAATTCCCGAACCGTCCGTCTTTGATGTGTTCTGGGTACCAGTTGATTTCCTGATTGTGCTGACGCATCTGTTCTCGGATAGCGGTTGTTCGGATGAACCACGATTCGCGCGCATAGTAGAGCAATGGGTTATCGCATCGCCAGCAGAACGGGTATTGGTGTGTATACTCGGCGGCTTTGAACAGCAGTCCGCGTCCGTCCAAGTTTGCAATGATCTGCGGATCGGCGTCTTTAACGTATTCGCCTGCCCACGGCTCTTTGACCGCTGCGACGAATTTGCCATCTGCGCCTACTAATTGTACCAACGGAAGGTTATATTTTTGCCCGATGTCGTAGTCGTCTTGTCCGAAAGCGGGTGCGATGTGGACCAAGCCGCTGCCCTCAGTCGTCGTTACGAAATCTCCGGTGACAACATAGTGCGATTTTTCGGGGTGTTCGCCGCTATCAAAGAGCTGTTCATACTCCCAATTCTGGAGGTCCGTTCCCTTGTAGTTTTCGACGATCTGCGGGGGTTCATCTCCGAATAAACTGGAGACACATTCCTTGGCAAGGATAAGGTGCTGACCGTTGGGTTCTTCAACGGCGACGTAATCGTAATCTTCGCCGACGGCGACAGCGACGTTAGATGGCAACGTCCACGGTGTCGTCGTCCAGACGAGCAGATAGGTATTCTCCCGATTTTTCAGTCGGAACCGCACGAAGATGGACGGATCTGAGACCTCTTGGTAACCGAGGGCGACTTCGTGGCTTGCTAAGGTTGTGCCACACCGATAGCAATACGGTTGCACCTTGTGACCTTGATACAGCAGTTCTTTATCCCACGCTTGTCGGAGTACCCACCAGACGCTCTCGATGTAATCGTTTGATAGTGTGATATAGGCATCGTCGAGGTTCACCCAAAATCCGATGCGTTCCGTCATCTCACGCCAGTCCTGCTCGTATTGGAACACGTTCTCTTTACACTTTTCGATAAAGTTCTGAACGCCGTAAGCCTCCAATTCTGCCTTATTTCTGATATTGAGTTGCTTTTCGACTTGGTATTCGACGGGGAGTCCGTGGGTATCCCAACCTGCTTTACGGTGGACGTAGTGTCCCGTCATCGTTTTATAGCGGCAGACGGCATCTTTCATGATCCGGGCAAGTACGTGATGCACACCGGGCGGTGCATTTGCGAACGGTGGTCCTTCTAAAAAAACGAAAGACGGCGCGTCTTTGTACATCTCCATGCTCTTCTGAAAGATGTCATTTTCACGCCAGAATTCTAAGGTCTGTTTCTCTTTCTCTGAGAACGTAAATTGCGGTGATACCTCTTCAAACATGGGGAAACTCCTTGTTTAATAGTTGTCAGTTACCAGTTACCAGTTGTCAGAGGGAATGGTTACCAGGACGCTGCGTTTTCAGTTATCATACCAAATCTAAAAAATAAAGCTGCCTTATAGAGATTTTGAAACGCTATGGGACATCCGTATGTAAGACGGGCAATAAATTGCCCTACTACAAGCCGTTTTTTATTCCTGACGGGCGTTTATTTAGAAATGGTATCAGTTAATACTTTGTGGCGGTTACTTTTCGTTTCACTGCCACAACACATCTCTTAACTGAAAACTGGGTACTGTTAACTGACAACTCTTAAAAAACAAAACACCCTCACCGAAATCGTCAGTTTCAGTGATGGGCGTTCTAATAAAAACTACTTATCTGCGCGTGATTAGCCCACCACAGCCCGACGAATAGCAGCAATAATAATGGATATGGCGCGCGAACCCGTGACAGCAGAAATGCTCTCTTGGGATAGGATATTGTAGCGCACAGACTCCTTATATTGCGATGTCAGTGTGGTAAGCGATTTTTTGTCCATATCTCGTTTGTCGTGTTTGAATGACGCGTGACAGTGTGTAAATTTTGTCAAACTTGGTAAAAACGTGTGGTTTTTAATTAGGATACCACATTCTGCGAAGGATGTCAAATATTTTTCCCTTGCAAAACCGAGAATTTAAGATATAATAATACCAAAAGAAATCTTGGATAACAAGAGAGATGATGGCTCGATGAAAAGAAGAAGAAATAAGAGAAAAAAAAAGGTAGATAGCACACTCCAGCGGATCGCTTCAAGAGCTTTGGGTGCTTCCGCTGTTCTTTGGAAGGTAGAACCGACTGGGCGTCGCAGAGGTGAACAGATACAAGCGCTTAAGATCGCAGCGGGAAGTGGTTTTTTTGTAGCACCGCACCTGATTGCAACGAATATTCATTGTGTTGTTGGTACGACAACGGTGTTGGTAGAGCCGGTGAATTTGCGGGTACCGTATCCGGTTACGGAGGTGGTTGCGTTTGATGACACAATCGACCTGGTCATCTTGCAGATTTCGACTAAAGGGTTGCCGCTGCCGCTCGCCGATAGCGATACCGTTAAGAAAGGTGAACGGGTTTACGCGGTCCGCTGCACGGGTGGCGGTATGGAAGATAAAGGTGCTAGAGGGGCTGTCACGGAAGCTACCGTGCACGGCATCCGTTTTAACGACGCACATCTACGCTTAAAAACGGTGCTTTCCCCGGGGAATAGCGGCGGTCCTGTCATAAATAGGGCAGGTGAAGTTATCGGCATTGCCGTTTCTGCCGGTTCATCCGCTACTGGGACCCGTGAAGACGATCCCCGGGAATTCGCTTACGCGATTCCTTCAAATGCCGTCAAGGCACTGCTTGCGGACGTGGGAGCCGTGGAGCCTCTTGAAACATGGCGACAGCGACCCCGGATACGCGCTTATGCCGAGGCTTCTCATGGATACGTCAAACAAAAAGAAAAACAATATAAGGCAGCGGTCAAACACTATACGGCTGCTCTGAAACTCAATCCGGATTTGGTGGAACTCTATCACAATCGCGGTGCTTTACAGAATCTTCTTGGAGACCCCGAAAGTGCCCTCGCCGATTGGGATGCCGCTCTGGCACGCAATCCGGACTTCGCGGAAGCATACTTCAATCGCGCGGGTGCAAAAACAACTTTAGGAGATTTTGAAGGCGGCATTGTTGATTGTAACGCTGCCATTGAACGCAATCCGGATGCAGCACCCGCCTACTACAATCGTGCGCAGGCGAGAATGGGACTTGAGCAGTACACCGAGGGCATTGAAGATTACGATAAAGCCCTGAGCATCGGTCTGAGCGAGGCGGATTCGTATGGCGCGTACTATAATCGCGCGTTAGCGAAGTACCTCCTCGGGTTAGACAAAGCAGCAGCGGGAGATGAGGTGGAAGCTGTCCGGCTGTATCATGCCTCGATTCCGGACTATACGAAAGCCATCCAGGTCGCCCCGGATCCCAGCCTTGCCAGTAGGAACTACAACAACCGCGGTTATTCGAAGTATCTCATTGCGGAATGCGAATCCGCTGGTGGCAACATGGAAGCAGCGCGGGAACTCTATGAAGCGGCGATGGACGACAGTGAGGCAGCGATCGAACGCGATCGACGAAACGCTTATGCCTACTGCACACGTGCAGTCACAAGGGTTGCCTTTGATCTACACGAGGACGCGATCGAAGACTTTGATCGTGCCATCAAACTCAAGCCGGATTTCGCGCACGCCTACCGCCAGCGCGGGCTTGCGAAACAGGCACTCGGGCAGCAAAAAGAAGCGGACACTGATCTTGCAAAGGCAAAGGAATTAGACCCGGATATCGAAAATAAGTAATGGGTATACATGGAGATCTGTATGGTGACGGATACGAAAGATGACAAGAGTCAACAACCTACCGAGGAAATCGTCGGCACAGTGGTTTATATTGAGACCGAGTTTGAAATTCCAGGCTGGATTGGCGGAAGTAGAGGGAGCGGTTTCTTTGTGGAACATGATAAAATCGTGACGTGCTTCCATGGCCTTGCAGATGCTACAAAGGTGACCGTGACACACGTTGACACAGGAACCGTTTATACGATTGAAGGTATCATCGCATCTGATTACGAGAATGATCTCGTTGTCTTGAAAACCGCTGAGGAAGGGACACCTTTTCGACTTGGCAACAATGAGACTGTTGAGAAAGAGGCTCAAGTTTGCGCGATAGGCTTCAGTGGCGAGAAGAAGAATAAGATAGAAGGCACTATACGGGAGGCACAGTCTCCCGGTAAACGGCTTAGGTTAAATCTATTGATCGTCCCAGGGTGGAGCGGCTGCCCGCTCCTGAACAGCAGCGGTGAGGTAATAGGAATCTGTTCAGCAGGTGTTGAATCCAAAATTCTTGGTTATGCTATTCCTTCAAATACATTGAAAACATTACTTGTGAGCGCGGCATCGGCAGAGATTGAATCTTGGTCAACGTGGCAAAAGCGACCGGAGGTTCTTGCCTATGCTGCGTACAATATGAGTAAGAAGCTTAGCAGCGAAGTTGGCATATTTCGGCGTATCTGGCGAGGTCGGATTAAGGGTACCGCCTACGTTATACGCGCACAGATAAAGCAGATGTCGGGGGACTATGAAGGGGCAATCGCAATTTATGACGAAATTATTGAGGACGACAGGTTTGTTGCCATGGCAAAAGTGGTGGCATACGCCGCCCGGGGTATTACCAACGGTAAATTAGGGAATTATCAAAAAGCGATAGCAGATGCTAACCAGGCTATCATCGTCGCTCCAACGACTTACACCGGATACTACAGTCGCGGTTATACAAGAATACGTTGGTCGGAAGTTGAAGCAGAAAACGGGAATCACGCAAAATCTCGAACCCTCTATCAAAATGCGATAAACGATTACACGGAATCGATTCAACTTGATTCAAAGAGAACCTTGCGCTGGGCTAAGATTTATAACGACTTAGGGTGGCCGAAGTGCTTAATGGGAAAATTGGAAATTGAGCAAGGTAACACTGCAGCAGCACAAACCCTCTACCAAGAAGCAGTATCCGAGTGTGACAAGGGACTCCAGTCAAATCCGAAAGGAACCAAACTTCGGAGAGCAGCGACTTACCATACGCGCGGCATCGCAAAAGTTGGTCTCGGTGATTACAGCGGTGCGATTGAAGATTTCAGTGAATGCATCCGATGCAATCCAAAGAAGGCATTATACTATCAGGACCGCGGGGCGGCAAAAGAGGCACTCAATCAGCACGAAGCGGCAAAAGCAGATTTTGCGAAAGCGAAGGAATTAGACCCAAATATCGAAAATAAGCCGTAGCAACTGGTAACTTCTGGCAATAGAATGGAAGTGGTTATGGAACAAAATAGAAATGCAACACTACAACAGATTGCTGAAAAAGCGTTAACCAATTCTGTTGTCCGTTTGAATGTAGAAAGAGAGATGTCTCTTGAGGCGTTACGTCCTCAGTTTAATATATCTGAAATTAAGACGAGTACAGGGAGTGGATTTTTCGTTGGGCAGCAATTGATTGTAACAAACTTTCACGTCATCGCAGGCGCAGCATCCGTGACCGCTGAGCTCTCACGGACGGGAGACGCGTTCCAGATAGAAGGTGTTACAGCATTTGATATAGAAAATGACTTGGCTCTTTTAAAGGTTTCATATCAAGGCAGTCCACTTACATTTGGGGATAGTGACAGGGTCCGAAAAAGGGATCTTGTTTGTGCTATCGGTTACCCCAAAGGCGTAGGTAAAATCACCGACGGTACTATTCAATGTATCAAGCGAAGTGATAACCGGATACAGATGAAAATTGGCACCTCCACTGGGAGCAGCGGTTGTCCGATCCTGAACAAGCGTGGACAAGTAATAGGCATCCATACCTCCTCCGACAATTCTCACAGTTATGCTATCCCTGTCAACACGTTGAAAAACCTGATTAAAGAGACGGGAGAACCAGAAACGTTCGAGGCATTGCGAGAGCGTCCATTTGTATGTGCTTATGTCCATGCCAAGACAGGCGATAAGAAGCGGAAGCAGGGTGAATATAAAGCAGCAATCCTTTACTATGATGCTGCACTGAAACTCAATCCCGATATGGCTGATGTCTACGCACATCGCGCGGACGCGAAGACGGAACTTAGTAGCAATTTGGATAGCTATATGGAGGCACTTGACGATTTTCGCACCGCTTTCCGACTCCAACCCTTAAAATTTAGTTTTTCAGACCTTCGCGCGTTTTTTTCTCGGTTGTCCCTATTTTTTTACATTTTCCTCTTTAAAGCGTTGCTTCAGTTCCTTAGGACCGTTTTGGGCAGAAGGGGGTGGTTGGTGCTGCAGGGGTTCGGGCATGCACGCGACGCTAAATCTGCAGTAGATAATGGCGATAAGGTGCAGGGTAAGGAACTATATCAAGAAGCAATTAATTACTATACCGATGCTATTCATCTAAAACCTCAGAAAGCGAGTACGTATAATACCCGTGGCTGGACGAAGTACCTGTTTGGACAACTTGAATCTGAACAAGGAAATGCCGCCGAAGCCGAAAAATTATATCAAGAAGCGATATCTGACGCTAATGAGGCACTCCGACTAAAACCGAAAGGTAAGAGATATCGGTCAGCCTTTTATCACACGCGCGGTGTTGCGAGAGTTGGTCTCGGTGATTACAACGGTGCAATTGAAGATTTCAGTGAATGCATCCGATGCAATCCAAAGAAGGCACTCTATTATCAGGACCGCGGGGCGGCAAAAGAGGCACTCAATCAACACGAAGAGGCTATAGTAGACTTCCAGAAGGCAAAGGAATTGGACCCTGATATCGGAAAGTCATAGTACCCACTTCAGAATTAACCAAGCATTGCCCTTGTGAGCAATAGAAAGGAAATTGATGAGAAAACGAAAAGAAGATACGCCATTGCAACAAGTTACTGAAAACAGTAGAGCATCTACCGTTCTCTTTTTTATAGCCTCTGCTGTTGAATACCCAGTTGGATTGAAGTCGAAAGACACCGCAGTAGCAGCGTCTTTTGAGACAGGAAGTGGATTCTTTGTGGCACCTGACAAGATCGTGACGACTCTTCAACTTCTTGCGGAATCCACGGATGTTAATGTAATTCCAGGGGATCTCCTTGTCAAGACTGCTGTCAGTATACGCGATCGGTTTTCCGGTAGACGTAAGCACACTCAAGATAGCGAGGAAAAACTGTATACCGTTGAAGGTGTTACCGCTTATGATACGAAAAATAACCTTGCCCTCCTGAAAATTGCGGAGACAGGAGTCCCGCTGCCGCTTGGGAACAGTGATGCCCTTGAAATCTCGGAAACGGTTTATACACTCGCTTATGATGATCGCCTGAAATTCAAGGGGACAACGTGTTTGCTACAGAACAGGTACAAAGAGGGGGCATGGTTCCAGATGAAAATTAATTCTCCGCCGTGGGACGTTGGTGCCCCAGTCCTAAACAGCAAAAATGAGGTTGTAGGAATTGTCTCTCACGGTACCGGGTCTATTTCTACTGATGATGACCAAACAATCGTGTCGGCGATATCTTCGGACGTGGTTAAAGAATTACTTGCCAATTCAGGAAAGGTTATGTCGTTAGAGCGGATGCAAAAGCATCCACGGGTGCGTGCCTATGCTTTGGAAGCACACGCAGATGAAATGGCGGAGCTGTTTAGGCATAGGGAGGCACTCAGGTGTTATAATGCTGCCTTGAAAGTCAACCCCGACCTGGCACGGATTTACGGTAAACGTGGGATGGTAAAGACACAGCTTGAAAATTTCCAAGGCGCATTTAAGGACTTTGATAGGATGATCCAGATTAACCCTGGACATATCTTCGCCTATAACAATCGCGCATCTGCAAGAAACGTTCTTGGAGACCTACAAGGGGCGATTGATGATCTGAATAAAGCAATTGAAATTAACCCAGACTATGCAATGGCATATATTAATTTGGCTGGGCTAAAAAATAACATGGCGAAAAGTAAGATAGAAGAGGGTGATATCGTTGAAGCGAAACGATACTGTCAAGAGACAATTGACCATTATAACTTCATTTACCCCCATTTTTCTGTAAGTATAGACTATAGTTGTTACAGGTTGCCGTGTGTGTGAGAAAGTCAATAGGTTGCGAAACATGTATCGCCCCTGCATCGACAGTCCTCAAGAGAATTCAGGAGTGCTTGAGATGT
>JAJEET010000038.1 GCA_022820835.1 Candidatus Poribacteria bacterium
AAAAGCAGTCGTTTCTAACACAATAGAGACCCAAAAACAGGTTTACAAGGCAATCCTAACATCTGTTCGGGAGCCCTAACGGGAGAACACTGCCAACTTTTCATAACTTATAATCTGATCAAACTGTCCAAACTATAGTAATTTAACGTGAACTTGAAAATAAATCTGTAGGTTGGGTTGAGCGGTAAATACACACTAAAAACCGTATAATTTGGACAAATATACCGTTTTCAAAGCACTTTCCGCCTAAATAGCGGTAGCGAAACCCAACATCCCACTTTTATCAAACTCACGTTAATTGTAAGGTTTACTATAATTTGTGTCCTATACGGTGGAGACTAAAAGTTTACGTTATAATTACACTTATCTATCGCTCCCTATCTGCGAATATTGTCTGTCCCTTTATTTAAATCAACGCCTCCTAACTGACAGTTGGCAACTGAAACCATTTTTAGTTGACAATTGTTTGCAACTATGAAACAATATAAGAGAAGATAGTTGAGTTTTTTAGACCAGAACGTTACGTTAGAATGCTTCATTCCAAAATAGTTTTTTGGAGTATTATAGTAAAACCAAAAAATAAATAGACACTTTAAAGAATAACGAACCTCACCATTGCAGGCGGGGTTTGTAACCCCGCCTTCTATGAGTGTCTCGTTAATTGTAAGTTTTACTATGAAAGTGGCTTCATACGAAGACCGATTTTTACTAGCGATAACGGGGCATTTAGTTTTCTATATTTACTTTATCTATGTGAATATCCCTCTTCTGTAGGAGCGAGTTCTACTCGCGATATGCTTTTTTGTAGGAGCGAGTTTTACTTGCGATCTCGCGATCCGCTCTTCTGTAGGAGCGAGTTTTACTTGCGATCTCGCGATCCGCTAGCGATAACGGATCTGTTTAAGAACGATAATATTTTAAGGACTTACGCATTCTCTCTTGAAGTCCCCCTGATAAGGGGGATTTAGGGGGTTTAAAGGATGAAAATTAGCCCTTTTTGCGTCTGAATATCCGATATTTTCCTAATTTGCGTAAGTCCTGATTTTTTTAAATTAACCCCACCTAAGTTTTGAATTAAAAATAAAGGAGATTGAAAATGAACGTAAAGAAGATCCTAACATTCACATTGGCATTAGCAGCAATTGCGGCTTTAGTTGTCGGACTTTCCAGTTGCCAAAGGATGCCTGCAATGATGCCTGATGCTGAAACGCCTCCAATGGAAGAAACGCCACCGACAGGGATTACCATCGGGGTCGCTTTAGGTCTGACAGGCCCCATTGCCGAACCGTACGGAATTCCAATGCAACAAGGTCTTGAGTTGGCAAGAGAAGAGATTAATATGCTCGGCGGTCCGAGTATCACCTTCGCCACTGAGGACACTCTGAGTACCGCAGACGGGGCGGTTGCTGCCGTTGAGACATTGGTTACTCAAGGCGTACCTGCTGTCATCGGGATTGGTATCTCGACACAGCTCGAACAGGTTATTCCGGCGACGTCAGAGAGCGGGGTGATCATTTTTAGTCCGATCTCCTCCGCTGCAGGTTTGAGCGAACTCGGGGATCATGTCTTCCGCGCCGGGCTCACCGTAAGTATCCTAAATTCAAATTGTACGAAAGTGACCCACGCGGCACTTGACTATAAAAAAGCGGCACTGATATATGATGAAAAGGATACCTACTCCATAAGTAGCAACGCGGCATTTGAGGAAACGCTCAAGGAACTCGGTGTTGAAGTTGGGACAGTGCAAACCTTCCAAACCGACGATACCGGCATTATCGATGTTTCTGAGCAACTCACCGCTATCATGGAGGAAGCACCTGATGCCCTCTTTATCTCTGCACTGGCACCACAGATGACTCAAGTTATCACTCAGGCGCGCGCGAGCGATATCCCTGATACCGTTCACTTTATCGTTCCTGATTTGACTGCAAAAGAAATCCAAGAAGTGGGTGCCGAGGCCGCCGAGGGCTTGATAACTATCGCTGGAGAATGGTCTACTCTGTCTGACGCACCGGGAAACCTCGCCTTCGTCCAGAACTATCAGACAAAATACGGTTCTGAACCTTTACCGTGGGCAGCGCAAGCGTATACAACCCTCTACATTCTCGCCGAGGCGATTAAGAACGCCGGATCAACAGATCCAGCCATGATCCAAGCCGCATTGGCGCAGACGATGGATCTGCCCACGATCTTAGGCAATTTCTCTTTCGACCCCAACGGCGACGCAATATATGACTTTGTTGTACGTATCGTCAAAGACGGGGAACTTCAACCTTTTGGAGAATAACCTCACCATTGGATGAATATAACCAGAGCCTTGTCATCAGCCATCGCTGATGGCAGGCTCGTCCACTTAAAAGCAAATTAACCATCAATAGCGGAAACGCGACATCTGCCTGCCGGAACACTGACAACTGATAGCTAACACGCCGACAGTCGTTATGAAATACTTAAGAATTTTGTTCTTATGCCTACTGCTTTTAAGTGCCATTCGCACCGAATCCTCGCCAGAGAACTTGCCGTTCGCCGAAATCACACCCGGCGAACTCCTAATCCGTTTGACACCAGCGGCAGCAGCGGATGCGAAGCAGCCGCAGGCAAACGCACCCATCTCCATTCTGCACGCAAAACACAATGTCCAATCGCTGCATCCGCTGTTTCCATATCTCGCACGGCCAGCACTCAATCCGAATCTCACGCGTATATACCTGTTACGATTTGACCCCGATGCACCACTTGAAGCACTCAAGATCGCATACCAACAAAACCCGCTCGTGGAAGCCGTCGAGTATAACTACCTCCGCCCTACACTCTCAGACACAGTCGTTCCGAACGATCCACAATACGCGGAACAGTGGAACCTACCACTCATGCGGGTACCACAGGCGTGGGCAATCGAGAAAGGGAACAGGAATGTCGTAATTGCTGTCATCGACTCCGGTATTGATTACAAACATGAAGATTTAGCACCCAAAGCTTGGATAAACCCCGATGAAATTCCAGAAAACGGACTTGACGACGATGGAAACGGTTATATTGATGATATCTACGGTTGGGATTTTACCGACGCACCGAACCTGCAAGCAGAAGGCGATTACCTCGAAGGCGATAACGAACCCATTGACGAAAGAGGACACGGCACACACGTTGCCGGTATCGCCGGCGCATTCCCAAATAACGGAGTCGGCATTGCCGGGGTCGCCTGGGAGTGTCCGCTCATGGCAATACGCGCAGGACTCTCGCTCGGCGGGAGTTCTCGCATGCAAGACGATGACTCCGCATCCGCCATCGTCTATGCCGCTGACAACGGCGCAAGCATCGTCAACATGAGTTGGGGCAGCGAACGCCGCTCCTTCGTTATTCAAGACGCTATTGATTACGCATACTCGCGCGGTGTGGTGTTAGTCGCTGCTGCTGGCAACTCCCAAAAACCGGAGGCAATTTTCCCCGCTGCCTACCGCAAGGTTATCGCCGTGGCATCTACCGAGCAAAACCAGCAACGGTTCTATCAGTCTAACTTCGGTGCCTCTATAGACATCGGTGCCCCAGGCAACGTCATTCTCAGCACACAGATTAATAACCAGTATCGGCTCCTCACTGGGACCTCTATGGCATCGCCTCACGTCGCCGGTGTCGCTGCACTCCTCCTCGCAAAACGACCAACACTAACACACGAAGAAGTTCGACATATCCTGATTAACACCGCCGATCCGGTCTATCGAGAGGAGAGTGATGAATTGGACGAAAGGTTCGTCGGGGCAGGCACCGTCAATGCCGAGCGTGCGCTACTCGCAAGTGGTATCCTACAGGCACGCATCCTCGAACCTGAAACCAACAGCGGCGGTTCGGAGGCTATTACAATCGTCGGCACCGCAGGCGGCTATAAATTTCAATCTTGGCACCTCAGCTACGGTCCATCGACAGTCCCCACCGAATTTATACCTTTCACACAACCAACGACCACACAAAAAATCGGCGAAACCTTGGCTGTTTGGGATACAACAACCGTGCCAGAGGGGATCTATACCGTCCGATTAACTGTAAACACCGCTGATGGTCAACAGACGCATGACCAAGTCGTTTTGAGTGTAGACCGTACACCACCCCAAGTTGTTTCACTCACCGCAACGGAGACGCTTTACGGTGAACGAAGTCTTACAATTTTTACATGGGCGACGGACGATGTCACACAAAATACGCTCTATTATCGGCGCGAAGGGAGCCTCGCACCATTCGCACCTATTACCATAACAGATCTCGGCACAGAACATTCACTCTCTTTGGGTTTCGATATCGGAAAATACCAATTTTTCGTTGAATCGGAGAATATGACGCACCTCAAAACAAGGGAAGACAACGGCGGCGCGTATTATACCGTTGATGTCACCGCCGGATACATTTCACCCAACGGTTTCACTGATAAACCTCTTGGTATTCCGCCAATCCATATCGCCAGTGTAACAGCCGACTTCGATACGGATGGTCGTCCTGAAATTGTCGGGAGCCCATTGTCCGAGGATACCGTTGACACCGAACTACAGACAGCGATCTTTGCGATCTATGAACGCCTCCCAAGTGGTAGATATGAACTCGCACATACCGTTGAAAGTGTTGAGAATCTCGCGAACCTCGAAGAATTTATTACGTGGGCGGTAGACGACACCGATGGCGACGGGCTACTCGAAATACTCGCCACTGACGATTCACGAACCTTTCTCATTGAGAGCAGCACGCCACGAGGCTACCCAGACCGAATTATCTGGGAAACACCCTTCCTCTCTGGTGGCACCATCGCCGACCTAAATCAAGACGGACAAAAAGAAATTATCGGCGCAGATAACAACAACGATCGACTCCTCGTTTTTGGATACGACAATGCCACGAATGCGCATATAGAAAAAGCCGTTTTAGTCAATGAGACCCCCGGTTCTAACGTCTTCGCACAACGTTTCGCTATTGCCGATTTTGATAACGATGGAAACACGGAATTAGTGGCAGGCGACAGTGAAGGTGAAATTTTTATTTATCAACCGACTCCTGTCGGGCATACTTTCGAGCTTGAGTGGCAAACGCGACTCCCGCTCAAGAATATTACACAATTCGCTTCAGGAGACCTCACCGGCGATGGCAGCGCGGAGTTTGTTGTTGGCGGCTTACTTTCACTACCGGATAACCCTTCCGGTCCCTTGCTTTGGAAATTTTTTGTTTTTACGCATACACCCCACGGTTATGCCGTGTTATCAGACGGGACACGCGATGCCACCCTCGCAATCGCACCGCACCGACGGAATGCTAACAGCATCACTATCGCAGATGTAGATCGTGATGGAGTCAACAACTTGATTATTGCTGCATATCCTAACCTCTATGTAACAGCCTGGGACGGTATCGTGTTAAAACCACTATGGCATCGAAGGATAGACCCAACGCCTGCGATCTTCACTGCTGAACTCAATCAAAACGGGTTTACTGAATTTTACGTCAACCTTGAAGACAGCGTTTCCCGTTTAGAGTCCATTCTGGCAACGGATCCAAAAGGTGTTGACCGCCTCACGCCGTGGAATGTTGAAGCGAGACCGCTAACCGAGAAAGCCGTACAGGTTACTTGGGACGCTACCGCAGTTCAAACAGATGGAAATACCCAAGAAACGAGCCTCCAGCCTTCCAACCTGCCAACCTTCCAATCTTTTAGCGTCTATCGCGCCCAAGGCACAAAAGAGGATACGCCTGCGGATACGACGTTTGAGAAAGTCGCAGAAAACCTAACCGTCACAAGGTTTTTGGATAGACATGTAACAAAAGATAATACTTACTGGTACACAGTCACAGTGAAGGGGACTGATGGAAACGAGACACAGCGTACCGAACCCGTTGCCGCGACACCACGCGAACCGCCCCAGCTCATTCGCGCAATATATCATCAACCCGGACAAGGAGAGGACACGACGCAACTCGACTTTCAAACCGACACACATCGCGAAGTTTTCGAGCGAAGTCCGGTCTCCAGAAATGTTTGGGTGATCGTTACATTCGACCGACGGATGAACCTCGGCATTGCCGATGAGAGTCGATATATACTGCGCGAAGTACAACGGATTGACGGTATAAACCCAGTGTCTGCTATCCGAGACCGAATGGGAAGACGCGCACTGCTCGCATTTGATGCCGATAGTGTGACTGAACACTTCGGGCAACCGCTGACGGCTACAACTGACCGGTATGAAATTAGCGTCTCAAATGTAGCCGATATCGATGAAAACCCGATACGCGCCGCGACGCAACCCCTCGAAATACCGGATGCAGGCACGGAGCCAATAATATCCGATTTCGCACAAGTCCGCGTCTATCCAAATCCAGTACGTCCTAACGTAGCAGATAAAGGAGCTATCACTTTTGATCGATTACCTATTGGCACGCGCGTCCAACTCTTTACAGCAAACGGTGAACTGCTTGAAACCTTAGACGTAACCCAACAGGACCGCAACCGAAAGCAGTGGTGGCTCACAAGCAATAACACCGCAGATGTATCCACCGGTATCTATATCTATGTCCTCGAATTTGGCAAGCAAAGAAAAGTAGGAAAAATCGCAGTAATTAAGTAGGTATCAGTCATGAACAACTTCACTCTCATCGCAAACCCAATCTCCGGCAAAGGACAGGCAAAAAACGTTGCCGAACAGGCACACGCTGCCCTTACCAAATCCGGACAACATGGACAACTCCTATTGACTTCAGCATCCGGCGATGCGAAGCGTTTCGCAGAAGAAGCCGTTTCTGACGGAACTCGGTTCATAATCGCTTGCGGCGGTGATGGCACACTCCACGAAGTCGTTAATGGCATCGCAACAGTCCCAGATGTGACCCTCGGAGTCCTACCGTGCGGACGCGGAAACGATTTCGCTGCAGCAATCGGCGTACCCCTAAAACCCGAAGCCGCAATCGCAACACTCATATCCGGCACACCTATCCATGTCGATTTAGGATGTTGCTATAATAGTCTTCAGCAGTCAGCAGCCAGCCATCAGCAAGAGGACGTAACTTCACCAGAAAACCTCTTAACTGACAACCAACAACCGACAACTGACAACTACTTCATTACAATAGCAACCTGTGGTTACGATACTGAAGTCAGCCGACGCGCCGCCAAAGGCACACCCCTATTCGCTGGCACAGCCTCTTACGCTTACGCAGCCGTAGAGACGCTGTTCTACTACGAACCGCCATCTGTCCGTCTCGAAGGCGATTTTGGCACCTATGAGGGACCCCTTCTTCTCGCTGCAACCGGGATCACAAGTCGCTACGGCGGCGGGTTCAAAATCGTCCCAGACGCACGCATTGATGACGGATTGTTTGATGTCTGCATCGTCCGTCCCGTCTCTTCCGTGACAGTACTCCGACTCTTAGTAACACTTTTCTGGGGTGGACATGTCAAGCATCCCGCTGTCTCCATGCACCAGACCCAGACTTTAAAAATTGAAACCGACACATCGATGCTCCTCTATGCAGATGGCGAACCGATGTGCGAAACACCCGCCACAATTGAGATCATCAAAAATGGATTAGTCGTGATGGCACCGTAGCCTTCATAAATAGAACTTCCGCGTGCTGCTCTTTTGTACCACAAACTGTTAGTTTGTGCTCTCAGAACACTGGATTTTACGAAAACGTTCATCTAACAGAACCGAATGCCTTCCGCGTGCTGCTCTTTTTGTACCACAAACTTCCAGTTTGTGACGCAAAAACCCTGGATTTTCCAAAAAACGTTCATCTAACAGAACCGCCCTACGAATCCTCAGGATACATCCCCTCAATCACATCACTATACCGCTCCATAATAACATTCCGCTTTAACTTCAGCGTCGGCGTCATCTCATCTTCCTCCTGCGAAAACTCCTTTTCAAGCAGCGTAAACCGGCGCACCTGTTCAAAGTCCGCAAAATCCGTCAAACGGCTCCGAATCTCACTCTGAATATGCTGCTGCACCTCACGCGTCTGGAGCATCGCCGAAAGATCATCCGTGTCAATGCTGTTGTCCGCTGCCCACGCCTTCAGCGCATCAAAATTCGGGACAATCAACGCCGCAAGATTTTTACGTTCACTACCTATCACCATAATCTGGCTGATGAACGGACTCTGCACCAACGCACTCTCAATCGGTTGCGGTGCCACATTCTTACCGTTAGAAAGCACAATAATATTCTTTTTCCGATCTGTGATCTTAACAAACCCATCTTCGTCAATAATACCGATGTCGCCTGTGTGGAACCAACCATCCTCATCAATAACCTCTGCCGTCGCGGATGCGTTATTAAAATAACCTTTCATCACGTGCGGACCGCGTGTTAGAATCTCACCATCTTCAGCGATCTGTACCTCTACACCCGGGACAGAAACACCGACAGTCCCGAACTTCCATTTCTCCGGATGGTTCATACTAATCACAGGCGAGGTCTCCGTTAAGCCGTACCCTTCCAAAATCAAAATCCCCGCGGCATGGAAAAACTCAGCGATGGATTGCGGCAACGCTGCGCCACCTGAAACAAAAAAGCGCAGCCGTCCACCCGTCGCTGCCTTCAACTTCGAGAAGACGAGTTTATCAGCGATACCTTGCTTCAACTGCAGAATCGCAGACGGTTTTTTACCCTGTTGAATCGCAGAACTCACCGCGGAACCGACCGAAACGCCCCAGTGGAAAATCTTCTGTCTGAGAGGCGAACCCTCTTCGACTGCACGGAGGATCCTCTCGTGCATCGTCTCGTAAAGTCTCGGAACGCTGAGCATCACCGTCGGCGCAACATCTTTCATATTCTGTGCCACCGTAAATGTGCTCTCCGCATAAGCAACCTTTGCACCAGAGAACAGCGGCACATAATGCCCACCGAGCCGTTCAAACACATGCGATAACGGCAGGAACGATAACAATACATCGGTCTCACTGACATCAATCAGCGATTTACATGCCTCTACATTGGAAATAAAATTCGCATGCGTCAGCATGACTCCCTTCGGGTTACCGGTCGTGCCTGACGTGTAAATAATCGTCGCAACCTCATCTTCTTGCGAATCACTCTCAACTGCCTCGCCTGCCATTTCACAAACGGCTGTCCATTCAAGAACACCCTCTGGCGTTTCACCCTCAACCGCATCAAAGATAATTATCTGTTCGAGTGTCGGAACCTCATCGCGGATGGCAAGACACTTCTCCAACTGTTTTTCTGTGGACACACAGATAATTTTTGCACCCGAATCTTTCAGAATATAACCGACCTGTGCCGCAGTCAACGTTGAGAACATCGGAACATTCACCGCACCTGCTTTAAGGATACCAAAATCCGAGATTGCCCATTCCGGACGGTTCTCAGATAGAATTGCGACTCGATCACCCTTTTGCACCCCAAGCGCATTGAGTCCTTTACGCAGCGCATCCACCGAAGCACCGAATTCGGTATAAGAAATATCTTGATAAGTACCGCCTCTCGGTTTATGTGCCAGTGCCGGTTTATTGCCATATTGTTGAACTGCGTCTTCAAACATAGATATTAGCGTCATTATCGATCACCCCTCCTGCTATTTATTATTTCCGAAAATATTAACATACACACCGATGCAAGTCAAGTTAATCATTAACGCTTCATTTACCCCCATTTTTCTGTAAGTATAGACTATAGTTGTTACAGGTTGCCGTGTGTGTGAGAAAGTCAATAGGTTGCGAAACATGTATCGCCCCTGCATCGACAGTCCTCAAGAGAATTCAGGAGTGCTTGAGATGT
>JAJEET010000007.1 GCA_022820835.1 Candidatus Poribacteria bacterium
AACGCTGTGGTTCCTTTAGCATTGACAACTTTTGATAGGCTTTCAGAAAGGTGTCCTGCGTAATTTCCTCGGCGATGTGGAAATCGCCAATTTTCCGCCACGCAAGCGCGTGAACCGGCTTTTGGTATTTCCTCACAAGCATAGAGAACGCAGTATCATCGCCAGCAAGGACGCGTTGAATGAGTTTAGCATCGTCGTTTTTCATGAACTATCCTATCGGAAAGGAGCATGCATCATTTCGGATTAATACCTGTGACGCGACTTATAAGTCAAACTGGTGCATAATTCTGCAAAAAATGGGAGGGGTTCATGTAAGGACGGGATTCAAAGATTTTCAAGATTAGGGGACTCGTGATAAACCGAGTCAAGGATTTGTTGACTTTGTGTTTTTAACATAGGAAGTTCAAAATTGGACCACAGTATATTCTATCTCTTTCTCAATATAAGGTTTGAAACCTGGTTTAATGGAGGTAGGGGTAACAAGGTCAACGTTCTTCTCAAACAGATCCTCAAGAAAAAGAGCCAACCCCATATAATCTCGGAAAGTCAATCTTTCGAGTTCAACCAAGAGATCAATATCACTTGCTGCAGTTGCTGTTCCACGTACATAGGATCCGAACAATCCGATCCGTTTGACCCCATACTTCCGCAGGGTCTTCCGATTGTCTACAAGTTTCTGCTTGATAAATTTCTTGCTAAGAACTGTTTGATTGTCTACTCAAATACCCTCATTACCGCAGCAGTTCACACACCTAACAAAACCTTCTGTATCGTAGGTCCTTTATTATAAATCACCTTGAAATTTAAAGCAACTCCTTTGTGGAGGCACGCCTTCAAAATATTTTGGATGCGTTGAGCATCGTCATTTTTCATCGGATACCTCTAAAAAGGGAATGTTCATAGCTTTAATCAACCTTTAGCGACGCGACAAACAATTAAAAAGTTTCACAATTCTGCAAACTTTTATTTTCAAGACTTCGCAGGAGGCGGCAGGTTCGTGAAAAGAAGTTGAGATTCCGTCCTGGTGATAACCAAGGGTAAGGAAGATTTGTAGTTGTTATTTGTTTTGCTTCTTTTTGTTAGCAGCATTATAGCATAGATCTGGCTGAAGGGATATAGATTCGGAAAAGCAGATTTTGAGGAAAGATTCGCTTTTGAGGTAAGTTCAGTAGGCTCCGTCTGTGTAGAGGCTTGAACACCGTCTGGAGATGACGGTAAACCTAAGCCACTTCTGACGGAGCGAACCGAACCTATAGGATCCTTATTCAACGATCGCAATTTCAAGTTGATTGAGCGTTCGGAAAACGCCTTCAGCGAATTCCCTCAGATGATCTGATTCCAAGGTACTTCCGTCAAGTTGAATATGATTCGCATCGGCGATGGTCTGTCCCCATGTTGGATCCATCTGTATCCACCTACCGACGTAGACTTCAACCCAGAGGTGGTAGTAAAAGGCACCCTGTGCAAATGCGATACCGGAGCAGATGCGTGTCGGAATTCCAGCAGCTCGTGCTAAAGCAATAAAAAGCACAGTGTGTTCCGTGCAATCCCCAGAGAGCGATTCCAGGGCAGTTAATGATGAACCGAAACCGCCACTCATTTTTTTCTCCGTAATGGCTGTATAAACCCATTGGCATAACTTTTCTGCTGCACGCCATGAATTGACCTCTCCATCTAATATTTCCTCAGTTTTCGCACGAATCGCTGGTGCGTCGGTTTGAATATAAGCACTCGCTCCAAGGAATTTACCTTCAGCATCCCGGATCGGTAAATCGGGGCAATCCTCTGCTGCAACCGTTGGGATATGAATCGAAAGTCTACCTGCTTGCTCACTGTTTACTTCCAATTTTTGACGGGAATTAGACATGATGGTATCAGCGATACTGCCCGATGTCAATTTTACGTCCGCTTTGAAGTTTCTTGCGTTTCGCATAGGGTGTTTGCCAGACGGAAGGATACGTGTTTTTAAAATGATATCGATCTCTTCCGTATCGCCAAGAGCGACCTCCCTATCGGTTTTTGTCGTTACCATAGAGAGACCCATCATCGGTGTCTGGGTTCGGTAACTTACGCCATTAGAGTCAAGCCAGACCTTCATGGTGATTCCACCTATCATGTCCATCGTCTGACGTAAAACATAGACCTGTTTTTCCTCTGACTGATAGGTTAAAGTGTCTTGCGCTTCGACCTCAATCTCCGTTTTCACAGGCTTTAAGAGGTCAAGGCTGAAAATGTGGAAGTTCCGTTTGTCCCCTATTTTAAGACCCTTTTGAAAAAGCGATTCCACACCTGTATATTCAGAAATTGTATCCGACGGCACTGGAACTTCTGATTCAGTCGTTTCACCGTTGAGCGTTGTTTTAATGTGTGCCACTCCATCTACGATGCGTCCCTCCACCTGTTTTGAACCGGACTCATTGGAGGTTAAAAGAAAGTGCCGCGGCATTAAATCGGAACCTATATACTCAACGCGGGTGCTTTCAATTGTTACATCGCTCCCCAACCCCTTAAGACTCATAACCATGTTAATTTTGTTTCGATCCACCGCTTCCCCTTCATACTCAGTTTTTTCACTGGAGGTGTGCATGTAACCGATCTTGGTATTCATCAAGGTGAGGTCGTACCAGTGTTCTTGCGGATTTTGTGGCATGTTTTCAGGAATATCTTCTTCGTCCGCCTGCACAGCAGCAAATAAGACCTCATCAGGTTGCTGTCCTACTCCATCATTTTTGTTGGATGCGGCAGCACTTCCAAGTTGCGTCCGAATATCTGGTTCGGATTCAAGGTTTAGCACAATCGGGGTTTCAATGATCTCGACTGTCATTTCTGAAATCGCATCGAAACTATAGGGTTTCTGGAAACGCGATAGGTATTGACTACCAGCACCTAACATTAAAAATACAACTGCCAATGTAGACGCAGCGAGCACCCACGGCACAACCGGTTTACTGCCTGATGGCGCAATCGGTTTCAGACGCGAAACCTCGCGCATGATGTTTTCTGTAAGATTCGGTGTGATTTGGAAGTTCTCTAAAGCCTCTCGTATCATCGGTTCCTCCTTCTTTAGACGTTCTTGGGCGCGCCGCAAACGACTTCTCACCGTATTCGCCGATACACCCAAAAACTCGCCGATCTCCGCACTTGACATCTCGCCGAAGTAGCGCAGCGTTACAACTGTGCGTTCACTCTCCTCGAGTTTCGCAAGCAATTTTTTAACGACTTCACGTTGCGTCTCTACCGCGGTGCGCTCGTTTTCTTCAATAACGTAGTCGGAATACGTCGCTTTTTCCAACGCGATAGGCTCTGTGTTTTCCAACGACTGCGTGTGCAAACGCTTTTTACGGAGCCACGCTTTGCAGAGATTTGCCGCGATCACATACAGCCAACTCAAGAAACGCTGTGGTTCCTTTAGCATTGACAACTTTTGATAGGCTTTCAGAAAGGTGTCCTGCGTAATTTCCTCGGCGATGTGGAAATCGCCAATTTTCCGCCACGCA
>JAJEET010000002.1 GCA_022820835.1 Candidatus Poribacteria bacterium
AACGCTGTGGTTCCTTTAGCATTGACAACTTTTGATAGGCTTTCAGAAAGGTGTCCTGCGTAATTTCCTCGGCGATGTGGAAATCGCCAATTTTCCGCCACGCAAGCGCGTGAACCGGCTTTTGGTATTTCCTCACAAGCACAGAAAACGCTGTATCATCGCCTGAGAGGACGCGTTGGATAAGTTGAGCATCGTCGTTTTTCATGAATTATCCTATCGGAAAGGAGCATGCATCATTTCGGATTAATACCTGTGACGCGACTTATAAGTCAAACTGGTGCATAATTCTGCAAAAAACACAAATCGGTACCCTTAATCTTTGGAACAAAGTATCGGAATTCTTGTTTATAGTAAAACGGAAAAATAAATCAACACTTTACAAAATAACAAACCTATCCCCACTGCAGGGTTTTTGCAATTTAATACAAGGAATGGAAATGTAATACAAGGAACGGATTTATAGTGGCCTCTAAAAATAATGAGACA
The DNA here is from genome assembly GCA_022820835.1 of Candidatus Poribacteria bacterium. Classification (GTDB taxonomy): domain Bacteria; phylum Poribacteria; class WGA-4E; order WGA-4E; family WGA-3G; genus WGA-3G. The sequence continues at coordinate 487 of JAJEET010000002.1, forward strand.
CACTTTGAAAGACGGGCGAGGGGACCTCGCCCCTACGAACAGTCTTCTGTTAAAGGAAAAGTGTCTGATTAATTGTTGGTTTTACTATAATCTTGATTTCTTCCGGACTCATGGCATCTGGACCATTTGCTCCATCATCGTTATCATGTGTATAAGCTGTTTGAAATCGCTGAGATCAATGAGTAGTTTCGCACCAATACTACTGTCCCGTTTTTTGGCAGAAAGACCGATACTGTAGTTTTCCGGCAGATTCATGAAGAGTCCCGCAATAATTTGCATTGCTGCATTGTCTGGGTCCATTCTCCCTATCATCGGCACAGAATTTTTAGAAACGATAGTTGGCGAGATCACAACAAAGATGTTGTTATCAGCCCCTAAATTCTCAACGAGCTTCTGATAACTCGGATGATCAGAAAACCTTTCCTCGTTTCCGACTCTTCTATCAAGGGCAATTTGAATTGATTCTGGACCTGTCCCCGCTGCGAAAAGGAGTTGCCCGTCAGTAAACGCATAAGACCAATGCCATTCAATCGGGATCAAACCAGAAATTTCTTTAGGTAAATTCGGCGGAAGTGCCTCTTTGAGGTTTGGAAAGACGTAACTTTTAATCTCAACACGGTTATGCATTATCGATTTACCCACTTGAACGCCTTGGGCGTTGAGTTGTTCCAGAAACACCTCATCCATATAAACTTTAGCAGCGTGTTCGTCTTTCAGTTCATAAATGAACAGATAATCCGGTGAAATGTTATCCCCAAAAGTGGCAGAAACACTGCATTGATTCACGAGAGACTCATGAAAATCTTTCACCTGTTCAAGGAGGGGCTCCTGTCGCGCCTGTTTTTCTGGAGTTTTGTCTGGTAAAATAGGTAACCAGAGTCTACTCAGCTCACTCAGCAACCGCGGACAACCTTGAACGGCACCATTCGTCGCCGCACGATTGGGGAGCTCATCAAGGAAAACTAAAGCATCAGACCTCTCTTCCAAGATTTCCGAAAATTCACTATCGTTTCCGAAGTTTAGAGACGGCTTGATTTGAAGATTGGTTCCCTCTATTTCGATTCTCGTGCTTATAGACAGCAACTGCTCAATGAACTCTACTTGCTCTACGGACGTATTATCGAGGAAAGATGCAATTATCTTGGAGGCCTCATCACCCTCCTTGAGAGTGGCTACAAATGATTCTAATTCTTCCGCAAGCGGGCGATCAAAGGTGGCAGTAAAAGTGGCAATATCAAAGCAGACTCCCAACTGATCATCCTCTGCCAAAATGTCGGCAAAGAAAGCCTTGTAGTTTGGGTTCTGTGTGATAGCCTGCCGCGTCTCATTATAGGTATCAATAACGTTTTCACAAGCCCCAGAGGGCATTGAAAAAACGAGGGTATCCTCTAAAATAGCAAAACTCTGGTTCCCTTTCGTGGTGTTCCAATAGGTTATATCTTTATATTCCGTTGGTGTACGACCTTCCGCTTCAATCACCTGTTTCATCGCTTCAGCGTCCTTTAGACGCATGAGTGCGGAGAGATGCAGTGGCTGAAAACTGGTAATAAAAATTGCGAAGTCTTGATTCAGATCCAATCCGATCTTTTCAAAATCGGCTAAACCCTCAAACTTATCCACGAAAATATCCGTCAAAAGTTCCGCCGGAAAGATATGTGCCAAGGCTTTCGCCGGTATTTCGAGGGGTTTGGATTCAGGGGACAGTTCAGTCATCAGTGCGTTAATTCTATTATCCGCCTCCAATATGTTGGGGCAGTAGACAACCGCCAAAGTCTCTTTTGGAATTAGACGCAAAACACTGTTGTTCGGAACAATTCGTCTGTTTCCAAATTTTTGCGGAGGCGTATCTGTCGGTATCTGTTCCGATTCTACCACATTAAAACCGGCAAGTAGAAACGTTGTCAGAAGCATCAATACGATGAAGGATAAGGGTAAACATTGCTTTTTCATTTTTCTCTCCTTAGACGTGTAAGATTTGTAGATATATCCACACTATGTTTAGATGTTAATTTTCTGTTAATGAATCATTTTCTGTTTTAAGCGAGACGTGAAACATCCCTCGCTGTTCAGTGGCTATATAAAGCCTCTGGCCATTGATAACAAGAGCAACAACATCATCCGGAACTCCCGGCGAGATTTTTTCCCACTTGTTTCGACTGTTCAACCGATAGACACCAGTGTTATCAGCACCATAAACCGCCGTATCTGCCACAGTCAAACGGTCTATTACAGTGTGCGTCCCCACCGTATCAGTTATCGCTCGCCAATCTTCTCCAGTTTGCGATGCCAAAACACCTGCGTCCGTAGCGACATAGACTGTTGAACCCGCAAAACGTATCTCGTTGAAACGTGTAAAGCGAAGCGGTAGATTTGGAGTTAGGTCTTTCCATGTGTCACCACCATCGAGTGAACGAAAAAGATGACCGTCGCGTTTTCCAACATAGACAGTTTCACCCGAAACCGCTAATTTGAGTCTGTTGTCGGATTCGTCATCATTCTGTTTACTGGTATCTATTAACCCTGTACTCACCCATTCTGGTTCGTCCGGTTCCCATTTGAAAAGTCCTCGTTTATACTCGACATAAAATGTGTCTCCACTGACTGCAAAACCGCCAGCCGTCACTTCTTCTTCCGTTCGTAGTGATTCAAAGATATCGCTGAAAATACCAGTTAACTTACCTGCTTTTTCGCTGGCATCACCGGCATTATCTGCTATGACTTCTTCATACGCTTCCTCCAGCTCGGCATCTTGCACACTTTTGGAAACATCTTTTCCCAAAGCGGGCATACCTGCAATTGAAGTTAGTGTGTCGCCGTCAACAGACATACGGAGAACGCGCAGTTTGTTTTTTTCCGGTGTAACAATGTAAAACATGTCACCGTCAACCGTTAACTTTGGAAAAAGGACTTGACTTGTGAGGTTCCTCTTCTCTATCGGTTCAAGTGCAGGTACGCTAAAATCAACAAGAACACGTTTCCAAGACGCGCCACCGTCGACCGATTTGACGACAGTTGTACCGGTATTGGCGTAGAGACCATTTTTAAATCCTACTAAATCCAGTATTCTGGTCCCCACCATACCTGTCATAAAGCGATGCCACGATGCGCCACCATCAATTGAACGTGTAGCACCGAGGGGGCCCACCTTGAAAAAAGTATTTTCGTTTCCGGCAACAGCTGGAAATATACTCAAGGTCATTGAATTTTCATTGAAGGCGAACTCTGTCCAAGTTTGTCCACGGTCAGTTGAACGAAATCCACCCACCCCAAGTGCCAAAACGGTATCACCGGCAGCCACGACTTTGATACCCAGTGATACTACTCTCGAAACAGATTTACTTGTGGGCGTTATCTCAGTCCACGAATTCCCCAAATCAGTTGAGTGGAAAATTTCCCACGTCCCTTTATTGTTCATGAGCATTTCTCCGAACATCTGTCCTATTACCACCGGATCAATCTCTTCGTTGAATTCATAAAGATCCGGTCCTGTCCCTATATAGAGATTATTTCCAGAAACCGCCAAGGACTGAACAGATTTTGTCGTTTCTACCGATAACTTTTCCCACACGCCTGAATTTAGACGATAGAGACCTCGGTTCGTGCCAACAAACACAGTGTTTTCAAGCGCAGTCAGTGCGAACATTTTCCCATCCAATGACCCATCAGTCAGGGAGGTCCACTGCTTCTCAGTATCCGTGAACCTGAAAACCCCTTTCTCTCGAAGCCCAAGATACAATGCCTTATCTGTTGCGACTAAACCGACAGCAGCTCCCTTCGGACGCGCGCCAAGCGACTTCCATGTCGTGCCTCTATCAATCGAGGCAAATATCTCATCAATGGAAACAAGATAGAGGACATCACCTTGCTCTGCCATCGGTATCAGACCAAAAGATTCAGAATTTGATGGATCGGCCGTCGGAACAGTCGTGTTGATAAGCGTCCACGTCTGAGTATCTGGACTTAATCTGTAGATACCAATGGATGAGGCGGTGTAGACATCTCCGCTGGCACTTGCCAGCAGACCCGATAGCGTACCACTTTCAGGCCCCTTGGCTTGTATCCACTGCTGCTGTGTTGACGGATTTGTCTCCTTTTCAACCCGCGCTGCGCCGGGGACAACAGGTTTTGGGACTTGCGGACCGGCGGTCCTGCTTTTACCCGCGGTATTGAAACGTCCGACTTGGTTCCGTAAATCCGGTTTTGCTTGCCTATTAAGGACGATGGGTGCGTCAATAATTTCAACGGTCGTCTCAGATTCTGCGTCTATACTGTAAGGTTTCTGAAAGCGAGTAAGGTATTGAGCCCCCATACCCATTATTAAAAAAATAAGAATCGCTGCTGCAGCAGAAAGTGTCACTGGAACTAACGGCTTACTGCCAGACGGGGCAACGGGGTTCATACGCGAAACTTCTCGCATAATGTTTTCCGTGAGATTTGGCGTGATTTGGAAGTGCTCCAAAGCCTCTCTTACCATCGGTTCCTCTTTTTTCAATCGCTGCTGCGCACGCCGAAGCCGACTCTTAATCGTATTCACGGAAACACCCAAAAACGCGCCGATATCTGCAGCCGACATATCACCGAAATAATGCAGCGTGATGACCGTCCGGTCACTCTCTTGTAACTTCGCAAGCAATTTTTTCACGACTTCGCGTTTTGCTTCCACCGTTGTCCGCTCATTCTCTTCAACGATGTACCCAGAATACGTCGCTTTTTCTAACAGGACACTGTCCGTCTCTTCCAGAGACTGCGTTTGCAAACGCTTTTTGCGAAGCCACGAGCTGCACCGGTTTGCAGCAATCACATAAAGCCAACTCGAGAAACGCTGTGGTTTCTTCAACGTTGATAAGCCTTGATAGGCTCTTAGGAATGTATCCTGTGTAATTTCTTCGGCGATGTGAAAATCTCCGATCTTCCGCCACACAAGCGCGTGAACCGGCTTTTGATATTTTTTCACAAGTGTCGCGAAGGCGGTATCATCGCCATCAAGCGTGCGGTGAATGAGTTCAACATCAATATTTTCCATGAATTACCTCCGATTGCCTTATAGTGACCCTTATTATCTGCGAAATAGGTGCATAATTCTGAACCATACTGTTATATTTGAAAATGATTGGGGTCTGTAACTTGGTGAAACACGACACAATTTTGACCCGCTTACTTTATAGTGACCTTTGTCGCGTATCAAATGGGTGCATAATTCTGAAAAAAGGGATATCACGGGAGCCAAATGCCTTACGGGTTAGTATAATTTCATATCATAGCACATATCAAAAGATTGGAGAAATCCTAAACTGACAGACTCGGAGGAAATCTGTGAAATGTGCAAAAAAAAGACCTTCTGCGACCGGAATCGGTGGGCATAAGGTTTCAACGGAATTTAAAGATGAAAAACGACGGTTTTCAATCTATATTTCGGTTACCTTCATCTATTTTACAGCCTCAAATTTTCACCATAGTTAATCAGTTGGGACAATTTTATCCATATTCCAGATAATAACTGTGCCATCTGAATCGCCACTCACAACTGCCTTACCCTTAGCGAGTGCTATCTCTGCAAGTGCTTTGTCTTCCAAGAACGTCACTGCTCCAATTTCACCTGTGTGTCCTATGAGTATTTGGATGGCTTGCCCGTTTGTGAGGTCCCATAACCGAACCGTTTTATCGGAGCTCCCACTGGCAAGGAATTTAGCGTCCACTGAGAAGTCTAAAGCGGTAATACTTTCAGTATGCCCTATCAGCCTATAAAGCGGCTTATCGGTGTTAGCCTTATTCCACACCTCAATGGTCTTGTCTATGCTGCCAGTCGCGAGGGTTTTCCCATCTGGATAGACCGTTAGAACATTCACTAAATCTTCATGTCCAGTTGTAATACGCCAGGTACCAAGCCTTGGAACTTCAACAATGCAATGCTGTGGTACGCCACTGAGCACCGTCGCTTTGATGTCACCTCTGTATGAACACACGATTGTTATGAGATCCACTTCCCTTGGAGACGATTGGGAACTCCAACGTCCGCCATCACGCGTATTCCAAGACCGAATTGTATTGTTTTCGCAACTTGCACTCCAAAACCTTTTGCCGTTAGCAGAAAATGCAACCGTATTCACAGGTGCCGTGTGTTCCTCACGGATCCGTATAAGCTTTCCACTGCTGGTATTCCATAACCGCATTGTTCGGTCTAAACTCCCACTGATGAGCCGTTTACCGTTCGGAGAGAAGGCGATTGTAAGCACCGAATCCGTATGCCCGACAAGGACTATAACTTCTTTATACGTGTTTGCATCGTAAATATGGATACTATTCGCAGCTGCCACTGCAAGCTGATTCGCGGGGCGAGAGTATGCGATGGCATTTACAGGTCCCTCACCGACATCAATTCGGGCAATGGCATTTACGGGTAAATCTTCTGCAAATCCGTTTGCCTGAAACGCTGCAACTATTAAAAGTAGAATGGAACCTGCTAATTTCGTGATTTTCATTTTTCGTGTCCTTTTTCAGTTATCAGTTTCAGTGTCTATTGAAATCGTTGCGAGAAAAGAATTGACTTTGCCCTTCCCACTGAATGCATTGCCGGTAGCTCCTAACTTAAAGTGTGTGCCTGCGTCAAAACGGTGCGTCAGTTTTCCAACTTTACCGCGGACAATTCCGGATGCAGAGGTGAGAATAGTTTTAGGCATGCCGTCTGTCGCGAGTTCGGTGTCGCTCGCAAACAGAATAAACGCACCAGCAGCCTCCGCACTTCCGATCCAGAGATCGATAGTAAGCGTACCACCCTCCTTGAATACTGTCGTATCAATCTCAATAACGGTATAGTCTTGATACTTCGCCTCTGGCGTTTGGAGGACACTCAAGACATTCTGTGAAGGTTCTGTTTCGTTGAGTGTAACTCTCTTTGCCTGTGCGGTGAGGAAGCGTGGCACATATTCCGATTGGCTTACGCTTGTAGAGAATCCGCTACCCGTATTGGGTATCGTAGACTTGCCGAGTCGGTTTCGGACATCCGGCTTTGATACGAGATGCAGAACAATCGGTGCGTCAATGAGTTCTACTGTCATTTCCGACGTAGCATCGAAGTTATAAGGCTGCTGAAAACGTTTCAGGTACTGATTGCTGACACCGAGTGCCATCACAATGAAAACAAGCGTTGACGCTGCGATCGCCCACGGCACGAACGGCTTACCACCGGACGGAATCGCCGGTTCAATGCGTGAGACTTCTTGCATAATGTTCTCTGTGAGATTCGCCTTAATTTGGAACCCTTCGAGGGCTTCTCGGATCATCGGTTCCGCTTTTCTGAGGCGGAATCGTGCGCGACGGAGTCGGCTCTTAACTGTGCTTGCCGATACACCTAAAAATCGACCAATCTCTTCACACGTCATCTCCCCGAAATAGTGGAGTGTAACAACGGTGCGTTCACTTTCCTGTAGCCTTTCGAGCAATTTGTGGACGATGCTGCGCTGTGCATCTTTTGCAGCTTTCGCCTGTTCTTCGGCGATGTATTCGGAATAGGTCATCTGGTCTATCAGATCGCTGTCGGTTTCTTCCAACGATTGCGTCTGCGTCCGTTTCTTCCTGAGCCACGCATAACATTGGCGCGCGGCGATTCTATAAAGCCATCCTTCAAACCGGTGCGGGTCTTTCAGGGTCGCCAGTTTCTTATAGACCAGCAGAAAGGTATCTTGTGTGATCTCTTCTGCAGTGTGAAAGTCGCCGACCTTCCGCCATGCGAGCGCGTGCACCGGCTTTTGGTATTTTTTTACCAATTTCGCAAAAGCATTTTGGTCGCCTGCAAGGCTTTGTTGGATTAATTCAACATCGTCGTTTTTCATCTGTTCCCCCCAAAGAGCTAAGCTTGGAGAATCTCTAAAAATGATAATAGATATGCAAGTGCCCTCAATCTGAATCACTTGGTATTATATCATAAATGCGCCAGATGCCTTCTACTTTTCGCATTTTAACAGATGCCTCCGGCGGCTGCGCTATCGGGACTTTTAATACGAAGTGGAATTCATCACCCACATATTCGCTGCTTAAAACCTCCATAGAACTCAACATTTGACTTATTTGCGCCCGCATGTGCTCTGGCGCATCTTCTGCAAAATTGATTTCAAATGTTTCTCTGGCACCCTTCGTAAGCACTGAATCCATTGTTTCTGCGTCAAGATTCTTAAATGCCTCTACGAAAGTGTTCATGACATCTTCCGCGGATTGCCCCAAGTCTGCTGGCGGCACTTTTCCCTGCACCGGTTCGACGGAGATTTTTGCGAGAAAACCGTTGATTTTTCCGTCCTCGCTGGAATTACCGATAGCTCCTAATTTAAAGACTTGACCTTGCTCGAAAGAATACTCAACCACTTCTCTTTGATTCGTTGGAATATCCTTTACGGAGGCAAGTGCATTGCCAGACACAAGTTCTGTAGTGTCCGCAGCAAAGAGATCGAACGATCCCGAAACTTCGGCTTCCCCGACCCAGACATCAATGACAAGCACACCGCCGTCTGTAAATGCTGTTGCATCAACCTCAACGATAGTGTAGTTTTGCGCGTCGGTCTCAGATGTCCGAAAAACGCTGAGAACCTCTTGCTCGGAATGTTCATCGGTAAGCGTAACCTTCAAACCGTCATCTACCATCGCACCCGATTCGACAGCAGTTTCAAGGAGTGTATCCCAATGGATCGGGATATCCTCACGTAACCCAGGGAGTTTTCCGTCTAAGGATTCTTGAAGAAATAAACGGTAACCTTTCGCGCCGTTGTATGGTGAATGGCGTTCATTGACGGGGAGTCTGCCCATCAATTCGAGGTCCAGCGAAATCACCAAGGAATCTGCGGGTGAGTGTTTCTTCCAGCCTTTCATGATTGCCTGTGCTAATGGTCGTGTTTTGTCAAACGGTTTGAAGTTGTACTTGCGTCGCAGTGCTATAGCCGTTTTCGTATAAGGTGAGCGTTCTAATTGGCTGTTCAACACCCAAACGTTGATAAAATTTTCGTTCATGAATTCGATATTTTTTTTCTCGGAGAGGACACCTGCCCTCAGGCTTTTGCCGCTCCCTCAGCACGACTCGTCGGTTAAAGGTCCATCTATCGAGATGACATGAATCGGCTTCTGTTCTGCTTGTGCCTTTTCCAAGGCCTCCGCTAACGGCACCCAGTTAATTTGTTGCGATTTGTAGAAGCGCAGGACCAACGCGCGTTCTGCTTCCGTTTGGGTAATGGATTCCGTAAATTCAATGCGTTCCAAAAAATCTTGTGCCCCCGCACGAAGTTCCATTTTCGGGCAAAAACCGGTACCTGTAACATGATAGGATGCATTCTTGTCCATTTTCCAATTAACATCGAAGTTTATAATACTTTTAGGGACGTACATCTCAAAAAAAGCGACTTTCTCTTCAATTCGGTCAATCACCAGATGTCCGGTAAACTGTGAAGGTGTGAACCACCCGTCTTCGAGTTTGAACTCGGCATGAATCCGAAACACGATGTCGGCGTATTGGTCGTTGTAAGCGCGCAAGCATGCCCACAAACCGAAAGAATCCCCCGCATTGATATGGAGAAAGAAATTCGGATTCGGATGCAGTTGCTTGAGCAAGGTCACGATACCTGTCATATCTGGCACCCAGAGGTCGCCAACCGAAACAGGATTTTTCGGAAGAAACGCTTGGAAAACCGATGCGGGATGCTGTTTTTCGGGTTCAGCAACCCGTAGATTCACCAACTCGTCCCACTGTTTAAAGTCATCAGATAGGCTCTCCTCAACCGGAGCGATGTAACCTTTCACTAATATTTCTGATGTATCGTCAAGGTTAAGTGTAATTTTATTGTTTGCTGCCGAGTGGTTGTCGGCATTCAGTTGTCCGCTCATCACGATTAGAGCGAGAAGGACGACGGTTAAGATTTTCACTTCAAAATCTCCTTTTTATGCGAAACGTCATAGGTCTGTTATTTCGGATGTCTGTGCATGTAGATTCTAACATAAACGCTAATCCGTTGAGATAATTTTACGCAGATCCCAGATAAAAACGGTACCATCTGAACTGCCACTGGCAAGGACATCGTCCCCCGCGAATGCCAAAGCACTGATTTTGCTCGTATGGTTCGAGAAGGTATGAAGGTGCTCTCCAGTTGTGAGATCCCAAAATCGTACCCTTTGGTCAGCACTACCGCTCGCAAGTATTTTGCCGGTTGGAGAAAACGCCACCAAAGTGACTGTGCCTGCATGTCCTTTGAGGGTCCACACCGGGTCTCCAAGGTTCACTGGTGCCATTGGATCCCTACGTTTTACTTTCCATACCTCTATTGTCCAGTCGGAACTCCCAGTTGCAAGATATTCGCCGGACGGAGAAATGGTTAAAGCGGTGATTTTTTCTCTATGTTTTGTGAGGATATCATCAGGTGCGAAATCGTTATCAGTGTCAGTCTCAGAGAAAAGAACAGCGAATTTACGCGCTTTAATAGACATTGTCATTTCAACTGCCTTCGCAAAAAATTCACCATACCGTGAAAATGCCATTGTCGTCGTTGACTTAATCATTTCTGAAGTCTGCCAGCTGGATCGATAGCAACCACCGTCAAGCGGGTTCCAGTACCGAATGGTAGGTACTCCATCTTCTATACCGGCACTATAAAACATTTCGCCGTTTCCTGAGAATGCAAGCGTATTGACCGCCCCTTTGTGCGCGGTAGTTTCTCCACCGAGGATATGCATCAATTCTCCAGTACGCACATTCCACATACGTCCTTTCTTGTCCTCGCCTCCACTTGCAAGGATTTCACTATTTGCAGAGAATGTAAGCGTTAACACCGGGGCTGTGTGCCCTATTAATTCAGCGAGTTTTTCGGATGTTTTTCCATCATATAAGGAGACGTTTCCTGAATTAGCTATGGCAAGCCGATTTGCATCCGGCGTATACACTATAGCATTAACAGGTCCCTTACCGGTATCAATTCGCGTGATAGCATGTTTCGGCAAATCCTCGGCAAACCCGTTTACAAGAAACATAGCAAGCGTTAAAAAAAGTATAAAACTTACGAATCTGGTCATCTTCATTTTTCATATCCTTTTGAGTTATTGAGAACTATATCTACTGTAC
>JAJEET010000001.1 GCA_022820835.1 Candidatus Poribacteria bacterium
GAAATGCTTGGGCTTGAAATACAAAGAGGATACATTGCCATAGATGCCACCGTTTCCGGTGTCACTTACCGTGTTGTCAACACACACTTAGAAGCATTTGTGGCGGAAAGTCGGATTCCACAAACACAGGAACTCGTGGAGGTTCTTAGGCAGGAAACCTTGCCGATTATCCTGTTAGGGGATTTCAATACAAGAGCACCCGACGGCACTGCTTACCAAATTTTGCTATCTGCGGGATATGTGGATGTTTGGCAGATGGATTCCGACGGAACTGGGAATACGTGTTGTCAAGACGACGACATCCTAAACGAGATGAGTGACCTCTCCGTACGGATTGATCAGATTTTTGTCCGAAATCTGGAACTCCCGACTTCTGTTATGACATATACCGTAGGGGATACAGCTTCAGATCGGTTACCTTCTGGCTTGTGGCCCTCTGACCATGCGGGTGTCGTCGCACATTTTGCTTTTGAATAGTGTAACATCAAAAATATAAAGCGCGCTGTAACAGCATTTGAATAGTCGTTGCAGTGCGCTTTTCATTTCACCAGTTTTAGACTTATTCAGGTCCACTAATTTCAGGTGCCGCCTCAATTATCATATCCTGCGGTATACCATTAAGAATTTGCCGTACCCCAACACTTTTGACCGGATTGCGGTTCGCATCAAAATGAGAGATACTTGTAGCCCCTTCGTAATTTGTGATTTTAGCGATTGCATCTCGAATCGCAGCCGGATCGTCGGTTGATCCCACTGTTTCGATTGCCATTTTCAAGATTCTCATGGCATCATAGCCTGCAGCTGCAATGCCGTCAACAGAGCCGTATTTCGCCGTATAAGCAGCATTAAAATCCATAGCATCCGGATCTAAGTTGGTACAATAGTAACCGTCAACGGGTTCATTATCCGCCAAAGTCGTAGACATCAGCGGATCGTCCCAACCATCGCTGCCGACAAAGATAGATTGGATGCCCATGTCCCTTGCCTGTTTCATTATCAACGGATTCGCTGGTGGAAAACTGGCGAGAAGAAGGACATCCGGGGCTGCATCTTTAACTGCAGTCAGTTGTTCAGTAAACATCATCGCCCCACTCTCATAGGTTTGCTCGGCAACTATGCTCCCGCCAAGGTTTTCAAAACTTGCCTTGAATGATTGGACAAAACCCTCGGAATAGACATCCATATTTTGCCAAATCATTGCAGCAGTGCTCGCTCCCTGTTGACTTATAACTTGTGCCAGAAGTGTCGCCTGCAACACATTGGAGCCTGCAATGAGAAACATAAAATCGTTTGGGTCCGTCGCGTCTGCTGTGACCTCTGCCCTTGTCGCTCCCAAAAGTACCGGGATATTGATAACCGGTCCAACTTTCACAGCATGGCTCGAAAACAGGGGGCCCAATATGGCAACAACGCCTTCCGAATCAGCCAATTCGGTGGCATCCTGAGCGACAGTGGCTGTGGTTTCCTCTTTATAGACGAATTCCACAGGCGTGCCGAGGACACCCCCCGCTGCGTTGATTACATCTCGAGCAAGTTCAGCCCCTTTGCCAAAACTGGTATAATTTGGCTGAGGATGAATCAAACCCACTTTAAGCGTAGGCATAGTCGTTTCATCAGGGGGAGTGACCATTTCATCAGTCATCCCCATGTCACGCATCCGCTCACACCCTGACAGCAGCATAATTGAGAGTGAAAGGAATACGCATAGCATTAATCTAAAGATTTTCGTGTTCATAAAATTCTCCTTTAATGGATTATAGTGACACCCAAAAGTAATAAGACACGCTTTGAGAACTACTCAATTTGTGTCTGTCCTATTAGTCATTTGATGCTATTTCCTTATCAACATTTTCCGTGTTTCCGAGAATCTGCCTGCTGTCAATGTATAAAAATAGAGACCGCTTGCGACAAGTTCGCCCGTTTCATTCCTACCATCCCAATACGCCGCGCGGCTCCGAGATTCGTAACGACCAGCAGGCTGATCCCCAAAGGAGAATCTCTGCACTAACTGACCATCGGCGGAATAGATGGTGATGTCAACAGTGACAGATTCTGATAACTGATAGGGTATCCACGTTTCCGGGTTGAATGGATTCGGATAGTTCGCCAAGAGTGCTGTCTCTTTTGGCGTTAAAGACGCGAGGAGTTCTTCGAGCATGAGGAGCCCGCGTTGGAAAGTCGGATCTGTGATGTTCATCTGCCGGGACTGTTTCAACCACTCGGACACTTGCTCTCTTGTCGGCGTGAACGTAAGATTTCGCTCCCACTCGGAAGGCGCGCCAGCAGCACCGCCGAGTGCCCCCGCGACCCGTGTGAGATCGAGGACATTCACGGTGCCATCGCCGTTGACATCGGCTGTGTTTTGTCCTGTCTCTCCGAGGTTAGCGGCAACCAGGACAAGGTCTTGAATGTTCACGATTCCATCGCCGTTGACATCCTCCGGTATCCTTTCTACTGCTACGGGTAGAGGTGTGATTTCCCACAACAGCACTGTACCGTCCTCAATCCCACTTGCCAATGTGCGTCCATCTGGGCTAAATGAGACACTATGGGCCTGGTGGCCGTGCTGAGAGTTCCCCAGCCCGTGCAGCTGCTCCCCGGTGTCAATATCCCAGAGATATGTATGAGAAAAATAAGGACTTCCGCTCGCCAGGGTGCGTCCATCGGGGCTAAATGCCATACTATTGACACGGTGAGAGTGCACCCTCGTGATTCTGAGCAGCTGCTCCCCGGTGGTAACATCCCAGATAGGGATATGCCGACTATGCTCACTTCCAGTTGCCAGGGACTGTCCATCAGGACTGAACGCCATACTGTAAACCCTGTAAAACGAACTCTTAGTAACTGTGAGGGTGCGAAGGTGCTTGCCTGTAGTTGCATCCCAAAAACGGACCGTCCCCTCCAAGTCTCCACTCGCCACTGTTCTGCCGTCGGGACGAAATGCCACGCAGGTGATCTCAGTCGCGCGTCCTACAAGGATATACAGGATTTCACCAGAGATAACATCCCAGATACGGACTGTCCCATCTGTACTCCCACTCGCCACCGCCCTGCCATCGGAACCGAACGCCACACTACTGACCGGTCCGACGTGTCCTGTGAGAGTGCGAAGATGATCGCCGGTGGTCGCGTTCCAAAAACGGATGCTATGATCCGAACTTCCGCTTGCTAAAATCTGTCCATCCGGACGAAACGCCACGGTATTAACAGCCCCCGTATGTCCTGTGAGGGTGTGTAGCAATTTCCTTGTGTCAACATCCCAGATACGGACGGTTTCATCTCGGCTTCCGCTTGCCAACGTCCGGCCATCCGGACTGAAAGAGACGCTCTCGACCCAGCCCGTGTGTCTCGTCAACGTCCGCAGAAACGCGCCTGTCGTCGCGTCCCAGATACGGAGCGTCGCGTCCTCGCTCACACTCGCTATCGTCTTTCCATTTGGATGGAACGAGACGCTGTAGACGGCACCGGTGTGCCCTATGAGCGTGTGCAAGTGTTCACCGGTGATAGCATCCCAGATACGGATGGTTTCATCGTGGCTCGCGCTTGCCAACGTCTTTCCATCGGGACGAAAAGAGAAGTTATGGATCCAGCCGGTATGTCCTGTGAGGGTGTGCAGCAGTTCGCCTGTATCAGCCTCCCAGATACGAAGGGTCCCATCCAAACGTCCACTGCTTGCCAACGTCTTTCCATCTGGATGAAACGCGATATTCTTAACACCAGAGTCATGTCCCATGAAGGTTTGGAGCAGTTCATCTGTCTGTGCATCCCAGATACGGATCGTGCCGTCCGAAAGCCCACTTGCCAGCGTTTTGCCATCGGGACGAAAAGAGAGGCTACTGACCCAACCATAAATCCCGCTGTGTGATACACTTGTGCCAATTCGCAGATTCAGTTGGTCGTTGCGTTCAACTGTCTGTTTGTCATCGATGGTGCGAAGATGCTCACCTGTCGTAACATCATAGAAACGGATGCTACCCCAACCTGCACCACTACCGCCACTCGCCAAGATGCGTCCATCTGGACTCAAGGAGATAACATCTCCGCCGCCGAGGCGGTTGGGTAACAGCTCACCAGTGACAGCATCCCAAACACCTGCGCTACCGTCGATATACCTGCTCAGTAGGGTCTGTCCGTCGGGGCTAAAAGAGACGTTACGGACATAAGGCTGAGCATAATTCTTAACCCATGCATAATACGCATGCCCGGTGAGCAGGTCAAGTTCCGCACCCGTCTCGGCATCATAGAGCCAGACACCGATACTACTCGCAACCGCCAAACGTTTGCCATCCGGCGAATACGCGACATCAAAAATCCGCCCCTTCCCGAGCCGTGCTTTCGCACCGTCAGGTAAATTGGATTGTGATAGGTCTTCAGCGGATGCGTTGAGTGCGAAAGTCAATACCCCGAAAGAGATCAGGCACATCCGAAAAAATAGGTTTATGTTTTTCATTTTATTTCCGTATCAGCATCCTGCGGGTTGCGGTCGTATCGCCTGCGGTGAGTGTGTAGAAATAGAGACCGCTGGCGACAGGTTCGCCGATCCCGTTCCTGCCATCCCAATACGCCGCACGGTCTTTGTCGTGATAGGTCCCGGCAGCTTGAAACCCTAACGGCAAAGCGCGCACGACTTGTCCATCCGCTGCATAGATCGTCACCGTAACCGCTGCGGGAGCTGCCAACTGATACGGCATCCACGTCTCCGGGTTAAACGGGTTCGGATAATTCGCCAAGAGTGCCGTTTCTGTGGGTAAACTCACTTGTAAAGCGGGTGCCGCCGGCGTGTCCGTGATTTCAAAGCGCGTGATTTCCGTAAAGTCGTGGTAAATATTGATCCCTGCTTTATCCGAAACCCTTATGCCGATAACACCCCAGACCCCGGGAATGCTGCCAACGGGGAGTCGAAAATCTGTCGTGTATTTCCGAAATACAGTCGGATCGCCTTGGAAATAGAGACCACTTGTGTGGGGATAATTGTCCGTCCCGGAATGCCCATAGGAACGTTCACCCCCTAATGGGTCTCTGATAACGATGCTTCCCGACGCATACCCACTGACATCGTCTTTGACATAAAATTCCACGGTGACATCCGTCTCACCATTCGGGGCATTCGGATTTGTGGCTTCGGCATCGACAGTAATCCTGTTGATATCGAGTGTTGGTGGAAGCGTGTCAGGAGTCTTGGTCTGAATCGTTACCTTCTGAATGTGTTCATCAACGTCCGGTAGGTAAACATATTTTGTACTGCCGACATAATCCGAAAAACGAACCCTTGTGAATTCATATTCACCCCCAGGTCTATAGTGTGGCATTTGAAGCGTTGATTTCAACTTCCATATATCACCCGTCACACTCACAAGAGATGAACTTGAGCCAAACCAGCGGGGAGCACCATCCGATCTAAAGAAACGGTAATCGCTATCCGATTCCGATCCTCCCAATTCTATCGTAGCAAACTTATCTTTAAGTGCCTTATCCTCTCGGATGAGGTAGGTGGCGGTTACGAGGTAGTAATGCTCGTTTTTATCCGTGAACGCGTCTGATACCGACAACGTCGCGGAATTCGGCACATATTCAGGTTCCTGTAAATCCTCTAACGGATTGTCAATGTAGAGTTGGAAACCGAAGTCCGCAGAATTATATCTCGTCAACCCGTTCGCATCCGTTGTGTTCATACTTGTGATGGTGTAATACCCTTTACGGCTAAATTTATGAAGCCGTTTAAATCCTCTCAATACATTGCTTTGCGTACCAGACGCATACCCGCCTGCTGCATTTATAGGGGTTAAGTACACACCAAACTGGGTGAAACGCCCGCGCCCTGGATTGAACATGCGACACCGTACATACCCGCCCGTCGAGAGATCCAGTTCGTTTTCGGTATGTGTCTGAATTTCAATCGTGACCTGTTTGTCTTCTTCAGGTTCACCCTCGACTGTTACATCCACACGCACAATTTGACCGGGGTAGACATAATCGGGATATAAGTTGTATACGACAAAGGTGAGGTCTTCGCGGATTCGCGAAATATAGCGTGTGCCGTGCATAATCCGGTTCTGTATGAATTCATATTTTGCGGGTGCCCTTGAGCGGAGTTTATCAGGGGAAACAATGTAATAAGCGATACTCTCTGCCATGTCTTCATTTGGGTTTTCACCGTGTGCGTAATCGGAAACAAATTCGAGCTGATTGGTTGTGAGCCATCGCCCGTCTTTCTGATACCAGCCGCCGAGTGCGATCCAGTCTTCTTTGAGTTGATTGTCAAAGAGATATGCCCACAAAAAGTGTGCTTTTTCATGTAAGATGATGCGTTGTGTTTCGTGAGAAATCCCGTCTTTGAAGGCGAGGTCGGTGAACTCTATATACCCTGCCATTGTGTTTGCGACAGCAGCCGCTTTAGAGTTCGTTGGGTGAAGGGTGCCAGGGGCGCGTCGGATGAGATATTTTAATCCGGGTGTCACGTGCATGCCGGATGGATATTCCTCAAACATCATCATGACCGCCAAGATCTCTTCGTAAGTGAATTCGCCGAAACTGTTGGCGGGTTCACCTGTTAAGGCAAAATAGTCAGGCACATCCACTGTAACACCGTAGTTTTTATCCAGCATGGTGTCTATGGCGTGGTGATCAATCCCGGATCCCGGTCGGTATGTCGCGAATCTCAGGAGTGCCCGCCACAAGCGTTTGGAAAAATATCGACCGCGAATGCCGTCTATTTTGGCGACAAACGGGCGTGCATACGTGAACGCTTCCGCTGCAATCGTTATCGTCCGCAGCCCATTCGCTGCCACATCTCCGAGAATAATATCTTGTGGTACATGCAGATCGCTGAGTATCCAATACGCGGGGTCAAAAAAAGCAAATGTATGAAAATCCGCTGTCATATCTTCAATCGCCTGCAAAAGTATGGACGCTTTATCGGCATCCCATTCCGGCGATAGATACACCTTGTATCGATCTGCCAATCTGATACTCGCGCTATTCGATAGATACGCTTTCTCGCCCGTGTCTTCTATCTCTATCTCTATTGGTTCGGGAATAGAGACGGTCTCTTGCCCTGAAGGGGTCTCATCTAATTCCCAGTGATACCGAAAGATTTCTGCGATACTCATGTTTGCGAACGCTGTTAAAAATAACAGTATTGACAGTATCAGATACAACTCGTTTCTTTTCATGTTTTCATGTTCCTTTTAGCCAATACCTCAATTAATTCCGAGCTTCAGGTGTAACTGTTAGTTTTACCTGTTTTCCATCACGTAGCACCACAACTTCGACGGGTTCGCCAATTTTCACAGCGTCGAGGGCATACGTATAGTCATAGATATTCGCGATTGTCTGTCCACCGAATTCGACGATAACATCGCCGCCTTTTAAACCGGCTTTGTCAGCAGGGCCACCTGCACGAACACCGGATATCTTAACGCCGGTACCTTCTGTCGTATAATCAGGGATCGTACCAAGATACGCACGGAGTGTATCACGACTTCCTTCCTCTGACTGACTGCGTTCAACCCGAACATACTCCGGACGTTCATCAGCACTGATTAAGTCTAAAACGATACCGTGCGCGAAGTCTGAAATTCGCTCTATGCCATTAAAGTTAAGCGTCTCTGGATCGTCTGTGGGTCGGTTATAGTCTTCGTGTCCGCCGGTGAAGAAACTGAGTACCGGGACTTCCTTCGGATAAAATGCAGTCACATCCGTTGGCAGATAAGGATCTTCTTGGAGTGTTAGATTAAAGCCTATAGGGACGTTCCGCTTCTCAATCAACTTCGTCCACACAGGAGATGAGCCGACACCTTGCAAGATAAGTTTGTTATCACGGAGCCGTCCGACCATATCAAAGTTGATGTATGCCGTCGCTTTGTCTAAAGGAATAACGGGTTGATTAACAAAATGAGTGGAGCCGATGAGTCCGAGTTCCTCACCCGACCAGAGCGCGAAGATGATCCCCCTGCGGAACTTTTCGGGATACTTCTGGTATGCTTCACTGAGCGTCGTCGCCAATTCCAGAACGACAGCGGTGCCGGAGGCGTTATCATCTGCGCCGTTGTGAATCTGTCCTTCTTCACCCTTCCGAGCCAGAGAACCGATTTCACCGCGCCCGATGTGGTCGTAGTGGGCACCAACAATAACATACTCGGTTTCGTCTGTTAATTCCAGTGGTGGCAGCAGTGCTACGACGTTATGATCGGTTTTCTTAACCTTCTCAACCGAAACCACGATTTTGACTTTGACATCGGGCAAGGGAAATTGTCCGAGAAAGTGTGGATTTTCCACGTCTAACCCGGATTGAACATCCTTCAGATTTTTACCTGACGCTGCGAAGAGCGCATTTACAACGGTATCACTGATAGATGCAGCGACAATCCCTGAATCCGCGAGGCTGCTGTCGAAATCAAGTGGAATTAATTTACCAGCGTTTGGCGAGTTCGGAGCCGCAACGACAAGGAATGCCTTTGCGCCTTGTTCACGGGCTTGCATCGCTTTGTAGCGGAGTCCTGCATACCGATTCAATTGCTGACGACGTTCAGGTTCAACGCCTTCAGGAACATAGCGGAGGGCAACGACGATCTTGTCTTTCACGTCCAGACCGGCATAAGCATCATAACCTTCACCTAACTCGCCGGGTACGGTTAATCCATATCCGACAAAGACGACTTCACCTTCAACGACACCGTTGCGCGAGAAAGAGAGCGGTTGAAAATCGCGTTCCACACTGAATTCCATCACCTGTTCGGAGCCGTGCATCTGGCGTGTGAGATGAAAGCGGTTCTCCTCGGCTATAATCCGCCTACCTGCAGTAAATTCAAATTTTTGGAAGTAACTCGTCTCATTGCCGACAGGTTTGAGATTAAGGTGTGCGAATTGGGCAGCGATGTGCTTGGCTGCCAATTCTGCGCCCTTGGAACCGGTCATTCTACCCTCTAATTCGTCAGAAGCGAGAATTTCTATGTGACGCTGAATGCTAATTCCTGTTTGTCCTGGGTAGATGTGATACACTGGATTGTTCTCGAACTGCAAGGTAAGGGTATTATCTTTCGCTCTTGGGAATGCCTCTAACATTGCTTCCAACGCGGCTTGATGGTTCCACTCCGCGATATAAAGTTGCGAAACGCCTTGGCTGTTTCGATTCGATGTCCAGCACAAACGGGTGCCATCAGGTGAAAAGACGGGGAGTCCATCAAATCCGTCGGTTGAAGTAACCCGAACCGGTTCATGTCTGCCTCTGCTATCAACGAGGTATAACTCAAAATTAGAAAATCCGAGTTTGTTAGAAGCGAAGATAACATAGGCACCACTCGGATGGAAGTAGGGTGCCCACGACATACTTTTGAAATTGGTCAACCGTCGGACATTTGACCCGTCAATCCGCATCGTATAAATGTCGCTCTGGCTCCCATCGGGTGTGAAGTGTCGCCAGACGATGTGTTGTCCATCAGGCGTAAAAAAGGGACCGCCATCGTAACCGGGTGAATCTGTCAACCGCATCTGACCGGATCCGTCGGCATTCATGATATAGATTTCGCCGAAATAGGACGGATCGACCTCTAATTGCTTGAGGTCCTTAGCGGAGAGTTTACTTTTCGGATAGGCATCTCGAAGCGAACAGAAGACAATCAGATTGCCATCCGGTGAATACGAGGCTTCAGCATCATACCCCGGGGCATCTGTTAGCTGCGTGAGGTTACTTCCGTCTCGGTTCGCCGAGAAGATGTCCATCGCTTCATCGTAATCCCAACTGTAGCGGCGTTCTTGTCCAGAGGCATGGAATTGCAGCTCCTCTTCCTGTTTTGCTTTCGCGAACAAGTCGTGATGCGTCGAAGCGTAAAGCACCTCATCTGTTCCCGGACGGAAAAAGGCGCAGGTTGTCTTTCCGATACCCGTTGAGACGCGATGCGTATCGCCTGTTAGTAGGTCCAAAAGATAAATCTGATAGAATGGGTTGTCCGGTTCACGTTCACTTTGGAAGATGAGCGCGTTGCCATCTTTAGAGAAATAACCTTCGCCAGCGCGTTTTCCATCATAAGTGAGTTGTCGAATATTGCTGAGAAATTGCGATTCCGCAGCAGTATCTGTAGCTGCCTCTTCTGGCGTTGAATGTTGTGCAAGAACATCGCCTATTAGAAAAACAGCAAAGAATATTGGGCATAACAGCCCGATCAATTTGACGCAACGCATCTCAGTCCTCCAATTCTTGGCGCGGTTTTACCGGTAAATGTGCGATAATGCACTTCGCTTATGGGCGAGTATACCGCAGAATCGCACGCCTACAAGTGGGCTGATATTATAGGTATTCGGCGGCTTTCTGTTTCAAGAATGCGAGCCCGTCTGTCGCGAGGCTCTCAGCGCTCGGTGCGATGTCGCGCCAGATGCACGTCGCAGCAGCAATTTCCTTCACAGCCGGTGTAAACGATTCAATCACGAGCCATCTGTCGTAGTTAACTTTCGCCAGCGCACCAAAAACGCCTTCCCAATCAACAAGTCCTGTGCCGGGCGTGCCACGATCGTTTTCACAACAGTGCATGTGATGCAAATAATCTCCTGTATTGATAATCGCTTCCGCTTGATTTTTTTCTTCAATGTTCATGTGGAATGTGTCAAGATGTACTTTAAAATACGGACTATCCACTGCTTGACAAAGTTTAACGGCGTCTTCGGCAATGTTGACGAAATAGGTTTCAAACCGGTTGAGCGGTTCGCTTGCGAGGGTGACACCGTGATTTCCACTGAATTCGGCGACCTCTTGTAACCCTTCAACGCACCAACTCCATTCCTGTTCGTTCCTACCGCGCCCAACGAGATTTCCGACGGCACTGTACATCGGTCCTACGAGCGTATCGGCACCTAATTCAGCAATAATTTCGACTGTGCGCTTGAGATAGGTTTTCGCGTTTTCACGGATAGCAGGATCCTCGTCAATCGGGTTCCTATCTCCACCCATGATGTTACATCCGATGGTTTCTAAACCGGTATCTTTTAATAACGCTTGGGTGTACGGAATATCCACCGTATCTGGGTCGAAGATAGGGATCTCGACACCATCAAAACCCATTTCAGCGACTTTCGGGATTAGGTCTGCGGTTTCTCTGTCAAACTTATCTGCCCAGAGCAATAAATTGACACCAAATTTCGGCATTTTGCATTGTTCTCCTTATAACATGGACTTATATGGACTATTTTCTGCAGTTTAGCGTAAATTGTGAGTATTTTCAACACGGTTACCGTTTCGCGAGTTCTGCGCGGAGGCGTTCTAGCTCCTCTGCGTCTGCCTGTCGACGATGTTCGGCTTCTGCTGCGACGCGTTCGGCTTCTGCTGCGACGCGTTCGGCGTGCTGTCTGCGTGCCACTTCTATCTCCACCTGTCTTTCCGCGCTCTCCTTAAGGTGTTGCATTTCTATGGATGTAGCGATCGGCGTGCCATCGGGCAGATATGGACGTAAAAGCCGTATCTCCTCACCGGGTCGATACTCCCACTGTAAACGAAGATTGAGTGCTTCGCTGAACAAGGCACCCGATGCGTCGGGTTCAATCTCAATGATATTTCCCTGTTCCTGACGCCGCCATCCCTGAAATACTTCAGGTCTCTCCGTATCCGGTTGATGAATAAAATACTCTTGAACTCCTATATCCTGCAGATACACCGGAACCTTCTCATGCTGATCCTGACGCGCCGTGGCATCTGAAAGAAATTCAAAGGCGACCGTCGGGACAGCACCTTCTGCCCAAGTATAAAAACTCCGTCGCAATGGAAGTTTCGCAGCCCCCAGGACGACATAAACATCAGGAGCAACGACCTTGGTGATGTCCCCTTCACGGTAGTAAATAAAGTTATCCAGACCGACATGGATGTTCTCATCGACTTGAAAGTATCGATAGATCTGATCAAAAAAGATATTGGCCTGCACACCGTGCAATTCAGTCGCTGGCATAGGGTGTTCGTCCTCGTAGGGGTATCCTGGGATATATTGGGTAGGGGTTCCAGTCGCTTTCGGAAAAACAGGCATGTATTTCTGCTGTTTAATTGCAAAATCGCCTATTATGTTCATGGAAACCTCCGTTTTTTTATCTGCGAAATATTGTAGTAACTTGCATTATTTTAGCACAAGACAGATATTTTATCCAGCAAAAGTTGTTCGCATAATCAGAATAAATATTTTGGTGCCAATACCGTTAGCGACACACCGCGGGCAATCAGCAGTAGGGTAAGTGCTCCCCATAACCCGTGATT
Organism: Candidatus Poribacteria bacterium; assembly: GCA_022820835.1. Lineage (GTDB taxonomy): Bacteria > Poribacteria > WGA-4E > WGA-4E > WGA-3G > WGA-3G. Next base: position 12,230 of record JAJEET010000001.1, read on the forward strand.
GCCAAAAGGCATCAGCAAGTAGATGGCAACTAAATAAAGTACCGTCGACAGAACTACGGAATCCCGCAGTGCTTTAGAAGCGGTCGCACCCAGAAAAATACCGTCCCAAATGTAGGCGGCAACATTTATGACGGGCGCGACGGTTATCCATAAGAGATACGGTTTCGCTTGCACAATAAGCGGTATCTGATCCGTAAAGAGACGCAGCAATTGCTCCCCAAATAAGACGAAAATTAGCATAATCACAATTCCAAAAAGAAATGACCAAAAGAATATCTGACGTGTCGTCCGTTTCAGGTTCGGCATATCGCCTGCACCCTTGTATTTACCGATCAGACTCTCGGCGGCAAAAGCGAGTCCATCAATGGCATAAGACATAAGATTGATAAACTGAAGTAGAATCGTGTTAATAGCGAGGATCGTATCGCTCAAGGCGGCAGACTTCGCTGTGAAAACAGCAAAACTGAACACGAGACAACAGGTCCTGATGAAGATGTCGCCACTAATGCTGAGAAACCTTTTGAGTTTTGACAACACCAAAACTTCGCGCATCCGCAACGGGGTCAAGAGACCGCGATAGTGTCGCCAGAAAAGTAAAATCGCTAAGAACACCCCGATATATTGTGCGATAACAGTCGCCAAGGCGACACCTTCTATCTTCATACCGAGCAGTTTCACAAATACGAGATTCAGAGCGACATTGATGAGGTTCACCACAACCGTCAGGACCATCGGAAAGTGTGCATTCTGTAGCCCTAAAAACACACCGTGAAAGGCGTGGAGGCACAGTGTCGCAGGGGCAGCATAGATACGGATATGGAAATAGACGCGAGCGAGATGTTCTACGTCGGAACCTGTGTCAATGAGCAGGAAACTGAAGTCAATCAATTGCCATTGGAGAATAATGAGGAGTAGGGATGAGATGATACCGATGCATATTGCCCTTAGTAGCAGACGACCACATTCTCGGAGGTCTTTTTCTCCGAAGGCTTGTGCTGTCAACCCCGTTGTCGTCATTCTGAGGAACCCGAATCCCCAATAGATAAAACTGAAGATAATACCACCGATACCAACTGCACCGAGATAGGATGCGGATTCCAGTCTACCCATTAAGGCGGTATCCACCGCACCTAAGAGTGGGATAGAAAAGTTGCTAACGATATTCGGCAGTGCGAGTCGGTAGATCTGCTTGTTAATATTTTCGGGGTTATGCATGGAGATGTCCGTTCCTGCTTCTGTCTTAGAGTCTACCACAAATTATGCCGGAAGTCAAGGGATATTCCGCTGCAACCCAGGGTCATTCAATTGTAGGTTTTTTGTGTTTTATTTTTCTGAAGCGTTAATATTTTTAGATAAGCAAAAGTCGCGTGACTTTTCACGCGACTTCTGTTATACTTCACCCTAAAATCCAACAAGTTTTTGAGGTGAAAC
>JAJEET010000016.1 GCA_022820835.1 Candidatus Poribacteria bacterium
TGATAACCTCCAGCACGAGTTCCGTCTTAAACTCGGAGGTGAATTTCCTTCGTTTGGCCATTAGATAACTCCTTTCAGTGAGATTGTATTATAGCACAATCTTGTTTTAGGGAGTGGCCTTAAAAACCGTAGGCAGTACAACTCGTTATTGTGTGCTTTATCCTAATTAGCGTTGGCACTTCAATCTTTCATAAACCACATGGAAAAGGTAGAACAGATGAGTAGAAAAGAGCGACTACAGGCGGTAGATGATGCTGTTAGACTTGTTAAAACCCTAATACTCACGCGAGCACCGAACGACAAAGGAAATGTAAACTATAAACTCATCCAACTCGCTAATGAAGGAGTTGACGAAGTTATAGACTTCTTGTTAACAGCAACTCCTGCCCAAATATCTGAACTGGGTCACTGGTGCAAGATTAAAGAGGCAAAAATAAATCCCTCCTATACGAAGTCTGAAGATGAAGACGAAGGTTAATCAGTTATTTCTTGATATAGTATTATCTGAGATTTAATTTGACATAATTCTAAATCTCTTTTATCCTTAAGCAAGAGAGCCGCTTAATCGGAAACGGACATGGGCGGTTCGGAATGGTGGAAAGTGGAGCGATCCACCAACCCATCATTACAATTATTACAATTAAATAAATTAACGGTTCAGGTGCCATTACGGAGAATAGGGAAGCGCGGTGAGAATCCGCCACGGCCCCGCCACTGTAAACGATCATAAATATCCGCTGAAAAGACCACTGTCAATTTACTTGATGGGAAGGTTCAGTGGACACAAGATCGGAAGTCAGGAGACCTGCCTGAGTCGTGTTTCATGTATCTGCTTTCGCGGGAAAGCGGTGGAACAGTGCGCAGTATTATCCTGTCAAATTAAGTATTTAGCATAGAAATATCCATACTCGGTATGGCGTGTTTGAAACGATTGCAGGATTCGCGTTTATGGAGTGTCTCCTTGTCCCCTGTCTTCCCGATGAAGCAGGGGTTTTTTGTTTCATTACGGAGGTATAATGAACAAACTTATAGCAGCGCAGCTTGCAAGCGCAGATAGAAAAGCTTCTCGGCGATATTTCGCTTTCAAACTACCCACATTCCTACTTATAAGCGCGCTTCTCTTTACGCTCTTCCTGAGTCCATCCTTTGGACAGACAGAGGTTCAAGACCTTGCGGTTGTTATAAACGCCTTGACACATACTGATTTGGGTATTACGGCATCGCTGTCAATCATTGATCTGATGGAGCCGAATGAAAATCGGGCTGTAGACAACGAGATACTCCATTTTAGTAACCAAGTGCTTCAGCGGCGGCGGGCAGTCGGTCTTTTGGTTCGAGGACATCTCGCGTATATTCCGACTTTTAACTTACCTGTTCCGGGTGCCGCAAGTAACGGTGATAGCATTTTTATCGTCAATTTGGAGGACCGGGAGATCGTTGGCGAAATTCCGATTCAAGAAGGTGCGACACCTCAGCAGATCGTTTTTATCAACGATGAGAAAGCCTACGTTACTTGTGCAGCGGCACATGAGGTGCATATCGTTGACATTCCGAATCGCAATGTGACAAAAATTCTCACCGGTTTTTTCAACAAACCGACCGGTATTACGCTTCTCAACGGCAAAGCCTACGTCTCAAATCAGGCATGGGAATGGGACCCGGAAGCGGGGAAAACCATCTATTACCAGAGCAGCGTCACAGTCATTGATACGGTGACAGATGCTGTGCTGAAATCTATTGCGGTACCGACAAACGCGAGTGAAATCCTCAACGACGGTGAATCGACTGTTATTGTTAAAACAGTAGGCAATTACAACGATATCCTTGGACATCTCCTTTTAATTAATGCGACTACCGATGAGATTACCAAAACAGTTAAACTTGGATTCACGCCCGGCTCCGCCGCTCTTAATTCCCAAAAACAGCTATATATGCAAGGGAGTTGGCAGAATCCGGGGTTGCTTATCTATGATATGGTAGCACAAGACTGGATTCGCGACGAAGATGATACGATTGCCAACTTCAGCAACGATGCGGATGCCCCTATCGGTGGTGGTTTGACCTTCGCACCGGACGGAAATCTTTATATCACGCAACCCGACTGGGGAGGTGGCGGACAGGACTATGTGCGTGTCATGGATGTTATCGATGCCTCGCTTCTGAAAACGTATCGTGCGGGTCCCGGTGCTTCTATCCTTGCGTTTGCACAAGTTATCTCGCGCCGCGAAGATATAAACAACGATGGGGTTGTCAATATCTTGGATCTGGTCATCGCGGCTCGGTTCTTGGGTGATCAGGGTGCTGGCATCGTTGCCGATGTCAATGGTGACGAAGTCGTCAATATTCTTGATTTGGTGTTGATCAGTCAGGCGTTGTAGTTTAGGAATCATTAAAAATGGGCAATGGCATCGGCACTGGTATGGAGATTCATATCATGGACGCTTTAGATCGGTCTGCAACAAAGAAGTCTCTCTGGTGTTTGTCCCTGCTCATTTTCCTTTTCAGTTGCGCGTCGACCCCGCAAGATGAGATGTTATCATGGGAGGTGACATTCTTTTCGTTGGGTGCGAAGGTGCAATTCAGTGCAGAGGCACCGATACAGCGTCTGAACGCCTTTAATGCGGACGGTGTGAGGATCGCGCAACTCAGCTTCCCGACACCACCGCGACAGATAGAGCCTCTCTACTTTGAATGGCGCGAAGGGGAGACCTACAGATTTGAAGCGACCTTGTTGACGGGAAGTGTTGAGAGTCGAACCGTAACCGCGCCGCGTTCTTACACGCAGGGCAGCTTAGAAATCGCGATTCCTTACGGCACCGCAACGGAGTCAGATATAGGCGGGACATTCGATGGCAATCAGAAAGCACTCGTTTTGCAAGAAAGCGAAATGACAGCTACAGTCCTCGTTAGAAACGGGAATGTGCCAGCGACTTTTGACCTTCAGCTCTGTCTTCCAACAACACTGACAGTCGTCCGGTTACCTGAAGGCTGGAAAAACGAGACGATCGGTAGCGAAATGTGTCTGTCTACCACCGGCGTATTTAAGGTGGCATCGGAGGTCTGGTACCGTGAGTTGGTTTTAAGAACATCCGAGGGGATCGAAACGGGTGTGCAAGAAATTTCCGGTACTGTCCGTTTTACGACTGACACGGGTCAGGTATGGGAGCAGCAGGCGGTGGTGGAGTTGCAGGTAGCAACGATTCCAGAGATTGCTGAACGTCTCTCCATAGAATCGGTTGTCATGCCTACAGATGCTACAGGCACAGCGGATCCGAGGCAGCGAGCGGATACTATTTCCTATGCCCGTCCATTTTTTAGATGGTTTGGAACGCCGCAAACCAACGCTTTTGAGCCGACAACCTATCAGACAGTGCGTCTCCGTAATGACGGTGAAGCGACGATCCATGTGGTCGTATCGTCGGGCAATTTGGATATAAATAACGGTGAGACGATTCCGTTTCTTGCACCGCCAGAGACAGTGAACGGCGGTATAAATCAGAGCGTGGCATTTGCGAGCCTCGCCGCAGGTGTCGTTACAGAGATTCCACTCCCTGTCTATTTTCACCCGATATATATCAGACGGGGGAAGCCGGAACAGGCGATCCCTGGTGAGTATCAGCGTGACATTACGGTGAAGGTTTGGGGTAGCGATGCAACCGTCCTCCGCGAAAAACGTCCGTTGCACCTCATTGTTCCGAATCAGCAAGCACTGTTAATCAGTCTATTGGCAATCCTATGTAGTAGCGTTGGTTTTGCGGTTGTCTTGCGGTTGCACAAACGAATTTTTGCGGGGTTCACAACGAAACAGATCATTGTTATCGCGTTATTCGGCACGACGATTTTTGTGGGGGTGATGGTTCCATCAACGTTGTTCCTCAACTTAATCCGTGCCGTTCTCGGTCCGATTTCTGTACTCCTCACCGGTTTGATAAATGAGACCCTCTACTATGCTTTGCTGACGGCGTTGTTAATCTATATTAGTGGGAATCCTGAAAGGACGACAGACACGTCTACAAGGCACACCTACCGAGGTAGGCAGAACACGGACGCTGCGACGCTTGAGTTTTCTGATGTTAAGCGACGGAGCAACGGAAGCGGAGTGATTTTGCTTGTCTCGGCGGTGCGGCTGCTGCTTAGCGGGGTTACGTTCGGACTCTTTACACCGATGGCGATTGTCTATACTGGGACAAGTGTCCTATTATTGGAAACGGGATTTCTGTTCGTGCGCGGACGGAACATATTGGCATGGGCAGTTGTGTTAGGCGTCTGCGACGCAATCGCTGTCTATGTCGAATTGCAACTCTCTATGCTGTTCTATCGACTTTTCTACGCCGATTGGTATATTGTCCTCCGAATCCTGATAGAAGGGTTCGTCTATACATTTATCGGTGTACTTCTCGGTGCGAGATTAGGACAAGGACTCTGGCGTGTGGCGGATTGAGCTATTGCGTCGGGTCGGTAGGTTCGGCTTTTCACTCACAGAAAAAGCATTCAGACAACACAAGGAAACATAGCATGAAGCGAATTCAAATTTTTCATCTTTTAAGCCTACTTTTCATTTTCTCAATCGGTATTGCGACAGCCGATGTGCGTGTCACTTGGGTTCGGACAGGTGTCGTTGTTGAAACCGAAGACAAAGGTGGTCTCTCGGACGAAATCGGTGTTACTATTGTGTCTGATGGCACAGCACGCGAATTAGCCGAAGCGTTGACGATGCAACGACTTGATGCGAATCGTGTCCTATTGCAATTCAGATGGCAACCGAACCAAAATTATCAGTTTCGTTTGAATGATAGCGTGACAATGGCGACTGCGCCGCTAAAGCCGGTATCGTATCTCATCCGCACGGTTGAATTAGGAGGACTTTTGTCGCTTATCGAGAACCTCCGACAGCCTGCGAAACCGACTGCGGTTGCGTTAGCATCGAATGCTGAGAAATTAGCGGTTGCGACGGACAGCGGATATCTCACAGTTCTTCAACCAATCACGGGTGATGTGCTTTGGAAAACGCGTATCTCAGAAGGATACGTGAGACAGATGGCGTTTAATCCGGATGGCGCGCTGCTTTACGTTGGCGAACAGGCGGCTGATGGATTTATCTACTGCTACGATCTCACAACCGAGAAGCCGGTGCTTCGTTGGAAATATCGGACTGCCGATGACATCGAGACCTCTACACCGAGCGATCCGGACAGTGTCTACGCGTGGGTCGGTTATCCGGGTCAAGCATGTATGTCCACACTCGCTAACGGGGACCTTCTGGTCGCAGGTGTGCATTCGTGGACAGAAAACGATACACCGCGTAAGATGTCCCAACTCTATCGGTTTGACAGCGAAACGGGTGATGTTGTTTGGAAATGGCCTCAGGATGGCGCAGTCTCAAGGATAATACGTTGGTTTGACGTAGGTGCTGATGGGAAAACGCTTGCGCTGATTACAGACGCAGGACACAATTTACAGGGAAATACTGCTGATGAAAGTGTTGCTGGCAATGGAAAACTCTCCGTGTTGAATGTGGAAGATGGCGCGGAGAGGTGGCGCACTGACATTGAACCGTTGACACCTTATTTTTCACAGGTTACGTTTTGGCGAGGGGTTAGCCTGTCTCCCGATGGTCGATTTGTCAATGTAACAACGGACGATGGTCGTGCATTTATCTTTGACATTGATAGTCCCGAACCGATATGGCAAGAGAATCTGACGACACCACTGGAGGTGAGTGGTATCCCGATTGTGGCGACTTCTGGTACGATCGGTGCGACGGATGCTGCGGCACTCTTTGTTACTGGAGATACCTACATCCCCTATCATCTCCGAAAAGGTGTGCAACGTCCCTCGGCGGCACATCCAAACGGTATGACGTTGTTTGCCTATTCTTGGACTGGCGAGAAAATCTGGCAGTGGCAACTTGAGAATATGCCGCAAGGCTTGCGAATTGATGAAAAGGATCGTTATGCTGCGTTATCTGTTTCTAAGCGTACACAAGATCCGAACGAGAGTCTCCACGGTATATCGGTGTTTGATTTGGCAGTTGAGGGCAGCGGTTTATCAAAATATTTGTACACCTACCGTACAGAGGGACAACTGCCTTATGATACGCTCGCGATAAGTGCGGATGGTGCGATCATTGTTGTCGTTGAGGTGCCGATAGCGTTGCCGGATGAAACGGCGCGCGGGAAGAATCGGGTGCATGTATTGTATTGATTTCTGCATTGTAGCTGGTTTTGTTTTTCAGCTTTAATTGGAATCTGCGTGGTGTCTTGACAAATCGGAATCGCCCTTGTATACTTATTGTGAAGTTTTCTATTCTGCTGGATTAGGTGGGTTTTCTGATGTCAAATTTTGCTCAAGATGAACGGATACTCAACGAAAAACGGCGATATGGTGATCGACCGTTTGATTTGTACCCGATTTCGAGGACAGACCTTTCAGACCTTAACCTTGCTCTGTTTAGTTATGACTACCTACCTAAAGCCTTTTCTGAGGAGGTTCTGGAAGCCAATGACCGGAGTTTGGAGGAGCAACTCGCAGCAACAAAAATGATTACCGCTGTTGACGACACGACCGCTACTGTACTTGGAATCCTCACGATTGGGAAAATCCACAAGACTTTCTGCCGGGGGCTTAGGATCGAGGTTTTAAGTCCTGGTGGTGTCTTTGGTACGATAACGGCTGAAAATTTTGGTGAGCCGGGGTATGTTGATTATCGCAACCCTAATTTAGCGGATGCGATGTGCACTTTCGGTTTTGTACAGCGTTTTAGTATGGGAATACCGATCGCGAGAAGGTTATTGGCAGCGTCAAGGCACCCAGAACCGAAATTTGAGATTGATAGTACATTCGCGCGAGCAATCATACAAGCGCGTTCGTCTATTGTATAGTGCGTTTACGAACCATATTTACTGAATTTAGAGAGTAAAAAAAGGGAACAAAGGTAATGTTGTTCCCTTTATCAGAAATTGAGACAGTCAGAAAAGTGTTGAAAATGATAACATTACTTTGAGACTGCATACTGCGCAACGGCGTTTTGGGTCGATACAATCACACTTTGTAATGCTTGGAAGTACCTCATCTCCGCTATCTTGATGGTATGTTTATCCTCGGTTGCGCGTGCGCGTCTGAGTGCTTCCCAGTTCAGCGCGAGCATCCGATTCGTTTTTTCTAAGATTCTCCAATCCGCGTTTGAAATCATCATAACCTCCCGGAATAGGTTTTACGCGATCGGCGGCATATTGTTCCGCTCGAACAGTGCATTCAACGCTTGGCTCAACAGGTTTTGGATACTCGTATCCTTCTCTAAGGCGAGTACTTTCAACTGCCGATGCACATCCTTATCGAAATGTCCCGAAATCATCTTTTTACCTTGACGAGATGGCGGCACCATCGTAGTCGGTTTTGGAGCTGTTTCCACGTTAATCACCTCAATTTTCACTTACGCTTCCGTACCTGTTCACATGTATACATGTCCACATGTGTGAGAATATAAACGTTAGGTCTAAGGATCAGTTACAAATTTATGTCCAAATTTTCCTATAAATTTTCGTGAAGAAGAATAAGGAAGCCGGACATGTTGATATTGGCATGCGGGTTTTTCTTGACGCAGACTTATAGGTGTGTTAAAGTGGAGGCACTTATCACGATGCTTTTGTGAATTTTACAAATAGTAACACAGAAAATTTTACAAATAGTAACACAGAATAAGAAGGAGTGGACAAAATGAGAAGACTTTTCTTGATTTTCGCGATTTTTACTTTTTGTGTTGCAACGCTCAGTGCTACGGCACGAATCACGGACGGTATACACTTTTATTTGCCGTTCAACGAGGGCAAAGGTGATGTTGCGAGGGATGTCGGTCCGAACGGGTTTGAAGCGGTCCTCCACGATAGTGCGGAATTCGTTGCCGATGGTAAAGTCGGCGGCGCGATAGAATTCTCAGGTGGACCCGCAATAATCGAAGATCCGGGTGGGCAGAGCGAAGTCTATGTGGAGCATCTGACTGTCGCTGTTTGGATATTCCCGTTTGAAATATCGGATATCGCGATCGGTAATGGACATGTCTATGGGAACATCTTTTACGACAAATCGGGTACAAGTGACGATAACGTCGAATTTGGACTCGGCAGTGGTGAAGGGTTGTATTGGTATATTAATTCAGGGCAGAAGGATATGGGGCCGTTCAACGGTGCCGATGTTGATACGACAGTTTCACTGCCGAATTTGGGTTTAAAACCGGATACCTGGTATCACGTTGTCGGTACTTTTGATGATGAGGCACTTAAAGTCTATCTTGATGGTGAGCTTGTGGGTGAGAAGGCGACCCCAAATAATGGTCCTGTGATGGTCTGGAACGACAATAACATCGAAATCGGGGGTAGACCGGATACGAACGGTGGTGCGAACCTCTATAAAGGTTTACTTGATGAGTTGGTCGTATATGATCGCGCGTTGTCAGCAGAAGAGGTCGAGACGGTCATGAACTCGCGGGACATCTTGACTGTAGATGTTGCTGGTAAATTGACGACGACATGGGGTGCTTTGAAGGCAAGGTAGTTGTCGGTTGCCGTGTATGAATTAGCACTGCTCCAAAAAGATAGGTGCGGTTTTGCGGTGTACACGTCCATAAACGACCTGCATTCCCAACCGCACCATATTATGGGTCAATTTAGAGGAATATCGTACTCGACAAGGGACAATCTTTCCCATTCTCGCCACTCCGTATCGTTTTCGTAGAAATCCGCCATCTCCTCCGCTTGTTCGCTTAAGATGCGGTGTCTCTCTGCTTTTGGTAATTGCAAAAACTTACGACGCTCGCTAAGTGGTTTATCAGTAGACGGATCCATCGTCTGATTAGGAAGGGGTTCGGTTTCTGTGTCACAGGTTGGCTCACCCCACAATTGGACGGACTTAATTCCAAAGGCGGAAGCGATTCGATTGAGGACTCTCGCTGTTGGTTGCAGCTTCCCGCGTTCATATTTTGACAGCGTTTGACTACTGACTAACCCATCAATTGCAGCTTCTAAGTCCCCGAGAGACATGCCATGGGCAATTCTAAATCTTTTTAATCGTTCTCCTACCATGATTACAATATCCTTCATTTTTAGAACGGAATATCATTAGATTCATCGGTTGTTACAAGCTTGAGCTCTTTTAGAAAGGAAAGGACGCTTTCGATATCCTCTGCCTTCACGTTCCAGCCATACTCTTCGGCAATCTGCTGAACCTGGGTGAGTGTGAGCGTCCCGTTCCCTTCCCAGCTGACAATGTAATAGACCTTTGCTGCAATAGAGAGTTTGTTAAAGTGTTTAGAGATAGGCTGTTCGTTTATTTGTTTTAAAGCGTCTTGCCATTCGTCAAATCGCGGTTTCCCTTTGATATCCTGCCAGACGGGTTCAATATTATCAGAAACAGAATAAGTATGCCGACGTCTTTCACCGAAGACATTCTCCTCGTCTGAAAAAGACTCTGTTACTTCTTTAAGTAATCCGCAGTTCACCAGACTATCTAAATGGCTTGCAACGTAACTACTGTAGGGGCCATAATAATGCGGCGAGAACCCTAAATCAAACTTCATCAGGACTGATAAAAAATAGACCTTCTTCTGCAGAAGTGTTCTGCCGCGCAGTCCATTTTCGCCTTCACTCTTCACAACGAGGAGAAGGATGTCAATAATGTGCATGTTGCCTCCTTTTAGACAGAACACAAAATGTTTTGAATGTCAGCCTCAAGTTCGGAAGGAGTCTTCTGTTTTTTGGACGGGTTCCAACCATCGGGCGAGGCATAAACTTGTACCGTTTCTAAAGAAGCATCGTCGCCCGGGGGACGCACGAAAGACAGTTCACTGGCATAATACCCAATACGCCTTAGTACATCATGCTTCTCGTCAAGAATTTCGATTGATTCTGGATTTAGAATTTTACCCCGACTTCCATAGTCAGGATTCCGAATCTGACGCTTATGGACAATGACATCGGCAGCATCAATTTCAAGATAATGTGCGATCTTTTGCTCCCATTGCTGCTTTTGAGAATCCGCCATTTCAAGCAGCCTTGGTAAGCTCCTGGCATCTTCAACTTCTTTAAGTGGCAATTCGGCGACCTTTTTGAAAAGTTGTCTGTGGTAAAGTCGATTGAAAATTTCACATGCTTTTTCTTCTTCGCAGTGCCTCAAAACGTCAATCACCTTTTCGTCGTGATAATTTAGATACCTCTGAATGAAGTTTTCTTTATTATTTTTATCGTATTGATAGAGTTCTTTCATGTCGGAATTGCCTCCGTCAATTGCCAGCGTAATTCCACGAATAATCATCTGGTTGGAAATCAAACTGACTTTGTGCCAATACACCTGCTGTGTCATGTGATAACGCGCAAGTAAAAGTTGTTCGAGGGCATAAATTCCTGCACTACTCATAACAAGGGAGGTTGTGTTTCTGTCCGTATCAATACGGCAGGATTCAATTATCTGTTCCAAATCGTACTGTCCATACTTGACCCCGGCAAAATAGGAATCTCGCAGGAGATAATCCATTTTATCGGCATCAAGTTCACTAGAAATGACGTTACGCCGCCAATCCCGCATATCTTTCTCTTTAATCAGCCTAACCACAAACTCCCGTTCATCATCATCAAGAATGGATCTAACCTCTGGGTCTGTTTCGATTATATCAACCGTGATCTGTTCGTGTATTTTTTCCCGTGTTGCGCCGATACCACTCTGATCGCGAGCGTACTTTTCTAAGAGGTCTTCAGAAACATGACTAAACGGCCCGTGCCCAATATCATGAACCAATGCAGCGAAACGCATTAATTTAACGTCCCGATCATTTACGTCATTAGATCCCAACTCTTTGAGTCTGGAACAAATTCTCCCGACAATGTGCATCACCCCAATTGAATGGTCAAACCGTGTATGCACGGCACCCGGATACACCAAAAACGTCATCGCCAACTGCCGAATCCGACGAAGGCGTTGAAAAGCCTTTGTGTTAATCAGTTTGACCTCGTCTTCTGAAAGTTCAATAAGCCCGTGAATCGGATCTCGGACTCGATATTTTCGTTTTGTCATAATAAAATTATACCACTATTTGATAAGTAATTCAAATCAATTTTCACTATCTTTGGATTTTTCCGACTTTTCGCGGGCTACGGCGTATTCATAAAATCCATAAAGGATGGTGTTACGATAATACTTAAGACTTATATGATAAAGATGGAAAAATATGGGGCATAAAACTGCACTGACGCAATAGCATACAAATAGAACATCAACCCCTTCTTTCCACCAAGCAATAAAACCAAGTCCTCCCACAATAAACCAATAAAAAATCCCAAACAAAGATTGCCTTTTTACGTTTTGTTTGTCTCCTTTTTTAATTTTCCCCTTTATACATAGAAGCACAAATACCAAAATCCAGATTAGGATCGGTATCCATTGCAAGTACTGTGGTGGAACAAAAATTCTAACTAAAAATCCGGCTGCTGCAAAAAAAAAGATACTTCCTATCAATTTGGCAGAGTTATATTGAGCTAATAGTGTAAAACCGCGCGAGTAAACGTCTGGGCTCTGCTTTAGAACGGCAGTTCGACACAGATCAAAAATCTCCGTATACTTCACATCATTTTCTGTTCTTTTTGCCTCCTCCCGTATTGTTTCTACTTTAATGCTAAAAACATCGTCAATTTTGACTTTGAAATTTTTTACAAATTCATCTGTATAAGGATCAAAATCTCCAGAATCATCTCTGTATTTACAATCAAATAGAGCTTTCTCAAACGACCCGTAATGGGCATGGAATTTCTTAAGAGGCTGAAAAATATTTACCAGTTGTCCAAAAAGCCAATGAATCAATCCATGAGTGGCAAAACCAACGAGATAACAAACTACTACGTAAAAAATCCCTTGCGTCACAGTAGGACGCAGGAACTGTGCTAATTCGCTGTTTTTATCTTTTAATTCATCGGGTAGATTTGACAGCAGTGCGGGATTTATCAGAATCGCCAGTATTATTATTACGATTAACCCAGGCACTGTGTACCCTAAAAAGTCATATAGATTAAACGGAATTCGCATGAATGCTATCTCTCAAAATGAAGACGTTTATTAACAAGAACTTGTAGGAAAATCAAAACAGGTTAATCAACGATTTACTCGCCGAAGATGTCTTTTTCTAATTGCTCATAGACCTTCATGCCAGGTTGAATGCGCGAAGCGAGCACATCCATCATGAAACTTTCTCTTGTATTTCCCAAGTTAGCCGATTTTAAAATTTTTTGCGCGGCACCATGGACCTGCTGAACAATCGGCTTCAGATTGTCAGATGCCTTTAATCCATGCTTGTCAAGAGCATCCTGTTTCGCCGTAAGTAAATCCTGAATTTTATCAGATGCGTCATGGTCTTCACACAACTTAGCTAGCACCTCATCATCAAGAAGGTAACTTTCGATGGTTGTCCGTGATAAAGTGCGGATACCTTTTTTGGCGTTCCGCTCTATTTCGCCTTCTGTCGCCTTATCCCTATCTACAATCCCAATAACCCTTGCGCTCTTCACAATCTTCTCAATGGCAAGATTCGCTGCTGTTACAGATTTTTCTACGTTTCCTCTTGCACCCAGAGAGACGAAACAGACTTCCGGGTATGTGCCCTTAAAGATATTCCTATAGCATTCTTCATCAAATTCCTCGCCTTCGCAGAACACGGTCCTTCCAGTTACGACTAATCCAGCGAGATCACCGAGAACGACTTCATAGGTGCTTGCCCAGAAATTCGGGTTGGGCTTGGCAGGTTCGATTTTCACCGGCCCATCAAAATCGCGGTCTTGACCAGAATCGTCTTTACCGAAATCAAGGAATACAACTGAATCCGGATCTGCTCGCCAGATTTCGTATGCCTTGCGCACCATGCCTACGGAGTGGGTGGCAATCCAGAGTTGAGACTTTTCAGAAACAAGGTTGTAGAGTTCCTCGAGCAGCTTCCCTTGAAGTTTTGTGTGTATATGTGCTTCCGGCTCGTCAATACAAATTATAGTTTCATCGTTCTCAGCCTTCGTGACAATAACATCCAGAAGCAAATCCAGCGCAGCCTTCTCACCGCTTGCCAGATTCTGATATGTAAACCTCTCACTCGTTCCCTTATCAAATTCAAAAAGGTCCCCATCCGTGGGATGTCCAAGGCTCTTTAGAGCTAATGGTGGATCGGTGAATAGTCTACGCATTGCGTCTCGGAGTTCACCAAAAATTTCGTTTTGAAGATCAGTTAAATTTTGGTCACTTTCTCCAATTTTTGAACTACGTTCTAGCCATCGCGAAACCAAATACCGACAGTTTAATGCAAAAGTCTCATCGTTCTCCATGAGCCGAACAAGGCTGCCTTCCTGCAATGGATCATGTCTGCTAACAACGGGCGGCTGAGTCACTGAATAGTTCCTATACGCAGAACGGACATGCACACTTTTTTCCCATTCCTTGTTGTCTCTTAACTCTTTACGGTGAAATTCTATAATTAAACCATCATATAACTGTTGAATAGGAAGAGCACCACGATAAGAGAAGTTAACTAAACCATCATGTAACTGTACAATAGAAGTAGCACGATGATAAGAGAGTCTTCTGTCATTTGGAGTTTGACTTAAGGATCCATAGCAAGAATAACGATGTCTCTTTTCATCAGATTTGAAATAGTACTCCAGAAGTTGGTAATAGTCATCCGGCATCATTTCTGGCCCGACAGCATTGGGAAGACAGTCTTTTAGTTTTAGGGCATCAAACACGGAGGATTTACCGCACCCATTCGGACCGATAATCACCACGAGTTTTGCCGTTTCAGGTAATCCTTCAATAGTCAAATCTGTGAAACGTTTGAAATCTTTTAGTTTAATCGATTTTATCTTCATATATCTTACTCCTCATCTTCAACACCATAAAGTGCGGACACTAATTTATCCAATTTCTTTTCAAGGCGAACTACTTTTCTCTCAAGATCTTTCCGCTTCGCAATGAGAATTTTATCAACCAATTCAACAATCGGTGCTTGCTGTCCGGGCGGCACATCCGGAATCGGCAGTTTTTTCCAGTCGTCAGGGTAAAGGTTAAGATTGCTACGACGATTTGCCTTTAAGAAATCGCGCGCGACAGTGGAATTCATTACACCAATTAGGAATTTCACTGTAAAACGACGACTTGTTTTTTCAAGTCCTTCTCGTTTGGGTAAATCAGGATTCGGTTTTTCGTTAGGATAACGTGTCTGTTTTTGAATAGATCGGTTCCGCACACCTGCTAAAGTATGCCATAAGACAAAAGACCATGCCGAATGATTATGATACAGTCTTTGATTATCATAGGCAACGCGCAATTTTTCTACGCCTGCTCCCATGGAAATTGAGATTAACTTCTCTTCAACTTCGTATAATTCCGGGAATGTTCGGCGACGAAATAGGGCAGGTGCACGTGCAGTCCCCCATTCTAACCATTTATTTTTATCAGGGAGCCACCGCGCAAGATATTTCCCTTCTACAAACGGCTTCGGGTGGCTCTTATCCCTTGCGTCTGAGACGACATCTCTCAAACCAAATTCACCATGTGCCCTTTTTTCATCGCCATGCACAACCATACCGACGCTAATATAGCAAATCTGGTCAAGTGTTATCGTTGGAACTGCGAATTGCTGTGCAAGGGTATCTTCAGGGAAAAAAGCGCGTTGTGTCAGGTTCTGTTGTTCGTCCGTTGATAAAAGATGTACTGTCCCAAACACCGGATCATGCACGAGGCGTTCAGGCTTATTATCGCTTCCGTCCGCTTTTTGAAAGAGATAGATAACATTTTTCACAGCGGCATCAAAAATCTGGATCTTGCCGAGGAAATCAAGCCTTCGTATTTTACTTTCATTCAGAAACCACGCTTGCGATTTTAAGGCGTATTTTGCGTGACAATAGGCATCAGAGACAATCAACGTTGTCCAACCACCCGGCTTGAGCAGTTTGTAACTCCGTTCGATAAACGGAATATACAGATCCCACTTTTCATAAAGCGTTTCGTATTGCTTGCTATCCCTAATTTCTTGACGCATTACTTTAATTTTTTCTCGTAATACTGGGTCATCTCCGCCGGCATCTGCCCTGACGTAAGGTGGATTGCCGATGGTAATATCAAATCCATCTGTGATACCGAACATCCACTCCGGATCAAAGAAACCTGCTGCAGCATTCTGGTTGTACGGATCCCAATCGGCAATTCGTTTTGCCTCGGCGATTCCTGCAGTGAGTTTCGCCTCGCGCACCTTGTACGCTTTTTGCAATTTTTCTCGTAATTGTTGCTGCGCTCGTGCTTTCGGTACCTGTTTTACTTGTGCCGAGATTCTGTTTTGTTCCTGCTGGCACCACGTTGCATGTTCCGTTGCCAATGTTTCTGCCAATTGTTCCCGGTACTGCTCCTCATCGTTTATATGTTTCAACTTCTTTTGACGGTTGTTCTCACTGAAATACTTTACGCGGATCCTTTCAATCTCTTGCCGTAATTGTTGAATGATGTCATTTGTCAGCAATAACTGTAAGTCAGGTTCGCTCAACTCTTTCAAGCCGATAAGTGTATTGGCAGCGACTAATTTCGTCTCCAGATTAGGGAGCGGACGGATACCGTAGTTCGCGTCTCGGTTCTCATTCGATTCCTGCTCAATAACCAACGAGATGAAAAAGCGGAGTTTGGCAATCGTCACAGCGATGGGTTGAATGTCAACACCGTAAATACAGTTCTGAATCAAGTACAGTTTACGTCCGTAATTGTTGTATTGGTTTGCCTCCGAAAAGACTTCCGAAATGCCAGCAAGTGCGACTTCTCGGCTTTGCGGGTCAGGAATTTTTTCCGCTTGTTCAATTTGTCGCTGTTTCCAACGCTCATTCTCCGGGTCCAATTTCTTCAGGATCAAGACAAGTTTATTGAGAATCCCCATCGGAAAAGCACCGGAACCGACGGCAGGGTCAAGGATTTCAAGGGCATCTATCGCTTCAATCATTGGCTCAAGTTCGTCTTCATGGATAAGGTGATCATCAGGTTTCTCAATCTCCCCCTGCTGGTTATAGGCGAGAAGGTCATCACGAAGACGGTCTTCTAAGTCCTTCTTGTCATTGTCATAAGGTTCAACTTTCTGGAGGAAATAGGCGATGAGTGCCTCGTCTACCATATAATCAACAATCTGACGTGGGGTGTAATAGGAGCCAGTCGTTTTGCGAGCGGCAGTTTCTGATTCAGGATTATATACACCGAGGAGGTTTTCAAACACTTGCCCGAGCAATTCCGGGTCTAATGCGACCTCCTGATCGACGGGTGTGTTTTCTTCCACAGTAAACTTGTAGTGTGAGAATATCTCGAAAATGCCATTATCTTTTTTAAAAAAGAGTTTCGTGGGGACCTGTAATTTCTGTCTATCCATTTCGTCGTCCGTGAAGCAATCAACTCTCACGCCCCCGGCACGCTTTCCTTTAAACGAATCAAGAGAGTCGAATAAACCGCCGTTGACAAAAGGGACGTGCTTGAGATGTTCCAAGAAAGTGTCGGGCTTCTGGAGCACGTCGGCATAGCGATACTTGCTTGCGTCCCGATGGGTACGATTATCGCGTGTACTAAAGCCCCGCTCATCTATTGGCGTGTTCAGGGTCGCAAAGAACAGATTTTGCAGGATGGCTTGATAATAATCGGATGTCTCTAAATCATAATTTTTTAGATATTTTTGCGCGCCTTCTTCGTCAAAGATATCCGAAGGAACGAGTGCTTTTTCCTTCAAAAACCAGACAAAGAGCAGCCGCGTTATCATTCGGATAACCTGCGTCTTATTTTCGTTATCTGGGAATTCAGATTTCTTTACTGCCCATTCGTACCACGTTTCAAGGTCTCGGTAGAAGCGGCGGTTAAGTGCTTCTGTATTGAGAACGGCTTCCCACGCCTTGTGGAGTGTGTCAAAGTTGGTAACGCCTTGATTTTCAATGAGTCGCTGGAGATGGAGCTCCGATACAATGTCTATATGGGCGCGCTTCGGAGAATCAAGGTTAATGTCCTTGATAAGCGTCACTTTTTCCAATACCTGTTTGGTCGTGTTACGGAGGTTAGGTCTACGGTTGATAATGGCGAGGGAGAGCACAGCACCGTATCGGAACATCACCATGATCGATTTTTCAAATGCTTTGTTGATAAAACGGGTGATGTCGGCGAGTTGGGTGCGTGTGTAGGTGTTTTTCGTCAGTTGAATTGTGACGAACATATAAGAAGTTCTGAGTGCCTCGTCTATTTGGGTACTCTCAAACAACGAACCCTGCTCTGGGTCTACCTGTTGGTTAATCTCTTCATCGGCTACTTGCATGATCTGGTAAAAGGATTGCCACTCATCAATGCGGAGTTTATCAGACGGATTGGCAGTGTCAAGGGCGGATTCAAAGAGACGGTCAAATCTGTCCTTGTCAATTGCATCGTTTCCGACTCGCTTGCTGTAGTAGCCGAGGGTGTTCAGGAGAGTTGTGGAGGCTTCTCTTAGCGGTTGGTCATCAAAGTTCTTTAGGATGTTCTCAATGTTTTGTCTGATTGTTATTTCTGAATTCATAGGCTACCTTTCTCAGTTATCAATTACAGGACTTACGCAATTTTGACTGCGACCTGTTCTGTTAGATGAGGTTTCTCGGAAAACATGGCGTTCTTGTGTCACAAACTGGGAAGTTTGTGGTACAAAAGAGCAGCATGCGTAAGTTCTATATTGTAGCACATACTTCCAGTTTGTGCTACGAAGATTTCATGCTACAAGTCGTATGTTTTGGATAGGTAGTTCCACTTCCATTCTTTCCATTCTTTGACTAAACCTATTTTTACTGGATTATTGAGGACATACTTAATAATCCGGTGCAGTTCATCTGGATTACGGATACAGTGGTCGTAACTTTCGTGTTGCCAGAATGCACCACTGCGTCCTAACATTTGATTTGCTTTTTGTGCTGTATAACTTTTGAGTGAATGCATGATGGAAGCTAACGAATGGTAACGCATATTGTGAGTCTGTTTATCGTCTGTTACAGAAGGTTGGATTTCCAGTGGTGTAAATACGACATGGACATGGTTTGCCATGATGCAGTATGAAATTAAAGAATATACTTTCCCGTTTAGGTGGTGAAGACTCTCAGTTACCAATTCAGCTATCTGTTCGTTTTTGAGCCATACGGGTCCGTTGTTTGCTTGATCTAATGTTTCTTCAAATTTTCGGAACCACTCACGTTTCTTTTCTGGAATATCTTGTTTCTGTTTGAAGGTTATCTGTTCTGCTGCTTCAAGTTTTCTTTTTTCTGTGATGTACTGTTGTAAGATGTGTTTCGGTATTGATCCTGTTAGGTTAAATGTTATGAAGAAGGTTGCTCCTGGGGGTTGTATATGTGGTAAGTTACGACGATAGTATGGTTTGTGGTTGTATTGATTCATTTTTAGTTTTTCCGTTTTATTTCTATATTTTTTTTTCATAGCAGACACAATCTGGAAGATTGTGGTACAGTATGGTCTAATGTCTAATGACCAGCCATGTGATGAGTTCAAATTCGGTTTTGTCTGTAATTTGACTATCAGCAGTTGGGAGCAGGGCATCAGGGCTCGCGTCAAGTTGATCGTTGACCTTCCGATTGTATGCGTCACGAATTGAATTGAGCGCGGCATCGAGTAGCATTTCATAGATTGTCATATCGCTGCCGTTCTTGGTCTCCTCGTTGAACCCGTTGCAGAGGTCTTGATCCGGATTTGTCTTTCCAACACAGAGCATGCTGAAGCGTTCTAAAATCCGTTTCGGGTTGGTGAATCCGATAGAGACTTCGCCTTCGTCACTGATATGTACAAGGTAATATGGGTGAATGGGGTTAAGTTTCTCGCCGTCTTCACTGTTTTCTCCGGCACTGGTCTGTTTTAAGCAGAAGATAACCCCGCAGGGTCATTCAATTGTAGGTTTTTTGTGTTTTATTTTTCTGAAGCGTTAATATTTTTAGATAAGCAAAAGTCGCGTGACTTTTCACGCGACTTCTGTTATACTTCACCCTAAAATCCAACAAGTTTTTGAGGTGAAAC
>JAJEET010000113.1 GCA_022820835.1 Candidatus Poribacteria bacterium
TGTTTCACCTCAAAAACTTGTTGGATTTTAGGGTGAAGTATAACAGAAGTCGCGTGAAAAGTCACGCGACTTTTGCTTATCTAAAAATATTAACGCTTCAGAAAAATAAAACACAAAAAACCTACAATTGAATGACCCTGCATCGCCTACAGGTACATAACCGATTTTGGTGTAGATGCTATTGGAGGTCGGATTTGCTAAATCGGTGTATAGGCTGCAGAACGAATAGCCATCCGAGAGTAGTTTCTTTGTCAACAACAAAACACATGAAGTCGCATATCCTTTACCGCGGTGCTCAGGTGGCGTGTACACGAGACCGATTGTTGTACCATTTCGCATTGGGCGCGATACACCAGCAATAGACACCGGACCCTCGTTATCCCAGACGTACAATTCCTGATCCTTAATGAGTTTCTTGGCACGGTTTTTAGCACTTTCAAGACTCACAGGTTCACCTATCGCTTCCGAGAGACCGACAATCCATCGCGCCATAAGTGAGTGGTCATCAATATCAGCGAAACGCATCTCCCCGGGTGAGAGTGGCAGATTCGCGACGCTTCTCGCTTCAAATACACGCATGCGCTTGTTCAGTTTGGCTGATACACCAATCCTGCCTTCAACCCAACAATCAGAAAACGTTTGAGCTTCTACTGCCGGCCCAACAATCCCCGGTATTCGGACATTAATTTGACGTAGATAATCCACAAGGCGAGCGACAGCGGTTTGGATATCTGTGTCAATCTTGCTCAAAATGAATTTCTTAGGCGGTGTCATCACTGCAACACCGACCACCCGTCCTTGCTCCAAAATGCTTAAGAGAAGGGGTAACGCAGGGGTGTAATAGTACGGGTCTTCAGCAAGTCTATACGCTAAACCGATAGGCAGATTGTTTTCACTCTCATTCCCTTCTAAATAGGTTCCCGAAAGTGAAATCAGCTCGCGCGCGTGGTTATGAGATATTATTTTAACCGTTGTTTCTTCGTTCATCATCTTTCCAATACATCAAGACAAGCTTTCAAGCGACGATCATGATCGGCAAATTGTTTCAGCCACTCAACGACTGTTTTTCCATCCGCAAGTCTGGCTTGCAAGTCCGCGCCCTGTTCTACGAGATACCGCGTCGTTTCTACATGTCCATGACCGGCTGCGCAGTAGAGCGGAAAATGCGCGTGATCTGATGTTACATTGACATCTGCCCCACTACCCACTAACTGTTCCACAATTTCCAGGTCACCGTTTCGAGCAGCGTGATGTAAGGCTGTATCGCCACGGGCGTAACGCTCCTGCACTAACTTTGGGTTGTCACGGAGCATCGCGTTGACGCGCTGCACATTGGCTAAGAAAACGGCGTATATAAACTGGCGCGCGACTTCGCTTGACGGTTTGGCATGTGCATCCAAACCCCCGTACGCAATGAGTAACGATACGACATCCTTATTGTCTGGTACCTCTCCAGCATAGTGAATCGCATAACCATCATGCGCCGCCAAATCAGCACCACAGTCTATTAGATATTTAACAACATCATAATGCCGTCTTAATCCAGCATGAAATATAGGACGCCATTCATGTTCGTCGTCTTGGTTGACCAAACCAGGGTCCTGTGCGATGATCTTCTTTACGACATCAAGGTCCCCATTGGATGCCGCGTTATGAATTGAACCGAGTGCCATATTTATTCTCCAAGTGTTAGGTTAATTGTGCTTTCAAAAACGTGAGCTCGACATAAAGATTCGTCTTCCACGCAACCCAATCCGCGCGTTAATCTAACGGGTGACAAATCACTTTCTTAAGCATTTGCCTGAGTTCTACGCGACCTTAGCATCAGTAAAATCTGAAAACATGTAGAGAACTTTTTCGTTGTGTTTTACTGCGCCGAACCGAACCTATTTACTTGCTTTAAGATTACATTATATATAATAACATATTTGATTTAGAAATGCAAATTAATTTATGAAATAGCAGTAGAAAAATTCCTCCAAAGCACATTAGCCGATCGCATTCACGACAGCAGCGCCCACCTGTGAAGTCGTGGCTTGACCGCCTAAATCCGATGGTAGTGTTTTGCCTTCCTCAACGACCTTTAGCACAGCTGCGTCTATCACGTCCGCTGCTTCCATCTCACCGATGAAGCGGACCATCATCGCACCAGAGATAATCGCTGCCAGCGGATTCGCAATACCCTTTCCCATGATGTCCGGTGCGCTCCCGTGAACCGGTTCAAACATCGACGGGAACCGACGTTGTGGGTCAATATTGCCGCTCGGTGCGAGTCCCATGCTTCCGGTGATAATCGCGCCGATGTCCGTGAGGACATCCCCAAACAGGTTGCTGGCGACAACCACATCAAAATCCTCTGGTCTCCGCACGAAATCCATACATGCTGCGTCTACAAGCAACGACTCCGTCTCTATATCGGGATACTTTTCAGCGACTCGCTCGAAGGCTGTATCCCATACAATCATGCCGTAACCTTGCGCGTTCGATTTGGTAACCGAAGTGACTTTTCGCTTCTTATCCCGTACGCGAGCCTGCTCGAAAGCATAAGTGATAATGCGCTCACACCCTCGGAGCGTGAACACACCAACCTGCACGCCGATCTCTTCAGGGAACCCTTGGTACTGAAATCCGCCGACGTTGGCATACTCGCCTTCTGTGTTCTCTCTGATTACCACCAGATCAATGTCCCAGGCACTTTTGTCTTTGAGCGGTGTGTTAATGCCGGGATAAAGGACACTCGGTCGCTCACAGACGTACTGATCAAACCTCCGTCGGATCGGCAATAAAAGTCCATTGAGCGCAATGTGGTCTTGGATGTCGGGGTGTCCAACCGCGCCAAGGTAAATCTGGTCGAACGCCGCAAGGGTATCCAGGGCATCTGCTGGCATCATCTGCCCGTGCTCAAAATAGTAGTCTGATCCCCAAGGGAACTCCACAAAGTCCCATTTGATATCGTACCTATCGGCGATAGCGTTGAGAACCTTGATACCCTCCTCTATCACTTCAATTCCGATTCCGTCTCCTCGAATTACCGCAATCTTGTATTCAGCCATATTTTTTCCTTCTAAGATTTCTAATCTAAGTTGTCATTTACTGTCTTACTGGGGTTATATCAAAAACGAGGTTTTTTGGCTATAAAATCAAACATCAACGCATCCGCAACAGGCACATAGCCGATTTTGGTGTAGATGCTGTTAGAAGTTGGGTTTGATAGATCGGTATATAAGCAGCAAAACGAATGGCCATCCGTGAGCATCTTCTGTGTCAACAACAGAACAGATGAAGTCGCATATCCCTTATTGCGATGCTCAGGTGGCGTGTACACTGAATGGATTGCTATACCATTTCTTGTTGGGCGGTCCACGGCAGCGATAGAAACAGGGCCCTCGATGTCCCAAATGTGTAATTGCTGATTCTGGATGAGTGCCTCCGTCCAACTTTTAGCAAGGTCAAAACTGATAGGTTTCCCTACATCTTCTGAATAGTCTGTAATCCAGTGCGCCGTGAGTGGATGGTCCTCTGGACGCGCGAGACGTAACTTCCCCGATGAAAGTGGAAGATTCGCGACGCTTCTTGCTTCAAATATACGCATCCGCATGCTTATTCTGGCTGATACGTCAAGCATACCCTCAACCCAGCAATCAGAAAAGGCTTGCGCTTCCGCCGCTGGTCCAATAATTCCCGATATTTGGACATCAATTTCGCGGAGGTAGTGCACCAGCGGAACGACAGCGGCTTCAACCTTCGTGCCGATCCTGCTCAAGATAATACCGCCATAAGGGGGTATCATCATCGCAACACCGACGACTTTCCCGTGTTCCAAAATACTTAACAAAAGGGGCGGTTCAGAGTCGTAAGCGTGTGGATCTTCGGCGAGTCTATAGGCGTAACCGAGCGGCCGATTGTTTTCACTCTCATTCTGTTCCAAGTAGGTACCCGAAAGTGAAATCAGCTCATTTGCATGGTCGTGAGTTGTTATTTCGATCATTATTTTCCTATCCGCTTTAAGTTTTCCCGTTGCCAATAATATTTTAACCGAGTTTCGTTCATTATTCAAGCCATAAAATATTTACACGCATGCAATTTTATGCTATGCTTTAAAGCAAAACTGAGGATTGGAAAATCAGCACAACTTCTGGTGATAAAGGAGAGGAAAACTGATGTCAAACACGCAAGAAATTGGATGGAAAGCCGTTAGTCAAACTGGCGTTGTTGCTGCGGGGGGTGCGAAAGCGGTTGCAGCGGGAATCAAGATTCTGGAAACCGGCGGAAACGCAGCAGACGCGGCCGCAGGAACGATTCTCGCACTCAACGTCACAGACCATGGTGCTTGTTCTATCGGGGGTGAGGTGCCGCTCCTCATCTTCAACGCGGAAAAGCAGGAAGTGAAATCACTCTCTGGACAAGGGCGTGCCCCGCTTTCACAGGATGCCGTCAATTGGTACATGGAAAACGGTATCCCAAATGGCGACATCAAAATGGCACCCGTACCATCGGTTGTGGACCTCTGCACGACCACACTCAAACGCTACGGCACGAAGGCATTTGCGGACATTGTGGCACCGACACTGGCACTGCTGGATGCTGATGAGGCGGACTGGCATGCTGAATTGGCGGTTACGCTACGGCGGATGGTCGAGTCGGAACAGAAGACATCCGGGAGCCGCGAGGCAAAAATCCAAGCTGCAAGTGATCGGTTTTACGGACGGAACGGTGCTGATACCGATATTGCCGATGCCTTAGAAGGTTTTTACATTGATAAAGGGGGATTTCTCCGTAAGACAGACCTCGCTGCCCATGTTACGCTTGTTGAAGACCCCGTAACGGTGGACTATCGAGGCTACACGGTGTATAAATGCGGACCGTGGACACAAGGCCCTTATCTCTGTCAGGCATTGCGTTTGCTGGAAGGTTTCGATCTCAAAGCGATGGGGCAGTTCTCGGCAGACTATGTGCATGTGGTCACAGAAGCACTCAAACTGGCAATGGCTGACCGTGACGCGTATTATGGTGACCCAGAGTTTGTAGATGTTCCGCTATCCGAACTGCTTTCCGATGCCTATACTCAGATCCGCCGACCTTTGATTGATATGCAGAAAGCATCACACGAAGCCAGACCCGGTGACGTGCATAACATGGAACCGATAAAGGCAGACGGTGTATTTCGACCTGGCGTAGGCGGAACGACGACCTGTACGGTTGCTGATCGGTGGGGGAACGTCGTCGCTGCGACACCGAGTGCTAACGTCTATCACGCAGGTGGTATGGTCGGTCCAACGGGTGTCAGTTTCGGCAACCGTTTGCGGAGTCTCAACACAACACCAGGGCACCCGAACTGTATCCAACCCGGAAAGCGTCCAAGAATTACACTGACACCTACACTGGTTCTCAAGGACGGTGCGCCGATTTTAGCGATCAGCGTCGCAGGCGGCGACCTGCAGGATCAAGCGACGATGAATTTGTTGCTCGACTTCGTTGAGTTTGATATGCAACCGGAAACTGCTGTCACGGCACCGCGTTTCGCCACGGCGCATCACCAAGATTCGTTTGATCCGAATCCGAACCGTCCAGAGACATTCGGGCAAGCGGGTTCGTTGACTATCAATGACAGCGTGAGCGAAAACGTCAGGGCAGAGCTTGCCAATCGGGGTCATCAGATCAGAGCACACGGAAGGGCTATTGCCGCACCTTCTATGCTTTACATTGACAAAAATAACGGGACGTTCCATGCTGCTGGTGATCCAGCTGCTGGACGGCACGCGGCGGGATTGGCGTAAAATGAGACTGCCTATCAGAAAAATCTTATAGGCATAATCCTCAACGAATCGGTCAATTTTACACGTCAAAGTCACCGCGCAAGATACGCTCGGAAGGGGATAGGACATCTCCTTCTTCCAACGCTACCGCAATATCTGATTTTTTCCATAGTGGACCCACATGCATCATTGTAAAGGGCTCAATTTCTGTGTTTCCGTTAACCTTGCGGCAAACGTACAATGATTCAGCACGGATTAGGTCAGGCAAAAGCGACGAATGTGTTGTTACAATGCACTGGATGTCTTCAAGAATCATACGAGTTTCCAAAAACCGAGCAATGCGTTGCATTCTACGAGGGTGAACGCCATTTTCTGGCTCCTCAAACCCTATCAATGTCGGAGGCTCTTTCGCAGCAACAAGTGCTAAGAGCCCTAAAATTCGGAGTGTGCCATCCGATAACACACGGGCAGATACACGTTTCTCGCCTTCACGAAGTGCCAACTCCACCTCACCTAACTTATTGATACTCACATCAATACCGGTTATTGAGGGAATCATCGCGTGCAGTGATTTCTCAATAGATTCAAACTGCTGTCTATTAAGTCCTTGCAAAGTATTGAGAAAGGCTGCAAGGTCTTCACCCATCAACCCGATCTGGTGGACCTCCTTAACAGGATTCGGGAGGCGCATCTGTTCTCTGGGTTCCAAGTAGAAAGTGAACCAACCCGCCAATTCTTGTTGTATGGCGACCAGATGCGGGTAGTGCGGTGGGTAGTGCGACATTGAAAGGATACTGTAGTCGAGATACCGCTCGTAATGGGTTGGACGGGCTTGTCCCTCCATCCGTAAATGTAGCCGATTCTTAATCTGTTCCAGAAACGGCTTGCGTCGTTTACTTAATTCGCCATCAATGTTGAGTGCTGCAAGATATTCGTCCGCCACACGTAAAATGTCCAATCTTGGAAACATTTCAATCTCAATACGATAGCGTAGATTTTCCTCACGTACCGGAAGTGCGCGTTTTGAGATGGATTCATCTGCTTCCGATGATGTTCCCCTCATCTCCTGAACTTGTCGATTGACCCTCTCAATAATTCTGGCGGAAAGTTGAATATCCACCTCTATACTAAGTGAAATCGTTTCCTGTGCAAGTAGGCTCTCAATTCCTTCTTCTCCAAAAGCGAACGATTCAAGAGGTCGTCCCCGATAAGGCGGATCAAACGCATCTTTTAGAGTTCGGTTGGTCGTTATTCTTGACAGGAGTTGTAAGGCATCAAGGAAATTGCTCTTTCCTGAAGCGTTGGGACCAAGGAGCACAGCAAGGTGTTCAAGATGCACCTCAAGATCTCCGAGTGATTTGTACCCTTGAATTTTAATTCGCTTCAGCATCGTAACTCCCTTCGTCTAATATCCAAGACCTCTCAGATATTCCCGATTTACGACAGCAGCTTCGGCTGCTGGACGCGGCGGATACGGACGGTCCAGCTCGACAGAGACCCATCCGTCATAACCGACGGCTTCGAGTCCTTCAAGTGCAGCTTTGACATCAAGTCCGAGGTTTCCGGCACCAAGTTCCGCGAAACGCGCCTTTTCCCCAAAGCGTTGTATTCTATAATCCCATGTTTCAGGATCGTCTGCATGGCAGTCTTTGAGATGGACATGTCCGATCCGATTCCGCAAATTTTCGCTTTCAAAGACCTGCATCGGATCGCTCCCCGCGGCGAGCATGTGTCCTGTATCGAACAGTAACCAGAGACTCGGTGCCGCTGCCAAGAGGCGTTCCGCATCATCAACCGTTTCAAGCATCGTGCCGAGATGTGCGTGGTGGAAGCCTTTGATATTGTGTGCGTCACAATACGCGAGGATGTCGTCTAAGGTTCGAGCAGCATTCTCGAAATCTTCATCGCTCGGATCGGGACCACCCCATTCCGAACGCCTCAATGAAGGCACTTCGGCAGCACTGTTGCCCAAAGTAATGTTGAAACGGACCTTGTCAAGTCCTGCACCACCGGCATTGACGATATGGAGTCCTAAACTGCGTGCAAGCGTCGCCATCTCAACCAGTCCGTCTGCTCCCTCAAAATGAACACTCTCCACGCCTTCCCAACCGGCATCTGCGACTTCTTTTAACACTTTTTCTGGATTTTCTCGCTGTTCGCCACCAAATTGGATGAGGTGGCAAGCGAATTTTAATTTGCTCATCAACATACCTCCTGACTTATCCAACCGACAAATATAATTTCTTTCCAAGCACTTTTGCGTACTTTCCTAAAGTGGACAATCTAACATCTTCGGCATGGTTTTCCATTTTTGAGATAGCAGATTTCTTGGTATTTAATTTTTCTGCGACCTCTTCTTGGGTCAAGCCAGCCTCCTCGCGGGCTTGCCGAAGGATAACTCCAATCTTGAATTCCAAGTAACCAGTCTCGTAATTCTCGGCAAATTCAGGATCTCTGGCTTTACGTTTTTCGACGTACTGTTTTAAGTCACTCATCGTTTTTCCTCCTAAAATAATCTCGTTTTCTCTGTTCCGCTAGACGAATATCAGACCTTGAAATCTTCTGTGTTTGCTTGGCGAAGGCGTGATTAAGAACGACCAACTTTGGACCGTCGAAAAAGGATAAAAGTCTGAAAGCATCTCTACCGATGCTGACGCGCACTTCCCAAATATCATCTGTCCCAACCAATTTTTTAAAATATTGTTTCGGTATAAACTCCAATTCTTCAATCAATCGGAATACCCATGTGACTTTAGTACCTTGCCTTGCAGTAAGGGAATCTAAAAATTGTTCAACTGGAGAATGCCCTGATGCCGTACAATAAAAACTGATTTCTCTCATATTTGGCAAGTTAACAACAAAGCTTACTACTATTGAGTGCTGTCAAAGACAACTTCCGGTCAGGGTTTTGATACAGCCATATCTCCATGTTCTTCTTAACCGCAGACCATTCGCTGTCCAACATTGAATACCAAGCAGTATCCCTATTTCGACCTTTTATGAGCATGTGCTGTCTGAAGATACCTTCAAATTTAAAGCCGAGGCGCAGTGCCGCCGAGCGAGACTTTTCATTCAGAGAGTCGCATTTCCATTCAACTCGGCGGTATTTCAATCTATCGAAAGCCTCGCAGAGCATCAGGTATATGGCTTCCGTGTTCACATTCGATCGCTGAGAATCCGGTGAATACCAAATATGTCCGAGTTCCAGTCGTCGCATGTCTGAAACGATGTTCAGGAAACTCACCATACCAACCCGCTGCTCCGATTCAAGATGGTGGACGGTAAAGAAAAGTGGATCCTCAGACCCAGCACCTTCCTCAAGCCACTTATGCATGCCGTGCTCGTCCTCAAAGGGACCGTAACTCATGTAGGTCCATATCTGCTCCTTTACCTCCGATCCGTGAGAACATTCATAGAGTTCCCCAACATCCGTTTGTGGATTGATTGGCGACAGTGTAATAAATCTACCTTTATAGTCTGTCCGTTGAGGCACGTCAACATGTGCAATCGGTTGAACGAGGTTTCCGACTTGGAGAGATGATTGTGTCATAGCAACCTTTTTTGTGTTTGTTCTTATTTTTTCATTGTTAGGTTGAACGCTCACTTGAACGTATATTGCCACCGGTGGTACTGACCGTGGTTGGTGGCACTGGTTAATAAATCAGATGCGATAATGTCTTTAAAATCGTCTTGAATAAATATGCCTGTATTTAAGCGGTCCTCATCAAAAATACGGCTCTGAGCTGTCCGAATCACATCGCGCTGCGCCTGTTGAGATAATTGAGGTTTGATAAACCCTTCAATCCACAACCCACGATAGGTCAATGTATCAACGGGGATAAGATGCACAGTCTCAGGCATATTCTCAACGAACCTGAAAGCCAGCGGTTTCCAAAGGAGAAGGCTACGCACTTGAGCATCCATTGTAAATCCGACTTTGGAGAACGCCCGTTGACTTGCATAATTATCAATGCGAATTGATGCCTTAGCTGAACGCATTCCGAGACGAGGGCCAGAGGTTAACGCTTCCTGAATGAGAGAAGTCCCAATCCCTTTTCCCCGACTCGCAGCGCGAACAATAATAAGATCTATTTCCCATCGAGGATCTGAACCGGATACCAGAAAAGCGGAAAGGAAGCCTGCTACCTCACCAGCCTCAATCGCAACGAAAACTTGATGCTCAGACGACGTGACGTGATCGGCGAACACATCAAAGAGAAGCGATTCTCCCCATGTCTCCTGTAATATTTGGTGAATTGCTTCCGCATCATCTAACCCTGCTAATCTAATATCGGACATATCTTTTTATTGAATGTTCCTCCGTTAAAATTAGACAGCATCTGTTTGTTAGGTGTGGTGCAGTTTCCTAAGCTCAGGGTTTAAACGAAATCCTTCTTCTCGTCTTTGAGCCAAGTCTTCCCACGTAGTATCGCATTCAGTAAATTGTCTCAAAACTCCCTTAGCACCACGTACAACTGGTGATCCGTGACCGAAGCACATAAGGTTGAACTTGAAGTGTAGCAGCATTCTGAGGGATAAGCGGGCTGTGTCAAGACCTACCAGATATTCTGGCGCGTTAAATCCAACCCTCCCGTCCGGGATGCCACTGTCTTTTCTGCCACCACTAACGAGATCGCCAATGATGAAGGCACCGCCGTGAGCTCTTAAGTAGAAACAGACCTCTTCACGATGCCGAACATCTGGAACACGTACAACCTCGACAAGATCCCACAGCACATCTCTATCAGCGAACGTATCGTCAAAAGCAAATTCTGCCTCCTGTACCTGATTTTCATGCAGCAAAACTTGACATCCCCATTTTTGTTTGAATTCGGTCAAGCCTCTTTCATGATAAGTACAAGTCAACATTAAATGCGTTGGACCCCCAAGTTCGTCAATCTGTTGAATCTCACTTTCGGAGAGTGAAAGTGGATCTATCAATGCTCGGATACTGTTGCTCTCGTCTTGCAGTAAAAAACTATTCCAATTGTATGGCTGATTCCGAGACGCGCCGTGAATTTCTGCCCAAGTAAACAGATGTGGTGTCAGTTTAGTCAACATCTCTATCTTTTTTCAGCAGCCCCCAAGTCGTTGCCGCTTTACCCAACGGTGATACACTCAAAACCTGCTTCATATCTTGCTGAATCTCATCTTCCGTCAGCACACGATTATAGATGACAAATTCGTCAAGCATTCCTCCGTAGGGCCACGCGCCATCAAGCCGGTTGCCGAACCAGTGATCTGATTGAGAGACGGGAATTTCACCTTCCAGTTTATAGGTGTTATCCAGTTTGCCGTCAATATAAAGCCGAAGTTCCTTATCAAACTCATAAACTGCGGCGACGTGCGACCACTTATTGAGCGGAATGTCGCTCTTTGCACTGTTCCACGTTTTACCGCCAACACCCGGGCATCCCATCCATACGGACGGTTTCCCCTGATGGATACTCAAATAATAGGTGTGAGGGTTCGCTTGCCCGCGGACATTGCGATAATCGCCGACACTCTCCGGATGAACCCATACCTCTATCGTCAAACTCTTGGTAATCGCAAGGCTGTCAGATGCTGGAGCCGCGACGACCCCTTTCTGAATCTGTTCGTTAAAAAACACCCCCGAATTGATCTTCCCATTTTGCTCCCATTTCGCATCGCCTTCGAGTGTACCGTGATTTCCCTTACCGCTCAGGTCTTCGACCTCTTTTCCCTTCCCTGCATCGAACGAGTAGTAAAGGACCATTGCATCGTCCCGAATCGCCGCGCTCAGAAACGGAAATCCAAAAATAAATGCCACGCCCAGAATAGAGAAAACTATCCATCTCATTTCAAACCTCCATATCAAAATGTCAGTGCAAACGGTTGGAGAAACGTTGAAGTCGTGTCAATGTCGATTTTATAAATCTTTCTCTTTGCAACACACCGGATAGGTGGTTCTATACGCCGTACATTTGAGAGTTCCCAACAGACGTAGTTAGGGGTCCATTCGATTCCTTGCGATTCTGCCTCTTTAGGTATCCAGTCGTGAACGCCTGTTATGTCCACGACTGCGCGTGCCATCCCATTCGGGTCCTCCTGTCCTTCTTCAGTCAAATAAATCTCATTCTCAACAAGCACGAGATTGAGAAAGGGGATATCTGGTGGAAGCCAACGTCGGATCTCGACGACCTTCTTGCTGGCAACAATATTCTGGACAGATGGCGAAACTATGGACAGTGCGTTAACGATCAAAACCGGTTACTTCCAAGCATCGTCTGGCGGGTAAATCATGGAACTGCCACCACCTGCGCCTTTAAAATCGCTCTCAGCGAACCAATCTTTGACGGTATCCCGCCATTTGATGAAGTGAGGTGCTTTCAGATGCTCTTGGAACGCCGCTTCGTCTACATAGACCTCGTAGAGCCAGATCCGATTCGGATCAGCACCGTCCTGAATCACATCAAACCTCAGGCAACCCGGTTCATTCGCAACGGAGCCTTTTGCATCGTCAATCATGGCTTCGACGAACGCATCTCTGTGACCTTCCTTAATCTGAATAGGTGCGATAATAACAAACATACTTTTTCCTCCGATAAGTGATTTTCTTTCTTTTTTGGTTCTGACACCCAATGCACATTAGCCTACCACAATTAGGGATAGATGTCAATTCGTTTGCCGAAGGTCAAGAACGGCTTCGTAATGTTTGGTTACCTGCCTGTCATACTTCGTCTCAATGAGATTGACGATTCCTTCAAACAATAGACTTCTATTCTCGTCCGGCAACGCGATGTGATCCGAATAGGTGCTAAGGAGCCTGATGTATTGCTCAGATGAATATGCAGTCTGAAGGGACAACCCCCAAATTCTTACATGCGTGTTGATAAATGTGAGCGTCAGGCTTGACCATTCCGACCACATGAGAAAATACTGTTACCTCAAAAAAGCCTGACAAAGGACTATTTGCCCAATCCAAGACTTCAGATCCATCGCCTAATACCTGAAGCGGTAATGTCATTGAGCATATCAAGGATTTCAGGTTCTATACGACGCAGATGTGCGGTAAAAGCGGAATGGCGACGCTCAGCGAGGGTCTTAATAGTGTTTTCAGGAGATTTATCGCCAAGCTTTTGAACGATATAACGCAGAGACGCTGCATAGTCTAATTGTCCTGTACATCGTGCTGGTCGATGATTGACATATTCTCGCTGAAAGTCATCTACAGGCAACTGTAGGGTCTGCGCGACTTCGGTGGTTGAAGGGTGACCCGCGTCAAATTCTGAGACGAGTGTTTCAAATAAATCAAAGATGACTATCTTTACAGCCATTTCTATACCCCGATAAGAAAGATTTCAAAGAGAAGGTGCTGAAATCGTCTAATGTGAAATTCAGAGGTTTTTGTGTTCTGCCATAGATTGTGACTGTAGGTTGGGTTGAGCGGTCAAGGTCAAGAACGCCCAAACAGATACAGAAAATTCCCATTTTCGATGAACGGGACTGGAAAATCAAGATAGCGAAACCCAACAATACAAACGTTATCGGTGTCAGAAAATGTTGGGTTTCACTCGTGTTCTGATAGTTTAGGTTTTTAGATATCTTTGAATACTTATTTCTTTCTGACGTTTTGAGTCAGATCCGTTCAACCCAACCTACCTACTTTTGAGTGTGTTGACAATCTCTTCGTTGCCCTCACGCAGTGCCATATCTAACGGTGTCTCTCCTTCATAAGGTTGAAACACAACCCTCTTGAATTTGCGTAGCGGCCAGACCAGTGATGTGACTTCATCTGTCCATTCAGTGAACTTTTTGGGCTGCTTCATTCGACTGACCGTTTTCAGTGATGGGTCGGCTCCGTGGTCTAACAATAGCCGAACCATCCGCAGATTGCCCAGCCGAGCTGCGAAATGTAGCGGTGTTTCCTTGCCATATTCGACGAAATGCTTGTTATCCATGATGGGTTCGTCATCAAGTCCACTCAGTGCTTGGGCATTGATGTCCGCGCCTGCTTTAATCAAAAGATAAGCTTGTGCAAGGTACGTATCCTTATCGTGGCGGGATTGCGCATGGAGTAAGGTTTCGCCGTTGTAAGGCCATGCGAAATTTGGATCCAACCCGTTTTCCATCATGAGCAGAAAGGAATCGAAGTTGGTGGCACCGATAGCATGAAACCCAAGATAGGACGGTTGATTGACGGCAGTTCCCTGACTGATGAGATACCGGTTGATCTCGTAATCGGGGCTTGGCCAATGTGCACCGAGCTCATTATTGTTTATGTTCGCGCCTGCCTCTACAAGTGCCTTGACTTTATCAAGGTCTTTGATCTTAACACTTGCATTAAAGAGCGGTGATGTCCGTCTCACTTTTATTTTTACGAGTATCGGTGCTTCAGCAAGCATTTTTTGAACTTCCTGGGGATCTGCTGTTTCAAATTCTGCCTGCCAGCGTTCCATAAGTTTTAGATTCACTTTATCTCCTATCGTGATATGGGGAGGCAGTCCTACTGCCAGAAATTTCTGTCACAGTACTCACTGTCTAAAAGTAGAGAAACCTGTAATTCGTAGACGGCAAAGATTTGTAAGAAATCCTTGAGATACCGTGAAATTTTCCCCTTGACTTAAGTCTTTTTACCTTCAATTCGGCATAATTTGCCGGATATGTGTGGTAAAAGTATTTTTGTTTGATTACTGATTTTTGTAAACGATTGCCACTTGTTCCAATATACTTCCTATTCGTGTGAGGTACTTAATTTCGTGGCTCAGACGTGCCGCTGCTCACGCCAACTTGCCGCGTAGCAGTGGGTTGTCTTTCATCACGTCGCCATTGCGATTCCGCGTACCGGACGGCATGTAATGAATCGCCATTGCCCGACGGTCACGGGATGAGCGGTTCGGATTCGTTTGGTGGAGGGTCATACAGTGATGTACCATTACGCATCCGGCTTTAACTGGCACAGGCACAGCACGATCCACGTCAGCATCCACCTCCAATAATGCTGGCAATTGTCCTTTTTCCGATTCAGCGCGTCCGTGCGCCGCCAAACCCTCTAAATAACTGCCAGGGATAACGTTCATACAACCGTTTTCCTCGTCGGCATCATCAAGTGTGAGCCAGATGCTCACGAGATCGGGCGGGACACACTGCCAATATGCGTTATCCTGATGCCAATACACTTCACCACCGTGATAGGCGGGTTTGTAGAGTGCCTGATCGTGAAATAATTGGATATCGGATCCGATTAAACTCTCTACGATGTCTAACAGCGGTTCGTGGTAGAGTAACTTCCGATATTCCGCATCCAGTCGCCACATCTCCATGATCTGTAACATCTCTTCTTCACGATCCGCGTCCTCATCGCTTTCCGATTCCCCGACGACTGCGAGATTACGCAACCCTTCACCGATGGTGCCGCGTCTCTGTGAAAATTGGGCATCGTAATGTTCGCGTAGCACAGTAAGGTGTTCGTCATCAATGACGCGTTCTTCGATTTTGAGATAACCTACTTGTCTAAATCGCTCGACCTCTTGAGGCGTAAGTTTCATAACACTCCTCCTTATACTCAATCATAGAAACACCTGATTTAGCCCTCAATGGCTTCTTCAGTCAGATTCAGGTCTTTCTGCGCTTTAGATTCACCAAAACATGCGTGAATGCTCCCCACATAAAGCCTAATAACAAACAAACTGGCAATACATCAAACACGAAATCCCAGTTTCCTCTCTCCAAACCCCACGGAACCGCTAAAATTCCCCATAGGAATCCACTAACATAAAAGGTGCCTCTAACAAACCACTTTATGGACTCAAACCGATTTATGGATTTTGCTTGGATCAGGCGTTCAAGAGCATTCGCCGATCTTTCTTCATCTTTCTCTATCGATAAACCATGCCTGAGCGAACTCCACATAAGGCCTACTAACAAACCATATGGCAATGCATCAAACATCTCTGCTCTCAAATCCCATTCTCTTCCGTTCCAAACGTCCGACAGAACCCAGCAAATCACCCATATCACGTACGCCATGCATGTAGATACACCCCAACTCAAAACGTCTATCAAAAGCCAATTTATGGACTTTGCTTGAATTAGAGGGCGTTCAAGGACCTTCGCCAATCTCTTTTTTTCTTTTTCAAGCCATCTTCGGCGGAAGAACCGTGCGGGGAAATACCACAGCGGAAAAGTAATCACCAATATAGCGAGACTGAAAATGTTCCATAGACACGGAATGATTTCATGGCAACTTGGACACACAAAGCCGAACCAATGTTCAAAAGTGTTGCCTTTTGCCCACAAACGGCTGTCATTCAGCGTTTCACAGTGTGGACAGGGGATGTAACAACCTTCCATCGAAGATTTATCACTCTTTTTATCAATCAATGTGACTTTGGGAAGTCGTTGTCCGAAGATCAGTTCGTTGAACATTATGACTGGGTTCAATACCCAGTGTAAGACAAGGGCGTGAGGTAGTGCCCGTATTTTGAATCTGTTTTTGTCGTATTGCATCGGGTTTATCTCCACGTCAAATGGTTGCTCTTCTCAAAAGACTTCATACATTTCAGTTCTGACTTCAGTTTCAATCTACATCAGATTCCTCAAGAATCTTTTGATATGTCTGCGACGCTATATCGTACGCCTCGCGAGCGGCATCGCGTTCTTCCTCTCGGATACGGTTCACCTTTTGGTTCCAACAGACTTCTACAGCATCCAAACACCACTGCGCACTTTTGCGGCTTGCTCGGATCGGTTCCCCATCTACAATGACGAAAACTGGATTTGTATGAGACGACGGGAAGATACGGAGCGCGATCCAACTGGATCTATCAATAGATGCCTCAAATCGAATGGGTACGATTTCACCGTTAGCGACCACTTCTTGCGTCTCAACCGCCTGACCGTTAACAATAAGTTCAACGGGGACCTTTCGGCTTTCCGCAATGCGCGCACGCTCAATATCCCAATACGGCTGCTGATCCAGAGATCTGTTCTTTATTTGAAGGTTCGGCGTTTCAGCAAGTCGTGCAGCGACACGAGCCGTGATGGTTACCGTGCTGGGTGCTTCCAAATCCAACTGGCTAAGCTCTCCAGTGGGTGCTTTTTCCCCAACCGGCACACCACCGACGGTAAAGTCTAACAGATGACTTTTACCATCTCCGACATAAGAACGACCGTCTTTCAACCCTGCTGCCCACGCATCAAAATCAAGGGCACCGGGGGGCATTTTCACATAGATACGACCCAACCCGACGCGTTCACCATAAATACAAGGGAAATCTGTCTCACCGCTGATTCGTGTGCGGAAACCGCAATTCAGCGTATGATACCAGATATTCAGTTCCCAAACAGCAGGTGTGTCTACCGTAGAGATGAAATCAACAGCGTCATGAACGACATCGACGATGTATTCGTTTGCACCGATACCGTCAAAAGGCGGCATGTTGTAATTCGGGAGTTCGTCACCATCCACTTTCAAACCCCAACCGCTGTGACTGAAGCCTGTCACTGCGCCTTGCGCTTTTGCCCATTGGAGGACAGGAAGATCCCAACTCGGCCATTCCTCAATGCGTTCAGTCCCGCTATAATCATCTTCCGTCAACCCCAATAATGAAAGATGTCCGGCATGTGAGGACGGAAAACCAGAGACCTCTACATCGTAGCGCATCACATAGTCGTCGGTCGAGAGTTCGTGAACTTTTCCATCAAAAAACTGTTTCTGAAAATACCAACAGGGTCCCCACGAGAGTACACACCCGACGTTGAGGTCTTCGCCGAGAATGTGGCGCATCATATCTTCAGGCGTGACACCTTCAGTAGGACTCTCATAGTGTGCGCAACCTGCGGCGTGGACGTGATGATCACCCGAACGCCAGCCTTCCGCTGCGATATGAACCCATCTTTCGAGATGAAATGTCTCTTGATGTGTTTCAGCATTCGGGACAGTAACGGTTTGCGTTTTTACCTTATATTCTGGTCCGCGTGTGTATTCAACAGTATACTCGCCCGGCGGCAAAAGTACGGATTCGCCACTGTGTCGATAGATTTGGTTATGAAAGAAGAAATCCGGTGCAAGTCGCCGCCCGCGCGACGGGTATACCCGATTCAATTCGTCACGAATGATAAAAGCCGCGGTCGTCGGTTTTCCATCAAAGTCCAATACCTCCAAGGTTACATTTACCGCTGGCACACAGTGAAATAGGATCGGTACTTCGCTACGGAAGCCGATGTCTTGCGTGCCTTGACCGACATTGAAGCCAATTGTCGCTTCCCGTTTGCCAGCATCACGACTGTAGAGCTGAACAATACGATACTCCAATTCCAATCCGGAAAGACCTGCTTTCAAAGGAGGATTGGCATAGACTTGAATCTCAAGAAATCGATGCGGAATTTCGCTTTCAGGGACGGTTACCTCCGGGTCAGGACTTCCAGTGGAACGTTTATAGAGCGGTGCGGCGTTTTCGCTCTCTGCGGCTAAGGGTGCCGTCACGCCAGCCTCATTGTGTACCTTTACCAAGAAGGTCCGCCACCCTTGTTGCATCAACTCCTTATTAACGGGGCCTTCCTTAACCTTCACTCGACTTTCAGGGTTGATATTGACACCCGCTAAACAGTACGGATCGAGGATTCTTTGAATGTCAGCAATCGCCTGTTCGGGGTTCTCAGAAATCAACGCTTCCTCAATTGCGGCGAGGTCGTTTTCAGACAGCGGTGCACCGAGATAGTCCAATGCCTCAATAAGTCGCTGGGTCGCCGCTGCTAACGGCTGAAATTCGACACCAACAACTCGACTCAGTTCATCGGTGAACCCGATGGAAATAAAAACTGAGAGCAACATCCAACCGGTAAGCAGGAGACGCAATTGGCTGCGAATGCTGCTCCCTACGGTAGTCTTATACTGATGATTTATTAACTGTCGCACGCTCTACTCCTCCTAACGGCTTGAAAGCAGATAGTAATTTGCGGACCATTTGTATTGGTCAGTAATTATATCACAAATTTAGAGGGTGTCAATTGAAAAAAATTTGTAGCGGTGTGTAAATATTTGGGCGGCGGGTTGTAAGCAGGTGGCTTTTTAGGCATATAGACGCTTTGGAATTGTTTCTTATATCTGTCAGATGTTAATCTTTTCCTGAGTGAAGTTCATTAATGTCTTTACATACGCAGTTGTGGATTTGTGTAAGCGTTCAATTCGCGCTTCGGGGATCGGTCCACTATCCTCTGCAACACACAAGTCAGATATGACGCGAACACCGACATACTTAACGTTATTAATCGCGCAGACCTCAACAATCGCCGAGGACTCCCAATTCACTGCGACGGCTCCGCTCTCTACAGCGATCTTGTCCTTAACTTCACGATTATATATGTCCATATCGCCGCAAATCACAGCGGATTTTGTAATTGTAACGTCGGGATTGATTGATAGAGTCGTCGCAAATTTGCTTATTGAAGATGCAGAAGCCTGAAACAAACGTTCTCGCCATGCTGCCTGCTCACGCAGAATTTCGGGTCTATTGGGTACGTCGTGTTCGGAGACACTGGTGATTACGACAACGTCTCCGATATTCAAGGTATCGACCAAGCCACCCGCAAATCCGAACTCAAAGAAGGTATCCACCTGATACGTGTCTATTATCATCTGGCACATTGACGCTGCACGTACTTTGCCCATCCCCGACTGCATTACAACCCATTGCTTGTTTCCATCAACGCCTTCAAACTGAAGTCTGCTGTTCCAGTCAACCGAACCCTTCACATCCTGACCCAAGACCTTGAGAAGCGCGACGGTTTCATCAGCGTAAGCCGTCATAATGCAGAGTTTTACTGCCATAAATTGCATTCCATCATTTGAGGTTAGGATTGGTTTTCTGTAAGGATACACGATTCGCTTCTGTTCGTCAAGAAAAAACCGGACTGATTTTTCTTGACGTGTTTTACGAAATTGGTTATCCTTTATAAAGCGTAAACAACTGGACATGAGAGGTTATAAAACAGGAGGCATCAATGGCTAAACCAAGCATTCCCAAAGTATCTGAAGAACTTTCGGAATTCCTTAACGATAAGTTTGACGAGATCTATAAAAAAATAGAGGATTTGGAAAATTCTAATAATATTGTTATAGAACTTAATGTTAGTTTTTCAGGTGTTGGAAAAGAAAAGTATAGCTGGAAAAAGAAGCATGCTGCTCGCTCTATTTTTTAAACAACGCAAGTAAGGATATGGAGGATACTCATGAAAACGTATCGTGCTGCTGTTATCGGTTGCAGTCGGATGGGTGCATTTATTGATAACGAAGTCCCCGACTACCAAGCAATTAAGTTACCGTATTCCCATGCTGCAGGCTTTTTTGCCGAAGAACGAACCGACCTTATCGCATGTGCGGATCTGCGTCCAGATGTCATGGAGCATTTTGGAGATCGATATAACGTCCCCAAAGCGAACCAATACACCGATTATCGTGAAATGCTCGAAAAAGAACAGCCCGATATCGTCAGTGTCGCCACACAACCCGAGCATCGCGCAGAAATTGTTGTTTACGCAGCGGAACACGGTGTGAAAGCCATTTATGCGGAAAAGGCGATGGCGGCTTCGATGAATGAAGCCGCAGCAATGGTAGCCGCCGTAGAAGAAAACAAGGTCGCCTTTAACCTCGGCACAAATCGCCGGTGGCATACAGGTTTCGACAAAATGAAAGAGATTATCGACAGCGGTGAAATTGGTAAGCTCCGTACGTTGATTATCTATTCAAACGGTACACTTTTCAACTCAGCCAGCCATCACCTTGACCTAATTTTACGTTTGAATAGCGATGCGGCTGCGAGTTGGGTCACAGGCTATCTCCCACAAGGCGATTCCGTTTTTGATGGGGATGTACTGCAAGTGGATCCGACTGGCGGCGGAACAATCCAGTTTGAAAACGGTGTGACTGCACACGCGCTGCTGACACCACGTGCGAGTGAATGGGAAGCGATTTGTGATGGCGGAACCGTTACCTGCTGGAACAACGGCTGGCAGTGGCATCTCCGTAAACGGCAAGATGTAACCGGATGGCGGGCATGTCAGGTACCTGAAACCTTTCCTGAATTTGAACGCACCAGTAGCACCGCAAACTTGATTAAAGACCTTGTGCACTCGTTAGATACAGGGGAACCGCCCCGCGGCGGTGTCCGGTGCGCTTACGCCAACACAGAACTGATTTTTGGTATTATTGAATCGCATCTACACAACGGTGCACGTATTGAACTGCCGTTGAAAGACTCAAAAGTCCGTTTACAAAGAAATCCATCTGCAAGACAACCCCGTTTTTAATTATTCCTTGCGGTTAAATGTTGTGGGTTGTGGATTTAACGTTCTTTTCTCAAATCCGCTCTCCATTTCATTACGAGCTACGCGCTTTATCCTATTAAGATTCTGCACTTTTGGTGCTTCTACAAGGACGCGCGCCGAATATCCTCTAATTCTTGTGCACTAAAAACACCGGCTTGGTAGAGGTTCCGATATTCTTCAGAAACGCTCTGATCAAATACCATCAAGTCGTCTGTGTTAATCGTCACTGGGACACCGTTATCAAACAAGACGCGGATAGGATGCGCGGCAAGCTCCGATACACCATCCAGCATCACGTTGCTTGTTGGACACACGTTCAATTGGATCTGGTTCTCCGAAAGCCACCGCATCACCTCAACCGATTCTGCAGCAGCAATACCGTGCTGGACCTCATCTAAATCTAAGACTTTGACCGTTCGTCGGACCTCTTCCGCACCGCCGAACTCACCAACGTGTGCTTTCAGTTTCATTCCTGCTGCGCGCGCTTTGGCATATAAGGATTGGACGGCTTCAGGCGCGCACGCTTCTTGATGGCTATACAGATCTATCGACTGAAATAGGTCTAATTCTATTGCCTCGTGTGCCGATTCCATCCATTTTGGGTCGTTTGCACACTCCCGCGCAAAACCGAGTTCAGGACGCAAATCAACCTTCTCTCGATACTGTTCAACTAATATTTCAATAAACGAACGAAGTTCGGTCAACCCACCGTGATAAAACTTAAGCAACCGGACGTCGAAACTCATCTCAAGTATAACAACACCATCTTGGACTGCATCATCTATCGCCGATGTCGCGATGAACTCAAAACCTTGGCAGTGTTCTAAGTGAGGTGCTAAAACAGTATCTATGTATTCCATCATTCCGCCAAGCCCTTTCATTTTCAAAGGTGGTTTGGTTAGAGAGCATCCGAGCCAACGCTCTGCATTTTCTCGGCGTGTACTTAAAAAAGAGTGGCAGTGAACATCCGTTTTAGGAGATGCTTTTATCGCCGTTAGATTATCTGTAGAGAGTGCTTCAATAAAATCAATAGACATAATATCAAATTTAGAGTCCTCGGTGATCAGTTACCAGTTGTCAGTGAGTGCCGCGACTGGGAGTGCTTCGCAGTGAGATTCCTACAAGAAAGAATCCACGATGCGGAAACCGAAATTATAGGTCAGCAATGTCGCCCCTCCTTGAATATTCGATGATACGCAGGTATTCACCATACACACGACCTCTCGATACCTCATGCTGATACCAATCTTCTTTGGCTATTTTGACACCTTCATATTCAGCAAGATATGTAACAGGTGAAAGTATTTGAGACCGGAAGAATTTCCGCAAGGTTCGCAGGCAGCGACCGCTATGGTGTGCCTTACACAGAAACGCGATACGCTTAGGAAAAATGCTATACTTTTCTAAGACATCAAGACTGAAGGCGACATCCTCAAGTGTGTTCGTTGATCTGTCCTGAACAAGGATTATCTCTGATGGAACACCGCGGGCTATGAGTTCATCACGCATTATATGTGCTACAGGTTTGCCTGTTTCGGAATAGAGCCGCCCACTCAAACCGGTGACCATGACTTTTGGAAAGCGACCTTTTTGATAATCACGCGCCACAGATTCCAGAGCGTCACTATCAATCGTAGAAGTTCCAAAGATAAAAAGGAGATCAACGGGTTGGGACTCAGGCGCGACAAACACGGTTTGCGTGACGCGCTCAATCTCCTCTGGTGATAAATCGTCTACTGCAACTTCTCTCGGAATAGGGCGATTCTTGAGATAATCCTCATAATTGTTGGACAATGGTGTCATCATTCTCTCCCTTAGCCAAACTGACAGGTTATATCACACTATCAATAAGGCTGGATAAATTAGAGATTTTTCGGCATCGAGGAAATGTGTGGGTACTTCCGGCTATTTTTCTCACCCAATCCCAAGGCCACGTCTCAATAAACCATGTCGCCCAAACTGGCTTTAACCCGGCTGCAGCAGCACCGTTCAACTCATCACTCCCACCGTCACCAACGAAAATCACAGCATCGCTTTCGATGCCCAGACGATCACACGCGAGTTGGTAAATTGCGGGATCCGGTTTCGCTATCCCTTCCATACATGAAAAAATTGGCACATCAACCTGTTCGGCAAGTGGAGAGGATTCCCATGCTGCAATTTCATCATAAGTGCAATTAGAGATCACCCCGATGCGATAGCCTGTTCTTTTAAGCGTTTGCAGCATTTCAATAATCCGCGGATCAACTCGTTCAAATGGTCTCGCCTTTGC
Organism: Candidatus Poribacteria bacterium; assembly: GCA_022820835.1. Classification (GTDB taxonomy): domain Bacteria; phylum Poribacteria; class WGA-4E; order WGA-4E; family WGA-3G; genus WGA-3G. The sequence goes on from JAJEET010000113.1 coordinate 23,317, forward strand.
TGTTAAGTGCTCAGTTTGCATCAAAGAAATTTCATCTTCTGGTGGTACAACTTTGCAGGCGCGACAGATTTCTCGCAGCAGGCTACCATAATCGGAGAACTTGCCAGTCATACGCGCATGGTAGTGGACAGACCGTTCTCGATCAAAAGCGTCCTGAGTTACCCCCAGTCTCTCGTACGGAGGCACTTCAGAATGCCACTCTGGATGGTTCTCAGTGACCAGCGTCTCATAGAGATCAAATATAACAGCACGATTCATTAGATTTTTGGCTCCTATATCAATTAATTCCCTAAATTTCCAATTTTCTGCTCTATTTAGGTAACTTTTCCATCTGAAAGTATATAGAATCCTCATCAACGATTGTGAATCCGAACCGCCGATAGAGGGCAATACCACGGGTATTGACCTTTAGGACTTGAAGCACCACAGACTTCCCCTCAAGATTGGCATCATCAATAATACGGGGCATGCACGCGGAACCGATACCTCTCCCCTGATATTCAGGAAGAACAAAAATCTGATTGACCTTGAGCGTGTCGGAAGTACAAGATGTTATGAAGAAGCCGACATCAGTTTCACGAAACTGGATAATGTGAAAATCGTGTGAAGCGAACTCTTTATTATGTCGTTTCTGTTGATAACTATCATCCCAACCCCAGACCTGTTCTACATACGCCCTATATGCCGCCTTCTTTACCGTAAAAACGAATTCGCTGTCGCTTGCCATCGCCTTACGAATATTCAATTCTTCCACAGTAAATCTCCGCCTTCAGCACCTATGTATCTTTCTTAGCAACAACGGCAAAACTCACATTGTAAGCCATTTCATGTGTCCAACTTCCCGGTGTAGCCTCGATATCTGGCTGTGTCCAAGCACGTTCCTCAACTCGTTCAATCCGAAAACCGTTGTCCACAAGTCCGTTGAATATATCACTCAAGTAGTGTCGGAAATCGAACGCACCGTCTGGATATCTGAAAACGCGCTCAGCGTACGGCTCGGTAACACGATAGTGTTTACCATCCCATTCCCAAAAATGATTGGCAGGATTCCCAAAATCCACGCGATACTGCCCACCGGGTCGAATAATTCTCGACACACCTCTATAAATTTCATGAACGGATGGCACCCAACTCATCGAAGGGCCTTGATAGATGAGATCAAACGAGGCATCCGCAATCGCAGACAAATCTCGCATGTTGAGGCGAAGCGTTTCTATCGGATAGCCGTAATACTTCGCAGCCGCTATGTCTCCGTCAAGTTGACCCTGCGTAAAGTCAATCACGGTTACACATGCACCAAGTAGACCAAATACCGCCGACTGTTGTCCGCCGCCTGCGGCGAGACACAGCACCTCCTTATCCGCGACATCTCTGAGTAGATACGCAGGATAAACCTGATAGAGGTGATATGGAACCGGATCAAGCCGACCGTCAGCATATTTCAGAATATCGTCTTTATCAAGGTCGAGCCATGGCACCGTAAAGCCGTTCTTTTTCACAACTTCGGCTTCCCAATGTGCCCGATTGGCAACAGTGATTTTGTCGTTCATTTAGACCATGACACTTTCTATCCACGCCTCATCAATTTCGAGACCGAAACCGGGGGCATCCGAGGGCGCAACATAGCCGTCTTTGATGACGGAGGTGCCGGGCAACTTCACCATCTCTTCGAGTGGTACACCCGGAGCAGAGACACCTTCAGAACGTTCACCCCACGTGATCGCAGGCATCGCAAAAGCGAGGTGCTGACCATAAGGATAATTCATTCCAGCGTGCGTAATCACGTTAATTCCATTTGCTTCTGCAATGTGACAGATTTTCGCCGCCGATGTAATACCACCGCACCACAAGACATCCGGCTGGAAGATGTCAACCAACCGTCGTCCCGCTGCTGCCGCAAAAACGGTCGGGAGATACCAGTGTTCTCCCGTCGCAAGCGTTTGCCAAGGAAGCCGTTGACGCACTGTCTCATAACCGACAAAATCGTCGGCAGGAATATAATCTTCCATCCACTTCAACCCGTAAGGTTTCATCGTCTCGCAAACGCGGACGGTATGTTCTATATCAAACCCCGTCCAAGCATCTAACATCAGGTCAACCTTATTGCCGATGGATTCCCGTGTACTTGCCACCAATTCTTCAAGTTTCCGTAAACCTTCTAACCCGTGTTCGGGACCCCACGGTGTAAAGAGTTTTGTCGCTTTGAATCCGAGCTCCATATACCACTCCTGATCAAAACCGGAGGCGTAGCAGAAAATCTTTTCCTTTTGGGGACCACCGAGCAGTTCATAGACAGGTCTCTTCAGGATTTTGCCTTTGAGATCCCAGAGCGCGCAGTCAACCGCGCTGATAGCGTAACTCGTCAAGCCGGTCGCGCCAAAGGCAGCACATGATCGCACCATTAAATCCCACATTTTCTCTGTTGCCATGCAATTTTCACCGGTGAGACGCGGCGCAAAGTGATCGTTGATGATTCGGCTCACGGGACCACTATAAAGCGAGAGACCGAACCCCCATGTCCCGTCCTCTGCCGTTACGATGCATGCCGGTCGGTTCCAACCTGTACCTCTTCTATCAGCATCGGCATACCGAGAGACAGGTCGGTTCATCGGAAACGTTCTGGCTCGGCTCGGTGTGCGCGGCGGCGTTGTCGGTTTTGGATTGAGGGCAATCTCTACAGCACGAACTTCTTTTATTTTCACAGAATCTCCTTTCTACATCAATGACGTTCATATCAACGTGAGTTGTCCGATTTTTCTTGCACGAAATCTTTCTTTGCTGTATCATAAGAGCTTACGGTGAAATGTTTCTCATTTGATTGTTTCTCATTTGATTAAAGTATAGCATCTTTGACCGTTTTTCTCTATCAAAAACAGCGTTCTAATTCCTGCCGCTGAAAGAGCAGGATGTAACATAAGGAGGCAAGAGGTGAAATATAGACTAAGCATTATTATCGTTTTAACTATCGCCATTAGCCTTTGGACTATAGGCGCGTTTGCGGCGGAATTGACTGAAGGAATTGTTGGCTACTGGCCCCTCGATGGTAACGGCAACGACGAATCCGGCAACGGATATGATGCCAAATTGGAAAAAGGTGCCAAATACGTTGACAATGGTTGGGTGAACGGTGCTCTTGAGGTTGATGGCGGTGGTGGACACGCAGTTGTTGACAGTAATTTTGAATTTACAACAGACAAAATCACGGTGGTCGCCCGGATCAACGGTTGGAAAACAATAGATTGGTCAGGAATTGTCGTAGGTCGAAGTGATCCAGCATCGTGGTGGATGGGTGTTGCTGCGAACAATACCCTAACCTATGTATGGAACAATAACTCCGCAGAGACATGGGACTGGCAAGGCGCACCAGAAATCCCAGAAAATAAATGGTCGTTGGTCGCGATAGCAATTGAAGGGAATTGCTTAACAATCCCAATGCTTTAGCTTTGGGTCCAACCCCGCTGACTTGTGCCAAATTCAAAAAAGATTTGACTTTATCTAAAAAATATGTTATACTCTATTATAGAAACTAACACAAGAGGTATAACATGTTTATCAAAAACCCCGAAAAGAGTTGGTATTCTGATACAAACCTTGTCTATAGTTGTCAATACCATGTTATTTGGTGCACAAAGTATAGGCGTAAAGTCTTAGACGATACTATTCAAGAGCGTTTGCACCACTTAATTTGCTCTAAACAAACGGAATTAGAATTTAAGGTTCGTGCCAGCGAAATAATGGAAGACCACGTTCACCTCATACTTGAGAATAATCCGAAAGTGCCAATAACTCGGACAGTCGGACTCATCAAAGGATATACCTCAAGAATACTACGCGAAGAATTCCCACAACTCAAATCTCGTTTACCTTCCCTTTGGACGCGTTCAAAGTTCATATCTTCAGTTGGTAGCGTTTCATTAGAAGTTGTCAAGAGATACATTGAGGATCAA
>JAJEET010000158.1 GCA_022820835.1 Candidatus Poribacteria bacterium
TACGGATCCGAGATATAACGATGACCATCCGGTTGCGGTTGGCTACAACGTCCGAGGTGGCAACGATCAGGCACTCGGTCTTGGTGATGACGCGCCGCGCTATGTGGTTACAGATTTTGCTGGAAACGGTCTACCGGACGATGGTGAATTCGTGTTGGTCCTCCGTACTTCTAAAGATGGTGGACGTGGTGGTGATGAGGGCTATCCTAACGCAAAAGGCGGCCAGGGTAATATCAGTGACGCTGTTGGGTATGACTCGGATTTGGCATCTACAAATCATCCGCTTTATACGAGGCTCTGGCCCTTCAAGGTCCGTGGTGCTCCGCATGTGCATAATAAGATAACGCCGGAGGCAGTCCATTACCGTCAACATCGGATAGACCCAGATGAGTGGACACATGGCGATAAAGGTCCTGAGCATTTGGCACTACGGGATGCTTATTATACCGGTGTTGGTTATAAACGGTTTGCGACTCTGCGTAATCCGGCACACTTTGGTACGCCTGGCTACGATCACACAGATTTGATAAAGACCCAGACACCTCATGTTGGTGGCGGCGGTGTCGTAACCATCAGTGAGATTATGTTGGATCAAGGTGATGGTCGCTATCCGCAGTGGATTGAACTCTATAACAGTTCTGATTCCCCTGTGAACCTTCATGCCGATGCCGGGTGGAGGCTCGTCATTCAGAACTACGATGATGCCAATGATGCGGGTGTTGCTGCCAGTGACGCGATCCCAGTAGGGAGGTTGTCAGGAACACTTAATTTCAATACCAGCGAGGTCAAGACGATTCTACCACAGCAGACGGTGATAGTCGCTTCGACGCGTGCGAGAAATTCAGGGAGTGCGTTCTTTGATACGAGCGTTGTCTTCCCGCCAGCTCGCGTCTTCTCGGTTTATGACGATGCCCGCGGTGTATTGGATGTGAACCACACCACGGATCCGATGCTCAGCACACGAGGTTTCTACATTGAGTTGATTGACGGCAAAGGTAACATCTCAGATGGCGTAGGTAACCTTGTCGAGTCTCCGAATCGTCGTGTCGCGGCTGAGATTGCATGGGAGTTGTCCGAGATCACAGGCGAAATGATGGAAGACGCGCCGCGTAGTTCCATACTCCGTCGCTATCGTGAACCTAAGGGCGGCGATTCCAGAAAGTGGGAAGCGTATCCTGCCGATGAACTTCTGAAGATGGGTATCAAAGCAGAAGGATGGGTCCTTGCCTCTATGACGAGCTTCCGTGAAGTTCGCCAGACGTGGTTTGGTCATCAGACGGATGTCGGTTCACCCGGTATCACTGGTGGACGTGTCCTGCCTGTCAGTTTGTCTAAGTTCCGTCCGGAACGACTTGACGATGGCACAGTCGTTATCCGCTGGATCACCGAATCTGAGTTGGACAACGCAGGATTCAATATCCTCCGTAGCGAGACCCGTACCGGTGAATTCACGCAGATAAACCCGAAATTGATCGCAGGTCATGGTACAACGAGTGAGCGTAATACTTACGAGTTCACCGATACATCTGCGAAACCCAATGTCGTCTACTATTACCAGATTCAGGATGTCTCCATAGATGGTGATATCCAGACCTTACGGATAACGCACCTTCGTGGTAACGTGTCCGCGGCTGGTAAACTCACAACGACATGGGGCGAACTGAAATTACAAGATTAACTCAGGGATATTCTAACTAACCTACCCAAAGCCACAGGCGATGAACTTTAGTTCATCGCCTGTGGCTTTTTAAGGGTTGTCAGTACGCAGTACGATTTTATCGTCCTGCGTAATTAACGATTCGCACTTGCATATTTCCTGACAAAATGGTATAATATATGCATATTAGAACATCCGATTGTTTTATCGAAGACCAAGAAAGGACGAGCAAATAATGAAGGGAATTGCCTAACAATCCCACTGCTTTATCTGTGGGTCCAACCCCGTCAACCCGTGCCTTCTTTGCTAAAAAAGATTTGACAAACACAGTGATTTTGTGATATAATTAAGTCACCTAATCAGTGGTGGGTACTGTTAATACCTGCCACACCTTTAACAGAGGGATTAGGAAACTTCAGATTAGGAATACCACAAAATGGCCTTAAAATCACATAAAATAGCGTTACGTCCGACCGATGCCCAGCGTCAATGGTTTGCCCAGCAGTGCGGTTATGCGCGTTTTGCCTATAATGCTGCATTGTCTGACTTCAAATCAGGATTAGAGTTGGATGACTGGCGTTCATTCATAGACCTCAACAACCGATTCAATCAATCGAAAAAAGCGTTTGACTGGACGAAGGCAATGGATCAACGTGCTGCGTTGTATGCGATCCGAAACCTGTCAGAAGGCGTGAAGCGTTGGAAGGATAAGTTAAACGGCTTTCCGAAGTTCAAAAAACGCGGCAGTCGTCAATCCTACACCACAGACGAACAATCGGTAAAGGTCGAAGGTAAACGTATCAAGTTGCCCAAGATTGGTTGGGTAAAAATGTTTCAGGATTTACGTTTTGAAGGTAAGATAATCAAGGTTGTGATTTCAAGGACTGCCCATCGTTGGTTTGTCTCTATCACTGTTGACACGGGAATACCTCATGCTCCCCGTGATACACGCGGACTCCCTGCTGTTGGCGTTGATGTGGGCATCAACTCACTGGCAACACTTGATAACGGCACGCATTACGAAAATCCGAGACCTCTAAAGCGTTTTGAGCGGAAACTCGCACGTGAACAACGCAAGCTAAGTCGCAAGGTTTTTCTGTCGGAGAACTGGTATAAGCAGAAGCGGAAAGTGGAACGTATCCACTATAAGATTGTTTGTATCCGTCTTGACGCACACCATAAGGCAACAACTAAGATCGTCAATAACGCATCGGCTATTGGTATTGAGACACTTAGGGTTACCAACCTGCTTAAGAATAAGCGATTAGCAAAGGCACTGTCGGATAGTGCGTTAGGTGGTTTCCTTGAGAAACTGCGGACGAAAGCCGAGTCTCTCGGTATACCGATTGTGCAAGCCCCACAATTTTTCGCATCTTCAAAAACATGTAGTAACTGTGGAGAGAAAAAGGAAGATTTATCACTGTCAGATGTGCCGTATCATTGCAGCAGTTGTGGGTATACAGAGAATAGAGACGTAAACGCTGCTATCAACTTAAAACAACTCGCGGTAGGGCATACCGAGAGATAAAACGCTTGTGGAGTTTGTGTAAGTCCTCCATTTGCGGGAGGCGATAAATGAAGAAGCAAGAATCCCACTCCTTTAGGTGTGGGAGTGTCAATAATAACGATCCTATTACCAAAGGCGACCTGCAAGCACTTAGAGATTTCATCAGACAAGAAAACAGAGACCTTGATAATAGTATTGATAGGAAAATCAAAGGCATCGAAAAAGATGTGGCCAATCTTGGAAACAAGGTTGATAATCTTGAAAACAGGGTGGCCAATCTTGAAGACAAGGTTGATAATCTTGAAGACAAGGTTGATAATCTTGAGGGCAAGGTTGATAATCTTACAGATGCCGTCGTTGAAGGTTTCAGTAATACCGAGCAGATACTTTCGGATTGGGAAGGTAAACCTGTAGATCTCATTTCGCAACAAACAAAGACCCAATTACAAGCATCAAAAAAGCAAAAACCGCTCTAACAGTTGCATCCTCTCCTGTTGTTGCCTCTCCGTTGCAGGCGAGGTTTGTCCCCTCGCCCTCTAATGTAGGTTGGGTTGAGTGGCAAGTTTCAACTGCCTGTCGTATTTCCGAAGGATGTTGTTCGGGAATATCCTGTCTGGAGGAACCCAAAATGCGTTGGGTTTCACGATTTCTGCGTTGTCTGTGATTTTTATTTTCTCTCAGATTGGTTCTTTGTGTGCGTCGTTCAACCCAACCTACAATAATTTGACTCTCGTCCGCAAATCTGTTATACTTATCAGTAAAACGAGCGATGGACAAAAGCGATGCGACACTTCGGCACCCACGGTCCCGTCAACAGAATAGATAACTACGTCGTTGCGCGAACCGAGCGGCTTCACGACTTCATCAGACGCCTCAAACTCGGACGCTACATCGTGCTGTTCGCGCCACGCCAGACCGGTAAGACGACCTTCTTCCAAGACGCGATGACGACACTCGAAACCGAAGGGACAGACTACTTCCCTATACACCTCAATTTTCAAATCTGCAAAAACCTCTCCACCGCCGATTTCTACAGCTATCTCTACAGAAGGAGTTGCACCGAAATCGGTAACGTCTGCCAACAACGCGGGACACCCCCGTCAACAACACTTGAAGACTTCCTAAAGCGCACATCTGTAACCGATCATGTCTCGATGCTGGAGTTCTTTGAGCAGCTTCCGAACCACCTTCCGGGCGCGGACACTGCAGAGGCTACGCCGAAACTTGTCCTCATTATTGATGAATTCGATGGCATTCCGCAGCTCGCCCTCAGCGACTTTCTCTACACACTCCGCCAGATCTACCATACGCCTGCTGAAGCCCGATGCCCCTATAGTATCGGTATCGTCGGTGTCAAGAGCATCGCACATCTCAACTATGACCGCTCCATCTCCCCGTTCAACATCCAAGACGAATTCACACTGCCAAACTTCACACTTGATCAGGTCAAAGAACTCCTTTCGCAATATACAACCGAAGTCGGACAACCCTTCGCGCCCGATGTCATTGAGAAACTCTATCACCAGACCGCTGGTCAGCCGTTCCTCGTCAATAGGCTTGCGCAGCTCCTCACCGAAGAACTCGGTATCCCTAAGACCGAGACGATCCAGATGCGGCACTTCTCCGAAGCACAGGCGCGGCTCCTCACCGAGCGGAACACCAACATCGAGCATCTCATTACGAACATCCGCAGAGATCCACGTTTTGAGAAAACGCTGATGCGTATCGCTTTTTATGGAAGCAATATCCCGTTTACGCTGCATAACGAAGTTATCAGTGAGCTCGCAACGTATGGTATCCTCACAGACGGCGGCGATGGAATGTGTCATATCCAAAATCCGATCTATCTCCAGTGTATCATTCAGGCGTTTAAACCGATCATCAACGGACTCGAAGACGAGTACCTCCCTGAAGGCGGTCCGATCGACTTTACGGGATATGTCACAGAAACGGGGCATCTTCAAATGGCGACGCTCATAGAGAACTTCAAAAACTTCATCGCCCGTGCCGGTTTCAGGATCCTTCAAGTCCCGGATACCCCGCAAGAATTCGTTGGGCAATACCTTCTGTTTGCGTATCTTGATGAGTTCGTCAGGATGGTGGGTGCGACGATGCACTTAGAGGTGCCGACGGGTAGAGGTCGAACGGATCTGATCATCGGGTATAAAGGTCGTCAATACATCGTTGAGACGAAAGTGTGGCGGAACGCGCGGGTCTATGAAGCGGGCAAGCAGCAGTTGGCAGCGTATCTCAGATTAGAAGGCGAGAGGGAGGGATATTATATCGTATTCGACTATCGTCAGAAGTCGGAGCCGCGCGTCGAAACCGATAGTGTTGATAGCTGCACCATTCGGAGTTATGTCATCCCGATTTTGCAGGAAGTTCCCTCCGCCCTCCCGGAATAGTTCATCTCCATTCATCTAACGAAACCCAACAATCGGCTGTGAAGCGTCAAAATGCGTTGGGTTTCACGAGTTGTGTGTTGTCTGTGAGTTTGATTTTCTTTCAGATTGGTTCTTTGTGTTCGCCGTTCAACCCAACCTACAATTCAGATAATTCCTCATGCGTTGGGTTTCACGAGTTGTGCGTTGTCTGTGATTTTTATTTTCTCTCAGATTGGTTCTTTGTGTGCGCCGCTCAACCCAACCTACGGGTCTTTTATGATGGACTGCTGACAACCATCTTACCGACAACTTGATTTGACTTTTCCGAAAAAATATGCTATACTAAAACTGTAAGAAAAACGAATCAATGGAGGTCCGTATGAAACCGTACGTAACAATATTACTATTGATATTCACGTTGCCGCTCGTCTTACAGGCAGCACCCGATTATACGATCACAAATAAACATCGCGTCATCCAAGAGGTATCGCTCAACCAGAACACCGTTCCCATCGGCACCGAATTGCCGCGCCTCAACTTTACGACGCTCAGCGGCGACACATACACCTTAGACAGTCTCACCGAAAAGGGACCTATCGTTGCCGTATTCCTTGCTACCCGATGTCCTGTCGCGCAACGCTATACCATGCGCTTGAAACGGCTACACACCGAATTCACTACAAACGACAAGCACACCACCTTCGTCGGTATCTACGCCAACGAAGAGGACACGCTTGAAGATGTGAAAGCATACATCCAGAAGGCAGAATACACCTTCCCCATCGTCAAGGACACTACCGGCTACCTTGCCGAATTGCTCGGTGCTACCATGACACCGCAGGCGATGCTCATTGACACGAGTGGTATCCTACGCTACCGCGGTGCCATTGACGATAACCGCTACGAGACCCGTATCAAAGAGAACTACCTACGCGATGCCCTCCTCGCAACGCATACTGGTGATGCTATTCCGCTGCAAGAGGCACCAGCGTTCGGATGCACCATCCATCTCCCTGAAGCGAGTCTCCCGTCCGACGTTACCTATAGCGGACACATCGCTGCGATACTCCAGAACAATTGCCAAGCCTGCCATCGTCACGGCGAAGTCGCACCCTTCACGCTGACCGACTACGGCGACGCGAAAGCGTGGGCAACCGAGATCGCTGTTTACACGGAATCGCGGCTCATGCCGCCTTGGAAACCCGCACCGGGATACGGACACTTCAAGAACCAACGACGGCTTACAGATAGCCAGATCGAACTAATCGCACGCTGGGTAGACGCAGGCGCGCCCCCCGGCGACCTCAACGCTGTACCAACCGCACCCGAATTCCACGATGGGTGGGCACTCGGGAAACCCGATCAGATCTTTGAGATGCCCGTCGAATACGAAATCGACGCTGAAGGCGAAGACGAATACCGGCAGTTTATTATACCCACCAACTTTGAGACCGACATGTACGTCCAAGCTGTTGACGTACAACCCGGCAACCGTAAGACTGTCCACCATGTTATCCCGTATCTCGATGTCAACGGCGAAGCGCGCAAACTCGACGCACAGGACCCGAAACCCGGATACGTCACCGACGGCACCGGGCCAGGGTTTGACGCTGTCGGATCGCTCGGTGGTTGGGCACCCGGTGTCACACCGTCCGTCTTACCCGAAGGTGTCGGCTATCTCTTACCGAAGGGTGCCGATATCGTTATGCAGGTACACTACTATCGGACGGGACACATCGAATACGATCGTTCGCGGCTCGGTCTCTATTTCTCGAAAGTTCCAGACACAGCACCGCTCCACATCGGCAGTGCCATTAACTCCGAATTCGTGATCCCACCCGGCGAGGCATGGCATGAGGTCTTAGCCTCTCGGAAGGTCAAGGAGGATGTCTATCTCTTAGGGACGATGCCGCACATGCATCTGCTCGGACGCGACATGCGAATCGTTGCGAAGACCCCGGAAGGTGAAGCGCACGATCTCATTTGGGTCAAGGATTGGGACTTCAATTGGCAGGATGCCTATCACTATCAGGCACCACTATTCTTACCGGCTGGTACGACGGTTGACCTCGTTGCGCACTTCGACAACTCCGCAGAGAACCCAGCCAATCCACATACGCCTCCCGTTCCAGTAGGCTGGGGCGAAAAAACCACAGACGAGATGTGTATCGGGTTCTTCTACTACGTAAAAGCGAGCCAATTCTCGCCGAATGATTGATTCGCGTAATTGAATGGCGGGGTTGCAAACCCCGCCTGCAAACTGGGGTGCGTTCTATTGAGTGGCGGGGTTTCAAACCCCGCCTGCAAGAATGGGAAAATTTGAGGAAATGGGAATATCAAAAAATAGCCGAAACGACATCACATCAAAGAACTAACCGTGACTTTCTCCAAATGTGCACGCTGCGATGCCGCCAGCATACCCAACACGCGGACACCTGACTCCGACGATACGCTCGCAACGAAATGTGCCGTCATTTCACCCTCAACCGCCGAAACCAACTCCGACAACGTGATGTCCGACAACGCTCGCGCCGGCAGGTATCCCGCCGTATCACCGGCGACCTCGTAGATCAAACCCGCCGATTTGAAACGCTCGAAGTTTAACTGCACCACATCCTGTGAGACACCCGCGCGTGCTGCCACCTGCTCTGCCGTGCAAGCACCTTCACCCTTCGAGAACCGTTCCGCTACAATCAGGAACAGCGCAATAACACCTGCACTGTTCACATAACCGTTGCTATTGTGTTGCGGCGACAGACGCTGTGCATTTTCCTTACCAAAATGCTGGAACGCATTTGCAACCTCCGCGCCCAGCAGGATCACCACCCACGTCACATACGTCCAGATCGCGAAGACGATCAAGAGTGCCAGCGCACCGTAGATGTCGCTATAATTTTTCCAGACAATGCCGAAGTAGCTTCCGAACGCGATCCGCGCCAACTGGAACAACGTCCCCGCGACCAACGCACCGAGCAGCGCGGCACTCCACTTCACCGCAGTATTCGGCATCGCGAGGTATATCAGGAAGAGTAGACAGTAGACCAGCAGCCACGGGAAGATATGCGCGAACACCCAGTTCTTCGCAGTTAAAAAGAACAGCGAGATAAGCAGCGGCCCCACCGTTAGCAACGTATAGAAGACAGCATATTTCTGGAAGGCTTGCACGATCGGTAACCGGCGCCGCGCACTCCAGATGTCGTTAAGATGCTGCTCCACCGAAATGAAAAGCAGCGTTGAGACGAGGAGGAACAACAAGAAACCACCGATACCCAGACCCCCAAGATTTCTGTTGGCAAATGCCGAAAGTTCTGCTACAATTTCCTCGGCACCGTAGCGCGGTAGGAAATTATCACGAAGTGCTACGACCAAAGGCGAATTCGCATCCGTGACAGCACCGAACGTCTTCAACAGGAAGAGCGCGACAGCAGATAACGGTACCAGACACAGCAGTGTATGGAACGCCAGCGACGACGCTTGCTGAAGGCATTTATCATCAACGAATTGATGCCAAATCTTCGCAACTAACTGCGCAGCGGATGTCCATAAATCGCCAAGGTAACCTACATATTTTTCCGAAAGGTTGTTGATAACCATACGCATGTCAAACTCGAAACCGGACTTGATTGCACGTATCAAGCGCAGACTCAGACAAAACCGGTTCTTATCCTATCTTATTGGATGTCCGTATCCTGCGCCGCGCTGGAACCGATGTGTCGGACGATTAATCCGTCAACTCGGTCCTGACGCGAACATATTAGACCTCGGTGCCGGCAACCGCCGACACGCCGCTAACGTCATCAATCTCGAAATTGAGGCGACCCCGGAAGTCGACATCATTGCTGATGGGCATTTTTTGCCGTTCAAGGACAACGCTTTCGATGCTGTCATTTCTGAAGCCGTGCTTGAGCATGTCCACTCGCCGACCCGCGTCGTCTCCGAAATCTATCGTATTTTGAAACCTGGCGGCTATATCTGTATAGCCGTGCCGTTTCTACAAGGCTACCACGCCTCACCACACGATTACCAACGATGGACGGTGCCAGGCATTGTTCAACTCTGTACCGAATTCTCGGAGATAGAGAGCGGCGCATGTGCCGGCCCGACAACTTCTTTACACTGGATCCTCCGAGAATATATCGGGCTTATCTGTTCTTTCGGTAGCCTCCTCGTCGCGAAGGCTGTCTCTTTACTTATCGGTTGGCTAACGTTCCCCTTGTTACTCATAGATGTATTGCTCTCGCGCCACAAGCATGCCCATATTTTAGCATCAGCCGTCTATTTTTTCGGCAAAAAAGAGTCGGATAGTTATCAGTCCCGTTCCTCTGATAACTGAGTTAGGCACCATTCTGAAAAGAAGCCAATGTTTGCATAAAATTCTCGAGGTGTTCTGCCTCTGACGCTTCATCCATTAGTTGACTAAGATGTTGTAAGTCGTCAATGTCTTCCAACGAAGGGGTCAAAGTGTCAGCCATGGGTATGTTGAATCGGCGGTTGAGTAAATCGCGGATCCGTTGGATAGCAAATTCCTTCGCTCCAAGCCTTTTACCTTGTTCGATGCCTTGTTCGATGCCTTGTTCGATGCCTTGTTCAATAATCATTTGATAAACAGGTGAATTTTTCATGATGTCCTCCGGAATTAATGATGATAGATTTTGTCGGTCGTGTGCTAAACCGCTCATTACCCATAATTCTACCAGTAGATTATTCCGCTTTATAGTATCCAGTTGTAATGACTGGGTTACTTCGGCGCAACGGGTAGTCCACTCTTCAGGGAAGACATGAAACGGATTCTTTGCTACAATATCAAATTGTTGGTGCGGTAAGGTAACCGCGTCGGATGTAGGCTGTTCACCGTCCTTATTATTTTCCATATCGGTATTATATCTTATTTTGTTATAAAATGTCAAAAGAAATCAGGACTTACGCATGCTGCTCTTCGGAAAAAAAAAACGGCGAGGTTTTCCAACCTCGCCAACGAGAAATATGTTATAGACAACACACACGACGCTACCGAAATGTAATCTTATCCGCTTCCGCTTCCGTAAGCAGATTCCTCACGATCTTCAGTGTTAATTTAGAAAGTTTATCTGAAAACTCCGCGTCCGTGAGTGTCCGATACCGCGACGGCTGTGCTGATGTGAGCCGTTCATTCGCAATTGTTAATGCGGTTGACAGTAGCGGCATAGGGACTTCAATCGGTTCGGATGCACTGAGAGACAGGTCTTCTCCCGCAGCTGCCGATACCGTTGTTATTTCTACACTTTCACCTGCCAAAAAACTTTCGCGTCGCGACTCGATTTCAGCTAACACCTGCTGTGAAGCGATTTGGTGTGCAAACTTTTTGGAACCGGAAACAGGCTCCGGGGTCTCGTGAACATGGTTACCGTAGGATACTTTTACCTGCCATTGGGGGGCATCCGATGAACCAATTTGCGTTTCGGTATATATCGGCTGATCCAGTCCACGTTCCTGACAGTATTGAATCAAAAGTCCTTTATAATTTTCCGAAGCTCCACCATTCGCCGTATTTGTCATATATGCGTCCCTTTGTTACCTTAATAGGATCCGCGTCCATTATAGCTATTTGAATGATCGCCTGGTTTGCGCGGTTTAACTTTTCGCTGCCGTTTCATTTCGATTCTACGACGCTTCTCGCTCGGTTTCTCATAGAAACTCCGTTTTTTGATTTCTGTAACGATACCGGCTTTACCGCACGTCTTTTTAAACCGTGCCAACGCACGATCAAACGATTCTCCAGGTGCTACGCTTACTTCTACTTGTACCATTGCTTTAAGCCTCCGTTGTGAATCTGGGATTGTGGAAATACTGTGTATATTATACCACATTCTAAAGTTGATGTCAAATATTTCTGGCAGAGAAGTTATCGGTTAACAGTACTCAGTTTTCAGTTAAAGAGACATCTGATGAATCACAGCATCTCTTAACTGAGGATTGACAACTGAAAGATTTTTCGCAGAAAAATCCTACTGACAACTCCTTGACAATTTACCTAAAACCCGTTATACTCATCACACAAAAAAGGAGGCAGTACTATCTACGAAATTCTTATCCTCTGTTTCGGGGCATGGCTCACTGGTGTCAGCAAAGCCGGTTTCGGTGGTGGGATCGGCATGATCGTTGTCCCGATGTTCACACACTTCCGAAGTGCACGAAACGTCATCGGACTGATGCTCCTGCTACTCTTTTCGACGGATGTCTTCTCACTCCGACACTACTGGCGACGTTGGCACCAGCAAAGCGTCACACGACTCGTCATCGGCTCGGTCCTCGGTATCGTCTTGGCAAGCCTAATTTTAAAAGACATCTCCGATGCTCATCTGAAGAAGGTGATCGGCGGAGTCGCCTGCCTATTTGCGATTTTGGAGTTTATGCGTCCGTACTGGCAACCGTTGCTCGGAGATGTGCATCCATCCATGCCTGCAGCACTCCAATTCAAGGTGTGGCAAGGGCTGCTGGCAGGGCTGCTGGCAGGCGTGTTCTCAACGCTTGCACACATGGGAGGACTCGTCGTCGTCATGTATCTCCTCCCGCAACGTCTCAGTAACACTGCTTTCGTCGCCACGACAACTGCCACTTACTTTATGTTGAATCTCATCAAAATACCGTTCTATTATCGTCTTGATCTTTTCTCTTGGGAAATCCTAATTGAAGCCACCGCACTTTTGCCCTTCATCGCACTCGGTGTACTAACGGGCATCGCACTGAACAACCGCGTTCCTGAACGCCTTTTTTCCAGAATTGTGCTCTTTTTTCTTTTCGCCACAGGCTTGCATCTACTTTTTAGTTAGTTGTCAGTTGTCAGTTAACAGTGCTCAGTACGCTGCGCTTTCAGGGAATTAGTTATCAGTTTTCAGTACGCTGCGCTTTCAGTTCTCAGAGGGAATAGTTATCAGTACGGAATCGGGTCCGATTCCTTTCAGTTATCGGTTATCAGTTAAAAGAGGGTTGTGATAGTTCTACAAGTCTCTTTCTGACGACTGAAAGGTTTTTCGCAGAAAAACCGTACTGAAAACTGTTAACTATTAACCGAAAGATTTTCGCAGAAAAACCGTACTGATAACTATAAACCCCTTGAGATATTTCCCGTAACCCTATATAATACATTCCAAACACACAAACGAGGTCAAAAAACAATGCTTTTAAAATGGGGTGTGCTCGGCGCGGGAAGCGTTGCCCAACGTCGTGCTATGCCAGCGATCCAAAAAGCAGAAGGCGCGGAACTCTACGCCCTCCTTTCACGAGACACCGAACGCGCGGAACGACTCGCGCACGAACACGGCGCAACCAACGCCTATACTACCGTTGACGCGCTCCTTGCAGACGACGCACTCGATGCAATCTACGTCTCAACACCTGTCCATCTTCACTGTGAACAGGTCGTTGCCGCAGCAGAACGCGGTTTACATGTACTTTGTGATAAACCTATGGCACTCACGCCGCGCGAATGTCGGGAGATGATCGCCGCTTGCGATGCCAACGGTGTACATCTGCAGGTCTGTTTCCTCTTCCGATTCCACTCCTGTTTCCAGCAGATCCGAACATGGGTAGATGATGGACGGCTCGGACAAATCGTCCACGGACGGATGCCGTTCCTTAAATATTACGAACTTGCCCCCGACGAATGGCGCGCACAACCTGAACTCGGCGGCGGCGGGTGCTTCATGGATCTCGGTCCACATAGTATTGATCTGCTACGGTATCTCATTGGCGAGGTAAACGCTGTCAGCGCATTCTATAGTCGGGCGACGCAAGGCACACCTGTTGAAGATACCGGTGGTATCTTCATGCGTTTCGATAACGGTGCACAAGCGTTCACAGACCTCAGTTTTTCAGTTTCACAGTGCGACATCGTACTCGAACTCTACGGAACAAGCGGTGCTGTCTGGGTTTACAACGACGATGGTTGGAAGATGAAAACCTATTTCGGAGAAGAGAAGCAGTTGATCCCCTCTCAATACGAGGACCTCTATCAGTCCCAGTTCGAGCATTTCGCCGATTGTGTTGAACGCGGTGTCCCAGCAATCGCCCCCGGTGCAGACGGGTTACGCGCCAGCGAGATAATCGCCGCCGCCTACCGTTCCGCCGAAACCGGGCGCACCGAGCAAGTTGGTTAATGGTTGTCAGCCGACAGCCAAAAAACACCTATGCCAAAATGGCACATATTGTCCGTCTATATCTTGATGGCGACAATATGTCGCAATCAAAAACCTGCCAAAATGTCACGCTTTCCAAAACAACCTTGATAATATAAGGGTTTTAGGCATTGGCATGAAACTTGCTTACATAATTGTTGAAGAATCTTAGGACGGTATTTTATTGCCGTTTTCTGATAAAACAGATAAGGCGGGGTAGACGCGCCTCGCCTACAACTTTCATGCTAAACTATGGAGGAATTCAACTACATGGCACTTGTACCCCTTGGCGATCGAATTCTCGTCAAACGTTCAGACAACGATGAACAGACAACAAGTGGCGGGATTATCATCCCAGATACAGCTAAAGAAAAACCGCAGGAAGGTGAAGTCGTTGCCATCGGTAACGGTAGGCTTCTTGACACCGGTGAACGTCAACCTGTCGATGTCGCAGTCGGCGACTTGGTGCTTTTCGCCAAATACGGTGGCACCGAAGTTACTTATGACAATATCGAATACCTCATCTTGCGCGAAGATGACATCTTAGCCAAGGTTAACTAGGAAAGGAGTTAGACACATGGCAGCAAAACAACTGGCGTTTGATGAAGAGGCAAGGAGCGCTATTAAACTCGGCGTTGACAAACTTGCAGACGCCGTCAAGGTTACATTAGGTCCTAAAGGACGCAACGTCGTACTCGATAAGAAATTCGGCGCACCCACGATCACGAAAGACGGTGTTACCGTCGCTAAAGAGATCGAACTTGAAGACGCTTATGAAAATATGGGCGCACAGATGGTCAAAGAGGTCTCCGCGAAGACCAGTGATGTCGCCGGTGATGGTACAACCACTGCTACCATCCTCGCCCAGTCGATCTATCGTGAAGGCTTGAAAAATGTCGCCGCCGGGCACAACCCGATGGCACTCAAGCGCGGTATTGAGAAAGCCGTCAGCGTAGTCGTCAACGAAATCCACAACCTCAGCAAAGAGGTCTCTGAGAAAGCCGAAATCGCGCAGGTTGCCGCTATCTCCGCAAATAATGATTCCGATATCGGGAACCTTATCGCTGACGCTATGGAAAAGGTCGGAAAAGATGGGGTCATTACCGTAGAAGAAGCGAAAAGCCTCGAAACGACGCTTGATGTCGTTGAAGGGATGCAGTTTGATCGCGGATACCTCTCACCTTACTTCGTCACCGACCCTGATCGGATGGAAGTCATCCTTGAAGATGCCGCTATCCTGATTCATGAGAAGAAGATTAGCAGCCTCAAAGACCTCGTACCTGTCTTAGAACGCACTGCCCAGCAGGGAAAACCGCTCTTGATTATTGCTGAAGATGTTGAAGGCGAAGCCCTCGCTACTGTCGTCGTCAATAAGATTCGCGGAACCCTCCGTTGTGCCGCTGTTAAAGCGCCCGGATACGGTGATCGTCGGAAAGCTATGCTCGAAGACATCGCAGTCTTGACAAACGGACGCGTTATTTCCGAAGACCTCGGTATCAATCTCGAAAGCATCAGTCTCAACGACCTCGGCACTGCCAAACGCATCGTTATCGACAAAGATAACACAACCATCGTTGAAGGCGAAGGCACAACCGAAGCAATCCAAGGACGTATCGACCAGATCCGTAGACAGATTGAAGACACGACATCCGACTACGATCGCGAGAAATTGCAAGAACGTCTTGCGAAACTCGCCGGGGGTGTCGCCGTTATTAACGTCGGTGCCGCTACGGAAGTCGAGATGAAAGAGAAGAAAGCACGGGTTGAGGATGCCATGCACGCCACACGCGCCGCCGTTGAAGAAGGCGTTGTTGTCGGTGGAGGCGTTGCACTCGTCAGATGTCAAGCCGCACTCGATGCACTCGAACTCGAAGATGCCACCGAAGTTGTCGGTGTCGCCATCGTCCGTCGCGCACTCGAAGATCCGCTCCGTCAGATCGCTAGTAACGCGGGACAGGAAGATTCCGTCATCATCGCCAAAGTCAAAGAAGACGGCGGAAATATCGGCTACGATGCACATCAAGACCGTTTCATTGACATGTTTGAAGCCGGTATCCCGGATCCGACGAAAGTCGTCCGTGTCGCCCTCCAGAACGCGGCGAGTATCGCAGCGTTGATGATCACCACGGAAACCCTCATCGCGGAAATTCCTGAGAAGGAAGCACCAGCACCGCCGATGCCTCCAGGCGACATGTACTAAACCGCTGAATCCCAATCAAAAGGCGCGCTTCATAAGCGCGCCTTTTTTATTTTATAGTAAAGCCCGAAGATATGTGGACACTTTAGAAAACACAAAACTCGTCCTTGCAGGCGGGGTTTGAAACCCCGCCAATCTTTGGGTGTCCAATTAATTGTGGGCTTTACGATAAGCGGTGGATAGGGGATCCTCCGCTTTCGCGTGAGTTATTTCGGTTGAGAAAGATGTTGTTCTACACCTAAGAAAACAAAACACCCGGAAACATTTAACGGCATTGCGTTTCAAATAGTGTTAAATTACGATGAAGGTTCGCTTTCCGAGTTTAATATTTCTTTTTTGTACTTTTCAATGAGTTCTGACTCAAAGTCCTTCCAGACTTCAAGCTTACGCCAACTCGACACAGTTGCCTCGGTGAAACCGAATTCGATTGCGATTTCGCGGTTGCTTTTACCTTCAAATGACATCTGGCAGGCGATAAGAATCTGTTTCGTACTGACACGTTTCGGCATGTGAATTTCCCTCGTTTGTTAAAATTATCAGTTATAATACGCTATTTTCTATATTTATCAAGTAAAAACCGATAAAGTCTATATCTGACTATAAATTATATGATTTTTTCTAAAAAAAAGCAAATTATTTTTAGATATATGTAAAAGTGTTGTCACAACATTTGGGTTTACGCATAACCGAAATATTCTCAATGGAACGGATGGAAGGATGGAAGAACCGAAACTTACGCCAAAAACTGCTCACATTCCCGAAGTACGCTCTCGATGCCAATCGTCCACATACATGGCGATGTCCCATCTGGTAACGCCTGACAACCGTATTCAAACCCTAAATTCAGACACGGGCTGCACGGTATCTCTGCGCGAACGATACCCGTCTGACGGCTCCAAGGCCCCCACTGCGCCGGGTTCGTCGGACCGTGTAACCCGATGACCGGTGTTCCTGTCGCCGCTGCGAGATGCATCGGACCGCAGTTCCCGCTCACCACCAACGCTGCATCCGAAAAAAGTGCCGCAAGTTGATTAACGTCTGTTCTACCTGTGAGCATAACCGCACGGTGTTGTGTCTGTGCTGCGATCTGTTCAGAGGTGTTGACCTCATCGGGCGCGCCTGTCAATACGATCTGCACACTGAACCGTTCGACGAGTACGTCTGCTAAGGCGGTATAGTTTTCTGGGGACCACCGTCTACGCGGTTCACCGCGTCTCCCTGCCTCTGGGTGTAAGACTACGAGCGGCATATCAGGCGGTACCTGTTCCTGAATCAATGTTTCACGTACCCACGTCCGCGCTGCCGAATCGCACCACACTTCGAGATCAAACGCCTGTACTGGACACGCCAGTCGTGTTGTGATCTCCAAGAAGTTCCGGACTTCGTGTCGTCCGCGAATATGTGGTACGGTCTCTGTGAAGAGGAAATGACGGTGCTGACCTTCCGTCCGAAACCCGATACGCACTGGGGCACCTGTGGCATAAGTGAGCAGCGCACTCAATCGGGGCCAGTGTTCCAAGTCGATTGCCCAGTCGAACCTTTCGCGACGCAGTAGAGAAAGCATCCGATGCACCGGCTCCTTGAACAGGATACGTTTATCAATGTATGGACAGTTTGTGAGATAGTTCAGATTGGTCCGCGACGCTAACATCGTAATCTGAGCGTCTGGGAAAGCCTGCCGGATGGCACGGATAGTCGGAACTGCCAAGATCGTGTCTCCCAATGCGGAGAGTTGAATGAAGAGAATCTTTTGCGGGGAGGGACGGGTCCGAACGCGTCTGCAAAACAGGCTCAGCAGAACGCACAGCGGGATACCCACGTAACGGTCTAAGTATTGTTGAAAACGGTTGGATTGCATAGGAGTTGGCTAACGGTTAATTGCTAATCGCTGCCAGTTGTCGCGTATCCATATAACTCAATCTCTGCGATCTTTGCGAGTGCTGTCGTCGGACCTTTGATTTTGTAGACATAACGTCCGCGTCGTGTATTTCCGTCTCGGGTTGGCATATTTTCTCGATCGAGTTGTAGGTTCTCTCGGCGTGCCGCCGCATCGTCTGTCGTCTGTCGGACCAATACCTTGATACTCGCCGTAGTAACGACCTTATTGAGTCGGATATCGATGATACGCTCCTTGTTCGTTCGTTGATCATAGATTTCTTCCCATTCTCCGAGCGAGTTCAACGCTTGCACCTCGAACTCCAGTAGGTTTGAAGAATGGATGACGATCCGATAGATTGACCGTTTCTCCGGTAAATGAACGAGTGCCTCTGATGGTATATCAAGCGTCGCCGCCTGGAGTGTATTACTCTCTTTGCGTTGCGACTGTCCGACGGTCTTTATATTGCCATCGATGAATGATGGGTCACTGGCAGCAACACCGGGTTGGCGCGCGTAGTTCTCGCTCCACTGCTGCCCGAGTACGCAACTGTAACAGATGCACATCAATCCAAACAACGGTAATATGTAAAACAACCGCAAACTTTTTTGCTGTCGAGGTTTCTGCCACCATTTTCTATAAATATCTCTGAATTTGAATTGATTACGCATCTTCATCTCCTATTTTTGTAACCGACGCTCACCTTCGCCGCCGATTCTGATTCGATTGCCGCCGATTCTGATTCAATCCTTCAACGTATCTAATAATATCTGCTTTAGTCAATTGTCGAACATCATTAAAATAGAGTTTTCTAAAGAACGGTACGAGGTCTTCACCGGCCGCTTCGCTGAGATAGTAAACGAGTATGCTTGTCGGCATCAAGTCCTCTAATTGTTGGTGAAGTCCATCGGCTTCCATCAATTCAAAGACTTTGATGTAAAAGTCGGCACCGTATCGTTCCCACAACTCAGCCACAAGTGTATAGGCGTACCGATACCGCCATTGTGTCAGTGGGCTGTTTTCCGTATGTCCACCCCAATTTTCGAGTTCATTCTTACCGTTGATATCGATGCGGGCATCAGCCTTAAGACTATCGTATTTCCGATGTAAGCCGCCTTTCGCGTATTCTGTCTGAATTAAAACAGCGATGCCTTCCGAGAACCAGACCGGGATATAATAAATATTTGTGAATGCGTGTGTGAGTTCATGTGCTCGAACCCCGTGCTTTTCGTACATTTGCATCGGGAAGTCCATGCTTATGCCTTCAATAGATTTCACGTACCGTCCGTTTATCATACCGCGACGGTACTGTGTCGTCGTAAATGCGCCGAGTCTACTATCTCTAAAGGTATCGTGTAATGTTACATGGATTTTATGCTCCGGATGGAACCCGAAGAGTTCGTGCATTGCATCGTAAAGACTCTCCATATAGCCGAGGGCACCGAGGATGAATTCCTCGCGTTCGTCGATTTCATCAAACGCTGGCAGCTGCTGTAAATCTTCAGCAAATTTAATCGTATAGTGATCGCTCTTACCGAACAGCCCATCTTCTGTGATGTTATCGGGATCAATTTCGGATTTCGGAGTCTTGAGCATCAGCGAACTCGCGTTCCGTTCTTCAAGGAGCCGTTTCTCACGACGCTGCCGTGCCTCTTCAAGCGCGGTGCACCCATTGAAAACGAGTGCCGCAACAAGCAGCATCGGTATCAGGTGCCAAAAGTTTGCAACAATGGGTCGTCTCTTTTTCCCTCTCATGATGCACCTCGCTTTAGAGTGGTACCGCCTTCGATTTATCACCGATGCGGCGCATGGTAATCTCTTGTTGAACCGTCGGATCGGGGAGTCCTGTCTCAGTGAGTCGGCGTTCCAAGAAAGCCGTCATCTCCGCTTTCAGGCGCGCAACGACCTCATCCGCCTCCTCAGCGAGATTATAGACCTCGTCGGGATCCTCCTCAAGGTCGTAGAGTTCCAAATCCGGCGTGTTATAGACAGCAGGTGTGCCACCGGTCTCAACGATGAGTTTCCATTTCCGCGTCTGCCATCCCCGTTTCTTCATCCACCCGCACTCTGTCAGATAGACCGCCTCTGTTGTACCGTCGTCCGTGCCGTTTTCCATCAATGGACGCAGACTTATGCCTTCCATCTTTTCACGTTCCGAGACGGATTTTAAACCGGCGTAATCGAGAACCGTCGGCGCGATGTCCGTGAGACGCACGAGACCCTCGAGACGCTGCCCTGCCGGGACGAGTGCCGGACAGTGGACAATCAACGGCACATGGCAGTTCGTTTCATAAAGTCCGTGGTGATCGTACCAGAGTTCATGTTCGTCGAGCTCTTCACCGTGATCCGCCGTAATGATGAGCAGCGTCTCCTCAAGTTGACCGGAGTCCTGTAAATACCGGAAAAGCTGTGCAAGACAGGCATCCAGATAGGCGATCGAGGCATCGTACTGCGCGTTGACATACCGTCGATCTCGCCAGAGCCGTTTTTTCGCAATATTTTCTGCGTCTGCGGGGTCCGGCGTACACATCCACTGCCGGAAATAGTCCGTGAAAGGTTCGCAGGCATAGACAGCATCCATACTCCGGTTGTTCGGATCACATTCATCGCCACTATAGAACATCCGTTCAAACGGAAGCGGTGGATGATACGGTGTATGGGGGTCCCAGTAATGAAGGAACGCGAACCACGGTTTATCCTGCGCCTGCGCGAGGTCTAACAGTTCCATCGCTGTCTGATTGACAGCCTCCGCCTTTCGTGCTTTGCGGAAACCGCTTTCCCATTGGTAACCTCGGTACTGACCTTCAGGGAAACCGCGCTGGAACCAGCGTCCCAAATTGTCCGCAGCGACAGTGAAGTACCCCGCCTCATTCAGTAGCTCCGGTGTCGTCTTAATATCCGTCGCTAAATTCAGTTTGCCACCCTGTGTGATAATTTGGTGCGACAAAACATCCTTACCCGTGAACATCGTTGTATGTGCAGGATGCGTCGGGATATGTGGACTGATACATTTCTCAAAA
The DNA here is from genome assembly GCA_022820835.1 of Candidatus Poribacteria bacterium. Classification (GTDB taxonomy): domain Bacteria; phylum Poribacteria; class WGA-4E; order WGA-4E; family WGA-3G; genus WGA-3G. The sequence continues at coordinate 20,795 of JAJEET010000158.1, forward strand.
AGCGTCGATTTTTCCGCCAACGCATCAAGATGCGGCGTTGTTAGGTTAGCGTGCCCGTAACAACTCATACTTGATGCCCGGAGGGTATCCAGTGAGATAAGAATAATATTCCGCAACGGTTCGCTCCTCTTTTCTTTTAATTTCCGAGATGCCCTGCGATCAGGACAAGGTCTTGAATATTAATCTTTCCATCGTCGTTGACATCCGCAGCCTTGTTGGCATCGGTGACGGGTTGCCCGAACTTGCCTGCGACGAATACCAGGTCTAAAATGTTAACCGTGCCATCGCCGTTCACATCTGCAGCCGACCTTCCCGCTGCGTCCGTAGTATTTACAGTTATCAAACTCTCTTGGAGGGTACTTTCCAACGGCGCATCATCGGTATCGGAGAGGTTGATTCCCAGCAATGTAATACCGGCGGGTTTCGCTTCAATAACTTCAAAGGTAAGCGTCGCAAGCGTCCCATCACCATCCACAGATACTGGTTTTGTATCGGCACCGAGCGGCGATGAAGCCAAAATGGAGAGCAACGAATACTCACCGCTCGGTAATCTAAGGTCGGGCGGCACCTCTGGAATCTCAGACAACATATCGTCTATTGAGAGTTGTGTTGAAGGGTCCAGTGGAAAGGACACGGACTTGCCCGATGTCGTTGAATCCCCGATAGTGAGTGTGACTTCATAACTCCCATCATCACCTAACCGCGGGCTTATCCAAATGCCGCCTGCCGGAAGGTAGGCACCACGCGTTGCCCCGATATACTTGAGTGCCCCCGAATCAAAGGCGAGGAGCGGGGCATACCCCGCAACACCTTTGCCGTCCATGATTTTAATATCAATTGTCACTTGCTCACCAACGGCTGCAGCGGCGATGTCAGTGGTAGGTTGTAAAGAAACAACGGTTTCACTATAAGCAGTTGTTGTAAATCCTAATGCTATGACAGTTGTGAGTAAAGCAAAAAGTTGATTTTTCATTTTTTCCTTCTTTAACTTGTTTGGGAGCACTGCGCCGCGCGAATCGCCTCACACAGATACGTAATTCCTTCAGGAACATCGTTGACGTGGCAGTATGCGTACGCCAACCGGATCGCTTTCACCGGTTCGTTCGCATAGTGAAAAGCACTTCCGTTGCTATAACCGACCCCTTTTTCAGAAGCCAGCTGTTGCAACTTCTGCATATCCGTCGTTTCCGGCAGGTCTATCCAGAGGAACAATCCACCCCGCGGACGCGTCCATGTACAGATGTCGCTGACGTGTTTTTCAAGCGTATCCGTCACTGCCCGACACTTTGCGCCGACAGCAGCGTTCGTCTTCACAAGGTGTACCTCGAGGTGTTCCATAAAGAACTCAGCAACGATCGCGCTCGCCAATGCACTCGTCCCGCCGTCCCATCGGTTCTGGTGGATCTGACTGTAATACGGTTGTCTCGCCACAAAATAGCCTTGCCGTACACCTGCACCTAAGATTTTAGAAAACGTTGCAATGAAGATCACCCGATTTGCCGTGTCCAATTTAAAGAGCGATGCCGGTGTTGGTGTCGATGTAAAGTCTATATCGCCGTAGCAGTCGTCCTCGACAATCAAGGTATCGTATTCTTCAGCGAGTGCCAGCATCCGTTCCCGCCGTTCCAACGAGAGGATGGCACCCGTCGGGTTCTGATGGTTCGATGTCGTATAGATCAAAGATGGACGGATATTTTTGGCTTTCAGTGCCTTGAGTTTCGATGCCAGCGCGTCCATATCCATCCCGTCGATATAGTCCATCGACACGCCTTCAATGTTCGCCTTGAAGTGCCGCATGATACCTAAAGTGCCGCTGTAGGTATATTCCTCTGTTAGCACAGTGTCACCCGGATTGATGAGCGTCCCAAGCACGAGTTCGAGTGCCTGCATGGAACCAGAGGTGATTGAAATATTATCAATCGGCAGAGGTACACCTTCACGCCGTTCAAACCGCATTGATGCCAACTCACGCAGTCCGCGATACCCAGATTCACCCGGATAGTTGACCAAATCGCCGCCCAATTTTCGCAGTGCTTTCTCACTCGCAGCGATAAGTCCCTCTGTCGGGAACGTATATGGATCCGGACGACCCCCTGTAAAAGCAAAATCCTTCATAACAAAACCTTCCTATAGACGCATTCCTTTTATTGAAAATTATAGCAGACTTCACCGAAAAAAGCAAATGGTTGTCGGTGCTCAATTAACAGTTTTCAGTACTCGGTACAAGGCTACTGACAACTGCGTCCTGAAAACTGAAAGATTTTTCGCAGAAAAATCGTACTAATAACTGATAGCCTCGAATCCTTGACATCAATTCCGGCACTATGCTATACTTGACGCTATCTTAACGTGAGTTTGATAAAAGTGGGATGTTGGGTTTCGCTACCGCTATTTATGCGGAAAGTGCCTTGAAAAGCGGCATATTTGTCTAAATTATACAATTTTTAGTGTATATTTACCGCTCAACCCAACCTACAGATTTATTTTTAAGTTCACGTTATCTTAGAATCTTGTGCCGATGGAATGATATGACGACCCAAAACCCGCGCTCTAACCTCATATTTGAACCGATGCGTATGGACGACCTGCAGCAGGTCTTAGCCATCGAAAACCAGTGCTTCGAGGACCCGTGGAGTGATACCTATTTCAGGCTGTCCTTGAAGCGACCGCGATCGTACGAATATTTTTACATTGCAAGGCGCGAACAGACCGTCGTCGGCTACATAATATTCTATATCCTTCACGAAGAAGCGCAAATCTCGAATATTGCCGTATTGCCTGCTTGTCAGGGGCAAGGTGTCGGCAAATACCTGCTCGCCTCAGCCTTGGAGATAATACAGGAAACCGATGGCGAACGCGAGGTCCTCTTGGAAGTCGCCGTCAGCAATCTACCGGCGCAATATCTCTATCGACAGTTCGGGTTCCGCATCTGTGGCATCCGAAAAGACTACTACGGACGCTATAAAGACGCTTACGTTTTACGCAAAGGAGTTGAAGAAGACGATGCTACTTAACCTCTTAAGCCACACAATTTCAGCGGTACCAACGTTATCACTCTCAACCCGACGACAGGAGGCGCGAACTGTCGGAAGAAACGGTTGGCGCGTCATTGAAGAAGAAGTGCACTGGAATCCCGCTGAGACAGCCATTGTTGTTGTCGATATGTGGAACGAGCACTGGTCGTGGGGCGCAACTGAACGCGTGAATGTGATGGCACCTCGTATGGACATCGTGCTCGGACGCGCAAGACAGAACGGCGTGCAGATTATCCACGCACCTTCCGACACCATGGATTATTATGAGGAACACCCGGCGCGACGGTGGGTACTCGAACTCCCACACGCCGAAACTCCCGCCGAACGAGAGATGCCCGACCCGCCACTACCCGTTGATGCCTCCGACGGCGGTTCTGATACCGGCGAAGCCGATAGTTACAAAGCATGGCACCGACAGCACCCTATCATCGAAATCCACGACACAGATGCCATCAGTGACGACGGGCAGCAGGTCTACAACCTACTCCGCTACAAAGGTATCCAGAACCTCATCTTCATGGGGGTCCACACGAATATGTGTGTACTCGGACGCTCTTTTGCGATTAAACAGATGGTGCGCTGGGGGTTCAACGCCGTCCTCGCACGCGACCTCACGGATGCGATGTACAACCCGTTCAAGCCACCCTACGTTAGCCACGAAGAAGGCACGCAGCTGATAATTGAATACATCGAGAAATTCTGGTGCCCAACAATCCTCAGCGGTGACCTGACAACACCGAAAGCATGAGATAGTGGTCAGTTTTCAGTACAGTTTTCTGCGAAAACCTGTCAGCCGTCAGTTGAGAGGTTTCTGATGAACCCAACACCTCTTGCTGGGGGCTGACGGCTACAGACAAACAAAAAGCCCACGGTGCCAAAGATACCGCGGGCTTTCTTATATTTAACATGGACGCTTATTGACGGTCGTCTTTCAGCGCACCCCACATCGTCGTGAGTTTCTGCTTCGGATCCACAGCAGTCCCCACAGCAGGTACAACTTCTAAAGCACTAAACATTGCGTTGAGATCACCCGCGCCAGTCTCTCCGTTTCCAGCGAGGTTGACATCGAGGGCACCATCGCTGACCTCAATACCGGGATAAGTTTTGATGTCAATTTCATGACTACCCGGTGTTACATAGAGCGGTTCAACGTTCTCTTCTTCAATGAAAATATCGAAGCCGCGGTTATTCGGGGACCAGTGCTCACCGACGAGGTACGTCACATCAAAAGTACCGTTACCAGTCTTGAACTGATACTTAATCGTATCCGGGAACTGTGCCCAACTGACGGCATAGAAGAGATCCACGTCGTAGCCAGCATCTGCCGCTTGTGCTTGTGCATCTGCTGTCAACTCTTGCACCTCAGCTGTCCGCGGCTCCGTTTCAATCCAACCTCCCCATGATTGGTCGGTCTGCTGCGCCCCGCGCCAGACGCGTCCCTGTGAATCAGTGAAGTCATCTGTCTTACCACCCCACACACGGAATTCCTCCGCCGGTAGTAGCGTCGGTAGTGCGAACATAGATAGAAAAAAAACTATTGCCAAAACACTAAACAATCTCATCAAAAATTACCTCCATCTGTTTATTGATTTTGCCGTTCCGATTTCAGGGCACCCCATGTCGTAGTGACCTTCTGTTTCGGGTCAACGGCTAATGCGGGGATGACCTCTATCCCGCTAAACATCGCGTTCAGGTCTCCGGCACCAGTCGCCGCGTTGCCAGCAAATTCAAGGCTCATCACCTTGTCTTTAACCTCAATACCTTCATATCGCTTAATATCTATCTCGTTATTACCCGGTGTCACATATTCCTCTTCAACGATCTCATCTTCGATAATAATATCGAAACCTCGATTGTTCGGCGACCAGTGCTCACCGACGAGGTAAGTAACAGTGAACGTGCCTTTGCCGGTATTCAGGTCCATCTTGACCGTATCAGGGAACTGTGCCCAACTGACAGCGTAAAAGAGTTCCTTATCATAGCCTTCATCTTTCGCCAGTTTTTCGGCATCATTCGTGAGTTGTTGGACCTCAGCTGTCTGCGGTAGCTTTTCGATCCAGCCACCCCAATCTTCCTTCTCGTTCTGTCCACCGTGCCAGATACGACCCTTGGAGTCTTTGAAATCTTCCACTTTGCCACCCCATACGCGAATCTCTTCGGCGGGAATAGCGTCATAAACGATCGTTACCGTAGCGAATATGGCAAGCAACGCAACTGAAAATAGACTTCGTAGCATAATTTTCTCCTTAAGTCAGGACTTGCGCAAACCAGTTTGCAGTCGGGATTTGTAACCCCGCTGGACTGAGGGATCGTTCCCCCGCTTTGCAGTCGGGGTTTGTAACCCCGACTGTCCTATTTTTAAATTCTACGCAATAGATACAAGTACCTTAAAAAATAACACATATATCTCATAAATTCAAATCTTTTTTTTCAAAGTTTTCAGTTAACAGTTGTCAATGCTCAGTTTTCAGAGAAAACTTTGCGAGTAACGTTTCTTCTGACAACTGACAACTGAAAGATTTTTCGCAGAAAAATCGTCCTGAGTACAACAACTATTCTGCCTCTTCAACAACAATCCGCTGATTCACTTGTATATCCATCAGTGTCTGCACGATACCGCTCGGCCACTGGATGACGATCTCATCTACTTGTGTGTGATGTGCAAGCCCGAATTCAACATCGAGACTGTTCTGTGAGAGATAGCTCTCGCCGGCTGTTACTTGCTGCACCTGATGCAGATCGCCTGCGCGCACTTTAACAACCGCGCCGACACCGTCCCGATTGCTCACCGTGCCGACCGTACGAATCTGAAGCCAATGCTGCCGATTACCACCGTCGTTTCGGAGCAAACTCGGTTTCGCACCACTGTTAACAACGAGCAGATCCAGATCGCCATCCGCGTCGTAATCCGCGACGGCGACCCCCCTGCCGACACCATAAGAATCCGACTCGCGGAGACCGACAGCCTCGGAAACATCCGTGAAAGTGCCGTCCCCATTGTTCTCAAGAAAGACATCCGCTTGTCCGTGTGCTTCCCATGATGCCGGATCGATATGTCCTGCCGAGAAGAAGATGTCCAGATCGCCGTCGTTATCTGCATCAAAGAATGCCGTCCCCCAACATGTTTTGCCTAACCCCGATGCGAAGACCCCGCTCTGCGCTGATACGTCACTAAAAGTCCCGTCCCCGTTGTTGCTATAGAGGACATTGTTTTCGTCCAGCCAGTTCGTTATGAAGATATCCAAGTCGCCATCTTTATCGTAATCTCCCCAAGTAACCCCCATCCCGCTTCGGATGTCGCCAGTCCGGCTTCTTGCATCTGGATGGTTCGTATTCGTGAACGTTAGTTCGCCGTCGTTCCGATAGAGGATATTCTGATCCGTATCGTTCGCGAGATAGAGGTCGAGATCACCGTCAGCGTCGTAATCCGCCGCACTGACACCGAGCGTCAAATGGAACCCACCGTTCACCTTCGCAGCGTTCGTGATGTTGATGAACCCGCCGTCCCCTTTGTTCAGATAGAGAATGTTTGCCTGTCCAAAAAAATCGTAAGGGAAGAAAACCTCGTCGCCTTGTGGAACTTTGCTATATTCGATATAGTTACCGATGTAGAGGTCGAGGTATCCGTCCGCATCATAATCTCCCCATGCGATGCCAGCCCCGAAACCGTCGTCTCCGATCCCGCCTGCCCCAGACGAGAAGCGTTTGAAAGTACCGTCACCGTTATTCCGATAGAACACATTCGCCTTATAGTTCGTGACGTACAGGTCGGCATCGCTGTCGTTATCGTAATCCGCGAAGGCGCATCCCATCCCCCAACCCGTATCACCGACACCCGCAGCATCCGTTACATCGCTGAAGGTGCCGTCTCCGTTGTTTTGATAAAGCGCGTTCTTCGGTAGCACAGCATCCGGTGTCGGTCGTACCAAAGCACTATTGACGATATAGATATCCAACCTACCGTCGTTATCATAGTCTCGCCACGCCGCACCAGAACCGACGAGTGCCGGTACGACACGGTGATCAATTCCACCAACATGTGTAAAGTTGATACCTGTTTGTTCAGTAACATCCACAAATCGGATATCGGCTGCGTAGCTGCCCGTGCTTGATATAAGTATGAGCATAAAAACCGCAATCACGTTCCGCAATCTATTCTGCATTCAGCTGCCTCTCTGTGTGCCTTCAGGGATATTGTTCAAACATATTATACACTAAATTTGACGTTAGGTGAATCTTAATTGTTAGTTCTTCAGAGAATCGTTATCAGTTGCAGCCGACGGCTGTTGACTAATTGCTGATGGAGACCGATGGCGGACAACCAACAGTCGTATGCCACTTTTAGTTGCAATTCACCTAAAAATGTGTTAAAATAATAGAATGTAATCTGGTAAGAGCCAATCTTCAAGTTAGAGGGCATGCAAGTGGAAATTTCTGTCTTAGTACTCAATGCAAGTTACGAAGCGATAAACGTTTGCAACCTCCGGCGTGCTATGAAAATGGTTTTCAAAGGCACCGCACAGACGGAAGAAGTCTCAGATGTCGAAATTAATACACCAAGTACTGCGGTGAAAGTACCGCATGTCATCCGTTTGGTGAGATATGTTCACGTCCCACGGAGCGTCGTCAAGTTCTCGCGTCGGAACGTTCTTGTCCGCGACCAGTACACATGCCAGTACTGCCGCAGGGAGTTTCCGACCGTTCAACTGACACTTGACCATGTTGTACCGATCTCCCGTGGTGGTGAGACCACTTGGGAGAACGTCGTAACAGCGTGCAAAAAATGTAATAACAAAAAGGGGAGCAAAATGCTCTATGAGACGCAGCTAAAACTTGCACGCCAGCCCAAAACACCTTCTATCTTGACGTATTTGCAGCTCAACCGCCATTTTCGCGGGTGCCATCCGTCCTGGAGGAAATACCTATATATCAACTAAGCCATGCAAGACCCCGATAAACTGAAAAAGCGTTCGGAATTCCAGCGCGCCTATCAGAACGGGCGTAAGTATTGGAACCGAAACTTTGTGATATACGTCCTAAAAACCGACTTCAATGCCCTCCGGTTCGGGATAACCGTCAGCAAAAAAACCGGAAAAAGCGTCCAGAGGAATCGAGTCAAAAGGCTAATCCGTGAATCGTTTCGGCAATTACGTCCAAAAATGAAAATAGGATACGATGTCGTTGTCGTCGGTAGAACACCCGCCTCCCGGCTCACATGTCAGGAAGCGCAGAGCGCATTGGCGAACCTGTTCCAGAAAGCAGCAATCTTGATCCGCAAAAACCAGAATCATTAATGGCGCAGTTTGCTTAACGGTTGTGAGTATCACTATCTTTACAAGGAAATAGGCGTGGCACATTGTAGACAGCATCTGAAAGATGTCGAACAACTTGATAAACAACGGACAGACCGTCCATCGGATGGAAGGATGATATTCATTTATCCGATCCGCTTCTATAGACGCTTTATCTCACCCCTATTTCCTCCCTCGTGCCGCTTCTACCCGTCATGCTCACAATACACAATCGAGGCGTTAGAACGGTACGGGATACTCAAGGGATGCTGGCTAGCAATTAAACGACTTGCAAAATGCCACCCTTATCACCCAGGGGGCTTCGATCCGCTCGAATAGCAAATGTAAAAACACACGAAATGAGGAGCACCTATCTCAATGGGCGCACGCTACGTTCTCGCACTGGTTCTGATGATTGTTGTCATGGTTGCATGGAGCATATTCTACGGCGACCGATTCGCACCAGAACCCGGTGACTCTACAACGACCGAACAGACACCCGATACATCCGACACAGACGAAGTAACCATCGATCCGGCAACACAAGTAACATCCGACGGAACCACTGAACCCCTGAGCCCTGATCTCTTTAAACAGGTTGAGGAGAGCCCGGACGATTCAATGGTCAGTGTCCAGACCGATAACTATAGTATCGTTTTTAACGAAAAACTCGGGATCGCTAAGCAGTGGCGACTCAACCGTTTTCCAGACCGAGCAGACCCCGAAGGCGCTCCTTTGAACCTGATCCCCGAAAGCGCGCTCAACTGCCTTGCTCTAAAATTCGGGAGCGCGCAACTCACACTTGATGCACTTCGAGCGACTTGGAAAGCTGATAAATCCGAAATCGATATTACAGGTGGACAAAACGCCGAGACGCTTACCTTTACCACAACGATCGGAGACAAATTACGGGTCGCGAAGCAGTTCGTCTTCCATCCAAATACCTATTTCGTTGATATGACCGTCGTTTTCCAGAATGTCTCCGACGCACCGTTCCTGATGGGCGGCAACGAACCCGCTAACGGATATGAACTTCAGTGGGGACGCGGTATCAACGCCGATCTGCTCCCTTATGAAAAAAGAAGCGGGAAACGTGGACGGCACGGCAAGGAAGGCGCGAAGGCTTATATCGGGAACGGTGGCCCCAAACGACAACTCAAACCGGAGAGAGCATTAGAGACCGTCCTCTGGGCAGGCATGGATAGCCAGTATTTCAGCGCACTCATGATCCCTGACCCGCAGATCGCAGCAACATATCGGCTAACAGAGACACCGCAGGCAAACACAGCATCCGATATGACGCTTATCGCACCGACAGAGACCGCATCACTCGTTGTACCCGGTTTTTATTTGCAACCGCAAACGAAACAAGCTAACGAATTCCGACTCTATGTCGGTCCGAAGGACGATACAATTCTAAAGACGATAGAAGCACCGAATGGCTCGGAGACACCAGAAAGTGCCTTAAACCTATCTAAAATTATCGACTTCGGATTCTTCTCACCCATCGCATGGGGGATGCTCTGGGTGTTCAAAGGCGTTCACAACATTTTCGGGAACTACGGCATCTCGATTATCCTATTGACCGCACTCGTGAAGATCTTCTCTTATCCATTCACGCATAAGGCGCATAAATCGATGAAGAAGATGCAGAAACTCCAGCCGCAGCTCCTCGAATTGAAGGAGAAGTACAGAGACGATCCGCAGAAACTCAACCGCGCAACAATGCGCGTCTATAAAGAGAACGGTGTCAATCCGCTTGGTGGATGTATCCCGTGGCTTCCACAAATCCCGATCTTCTGGGCACTCTTCGCACTCTTAGGCAGCGCGGTCGAGCTGCGCGGCGCACCTTTCATGCTCTGGATTGATGACCTCTCGGCACCAGATACGCTCATCGATCTGCCTTTCACAATCCCGTTAATTATCACACAGATAGATGCGGTACGCCTGCTGCCGATTATCAACGGGTTGACAACATGGCTTCAACAGAAATTCGTCGGGAACATGACCCCCACGACCGACAACATGCAAGCAAAATTGATGCAATTCATGCCCCTCATCTTCATCTTTATCTTCTACAACTGGGCATCCGGGTTTGTACTTTATTGGTTATGCAACAACGTATTCACGGTCGCACAACAGTACATACAAAACAGATACGCAACCGCTGAAGACGAGATCGTAGTCGTTGATGCAAAAAAACGGAATAGTGCTAAACAGAGACGGGATTCATAATCTATAGTAAAACCCAAAAATAAATCAACACTTTAGAGAATAGCAAACCTACCCATCGCGGGCGGGGTTTGTAACCCCGCCTTCCATAGGTGCCTCGTTAATTGTGAGTTTTACTATAAATCCGATGTTTCTTCAGGGTTTGAAACCCCGCCCATTGTAAAAGTAATTACCGGATCTACTATAAGAGGAGGACACCACCTGTGCAACACTATATTGAAACTGAAAGCGAAACAGTAGAGGAAGCAATTGAAAACGCACTCAGCGAACTTGAGGCGACACGCGAACAGGTTACAATCGACATTATCAGTGAGCCGACAAAAGGGATATTGAACTTCGGAGCAAAACCTGCGAAAATTAGAGCAACGCTTAAACAAGATGTCTCCGCCGCACCTGAGACAATCCTTAAGGAAATCCTAACTCGGATGGGGGTGGACGCAAAAGTTGAAGCGAACTACGTTGACGGAAGCACGCACCTGAATATCCTCACCGACAGTCCCGCCTTACTTATCGGGAAACATGGACAGACCCTTGACGCGATTGAGCGTATCCTCAATTGTATCGTCAATAAAGTTTCGCTCGCGAAAAAACGGGTCTTTGTTGATACCGAAGGCTACCGAGAACGACGAGAAGAACGACTCATTGAAATGGCGAACCAAGTCGCAGATAAGGTCAGATATACCGGTAGGGATGTTGTCCTCGCACCTATGTCGGCACGCGACCGACGCGTCATCCATGTCGCACTAAAAGCGGATGAGATCATCTCTACTTACAGCCAAGGTGAAGGGGATATGCGACGCGTCATCGTTACATCACAACGACTGTAATCATCTACCAAGTATCTGCAGTCGGGGTTTGTAACCCCGCCTTTGATAAGAAAATGAAATTTCACGACACGATCGCAGCCATTGCAACCGCACGCGGTGAAGCCGGTATCGGTATCGTCCGAGTCAGCGGTTCGCTTGCACTACCGATCGCTACCGAATTGTTTCGATCACCGCGCGAAGTACCGCCGACAGAACTGCCGACGCATACCCTAACGTACGGGCATGTCGTCGATACATCGGCATCCGATGCAGTTATTGACGAAGTACTGCTCGGTGTCATGCGTGCACCGAAAACCTACACAGGCGAAGATATCGTCGAGTTCAACTGCCACGGCGGAATCGTACCGCTCACGTCTGTCTTAGACCTCGTGGTGAAAAGCGGCGCACGGATAGCGGATCCTGGCGAATTTACAAAACGTGCGTTTCTAAACGGAAAACTTGACCTCGCACAAGCCGAAGCCGTTGCGGAACTCATCGCATCGAAAACCGACCTGAGCCGAAAAATCGCTATTGAGGCACTCACTGGAAAACTTTCGGATACTGTCAACGATCTCAATGATCGACTCGCAGCACTCCTCGCAGAAGTTGAAGCGTCTATCGACTTTCCTGAAGAAGACCTTGATTTCATGAAGGTGGAGAAACAACTCGAAACCGCACGCTCGGTTCAGAACGACTTAACAACACTCCTTGAAACCGCTGCCGATGGACGACTTATCACGGAAGGTGTTAACGTCGCGATACTCGGTAAACCGAACGTTGGAAAATCAAGTCTGCTGAATGCACTCGTTGGAACAACCCGCGCAATCGTTACGGATATCCCCGGCACGACGCGCGATACAATTGAGGAGATGATTAATATTGGTGGTATCCCCCTGAAACTCATTGATACCGCCGGAATCCGAGCCACAGATGATGTCGTAGAACAACAAGGGGTCGAGCGCAGCAAAGCCGTGCTGGATAACGCAGAACTGCTACTGCTGATGTTTGACGCATCGCAACCACTCAACGATGCCGATCATGAACTCTTACACATCGCACAATCCTTGAAGGCGATTCTTATTCTGAATAAGGTTGACCTACCGGTTGTGACAGCGGCAACAACACTCCTCACGCACTGCCCGAAAAAACGGGTCGTCGAGACGGTGATCCCCGATGGCAAAGGACTTGACAAACTGAAGGCAACTGTCTGTGAGGAACTACTCGGCGGAGAATTCGTCATCGGCGAATCGCCGATTGTAACGAATGCCCGCCATCAAGAAGCACTCCGACGCGCCGACGAAGCACTTGGTTATGTGGTAGAGAGTCTCGAAAACGGTATGCCGCCGGAACTCGTCGCTGTCGATCTACGTATCAGTCTTGATGGGCTCGGAGACATCGTCGGCAAAACGACCACTGAAGATATCCTCGATAGGATTTTTGCCCAATTCTGTGTCGGAAAGTGATGGTCAAGTACCCAAAGCTAAAGCATTGGGCTTGTTAAGAGTTGCCCAACCTTTTTTCGCTTTGCTGTTCCGCAGTCTTGGCTCGTAACTTTACCTATCCGCCACTGCACGCCCCAAGCGGGCGTTTAGGAAGATTACTCTACGCTTCCCGGATAGAACCTCAGACACTTCCGACTTCGGAAGTAGAACGAGCGTCCTAAAGTCTTCGAGTTACTTGGACACGGATATAATCAACGTGTCCCATAAGGCAGACACTTCCGACTTGCCTTTATATATTTAGACGATTTAGAAACAAAAACGTTTAGGAAAAATGTTGTCCTTTTAGGTTTTTATTACCACAATATATCAGCGGGCTTTCCTCCCAAAGCTAAAGCATTGGGATTCTCGCCCGAATTCCCTTGAGAGCAAAAAACGACGAAAAAGGAACTTTTCACCTGGGACGGTGTGTCTATTTCTACTCGCTTCAAATGTCGGACAACACTATCGAGCAAACGACCAGCGCAGGCGCACTCAAACAAAACGAAGACGCTAAAACAGAAGAATAACGTCCAAAACCTACACACTGATTGTTGACAGTTAATAGCTGACAGCCATTATTTACTGAAAATCAATAAGGAGAAATCCATGTTTAATTCTGTTTCTCGACGCATCTCACTTGGGGTCTTACTGTTGATGGTAAGCACAGTGGTGGCAACCGCCGCACGCGCGGAAATTCAGTGGAGCGATTCAGTTGAAGAAAGTCTATCGAAAGCAATAGAGACCGGGAAACCTATAATGATGGACTTCTATACCGATTGGTGAGGGTTCTGTGATCGGCTGGATGCCGAAACGTTTACAGATGCCCGAATTATTGAACTCGCTGAGAAGTTTGTTCCCGTTAAGGTGAACCCAGAGATTACCGAACGTCCGATCAATGAAGAGACGCGGAGCCGATACGGTGTCACAGCTTTCCCGGCAGTGCTGTTTCTCAGTCCTGATGGTGGGCTCATCCAGAAAGCTTCTGGATTCCTACTCCCCGAACAGTTTTCACCGATTATGGAATCTGCCTTGGAAAAAGAAAAAATCTTCATGAAGCAGATCGCTGAACTCGATAAGATGCCGGAAGATGCCAAACTTAACGCACAGGTCGCAATCACTTATCTCGATCGGATGCAGTTTGAAAAAGCACTCCCGATCAGTAAGAAAACGTTTGAACTTGACCCTAAAAATGGCACAGGGTTGATTCCAAACTTGCACAACCAACTCGGACTCGCTTATGCTGCAAAGGGTGAAACCGCTGGAGACGCTAAAGAAATGGCGACTTACTATGAAAAGGCGATCCTTCACTTCAAAACTGTGGTAGACGAATACCCGAAAAGCGACCTCAATCAACCCGCACAGTATTATCTCGGTGTCACGTATGCACTCGGAGAAGATTATGATAGTGCCATCTCCGTGCTTGATAAACTGGTCAATCATACCAGTGACGATATGATCAAACGTAACGCTGAAGCGATGTTGACGCGAATAAAACAGTTGGCAGGAGCCAAGTAACAATACCGCAGGCGGGGTTTGTAACCCCGCCTTAAACCCTCTACAATTCTATTAACGCCGTAACCTCCGACGCGGTCAAAAACCGATACTGCCCCTGTGGAAGGTTCCCCAACCGCAAATTGCCGATCCGTGTCCGTTTCAAACGGATTACTGGATGTCCGACCGCTTTGAACATCAGGCGTATCTGCCGTTTTTTCCCCTCGTGAATCGCAACCTCAAGCTGCGTTGATGTTTCGTCTTGGCTCGTTTTTAGACGTTTAACCTTCGCAGGTGCCGTTTTCCCACTCGGAATTGTAACACCTTGACGCAGTCGTTGAACTGTGGTGTCATTCGGTATCCCCTTCACCCACGCCAAGTAGATTTTCTTGATCTCATGGCTCGGATGTAGCAACCGATAGGCGAAATCACCATCGTTTGTAAAGAGGAGCAGCCCTGCTGTCTCTAAATCCAACCGTCCGACAGGATAAATGCTATCGGGGAGGTCTGCGACGAGGTTCATGACAGTCGGACGTCCGCGTTCATCGCGACGTGTCGTCACATATCCAGGCGGTTTATTGAGCATCAGATAGAGGTGTTCCGTCAGCGGTTTGACCGGCTTCCCGTCAAATGCAACGGTATCCGTCTCTACATCAATCGGATGCCCAGGAACGAAGATAGTTTCGCCGTTGACGGTAACCAACCCTGCGCGAATACTCTTTTTCACCGCCCGACGGGAGGCGATACCTGAGGTGGCGATATATTTTTCAAGTCGCATTATATCAATCACGGATACTTTCACATCCGTTTTTTTTCTGCCGCGTAGAACCGGTTGATTATTCTACGATCTGCCATCCGTTTTCTTTCGCTATTTTCCATAATTTCCTGTCAGGATTAACGGCAACCGGGTGTCCAAACAGTGCCAATTTATGTGCGTCAGTATGATGATTGCCGTAAGCATAGGAACGACTGAGATCGAACCCGTGTTCAGCGGCGAGTTGTTCGGCAAGTTTCGCCTTGTTTTCGCCATACGGGTGTAAACTGATCCGCTGTCCCGTAAACCGTCTGTCAACCGTTTCCAGTTCGTGTGCCACCATCAAATCGGTTTGGAAATGCTCGTGAAAGGAGCGGACGAGGATCGACAACGAACCCGACATCAGGACAACCGTCCGCCCTTCGGCGCGGTGTGCGTGTATCAATTCGGAGATATGCGGTGCAATGCTTGGACGGAGTGTATCAACGAAACAACGTCGCGTAATCTCGTCGACGCGTTGCACCGACAAGCCGCGCAAGTAGATTTTGTTCGCTTTCGCCACGGACAGCGACTTAACTTTTAGGAGATAGGCAGTCCATGCGAGTAGATTCGGTATCGGGATCTCACCGTGACTGAGTAGAGCTGACAGAAAAACTTGCTCTGAAGAGGTGCGGATAATCGTGCCGTCTAAATCAAAGATGGCACAGGTCTTATGTGATGTCATGTTGTCTGCTGCCCCAGTGCCCGTCGATACGCTTTCACAGCAGCTTCCATGCCAATATAGAGGGCGTCTGCCATGAGGTGATGCCCGATAGAAACTTCAAGAAGTCCCGGCAACTTCTGCATCAACGGTAGGTTGTCGAGGTTCAGATCGTGTCCAGCATTGACACCAAGCCCTAGCTCGGCTGCCTTTGCCGCTGCAGTCTCCAGCAAAGCAAATTCGCATCGGATCTCCGCCTCCGTTTCTGCCATTGCATAAGGCGCAGTGTAGAGTTCGATCCTGTCCGCACCGATGTCTCGCGTTCTCGCTATCTGTTCGAGGTCCGTCCCGCTGAACAGGCTCACCCGGATACCTGCATCCTTCAACGCTGCGATGATCGGTTTCAGCAGATCGCCGTCTTTACGGATATCCCAAACGGTGTGGCTGGTGATCTCGCCCGCGACGACAGGGACCAGCGTACATTGTGTCGGTTTCGTGTGTAGCACCATATCAATAAGGTCCGGTCTCGGATCGCCTTCAATATTATATTCGATGGTGGGTGTTTTTTGGCTATTGATTTCTTTTAACCGTTCGGCGATGTCCGTAACGTCTTTAGGTCTGATATGCCGTTCGTCTTCGCGCGGGTGTACAGTGATACCTTGTGCACCCGCGGCGACGCAGGTATCAACAGCAGTAAGCACATCTGGAACATCA
This sequence comes from Candidatus Poribacteria bacterium, assembly GCA_022820835.1. Taxonomy (GTDB): domain Bacteria; phylum Poribacteria; class WGA-4E; order WGA-4E; family WGA-3G; genus WGA-3G. Next base: position 37,299 of record JAJEET010000158.1, read on the forward strand.
CCGCCCCGTGAATTTCTTAATGTTGCGATTTTATTTATATTTACACTTAAGGCTGTCATTTTTTCTCCATAAGGGTTGCGCGAACGTCTCACGCTTTTTTGGTTACCATGCTTGCAAGGATATCGAGAATTTTATTAAAAAATGTGACCTGCCCGTTCGTTTTAAGGAAAGATACCCAGCTGCATATACGACTGTGCGATTCTGTGGATGGCATTAATAAATGCCGCCGTTCGGCAATTCACAGTATCATTTTTGTTTTTGTGTTGCATACGGGTCTCACGGAGTTCATGATAAGCGCGGATCATTGTATCCTGAAGTCCGGAGTTCACCAAATCTTCCTCATCGGCACCGTGTATCAACTGCCGCTCGTCGTCCGAGAATTGATAGCCGGTCGCTTTTTCAACGGCGTGAAGCAGCGCATGTTGTGTGCTGTCTTCAAACCGTTTGCCGAGGCGTCCGAGTTGCACGTGTGAGAGATTCCGAAGCCACTCGAAGTAGGAGACAGTGACACCACCGGCATTGAGGTAGGTATCCGGGATAACCATAATCCCGCGTTCTTGAAGGATTCTATCGGCGGCTGGCGTAGTCGGTCCGTTCGCCGCTTCCGCGATAAGAGTCGTTTGAATCCGAGGTGCATTCTCCGCTGTGATTTGGTTCTCAAGTGCAGCCGGCACGAGAATGTCGCAGGCTAATTCTAAACCAGCGTTTGGATTCTCAAGGTGTTCTGCATCCGGGTAACTGCAGATGGAACCGGTTTCCGCGCGATGCGCTGCGACTTTCTCAACATCAAGTCCTTTCGGGTTATGGATTGCACCGTCTATCTCGATGATCCCGATAACACATGCCTCTGATTCCATGAGAAACTTCGCTGCATGATACCCGACGTTGCCGAAGCCTTGCACAACAACAGTTTTACCTTGAAGACCGGGGGTCAGTCCAAGCGATTTCATGTCCTCTGCGATGCTGCAAGCCTCTTCCAAACCGTAGACGACACCACGCCCGGTCGCCTCTTTCCGTCCCAGAATTCCGTTCTGTTCGATCGGTTTTCCTGTGACGCACGCAATCGCGTTCAGCTTATCGGGTGCCATTGTGATATAAGTATCGAAAATCCATGCCATCTCGGTTTCACTGGTTCCAAAATCCGGTGCTGGCACATCTACCCCCGGTCCAATGTAATTTTTCTGGATCAGTTCGTAGGTATAACGGCGGGTAATACGTTCCAATTCGCTTTCCGAGTATTGGCTTCTATCCAGCTGGATACCGCCTTTCGCTCCACCGAATGGGACATCGACGATCGCGCACTTGTACGTCATCAGTGCCGCGAGTGCCATAATTTCGTCCTCATCAACGAGCGTGCTATAACGGATGCCACCTTTCGTCGGAAGCTTATGATGGCTATGCTCCGCACGCCAACCGTGGAGCGTCGCAATAGTTCCATCATCCCGCTTCAGCGGAAACGTGAAATGACAGGAACTATTACAGATCTTTATCTGCTCCAATAACCCAGGCGGATAGTCGGTGAATTGCGCAGCCTTGTCAAAATCTGTATTCACTTTCTGGAAAAACGAGAGTTTTTCTGTCATAGTGCTTCGACCTTACAACGCGTCCTTCGCAGGCACTGTTAACTTTTATCGTTGTCGAATGAATTTTTGCAGCCGTGCGTCCGCTTGGACTTCGCCGACGTACATATCACCGTGTGAATCCAACCATATCCCGTGTGGGCATGCGAAGAACTCGCCCGGGACGGTGCTCCCGCGTTCGCTTCCCCATTGTGAAATTACCTCGCCATCAAGCGTCATGATGCTAATCCGCTGCCCTAACTCAGCGATATAGACCAGATCGTCGGCATCGATATAGATCGTGTCGGGTTGCAGTAGATCACCCCACTCCTCAATATACTCACCATCGAGCGTGAAGAATTGAATGCGGTTATTCTCTCGGTCTGCTACCATAAGCCTGTTGCGTGGATCGACCCTGACGCAATGTGGCAGATCAAATTCGCCGGGACCTGTACCCGGTCGTCCCCACGATTTGATCAGTTCACCATCGGGTGAGTATTTATGAATGCGAGCGTTCCCGTAGCCGTCGCTGATATACATTTCGCCATCGGGCCCAAGTGCTAAATCTGTCGGTAGGTTGAACGGTTCACCCTCCGCACCGGCGACATCCGGTGTACCGATTGTCATTAACAGTTCGCCAGCGGTATTAAATTTACGCATGACGTGCGTTTCTCGTTCCGTACAATAGATGTTGTCGTCGGCATCAATAAAGATTCCGTGTGCATCCTTGAGGATGTCATCACCCCAAGAATCAATAAAGTTGCCGTCTCGATCGAAAACGACCATCGGATGTTCGCTTCGACTATAGACATAAACGCGATCCTGTGAGTCAACGGCGACGGCAGGAATCCATCCGAATTCCCAACCTTCTGGAAGCGTCCACCAATTTTCTTCTACAGTATACTGATGTGTTCCTTGTCCAAATACCATAAGTTTTCTCCCTACACCGAAAAGGATTCGGTTAAATAGTGATAGACGTGTTTATAGCCTTAATCAACCAGAATCTGATTGAAAAGTGAACGCGTCGTCTCTGTCCACTTGCCGTAATCCTGCAGAAATGCGTCCACAATAGATGTGTCTTCGGTCACTTCGTATCCGAGCCGTCGTGCGAGTTGTGCCAATTCCGTTCGGTTTTTCGGAAGCGCGTCGAGTGCGCGATCGTGTACAATCCGCAGCGCGTTCTCAACGCGTCGAAGGTATAGATACGCCTCCGACAGTCCATCCCGCTGTGTCGCAGTCAGCACGCCGATGTCGTGTAATTTCGCAATCGCGAGCGGTGTGTTTTGTACACGGATAGACGGTGCCTCGCCACCGTGTACAAGTTGAAGCGTTTGCACAGCGAATTCGATGTCGACCAATCCGCCGTATCCCGATTTGACATTCGCAATCGGTGTCTGCGTTTTACTGCGTCCTCTGCGTCGGGTGGTGGGCCTGCGTGTCGCTTGTGCTTCCTTCCGTTTCCGTGTATGTACAATCTGCGCGATCTCCTCAGATGTGAGAGCACCGCCGTAACAAAAGTCGTGTGCAATCTCCAAAAATTGGTTCCCGACACCTTCTATGTCGCCAGCCACAACACGCGCCCGCGTTAACGCCTGACGTTCCCAGACTTCTGCGCTGTTATCGTAATAATTCTGGTATCCCGCCAGCGACAGCGCAATCGCACCACCCGCTCCATGCGGACGGAGCCGCAGATCGACTTCATAGATACCCATTCCCTGACTACCAGCAAGCCGATTGACCAACTCCAACCCAACAGCCGCAAAGAACTCTACATTCGGCATGCCTTCTGTCGTTTCGCCATCTTCCGAATAGACGTACATCACATCTAAATCGGAGCTGAAGTTCAGTTCACGGCCCCCGAACTTACCCATCCCAACAATAGCGAAGGTCGCCGGTGTACCGTCCGGATTCAGGGGTGTGCCGTGTACCTCATGCATTTCCGCTTCAATTTCGGGATAGATCGCTTGCAGGACAGCCTCTGCCAAATCGGAAAGTTCTTCTGTCGTCGTCGGGAGTGTCGCATTGCCGAGAATATTCCTTAAGGCGATCCGCCAGATCTCGTCGTTCTTGTACCGCCGCAGCATCGGAAAGGATCCCCCTGCTGATGCCTCCGCAACAATTTGTAACGCCTCCGTCTGTTTCTCAGCGAGCGTCTTAGAACGTTCTATGAGTGTCGGCACCGTTAGTAAGTCGAAAAGTTCGGGACTCGCTATTAGCATATCCGCGAGGTAGAGACTCGTACCACAGACACGCGTAAGGGCTTCAAGTGTTGACGGTTTCTCGGCGAACATTGTGTAGTAGCTGCTCCGCGCACCGACTTTATCTGTAAACGCTGAGAGATAGCGGAGTGCCATATCCGGGTTCGGCGAATCCCGTAAGACGTTTAAAAGGGTCGGGGCAAGTTTGAAGAAGGTACGTCTGACAGTCGGTGAGAACTGGATGCCATCGCCACCGTTCGCAAGTTGTCTAAGGAGACGCTGCGCGTCCCGCACGTTTTCAAAACGGAACTCACTTAAGAATGTCTCTAACTGTTTCGGGTTCTCTTCGGACAGCAGGACGCTGGTGTCAAGTCCGTCTTCGGATTCGATCGTCGTTGTGGTAATCTTCTGGAAAATAGAGCGCACGTGTTCGGTATGGCTGCAGTAGTCCTTCCGAAATGCGACCAAGGCATCTGTATCAGGGGTGTGCTGGTAGCCGACACGTCGCGCAAGTTCACGTTCTTCAGCCTCTTTCTCAGGTACCGAGTATCGCTGTTGATCCGCCTCAATTTGGATAGCGTTCTCAACGGAACGTAAGAACCGGTACGCAGCCGTGAGCGCGTCTGCATCTTCGACGGTGAGCAGCTCGTTCTCCTTGAGTGCCGAGATCGTTTCAAGTGTGTTGTGTGAACACAGCGATTTCCGCTTCGCACCGTGAATCATCTGTAAGCACTGAACGGTGAACTCAATATCACGGATACCACCCGGACCGAGTTTGACATGTTTTTCGAGATTCGCACCTTCACCGACAAGCCGCTCTTCTATTCGGACTTTAGTACGTCCGATGTCCGCCTTAATTTCCCCGAGCGTGACACCGTCCAAATAGCGTTGATACACAAAAGGTTGGATCATACGGATGAACTCCTCACCAAACGCCATATCACCAGCGACCGGGCGCGCTTTAATTAACGCCTGGCGTTCCCACAGATCCCCCCAACCTTCGTAGTAACTTTCGTAGCTCTCCATCGAACGGATAATCACACCGGCACTGCTTTCCGGACGCAGACGGATGTCAACTCGAAAGACGTAACCCTCTGGCGTAATCTCGCTCATCGCTTTGATGATGAATTCGCAGAGTCGTGCGAAATATTCGCTGTTCTCGGTGCCGGTATCCGTTTTCGCGTCGTCCGAGTACACGAAGATAAGATCGATATCGGAGCTGAAGTTCAGTTCATAGCCACCTAATTTTCCCATACCGATAATCGCGAAACGGCACGGTGCGTCGCCATCTTCATTGAGTGGCGTTCCGTACCTCGGAAGCATGAGCTGGTCGCGCCCGATCTCATAGCAGTGTTGCAACGCTGCCTCTGCAAGATTGCTCAACTCCAAAGTCGTCGTCTTGACATCCACCTCCTTAAGCAGATCGCATAATCCGATACGGAGCGTCTCGCGCCTTTTGTAACGTCGAAGCACACGGAGTTTCTGCTCAATCGAATCGAAGTACGAAAGTGAGCGCGCAAGTTCTTCGTACATTATCTCGGTAGTCTTCACGATCCCCATCACATTCGCGTCGATAATATCATAGAAATATTCTGGGTTGCGGATGAGGGTTTCAGACAGGTACGTGGACGCGCCGAAACAGAAAATAACTGAATTCAAAAGGAACGGAGCGTCTTGTAGGAGTCGGTAGAGCCATCGACGATTGAACACGACTTGCGCAAATCGGGAAAAATGGTTTAGGGCGGTCTCAGGGTCCGGTGAATTGAGGGAGGCTTCTAACACTGGGATGACGATTTCTGAAAAACGGGATTGGGTGTCCGCATCATCCGTAGCGAGTTCTTGTAGGCTGCGCACTATAGCGTCGTTATCCACGCCACCGGCACGCTCGGCAGCGTTAGACAATATCTTATGAATTTCTTCTTTCTGATCTTGTGGAAGCGGCAATGCTGTATAATCCATCGTTCCTTCTCTATCTGCAACGCTACATTTTAGAGTCCCCAATAAGAAACTTAGATGATTTACTGTCAATTATTGATGGCGCGCTTAATTAATTCTGCATGGCTTTCAAGGAGCCCAAGAGTGCGATTAATTAAGTTTTTATTGGTAGACACCTCTTTTTTAATATTAGACACCTCTTTTTCAATATTAGACACCTCTTTTTCAATATTCTCAATGGAGGTTTTGACAATTTGACTGAATTCTTCACGCGCTATGGTTTCGGCATGGATCCTTTCTATAATATTTTGGGAAAGTTCTCTCTGTTTTAAAAACGCCTTCTCGTTAGCTTGCTCCATCTCTATCTTTGTAGCGTTAAACGCATTTAGAAGTATGTCTTTTTCAAGGGTTTCTCGATTAAAACCGTTATCCATTTTTGCTTCGACTGCTTCAATCTTATTGGTAATACGGGCAATTTCATTGGCAATCTTGTCGTCCCTTCTTTTCGTGTTAAAGACCCAGACAATAAAGATGCCGAGACCCGTTGCCGCAACGGATGTTAGAATGGGTAATATGACTGTGTTCCACATATCGTTATCCTTTCTTAGAGCTGTTCAAAATCAAAATGGATGTCATGCTCTCACGCTTTTATCCACTATTGCGTGGAAGACAGACACAGCCAAGCGGTTACGCTTGATATGTCTACCAACATGATACCAATAGTATAGCAGTTTTCCTACAATTTATCAAGAAAAAAGAAGTAAAACTCAGTACTAATCTTCTTGATTTATACCTTCAAACCTGCTATTATATCTGCATGCCGCAACTGAAACTTAAATCCAGTCACAAAGCGATCCGCGACTACTACGCCACGCTGCAACAATACGCACAGCACGACATCACACACGAAGGTGCAGTTAGCAACCCGTTCGCCTTCTTACTCGATGCCTGTGCCAAACAGGTGGATGCCACGCTCGTTCCGCAATACCCGATGCGGACACCAGCAGGCAATCGCATCGTTCTTGACGGCGTGATACTCGACGCATACCGGATCCCGTTCGCTTATTGGGAGGCGAAGGATATAGACGACGACCTCTATCAAGCCGTACAAGAGAAACGGGATGCAGGCTACCCGTTCGATAACATCTTCTTCCAAACTCCACAGCGCGGTATCCTCTACCAAAACGGGGAGCAGGTCTTTGATGTTGACATTACCGATCCGACACGGCTGATTACAGCACTCCAGTACCTCTTCAGCGCACCCCCTGCTGCACTTGAGAATTGGCACACCGCCGTCGCAGAATTTAAGGAGATGGTCCCCGCACTCGGCAAGAGACTCGCAGAACTGATCGCCGAGCAGCACGAGACGAACCCGCAATTCGTGACGGCGTTCACCGATTTCTATCAACAGTGCCGTACAGCAATCAACCCGAACCTCTCCATCGCTGCCGTTGAGGAGATGCTCATCCAGCACCTGCTCACGGAACGCATCTTCCGAACCGTCTTCGATAACCCCGACTTCACCCGCCGAAATATCATCGCACGCGAGATTGAGAAGGTCATTGAGGTGCTCATCCGAAACGCCTTCAGTCGCGACGAGTTTCTCAGTCCACTCAACCCGTTCTACATCGCTATTGAGAACGCCGCAACACTCTGCAAAGACTTCTCTCAAAAACAGCAGTTCCTCAATACCGTCTATGAGCAGTTTTTTCAGGGGTTCTCCGTGGAAGTGGCAGACACACACGGCATCGTCTACACACCGCAACCGATCGTCGATTTCATGGTGAACAGCGTTGAACAAATTCTCGAAACCGAATTCAATCGGTCGCTATCGGATACCGGTGTACATATTATTGATCCATTTGTCGGCACCGGTAACTTCATCGTCCGCCTAATGCAGGACCTCCGAGCGACGACATTGGCAGAGAAATACCAGACCGAACTCCACTGCAACGAGATCCTACTGCTGCCCTACTACATCGCCAGTCTGAACATCGAACACGAATTCTTTCAACGGATGCGGACGTATCAGCCATTTGAAGGGATCGCACTTGCGGATACCTTCGAGCTCCTCGAGGAACAGCAGCCGCAACTTTTCACGCAAGAGAACACGGAACGCGTCAAGCGACAGAAAGCAGCGGATATGTTCGTCGTCATCGGCAATCCGCCTTACAACGTTGGACAGGTCAACGAGAACGACAACAACAAGAATCGAAAATATAAGGTCATGGATGCGCTGCTGCGAGAAACCTATTCGCAAGACTCAAAAGCGACGAACAAAAATGCACTCTCAGATCCTTATGTAAAAGCGATTCTATGGGCATCGAAACGGATTGGCAAAGAAGGCGTTGTCGCTTTTGTTACCAACAACGGCTTTCTGGATGGCATCGCGTTTGACGGGATGCGGAAACATCTGGCACAGGATTTCAGCAAGATTTATCACATTGATCTGAAAGGAAATGCACGCACCTCCGGTGAGCGCCGTCGTAAAGAAGGGGGCAACGTCTTTGATGATCAGATTCGGGTTGGTATCGGAATCAGTTTCTTTATCAAGAAGGCAGAAACGACATCAAAGACAGCGGAGGTGTGGCTCTACTCTGTTGATGACTATCTTAAAGCACGGGAGAAGCAGAAACTTTTAGTGGACTTCGCGAATTATACGAATATGCCCACAAAACAAGTCATGATTGATGTAAAGCATACATGGCTGACAGAAGGACTCCATGCTGAATTTGATACCTTTATTCCGATCGGAAGTAAAGAGGCGAAAGCAGGAAAAAGTGCGGCGGCAAATGTGATTTTTCACACGTTCGGCGTTGGCTTTCAGACGAGTAGAGATGCGTGGCTCTATAATTTCAATAAAGACACGCTGATTCAAAATGTAAAACGGACAAGTGATTTTTATAATACGCAAGTGCTTAAGTGGAAGGGAATGCCACAAAACGTACGGAACGTTGATGATTTTGTCGAATATGACGACACTAAAGTCAAGTGGAGTTCAGGCTTAAAGTTGAAACTGCGGCAGGGACGACTTGTTGAGTATACAGAATCAAAACTTCGGGTATCACTCTATCGGCCATTTACAGAAATGAGTCTGTATTTTGATGACACTTTAAACCACCGAATGTCTGTGTTTCCCAATACTTTTCCAATTCCTGATACAGAAAAGGAGAATCAAGTAATTTGTGTCAGTGGACCCGGACACGATATTTTCAGATGTCATATTGCCAGCAGAATTCCTGAGTACAAATTTTCAAATTCTTCAAATGGTGGTACCCAATGCTTCCCGTTCTACACCTACGACGAAGACGGCACAAACCGTCAAGAGAACATTACCGACTGGGCATTGGCGGAATTCCGAACCCACTACGGCGATGACACCATCACCAAATGGGACATCTTTCACTATAATTACGGTATCCTGCACCACCCCGACTATCGTGAAAAGTATCAGGCGAACCTCAAGCGCGACCTCCCGCATATCCCGTTTGCCGAGGATTTCCGGGGTTTCGCCGACGCAGGCGCAGCATTAGCAGACCTCCACATCAACTACGAATCCGTTCCGAAGTATGACCAACTGAAACACATTGAAACACCCGAACTGCCGATAGACTGGCGTGTTGAGAAGATGAAACTCTCCAGAGACAAGACGCAGTTGGTATACAACGATTTCCTCACACTCGATGGGATCCCCGAGGAGGCGTTTGACTATCGGTTGGGAAACCGTTCGGCGTTGGAATGGATCGTAGACCAGTATCGCGTCAAGACAGACAAACGCAGCGGAATCGTGAACGACCCGAACCGTGCCGATCAGCCGCAATATATTGTAGACCTCATCGCCCGCGTCATCACTGTCAGTCTAAAAACGGTGGAGGTTGTGGACAAGTTGCCAACGTTGTAAAAAGAGGTAGGGTTCGTAGTCGCGCAATTGCGCCTTGCGTAAGTCCTATCGGTATAGAGTTCCAGAATTTTGGAATTTTGAACTGCGTTTGATAATTGTTAGGAGATATGTTATACTTGATTAATATAAGGAGGTCTCGTAATGGTTACCCGCGAAGAGATTCAAGCGACATGTGACGACATCGTGCGCGAATTCGCACCGCTACAAGTGATTCTTTTCGGCTCCTATGCATACGGCACGCCGACGGAGGATTCGGACGTAGACCTGCTTATTGTGATGGATGTTCCGAAGTCGGAGTTTACGCGTAAGGCGATTGAGATACGCCAACGTATCTCATACCGTTTTGGTCTGGATTTGTTAGTCCGTTCACCGGAAGAGATCGCGTATCGTGTATCATATAACGACTGGTTTCTTCGTGAAGTCACTGAAAAAGGGGAATTGCTTCATGGTTTTGACGCAGTCTGCAATGTTAAAAACCTACAATTCACACATTACGGAATAAACCTTGCTGAAAACGAAGGGGGCTGCATGAATCCATTGACGCAGGAGTGGGTCCAGCGGGGTGAAGCCGATTATGTCACGGTACAGCAGCTGCTGTCGACAGCGAACCCGCTACTACATAATATTATCTGTTTCCATGCCCAACAGTGTATCGAAAAATATCTCAAAGCATGGTTGCAAGAGGCAAACATGCCTGTTCTAAGGACACATAACCTTGAAGAGTTACTGGCGTTAATTGTACCTACGCTACCAGATTGGTCTGCTTGGCAACCGGACTTTAAAATAATCACGAAGTACGCGGTGGAGCCTCGTTATCCTGGCGATCCGGTGACAGTCGAAAATACGGAACATGCCAGTTCCATTTGCGAAGAGGTGCGTCAAGCGGTTCGCACGCAGTTGAAACTTGGGATGTCTGGAAAATGATCCAAAAATGACCGGTTCATATGGAAACACAAAAGTACATTTATTGGAAAGATGAGGACATGTTTCTTGGCTACCTTGAGGCATACCCTGATTATTGGACGCAATCGAAAACATTGGCAGCACTTGAGGAAAATCTTCTTGACCTTTATACGGAACTCACGAGCGGCACTATTCCATATGTCAGGAAGGTTTCAGAGGACGTAGGTTGGGTTGAGCGGTAAAACCACAGGCGCATTTTCGCTATACATAGTTTTCTGTTCTTCAATCAACCGTTGCGGTAGATAAGTTTAGCGAAACCCAACACCCCAAACGGTGTCGGTATCATAGTGCGTTGGGTTTCACTCGGTTTTTGGTGATTTCAGGGTTCTCTGTTCCGTTGAAAACGCTGTGCTGTATGCGATTTTTAGTCGGTCTCCGTTCAACCCAACCTACGGGACTAATTGCTGACGGCTATTCCTAACGGATCCGATACCGCTCAACCGCCTCCATATCAAGACGGATACCTAATCCGGGTGCGTCTGTCAGGTTGATTGCGCCGTTGGAGAGGTCCATACTCCCGCCAGAGAGATCGTCCACACGGATGTGTGGGAGTTCGTCAATTGGCATCGTGCAGTTTGATATTGTGCATGCCATGTGTGCGGCGAAAGTCGAAGCGACGCATGAACCGAAAGCGAAAATCTGCACCCAGATCGGTAGGTCGGCGGCTTCAGCGACAGCAGCACTCTTACGCAGTCCAGCGACGTTCCCTGCCGTATTGATCGCGTCCACCGCGTCCGCGCGGATGTTCTTTAAAATTTCTTGCCCGCCCCCGATATGCCGTGCAACAGGGACCTCCACCTTCTCCCGCATCTGACGATACCAAGACAAATCCTCAAATCGGATCGGGTCTTCATAGACTTCAATGTTATACGGGAGCAGCTCCTCTGCGAGCCGGAGTCCGGTCTCTAAGTCTCCGAATTCTGTGTTCGGATCGACACGAATTTGGAAATCCGGTCCGCACGCCGCTTTCGTTAAGCGCGCCGTTTCGACGATAGTCGCCTTCCGTGCCTTGAGTTTATGCACCCGAAAACCAAGGTTCGCGGCGTGTTCCGCCTCCGCTGCTGTCACTTCCGGCGGCATCGGGGGCGACCAATAGGCGAGCTCAACGCTGTCACGATGTTTCTCGCCTATCAACTTATGTGCCGGCACGCCCAACGCCTGTCCCGCCAAATCATAAAATGCCGACTGGAAGGTAAACGACTCCGACGAGAGATCGATATCCCAGAGGTTTTTGCCGACATATCTTTCAGCGATTGCGTCGGCTTGATCCGTAATATCGCTATGTAGAGAATTGCTCTCACCCAACCCCGTCAGTCCTTCATCTGTATGTACCCAGACTAATGTCGTCGGATACTCCATGGGCCAGTGTTCTTCTATTGCAGGAATAAATGGGATGGAAACGGTGCGGTATTCAAAGCCTGTAATTTTCATCTGTGTCCCTCCTTGAAATCCTGTCAACTCTGGTCAACTATAGTCTATGGGGAGGCGCGCTTTGTCAGCGCGCCGGTCAACGGTGTATCAATCATAAAATCGACCTTTCGATGTTAGTTGACTATTATATCACAGATCTTTCTAATGTTTCGCTGAAAATTGAATGTCCCTGTGTATCGCTTCAATTCGACTGATGATAACTGCAACATGTCCGCTCAGTCGGTTCCGTCTCGCTATGTAAGGAAACTCCTCGCGGAAGGTTTGCCACAACTCCCCGCCACGACTTTTAGCGAGTAGGCAAGTCAGGAGTACAAGATCGTCTCCATAAATATCGTGTGTCGAGATGGCTTGTTGGAGTGCCTTATTGTTCCGTGTTGACGGTTTAAGCAAACCTTCTGCGATCAGATGCGCTGTTTTCATATTGAGGGGCGCGTTGTTATCTACTCGCTTCAACAGAGACGCTGCCAAACCTTTGTCTGCATCCTCTTGCTGCGTGAGTACCGCATACAGTGTGCTGAGGTAAACGGACGCGGAGTTATCTTGCGGTTTCGCCAGTTTAATTTTAACTGTTTTTGAGAGGACACGATCAGAAAGGGCAGTCAATTCGGCATCGGTTGGGACTGCTTGTGCTGCCGTGCGGATACACCATGCAGAACGGATGGCAATATACGGATTGCCACCTATAATGACTGTTTCGAGCATCGGGTCTTCCCACGCCTTTTGGAGTGTTGTAAGTGCCTTTTTGTCAATTTCGCCATTGATTGCACCTGCCAGAAGCCGCCAAGATGGCACGGTCAGAGACTCCTTTAAAAAATCCGGTGGCACAGGATTTTTCTCTGCTTCGGAGCGTATTCGAGTTGCTTCAGAGTTGGCATCGACCTGTAACGCCTCAACAGCCGGACTTCTCTCGACAATATTAGACGGTGCTGTTGACGCAGAAGAGGTCATAGGGGCACTACGTTGTTTTACCATTCGCCCCAGGCTGGAAGCGGCGACCCTTGGACTCTGATTGTAGAAGCCTCGGTACTCAGTGCCTTCCGGCAATGGCACAGGCACCACAACTTGCCGAGGTGCTTTCGCTTCTTGGTTTATCGGTTGCATGTCATTTTCGTCTACAGCGACGAAACTCGTGTATTGCGTCATCAGCCGATGATTAAGCGCAATGTTAGTGATTTCCTCAACGATTTCTGGTGCATCAGCAGCATATAACTGGGCAGAAATGTCTTCGATTTTCTTACGCGCCCACACTTTTGACAAAACGTCGTGTGCTTGTTGTGCGTCGGGCAGCGTCACATGTAACTTATATTTCAGGGGTTTACCCTCTGCACTGCCAGATAGTCGGATTTCTCTACGACCGCCTTCCGCATAACGTCCAAACATGATGAGGGGACGACCCGCCCAAAGTTCAGGTATCCGCCGCGGGTAGGTCTCGTAGACAGAGAGTTCATTCCAATCAATCTGGATTTTGGCGAGTTGTGCGCGATGGATACGCTCAGCAATCTGCGCGACAAGTGCTCCGGGGTCGGTGTTAAGTTCTATCACGTCTGCCATCCCACCGCCGTGTTTTGCGACACCGTCAATAAGGTAGCGGTTCGGCGATGTGCCGATGCCGATAGCCGAGAAACGGATCTGATCTCCCGCCCGTCTGTCAATTTCAGCGATGATTTCCGCTTCGTTACCGATGTAGCCATCCGTGAGCATAACGACGATGCGGACCCGTTCCGGGTCAACGGGTTCGTTGAGTACCAACTTGATGGCTTTGAGCATCTCTGTACCGCCGCCGCCTTGTATCTGTTCTGTGAAGTTAAGAGCCTGTTCAATGTTTTCTTGCGTTGCTGGTACCGGTTTTTCAAAGAGTTTCGATGCGAAACCTGCGAAAGTGATAACCTGAACGGTGTCGTTCGGTTTGGTGCGTCGAAGGAAATGGTGCATCGTCTCTTTCACTTTTTGTGTCGGCGCGCCTCGCATTGAACCTGAAACGTCAACGAGGAAAACAATTTCGCGAGGGGGTGCCTCGGCAAATTCGGCATCAAGTTTGGGCTGGATCATAAGCATAAAGTAGCCCGCTTCGGATTCCTTGGCGTGTGCTAAAACTGCTATCTCCGGTTTTTCGCCGACAACGGCGTATTTCATCACAAAATCCTTGTTCGGTATTGAATCAGCAGGTGAAAGCACCGCGGTAGCACCAGACGCGTCAACACGATCCACCTCCGCTTTGTGATTGACAATCTGGATATCCTGAATCGGCACACCAGCATTAAGCGATACCGCGAGGCTGATGTCGTGTGCTGTACGGTAGCCGGGCTTGAGCACTGGTGGTGTGATACGCGACGCATCCGGCACGCGATTTGTGTCTGGTGCTACACCTGTCCCTGATGGATCCGCACCGTCGAGGACTCCCTCTAAAGGCACCTCTAATTCGCCGACTTTCCCTTCTAATTCATCTGGCAACTCAGGCACCTTGGTAATCGGTGTACCGGGAATATATCGCGGACCTACCACCATTGGAAAGTGAAATTCATAAGTACCCATATCGTAGTCAAGCACATCGACGTAGGAGATTTCGATGCGAACCTCATCCTGTGGTTCGATATTACCTACCGACTGTGTAAAGATATTCGGACGTTCCTGTTCCAAAAGGCTCGCTGTTTTTCCTTGTCGGATCGCTTCTTGGTAAAGGGCTTGTGCCTCAGCCCGGCGTTTGATTAATCCGACAATCCGACGGTCCCCGACAGTCATCGTCATATCATCTATCGCTGCGGTATGTGGAAGCGGAAAGACGTAGACCGCTTCAATTTTTTCGTCATAAGGGTTGTGGAAAGTCTGGGTTACGGTGATGCGGGCAATAAAGCCTGCAATGTTTGCTTTAACATCGGTGTGTTTTAGTGGACATTCGACAATCTGTTCATCAACCTCAACGCGCAATGCCCCTTGTGTGATCTCTTGTTCCATGGGAATTATAGGCTGTGCCGTTTCAGTAAAAGCCGTGCCATTGGAAATACCGAGCATTATCAGGGCACTCAGTAGGGTCGTTATCCAGTTCCGTTGCTTCATGATATCCTCCAAATAGTGAGTATTGTACTGGCTTTCAGTGGCTACTATATTGTTTACAGTAACACACTATAACGACAAAAAGGTTGCAAATTGTATTGATTTTCGGTGTCTGGCACAGTTCTATTTTCCTTATCCTTGAGGTGAACGTCAGCGTATTCAGATGCAGTGTCGTCTGTAGTTGTGAAAATAATAACACATTGCGGAAAAAATAAAAAAAATAAACCTGAGCCTGATAACCAATTGCTGACGGTTTCCAATGGCTACTGGCTGATGGCTGATGGTTTCTGGCAGCTAACTATAGTAAAATCGGAAAATAAATGAACACTTTTACGAAGCTAACCCCCCTAACCCCCCTTATCAGGGGGGATAAGATGTGAATCGCTTCGATTTGATGTGTTTCAATAATTATGGGCTTTACTATAAAAAATCCTGCTTGCTATTAACATCACACTGTGCTAATATATCGGTAAAGTTTCAAAGGAGATACACGACTATGTTTAAACTCGGCGTTATCGGCGACGAAGTCTCACAGGACTTTGCCACCGTTGTCAATTTTGTGAAAGATTTCAACCTACACTCCATCGAAATTCGGTCTGTCTGGGATAAACTCCCGCACGAACTCACCGACACCGACATCGACGAAATGAAACGTCTGCTCGACGGCACCGACATCGAAATCATCGGCGTTGCGTCCCCATTTTTTAAATGTGATATGGACAATGCTGAAGAACGGAAAGAGCACCTCGGTATCCTCAAAGGGTGCATCCGGACAGCAAAAGCGTTTGATGTGAACCTTATCCGTACCTTCGTCTTTTGGGATACCGGTGAGACTGAGGAACGTTGGGACGAAATTATCGCTGCCTACGATGAACCGCGTCGGATTATAGACGGCGAAGGCATTGTTCTCGGCATGGAGAACGAATCCACTACCTCGCTCAGCACTGCCAAACTCACCGCGGAATTTATTGAACAGATTGATTCTCCGAACATCCGTGGCATCTGGGACCCTGCCAACGAAGCGCACGCCAAAGGTGGCGAAACCCCATATCCTGATGCTTACAACCGCATGAAACCGACAATGATCCACGCACATCTTAAAGACGCGGGCCCGAATCCCGATACCGGTGAAATGGAATCCGTTCCTGTCGGAGAGGGTGTCATCGACTGGCAAGGGCAGCTCCAAGCCTTCGTTGATGACGGCTATGAAGGGCATCTCTGTCTCGAAACGCACTGGCGACCTACGCTCAAAATTGACGATGCACTGCTCAATCGTCCGGGTGGACAGGTCTTCTCCGAAGCCGGTGAAGAAGCCTCCCGTATCTGTGTCGAAAAATTAATGGTGATGATTGAGAACTTAAAACAGTAGTCCGTAATGAAATGGTTCTCGCTGCGAAGCAAGATTTAAGAAGAGCCTGTGAAATGGTAATTTTATCTTGTTTAACCGCAAGGAGAATTTAAAAAATGAAAATCCAAGCAGTTCGCACTTCTCTTTACGACATCCCGCCGCAAGTCGAACGTGTTGATGCCATTCAAGCCTTCGTCTCTATGGAGCTCCCTTTCATCGAAATAGAGGATGAAGACGGTGTCGTCGGCACCGGGTTTTCCTACACGATCGGCAAAGGTGGCGAGGCGATCAAACAGATTATGGATGCCTACCTCACGCCGATCCTCCTTGAAGAGGATGCCGCCAACATTGACCGCATCTGGAATCGGATGTGGATGGAGACGCACTGGGTCGGCAGAGGTGGTATCGTTGGGTTAGGCATGGCGGCAGTAGATATCGCACTTTGGGACCTCATGGCAAAGCGTGCCGAGTTACCGCTTTACCAACTCCTTGGCGGTGCGAGGTCCGAAGTCCCAGTCTACAACACCGATGGCGGGTGGCTCCATCTTACCGAAGCCGAACTCGTTGAACAATCCGTAGAATTTGTCGAACAGGGGTTCAAAGGTATCAAGATTAAAGTCGGACGCGACAGCCTCCACGAGGATGTGGCACGCATCTTCGCCGTCAGGAAAGCGATTGGACAAGACCCCTACCTCATGATTGATGCCAACATGAAGTGGAACGCACGTGAAGCCATTCAACTCGCATGTCGTGTCGAGGAGGCAGACCTCTTCTGGTTTGAGGAACCCATTGAGGCAGATGATGTGGATAGCCACGTCGATTTGCGAGAGAAAACCACCATCCCGATCGCTATCGGGGAGACAATTTACAATAAATACGTCTTTAAGGAGTACATTGCCCAAGGCGCAGCGGACATCCTACAACCCGATGCCGTCCGTGTCGGTGGTATCTCTGAGTGGATGAAGGTTGCGCATACCGCGGAATGCTTCGGTCTTTCCGTATCGCCACATTTCTTGATGGATTTGCACGTGCATCTCTCCGCTGCGGTACCGCATTCGCTCTTTGTTGAATATATCCCGTCGTTTGATCCGGTGCTTGAGGATACTTTGACACTCAAAGACGGGCACTTCTCACCACCGGAGCGTCCCGGACACGGTATTTTGTTTGATAAAGAGAGACTCGCGGTGTATCAAATTTTTTAAAGTTTCCTTGCGGTTAAACAACGCTGGTTTGAACTTTGGTGTCCCTTTCTTAAATCCGCCCTCCATTTTGCGGCGTACTCGCCCATAAGCGATCTGCTTCATTACGGGCTATGGTTTTGACTGCACAAAAGAGGGCAGCCTGCAACAACGGCGCAGGCGGATATGAATAGAACCTTTGATGAACCAACTACCTAATTTAACACTTTGCGTACAATTAAAATTATGAAACTTAAAAACCGTATTGCAATTATTACAGGCGGCGGCCGCGGCATCGGTCGCGCAACTGCCATTGCATTTGCTAAAGAAGGTGCCGACGTTGTACTCGCTGCACGGACAGACACCGAGATAGCTGCTGTCGCCAAAGAGGTGACGCAACTCGGTAGACGCGCACTTGCTATTACAACCGATGTTCAGTCGAAAGCCTCTGTTGATGCCATGGTATCCCGGACGCTTGACATCTTCGGGAAGATGGACATCCTTGTCAACAACGCAGGCGTGGCAATCCACAATCCGATTCCGAAGATTCGAGAGGAAGATTGGGATTTGACAATGGCGGTCAATCTCAAAGGCGTATTTCTCGGCACACAAGCCGTCTTCAGCCAGATGTGTGAACAGAAGTCCGGGCACATCGTCAACGTCTCCTCAGTCTCCGGCAAATTCGGACATAATAACGGTGGTGCGTATTGTGCCTCCAAATTCGCCGTTATCGGGTTCACCGAGACGACGAACAATGAAGGCAGACCGCACGGCGTGAAAGCCTCAGTTGTCTGTCCCGGTCCTGTGGATACCAAAATGCGCCGCGATAACCATCCTGATGATGTGATTGAAAACCTGACGCTTCCAGAGGATGTGGCGGACTTGATCCTGTTTCTCGTAACACAGCCACCCCGCGCACATACGCTTGAAACCGTTATCCGAACGCCGCTGATGTAATTATTCAGGGCTTACACCTTTTTGCAGGCGGGGTTTGTAACCCCGTCCTTCCGCAGGATACCGTAGGTACTTGAATGAACGATTCAGAATTTAATGATGTTTATTGATTCACATGCACATGTCCAACTCTCGCAATTCAATCGCGATCGAGACGCTGTGCTAAAACGCGCCCACGAAGCCGCAGTCTCCAATATCTTGGTCATCGGTTTTGATATGGAAACCAGCCTCGGCGCTGTGGAATTAGCGGAGAAACATACGCACATCTACGCCACCGTTGGGATGCACCCACATGATGCCAAATATCTGACCCCCGATGTGCTAAAAACCTTTCGCGAACTCGCTGCACACCCAAAAGTCATCGCACTCGGCGAGATGGGATTAGACTACTACCGTAACCTCTCGCCGCGTCCAGTGCAAAAAGAGGCTTTAAAAAAACAGTTGGACCTCGCAGAAGAGCTACAGATGCCCATTGTTATCCACAACCGTGATGCCTATATGGACATCCTACCTATCTTAGAAGCGCGGCAGGGGAGAATCCGCGGGGTACTGCATTGCTTTACTGGTGATGTCGCGTTGATGCAGCGGAGCCTCGCGATCGGATTCCATATCGGTATCGGTGGCATCGTAACCTATAAAAACGCAGCGGATGTTCAAGCCGTCGCGCGAGAGGTTCCTGAAGATCGACTCCTGATAGAAACGGATTGTCCGTGGCTTGCTCCCCAATTCCGACGTGGCAAACGGAACGAACCGGCTTATGTCCGCGCTGTAGCAGAAAAGATCGCCGAACTCCGCGGCACTTCTGTAGAGAGGGTCGGTGAATTAACAACCCAGAATTTCAATCTTTTAATGGGCACATGATTTAAGCAACACGCTGTCTTGAATAAAGACTTCTTCTTAAGATCCGCAGGCTGCCGTTGTTATTTCTTTGGTTTGAATCGCTCTCAAACAACTTAATTGTGACAAATCGCTTCAAATTCACCAAAACCCGATTTTTTGACCATCAACTCGACTCCTAACAGTATAAAGAAAGGCACGAGTTGATGATCAAAACGGAAAAATCGGAGCGGAAACCCAATTGTTAAAAAATCTAAATCTCCGTATGTATGCGATGGTGTTTGCACTCGTCTGCGTCTGGGTGATTTTCACACTGCTGACCAACGGCACCTTCCTCAGCACGCGGAACCTGTCCAACCTCTCCCGCCAAGCCGCCGTCACAGCTATCCTCGCTGTCGGCATGACGCTGGTCATCGTCTCTGCGAACATTGATCTGTCTGTCGGTTACGGTGCCGGATTGCTTGGTGCAATCGCAGCGATTGTGCACGTGCGGTGGGGACAATCGATTCCCCTAACACTTCTCAGTGTTATCTGTATCGGGACCCTGATGGGACTGATGCAGGGTTATCTCGTGGCGTATCAGCGGATCCCAGCGTTTATCGTCACATTAGGCGGGTTTCTGGCGTATCGCGGCTTGATGCTCGCGTTTACCGGAGGCGAAACGATTTTGCTTCCCAACAATTGGCTCAAAGCCATCGGTAACGCCTACCTCCCTCCGACACTCGGATGGGGGCTTATGGCTGTCGGGATCGGTATCAGTGGGTATCGCTTCTATCGGCAACGCACCGCACGGCTACGATACGGTACGGAGCAATCATCTGTGCCAGTATTCCTATTAAAACTCGTTGGGATTTCGGCACTCATCGTTGTGTTCATCACCGTGATGAACATACACAAAGGGGTCCCGTTTCCGGTCTGCATTCTGTTTGGATTGGCATTTGTGTTTCATTTCATCGCGAACCACACCCGTTTCGGACGTTACGTCTATGCGGTCGGTGGCAATGCGGAAGCGGCGTACCTTTCTGGGATCAACGTGCGCAGCATTACGTTGCGCGTGTTTGCAACGATGGGCGCGTTGATGGCGATCGCCGGTGTTGTCATGACAGCGCGGGTCGGAAGTGCGAGTCCAGAAGCCGGACGCTTATTGGAGTTAGATGCCATCGCTGCGTGTGTTATCGGTGGCGCAAGTTTAATGGGTGGACGCGGGAGCATCTTCGGTGCAATCTTAGGTGCGTTCGTCATGGAGAGCCTCAACAACGGCATGAGCATGGCAAATATGGATGCCTCATGGCAGGATATTATCAAAGGTGTGGTACTCGTCGCAGCCGTCGGCTTTGACATGGCATCACGACGACGATAGGAGAAAAAATCGACTCTTTTTATTTTTTTAAACCCTTTCCCCGAAAATTCCCCTCTTTATAACTACAGTTTAATTGGCAAAATCTAATTGGGAAGTTATTTATGCGATACGATTCATCGATATATACGGATCTGACAGATGAAGAGCTCATCCAGCGCGTGCAAGGCGGAGATGAAGCAGCGTTTGCACAACTCGCATCCCGTCATAGTTCAAGGATATGGCAGATGGTTGTCTCACACTCCCGTCAAATCCGCGATGCTGAAGAGATTTTTCAAGACGTTTGGGTGGCAGTCTGGGAAAACATCGGAGGCTTACGCGAAGTCGGCAGTTTCGGTGCTTGGCTCCGAAAAATTGCCTACACCACTTGCAGAAGGTACTACGCTGCGAAGGCACATAACAGCGGCGAAATCCTTCAGAGTGCTGAGAAACTTGCAGAGACGATTGATCGGGATGTGCTTGCCCGTACGCGTGAGATGGAACTTCGCGCTGCTGTAACAGAAGCCGTGCATCACCTACCGGAACGGGTCCGCGCCGTTGCGGTGTTGTACTACTTAGAATTGTGGACTGTCAACGAAATCGCAGAGGAACTCGGTTTGGCGGCTGGGACCGTTAAGACGAGACTCCGCCAGATTCGGTCACTTTTGCGTGAGGAATTTGGCGTTGAAGAAATTAAGAGGGGAACAACTATGGCACGTGAGAAAGAGGTATCCAAGCCGATACGAGACAAACTTAAGATTTTCGGGGTCGGCGATGCGGGGGGTAACGTCATCAAACGGATGATGGTGTCCAGTCGGGAAGAAGTGGAATTTTATGCTGTAAATACAGACGTGGAAGCACTCCGCGCGTGTGAGGGCGCGACGCAGATACAGATCGGAGTTGACACCACACAAGGGTTCAGCGCAGATGCGAATCCTGAAATCGGTAGAAGTGCCACTGAAGAAAATTTGGAGACGCTTGATGCTGTGCTCGCGGATGCGCGTCTGGTTTTCGTTGTCGCAGGCATGGGTGGCGGAACAGGGACAGGTGCCGCACCCGTGATCGCATCCCTTGCACAAGAACACGAGGCTTTGACAATTGGTGTTGTGACGCTGCCCTTTGATTTTGAAGGGCAACGCCGCGCCGAACAGGCAGAATACGGACTCTATGAACTCCAGGAGAACAGCGATGCCATTATTGTGGTCCCGAATCAACGTCTCCTTGATACTGTTGATGTGGAACTTTCACCGAGTGAAGCGTTCCATCTCAGCAATGAAACTGTAGGACGCGGCATTAAAAGTGTTGCCGATATTATTGTGGAATCAGGCGAGATTAACGTGGATTTCATGGATATAGAAAGCATCATGAAGCGTGCTGGCACAGTGTTGATGGGGGTCGGACAAGCGAAGGGTGAAGATCGTGCGCGAATTGCTGCAGAAAAGGCTGTCGCCTCTCCGCTCTTAGATGGGCGGAAAATGGGTGATGCGCCTGGGTTGATTTTCAACGTCAGCGCACCACCAGACTTCATGATGAATGAATTGAGTGAGGCGATGGACGTAATCAAAGATGCTGCCCCCGAAGCACAGATTATCTTTGGATTGGTCTATAGGGACGATGATCCTGATGAAGACAGCGTTGATGCTACGATCCTTGCAACAGGGATTGAGACACAAAGAGAACCTACTACACCACGCTCCACTCGACGGGATGACACCTCTCCTGAAGGCGGTACTTATATTCCTTCCAAAACCGGTTCCGAGTTTGTTCATCTACACAACCATAGTGAATATAGCATGCTCGACGGCGCGTGCCGCATCGGCGATATGGTAGACTGGGCAGTCGCGCATAGCGTCCCCGCTGTCGCACTGACCGATCACGGCAATATGTTCGGCGCGTGGGAACTCTACAACAAAGCGACGGATGCCGGTATCAAACCGATCATCGGATGTGAGGTCTATGTTGCACCCGGTAGCCGAAAGACACGTGAGCCGGACCAAGACGGTCCCTATCACCTCACGCTACTTGCCGAGGATGCAACAGGCTACCAGAACCTCTTGGAATTGGTGTCACTCGGGTACACAGAGGGATTCTATCGCAAGCCACGTATTGATATGGAAATCTTGCGTGAGCACCGTGACGGCATTATCGCGCTAACAGGGTGTATCCAAGGACAGGTACCGCAACTCATTTGCGCGGGTCGGCGCGACGAAGCGATCCGACACCTCAAAACACTTATGGAGATCATGGGGCAACACAACCTCTACGTTGAGGTGCAGAACCACTACATTGACAAGGAGTTTGAGGCGTATCCGGTGATGGCGCAGTTGGCGAAGGAGTTCAATCTTCCGCTCGTCGGCACAAACGACTGCCACTACCTCCGCAAGTCCGATCACGGCATGCACGATGTGCTTCTCTGCATCCAGACGAAGAAGACCGTCAACGACCAAGACCGGGGGCGGTTCAACAACCACTTTTACTTTAAAAGCGTTGACGAGATGCGAGAAGCCCTCAAGGATTACCCGCCGGAGACTATCAGCAACACACTTGAAATTACGGATCGGTGTAATCTTGAACTCGACTATCAACGCGACCCGATGCCGAAGTATAAAGTACCTGAAGGGTACACGCACGATAGTTATCTTCGAGAATTATGCTACCGAGGCTTGCGCGAAAAATATGGCGAACTCTCTGAACCCATCCGGCAGCGGATTGATTACGAGTTGGATATTATCAAACAGACCGGACACGCCAACTATTTCCTAATTGTCGGGGATTATGTCGCCCACGCGCACAAACAGGGATATCCGCTCTCTGCCCGCGGTTCTGCCGCCAGTAGCCTCGTGCTGTACGCACTCGATGTGATCGGTTTCAATCCGATGGATCACGGTTGTCTGTTTGAACGGTTCTTAAACCTTGAGCGTCTCGCTCCACCCGATATTGATGTCGATTTCGCCGACCGCGCCCGTGCGTCCATAATTGAGTATCTGGCGAAAAAGTATGGTGCGGATTCCGTCAGTAAAATCGCTACCTTTGCAACGTTGGGCGCGAAAGCCGCTATCAAGGATGTCGGTCGCGCCCTTGAAATGCCTCTTGAAAATGTCCAAAAGTTAGTAGATTTGATTCCTTCGTTTCCCGGAGTCACACTTGATGAGGCTTTGGACCAGGTACCGGAATTCCAAGCACTCGCTGAACTCCCTGAGAACAGGGAGTTGATTGAGATAAGCAAAGCCGTCGAAGGTATGAAACGACACGTTTCTTGTCATGCATCTGCAATCGCAATTTCAGACGGTCCCCTGACAAATTACGTTCCACTCTTCAAGGATAAACACGACCAAGTAGCAACGCAGTTTGAAGGCAAAACCGTTGAAAATGTCGGTATCGTCAAATTTGATTCCCTCGGTCTACGGAGCCTTAGTGAAGTACACGACTGCCTCCAGATGATTAAGGCGAATCACGGCACCGACGTTAAACTTGAAGATATTCCGTTTGACGATGAAGATACCTATTCACTTCTTGGCAAGGGGCTCATTGATGGATTGTTCCAATTGGAAGCCTCGGGTGGTATGTATCGGGTCGTCACGGGACTCAAACCTGACAATTTTGAGGAGTTCTCAGCAATCGCTGCACTCTATCGTCCGGGACCAATGGAAGCTGGGGACCTCCAAGACTACATAGATCGGAAGAATGGGACCCAACCGATAATATACGGACATCCTTCGTTTGAGGAAGCACTCAGAAGCACCTACGGCGTGTGTATCTATCAGGAGCAGGTGATGCAAATCGCACACGATGTGGCAGGCTTTACATTCGCTGAGGCGGATGTCCTCCGCAGTGTGATAGGGAAACGAAATGAAGTGTTGATTGAAGAACAGCGTGAAAAATTCGTTGAGGGTGCGGTGGAAAAAGGGTTCGCTAAAGAGGAGGCAGAAACAATATTTGGGCTGCTTGAACCGTCTGGGAGCTATGCCTTCAACAAATCGCACACTGTCGCTTATTCTATGTTGGCATACCGTATGGCATACCTGAAAACGCACTACCCGCGCGAGTTCATGGCAGCGATGATGACCGGCGAGTCCTTTTCTGCCGAGAAAATCGCACGCTATCGATCCGAATGTGGGAAACTTGCGGATTTTCTGCGTGTAGAAATTGAGCTGCTCGCGTTGGATATTAACAAGAGTGAGAAAGGGTACACGGTGGAAGGGAACGGTATCCGCGCTGGGTTTGTCGCCGCTGAGCGGATTGGAGATGAAACGATAGATAAAATTTTAGCGGAGAGAGAATCCAGAGGTGTTTTCACCTCACTGCAAGATTTCCGTGCGCGGGTAGACGGCGTAGACGAACAGATTATTGCAAGTCTCGTTAATAGCGGCGCGTTTGACGCTGTTTGAGTGAGGCTTAGCACAACATACATTGAGCATAAATGCCAAGGAGGCACGAATCATGAATTCCAGTTGTGGCTGTTCTGATAATTCCGCAACCAAAGAAATTGTTCGGTTATCGCCACGAGACGAAGAACGTATCTCATTACCGCATCTTTTCGAGTGGGAGCCGGTAGATGACGCACACGCGTATGTTCTTCTGATTAATGAGGTTAGAGGCACGGAAGCGACCTATATTAAAGAGACGAAGGAGCCACAGGTTCGCCTTGAAGAAGCAGACCTGAATGTTGGTGAAAACTATCTCTGGCATCTTGAAGTACTTGATGATGCAGGACGCACCGTCGCTACAACGAAAGGGGGTTGTGGTACACCGCTATCTACCTTCGCAGTCGAATCCACTGCAGCAGCAGATATACCTGCTGCTGATCGGCGAATCTTGCTCGATTTTTCCCATAATCAATCGGATATAAGAGGACTCGGTGTCTATAATTTCTCGCAGTATACGGCATACGCACTGCTGCGAAAAAACGGTTTTGAAGTCGGGACAAATGCCGATAGAAAACTATCGGAAGACCTACTTTCTGGTTATGATGTACTGATGCTGCATAGCAAATATGCCGGTCCCATCGTCCCTTTTGTTTCCAGTGAGGTTGAGGCAATCACCGATTACGTCGCTAATGGCGGAAGGCTATTTGTTTTGTGCTGGGGCAGCGGCGGTTGTGTTGATGGTCCTGATTTCTATAACCCGTTGTTGAAAGAATTTAACATCGAACTGAAACCGATACCCGACCCAGAATTCAGAAAGGTGGATAATCTCTCGGCAGAGATATTCCGGGATGTCAGCGAAATAGCACTCCAATGCCCAGCTGAAATCGTTGGGAACGGATACGACGTACTCGGATGTGCCGCTACTGGAGAAGACCTGTTAGTCAAAACGGACTATGGCGAAGGAGCCGTTTTTGTTTCAGGCATGGGTATGGCGTTTCAAGATTCTTATATGGGTGGCAAAGACGAAAGGGCAATCAATAACCAACAAGCTTTCGTCAATTTGATGAAGGCTGTCTGATAAGTCTGTCCAGATCGTGTTTTATAGTGCGAACACTTTCCTTTGCTGGCGGGGTTTTCAAACCCCGCCAATCCCTATAGTATAACCGAATTCGCAAAAATGGTGCTATCTAACGAGGCTATCTCGCCAGATTCCGTGCTTCTTTGAACTTCTCTTTAGCAAATTGGCCCCATTCTTTGATTTTCTCGTTTCGGATTTCTGGGTCTTTCCAAGCACCACTCGCCAATTCCATCGCCTCTGCTTCGGTTATCGGCATCTTCGTTAAGACCGCAATTGCCGCGTCCCGTTTTGTTGGGTCTTTACTCTTCTCAATCGCTTTCCACGCGTTGACGAGATCCTTATGTGAATCGATGATGAGGATACCGAAAAGATCGTTGACGATGTTCCAGCGGGTACCCCCTTTGTCTGAGTCGTATTGAAACGGCGAACCTTCCATAGCGAATGGATTTGGAACGATACATCTTTCACCGAGTTTATCATAAAGTGTCGGCAGCACGCTGGCGCGGTTTAGACCGCCTTTCCATTTAGGGCCCTCAGAATCCGTGTTGCGAAGCATCCAGAGTTTCTGCGCATCTTCCGATAAAACGAATTCGAGAAACTTTTCCGCAACCGGCATGTTCGGCGCGCCTTTAAGGATAGCGATGGGGTCTGCCGTGACAACCGCGCCGTCAGCCGGAACAACGTATTTGATTTTGTCCGCACCGACGACAGCGATTTGGCCATAAGCATAAAAGTCGATTGCGAGTCCGTAAATGACCTGTCCCGCGACAACGTCTGTCGGGATGGCGTTAGCGCCCGCGGAGAAACCGCGTACATTGCCGCCGATCTTGGTGAGGAGGGCGAACCCCTCTTCCCAACCGAGGGTTTGAAGGATGATCTCATAGACCATGTGGGCGGACCCGCTCTCTCGCGGATCTGCCGCACCGATTCTACCGATCATTTCCAAGTTACCCAGATCCTGCCAGGTCGAGACTTCGGGCAGTTGCAACAGTTCTCGAAGTTCTTCATTGGACATGATACCGAAACTCGATAACGCTGCACCGTACCAGCGATGTTCGGCATCGTAGAGCGGAATCCCGTGGAAAGATTGCATCATCTGCTCAAGTTGTGTGCCGGGCAGCTTGTAGGCGTGAAGCCATCCCATCGTTGAGAGGCGGAGATAATTATCAGTGCCGCCCCCAAAGAAAATATCGATACCGATGCCGTCCGGCACACGTTTAAACTCTGATTCAATAAACCGGTAATTCGAGGAAGTACCGCCGACATCTCGCCAGTCGGTTTTGACGCTCCTGCCTGTTTGTGCTTCGTACCATTTTTCAAAATTTTTGCCGAATTCTGTTTCAATACCCTCTGGGTGCGGGGAGATAATGATGAGTTCGTCTTGAGCGAGTGAGAGGACCGGGAGTGCTAAAAGACATAATGTTATCGCCAGGACCAGAGGCTTAAAGTCGGACATTTTTTAAATACTCCTTTGCCATAGGTTCAGTAATATTCAGTTAACCATGATTTATAAACCTTACGGTGAGAGCGTTGGTTCTTGATGAAAGATAAACAGGGATGGGTTCATCCACTTCTCTTTTTCGATATCATAGATGCCGTAGTGGAGATGAGCCCCGGTGCTACGACCTGTATTTCCGACGTAGCCAATAATCTGACCACGTACCACTTCTTGATTAACTTTGAGACCGTCAGCATAGCCTTGCAAATGCGCGTACAACGTTTTATACCCGGATGTTTCATGGGTGAGCTCAATTGTATTTCCCAAAGCTCCCTGCTTTCCAATCTGTACAACTGTGCCATTGGCGGCAGCGATCACAGGAACACCGGCTCGGGTTTTAATATCCAACCCTTGGTGAAATTCCCGGGTTTGCGTTAGCGGGTGGTTCCGCCATCCGAAGTGCGAAGAGTACCAAAAAGCGTGTCGCTCCCCGTTTTCTTGTTGGAGTTTCACGGGGAGGATCAAAGGATATCCGAAGATCTGTTTTTGATATGCGTTGATATAGTTATGGAGTGCCCGCAGTTCCTCTTTCAGGATACTCGGTGTCAGCTTCTGCTGCTCGTGGGTATCAGGTGTGGCATCAGCGAGCGCTGATATATCCGTCTGTTGAGGGTCGGGTTCTCCAGCGGATGCAGCAATATTAAGCTCGCCGCCTTGCCCGAGTATCCCTAAAGCCTCCTGGATCTTTTCTGCCATCTGCCGAATGTCGTTCATCTCCTTATTAACGGCAGCAAGTTCCGATTCAACTTGACGTTTTTCCTGTGTTAATTGTTGAACTTCTTTCTCCATGCGCGCCTGTAATTCATTTTCACTATTGACTCTCTGCCGTTTGTGGGAGAGGCCGTAGCTGAAACCGCCAATTGCCGCAGAGAATAGACCAAGGATAACGCAGAATAGCAGGAATAGAAGCCCTCGACCAATTACGTGCTGGCGGACAGAATTTTTATGAGATGACATGATAATAAGCGTATACATTTAACAGATTCTCCTTTCCAATAAAGCTTATGCAAAACATCAGCGTTTGCTTACAAGAATTGGAGACTTATAGCTGCCTAATTCACCCCACAAGAACGAACCGTTTTACAAGTGCGAAACGATCGCTGGCATTTTCCAGATGAGGATGATGATGGCACCAAGCAGGATGAGATACCACACGATCAACGTTCGGACGCGGGTTCTCTTGAAAATGTAACGGCGCGGACGTTTCAATTGACTCACTTAACCTTTTTTAGGTTTTTTCATAGCCCGAATTTGGGAGATTCCGTACTTGAAAGCTGCCTCTATATTAAATTCAACGTCTTCATACACTACTTTCTCACCTTTTTGTGGTAAGTGTCCGAGCAACATCAGGACAAAACCACCAATCGTATCACACTGATTTGTCGGGATTCGGATGTCTAAGACTTTATTAACATCAGTAATTAACATGCGGGCATCGATCCGCCAGTCGTTTGCGCCAAGTTTTTCGATGTGAGGTGTAGTCCGTTTGCGATTAGCTGCGACCTTGCCTATAATCCGCTCTAAAATATCTATCAATTCTACGATCCCGATACAACTGCCGTGCTCGTTAACCACAATCGCGATCGGTATCTCAGATTGCCGCAGATCACTCAATAAATCCGTAGCAGACTTCAAGGCAGGGACATAATTCACATCCCGCACGAATGACGATAAATCGTTGTCGTGATGCTCGCTTGTGAGTACCTCCATTACATCAACGACTCCGAGCAATTGGTCAACGCGGGCATTATAAACAGGGATGTAATGATAGTTGGAAGTGCTACAGAGTGTGAGAACTTCAGAGGGGGCTGACTCAACTACCAGCACGGCTGCTTCTGATAGTGGCAACATCACTTCTTGGGCTGTCAGCGTTTGCAGTTCAAAAATTGTACTGAGTAATTGTGCTTCGGAGTCCGAAAACGCCTCAATATTTTCCAGAAGTAACTGGACGAGCTGTTCGCGAGATGGGGTCGCCTGCCTGCTCGATTTCCCAAGGACCTTCTTGCGGGGATTGGCTGCCTGTTTATTATGTGTAACAAGCGGCTTAGGCGTAACTAACTCTATTTCCCCGATGTCCGGCTTTCTAACGACAGGCATGGGACCCTCTTTTTCTTCCGAAGGGGTTTTGGTAATCTCGTTCATAGTTCAGATCCCTAAAATCCAGAATGTTGTGAATATCTGAGGAACTTGAGTCGTAGCGCAGCAAATTATACGCAAATTCAGTTTTTAACGCAACTCAAATCTGATTTCAGTAGGAAATTCCATGGATTTACAAATGGCAACTTGGGTTAAGATCTACCATAAGTCTGGGCAACGAGCGTCAGTTCGGTTTGACCACCGAGGCCAGCAACGACAGGAAACGTTTTTTCACCGGGTTTCCCGTCTTTCGGCACATATCTGACTTGCGGTGAAAAGTAGGCATACAGTGCCGTATTCCGAGGTGTCGGCGTCGTATTGGGGCCGGAACCGTGCACCATCAGGCTATGGAAGAACAGAGCACTTCCTGCGGAAAGTGGTACGTCCGTCTGTTGTTCTGCAACCTCTTTCCTATCGGTGAGTTCTGCACCCTGCTCGCGTGCAATGTGTCCCCAAGACTGCATGCCCCACAGATGGCTTTTCGGAATCACTTTGAAACAACCGTTCTCCGGTGTAGCGTCGTTGAGTGCTATGCTCACGGTAACAAGGTTCGGCGGTTCCATCGGCCAATATGCTGAGTCTTGATGTAATCCATGTGAAGAACCGTGGAATGCAGGTTTGAACATCAGCGTACTTCTAAAAAGCAATAGATCATCGGATCCGGTGAGTTCTTGGACGACCGCGATGAGTTTCGGATGCTCTGCAAGGTTCCGAAACACTTCGGAGTACTGACGAGTATTTTCCGCTTTCCGTAGCACCGGCAGATTGTCGCCTTGTGTTTCGTCTTTCGCAAACGGTTCGCGTTGTACATGGCGGCGGGCAATTTCCGCTCGCTCTTTTTCAGCAGCGGATTCGTGTCCAGCTGCGAACTCATGCAACTGTTGAATTTCTGCTTGACATCTCTCGATCTCTTCCGCCGACAACAGGTTTTCAACAATAAGATAGCCTTCTTTTTCAAAAAAGGCTTTTCGAGCTTTCAGTTCCATATTAGCCTCCAAATAATTGTTTGACTTCCCAGATAATACTCGAAATCGCGAACCCGACATAGACACATGAAGCGACCAGCATCATGACGGTAGAGAGTCGTTTTGGTTTGGCGAACTCAGGCAGAAACCGACGATTCATGTAAAGTGTGAGCGGCACGTAAACCGCCATAGCGAAACCTCCCATGTACGCTGCATTAAAGAGGAAGCCTAATTCACTGACGTTTAACTGCTCCATGACAAACGTAATCACGCAACCACCGACGATCCATATCCCAGCGATAAGGAGATACCACCAACTCAGGCTCCGATTTTGTGCGCCTCGGAAATTGGTATAGATAATATCAGAAATTGAACGCGATACGCCATCAACAAGTGCAAGTTGTGTACCGAAAAGTGTAGCAACCCCAACCATTAAGAAAATTTTCTGTCCGGCTACACCCCAGATTTCCCCCAAGATCCGCGCCTCGTCGTAGATAAGTTTGCCTTGTTCAGGAACAATCCCTTGTGGATGTAAAACTGCAAGTGCACCAAAAATAAAAAGTAAAATCGTGAGTGTGTTGAGTGCCCAGAAGAAAAGTATTTGATCATTTTTCACGTATTGCCACCATGCAGCAAAACGTTTTCGGTTCTCTTCTGTCGCTTCAAAGATAAACCCGGTTGCCGGCACCTTTTCGCTTCTACCGCGGAGCGGGTTCTGGAGTCCTGGGAGCTGTGCCCCCATGCCAATATTTTTATCGCGTAGATAGAAGGTATAAAAGAGGTTCGCCGTTCCACCCGCACCTGCGAAGACTAATGCGCTGAAAAACGTTTTTATCGGCATGTTCGGGTCTTTGTAACCGACGTTAATCAAGCCTTTCCCGAGTTCTTTCCACGTATCCATCGAACCGACAGCGATAACAACCAGAATCAACCCAATCGTTACGATGGCAACAAGCAATTCAACTGTCCGTTCGACAGATGTGTAAACCATCTTCGGTCCGAAAAGGATGAGTGCGACCCCGGCAAACGTTAGTATTGTCCAAAAGGTATCAGACCCCCAACCGCCAGGTCCGAGGATGAGTGCTTTGAGTGCGAGTCCGGAGGTACGCGCCCAGCCTGGGGCAATCCAGCCGACGATGGTAAGCAGGATAAACAGGGGACCAAAACCGCGCCAGATACGACTGTAACCCGTGTAGACCGTTTCACCCGTTGCGATCGTCCAACGTCCTACCTCAAAATTAATCCAGAGTTGGAGGAATACACCGAGTGCCGCTGCCCACACCATGCTCCCGCCATACTCTGCAGCGATGAGAGGCCAAATGACACTCTCACCCGCACCAATAGATAGACCGACTAAGATCGCTCCAGGACCCGCAATCTTCCAGAATGGCAACCGTTTTTCCGGCAACTCAACAACTTTAAAATCGTCAAGCGGTTGATAAAATCTTGCCATATATCCACCTCCGATGCATGAAATTAAACTGCAATGATGCTGTCGCGTAACACTTCAACCGGATGTTTTGCCTGTACACCCGTCCCGTGTTCGAGTTGGTGTCTGCAGGAAAACCCGGCGGCACTAAGCGTAAAACTATCTGTCGGTTGTTCACGAACAGCCTCAAAGAGTCGTAACTCACCAATCTTCATAGAGAGATCATAATGTGCCTTTTCATATCCAAACGCACCAGCCATACCGCAACAACTTGAATCAATCACTGAGACGTTGTGTTCTGCTGGTAAGCCTAACATCTTCACAGTCGGTTGGATACCGACAAGCGCGCGCTGATGGCAATGGCCATGGAGTAATATATCCTGTGGCTCCGTTGAGAATTCTACCCGTAAATCGTCGTCTTCTACCAGTTTCACAATAAACTCTTCAAATGAACAGGTCGCCTCAGCGACACGTTTCGCTTCAGGTGTGCCGATCAACTCAACGTAAT
Organism: Candidatus Poribacteria bacterium; assembly: GCA_022820835.1. Classification (GTDB taxonomy): domain Bacteria; phylum Poribacteria; class WGA-4E; order WGA-4E; family WGA-3G; genus WGA-3G. Next base: position 69,971 of record JAJEET010000158.1, read on the forward strand.
CGTCGGTGATAGCAGATGTACAACTCGGTTCACATCCGATAATTGGGATTCCGGCATCAGCGTAACCTTGAAGCGTGTCAATGTTGTATCGGGCATTCTCAACAGCTCGGTCGAGCATCCCTTCGGAGATAAGCGGACGACCACAGCACCGTTTCTCAGGGAACAGCACCTCAAAACCGCAGGTTTCCAATACCTCTACCGCAGCTTTGCCGATGGCAGGCTCGCTGTAGTTCATAAAAGTATCAGGAAACAGCACAACCTTTTTGTCTGACGTGCGGCGCGAACGACGTTTTCGGAACCACTGTTCATAAGTAGGACGCACGAAGATCGGCATATCGCGGCGCCGATCAACACCGATGAGTTTTTCAGCAATCCATTTAGACAATCCGTTATTGACTGCCCAGTTGGAAAAAGGAGCAAACATTGAACCGAGCGGAGCAAAGGCACCAATTTCGCCGAACATACGCCGGTGTAAGGGCAAACCGTTGGCTTTATGGTAGTGCGCAAGCACCTCATACTTTATCTTCGCCATGTCTACATTCGACGGACATTCTGCTTTGCACGCCTTGCATCCGAGACATAAATCTAATACCTCTTGGAGGCGTTCACTCGTGAAATCCGTATGGGGCAACGCACCGGAAATAATGGAGCGAAGGGCATTCGCACGTCCACGCGTTGAGTGCTCCTCTTCGCGCGTACCGATAAAGGACGGACACATCGTACCCGTCAACGTTTTTCTACACGCACCAACACCGTTACACATTTCAATCGCTCTACCGAATCCGTCCTGGCTCGAAAAATCGAAGTAGGTGTCAATTTTAATAGTGTTGTAGTCGGCACCGAAACGCAGGTTGTCTGTCATTGGTGGTGCATCAATAATTTTGCCCGGATTCATAATGTTGTTCGGGTCAAACGCTCTCTTTACCTCAGTTAATGCCTGATATATCTGCGGACCGAACATGCTCTCTATCCACTCACTTCGGACGAGTCCGTCGCCGTGTTCGCCACTCATCGCACCATCTAATTCCATGAGTAGGTCTCGGACCTCGCGAGCAATATCATGCATTTTCTCGATATCTGTCTTCGATTTGAGGTTGATAATAGGACGATTGTGTAGGAGTCCGACACTTGCATGTGCATAGTAAGAGGCGGTGGTATCGTGGGAAGTAACAATTTCATCGAACCGGCGAACATATTCTGGTAGGCGTTCTATGGGCACCGCTGCATCTTCAACGAAACCGGCCGGTTTGGCATCGCCTTTCATACCCATCAACAGACCGAGTCCGGCTTTCCGGGTCTCCCAGACACGCGATTTCTCTTCGGCAGTAAAACACCGGACGAACGCATAACCGAAACCTTCACCTTTCAACGTCTTTTCGAGTGTATCCAACTGCGATGCCAAATCTGCTTCCGTCTCGCCATAGAATTCGACGGCGAGGAGTGCAGCAGGTTCGCCTTCTATGAAAGTCGTCAACCGTGAAAATTCCAATGAACCGCGCGCCATATCTAAGATCGTTTTGTCTATCAATTCTACAGCAGTCGGGTTGCATGCGAGGATGGGTTGCATCGCTTCCATGGAGGTGATGAGGGAATCGAAGTGTACAACACAGAGTGCCGTTAATTTCGGGGTCGGTACCAGATTAATTGTGGCTTCGACAGTTGTCGCGAGTGTCCCTTCGGAACCGACGAGAATTTTTGTCAGACTGAAGGGATGATCCGCATCACAGCCATCACGGCGATACGGTGTAACCTCTTTTGAACCCGCGTCTTTAACATATTCATCCAAGTTATAACCAGCAACGCGACGTAAGATGCGTGGGTAACGTTTACGAATTTCTGATGCGTTGTCCGCACAGATGCGGCAAAGTTCACGATAGATATGTGCCTCTAATGTGTTACCACGTTTCTTGGTTTCTAATTCTTTCAACGATATCGGGAGTGCTGTAACTTCCTCGGTGTTGGAGAGCACCAAATCAAGCGACATGACGTGATCGATGGTTTTACCGTAGATGAGGGAATGGGAACCTGCAGAATTGTTGCCGATAGTGCCACCGACGTTCGCACGGCTACTCGTGGCAACATCAGGAGCATACATCAGACCGTGCGGCTTCAGTTGATGGTTCAACTCATCTAAGATGATACCTGGTTCCACGCGTGCCCAACGTTCAGCGGCGTTCACCTCAAGCAACCGGTTCATGTATTTGGATATGTCCAACACGATGGCTTCACCGACGCTCTGTCCGGCGAGACTTGTCCCACCGCCGCGTGGAAGGATCGGGACGTTGTGTTCCGAGGCAATTTGCACTGTTTTGATAACATCACGGCGATCTTTCGGAATGACAACACCTATCGGTTGTATCTGGTATAGGCTCGCGTCTGTGCTGTAGAGTGCTTTGGAGTAAAGATCAAAACGCACCTCACCGGTGAGTGTTTCCGATAACTGTTGTTCAAGGTTTTCCGATGTAGAGGTGTTCATATTATTGCCGTCCAAAGGGCATGTGTATGGCTTCTGGAGCTTTGTAAAAAAAATCTAAAAAATTTGACATTGCTATACAAATAAGGTATAATTAATCACACGATGCCCCTGTGATGGAATTTGGTATACATAGCAGGTTGAGGGCCTGTGCCTTAATTGGCATGCTGGTTCGAGTCCAGTCGGGGGCATCTGTTTTGTTATCGAGCCGCCGCAACCAATTCTTGATAGACTTGATACGTCCGTTCCGCAATTGTTTCCCACGTAAAATTATGGATCCGTTTAAGCCCGCGTGCCACCAGTTCACTTTTGAGGCATGCATCGGAGGCGATTTGGTGTATCCGTTCTGCTAAAGCATCCGCATCGGCTTCGGGAAAGACAAGTCCGGCATCCTCAATAACGTTCGGAATCTCGCCGGAATTTGAACCGATGACTGGCACTTCGCACGCCATCCCTTCTATGAGTACACGCCCAAAGAATTCGACCCATCCCGGTGTTGTCCGAGAAGGTAGAACGAGTGTGTCCATACAATTGATATAGGCAGCGACCTCTTCAGGTGGCACCGCATCTATCCATACGATCTGTTCAGAAACGCCGAGGGTTTCGGCTTGCTTTTCAAAGTCCGGTTTGTCTTCACCTTGTCCGACGATTAAGAGTTTATAGGTCTGCGTGGTTGCACTGTTTACAAGATGTGCTAAGGCTTCGAGAAGTGTCCCTATACCCTTCATCTGAAGCAATCTGCCGACGTAACCAATCACGAAACACGAACTGAGCCCGAGTGAATCCCGCAGTTGACGGACATCCATTTTGTAGAAGTGGCTAACGTCAATACCGTTCGGAAACGCGATCTGTTTGCCTGTGTAACCGCGTTCGGTTAAAATTCGGCCAGCATTCGTACTGAGTGGAAAGGCTATATCTGTTTCTCGGAAGACGGTGCGTTCAATCCAGACCGGCAGGACACCGAACCGCTGCTTTATCGGTATGCTCAGAGATGTCCGAAAAATGAAGCTGCTGTTTGGGCAATACTTACGTTTCAAACGGACTATCTGTAGGGCATTGAGACTCCATGCCTCTTCTTCTAAGTGAATGATGTCCGGTTGGAAATCCCTGAAATGTGGTCTCACGCCGCTACGATAATAAAAACGGCTACCGTAGCCAGAGAAGCGGATCGGACAAGGAAACTCTTCACAAGGCGTGTCTGCCTCTGCTTGGAAAACAATCTCTTGGAAACTTTCATACCAGCGTGTCGGCGTGATGACGCGGATCACAACATCCGGACGTTCTGCTATGAGTGCGAATTTTCGCCGGTACGGCTTCATAATATACGAGTGAGAAAGAACTAAGACACGCACGAGTGCTAATTATCTTGGCTTTCTCCAGAGCCTTCTGAATCTGCTGCCGACAGTGAGGATGCTTTATCCTGTTCATCCTGCTGCGCTGTAAAACTGATCTCGGCACCCGTATCTTCCTCGTTCTGATCGGGTTCTGATGGCGCAAGGACGGACATCAAGCCTTCGAGGCGTTCGCGGATTTCGGAACGTTCTTGCGTCGTCGCTAACCTTTCGAGGTTAAGCGCCTCTTCAAGTTCGCTATTACGGGTTTCGAGCTCTTGAATCTTTGCGTCGCGTTGTAAGACATCGTTATTAAGACGCGCAATTTCAGCCTCAAGCTCCAGTTTTTCCGCTCTCAACTTCTGAACGGTCAAAATCGCGAGTTCAACATGGTCTTCCAAAAGCGATACAATATTCTGTTCAAATGATTCAGACATATTGTGGTCTCCTCTAAGGTCGTTTTTTACAGGTCTTACGCAAACCTATTTGCTGGCGGCGCATAAAACTGTAGATCCGCACAAATTATTGGAAACGGACATCCATAGGACTTATATCTATGATAGTATGATAGCATTTACACAACAATACTATTGTGTAATGGACTCACAAATCACCGCTACAGTAAGGATTTCATTTCAATAAGAGACAAGTGATCAGCATCTGCCCAATTCGGACATTCATGGACGTAGTGAAAAAGATACTGCTGAGCGTAGCCGACGCTGTCCCCAAAATAGTTGTGAGCAAACTCACGGATCTCACGGTGTGTCGCACGTCGGCGAAGATAAAGCGTCTCGAAAATCCGTTTTATCCAGACATCAATCGGTAGTGCCGCAAGGTGACCGAGTGAGAACAGACAGATACAGTCGGCAACCTTCTCGCCTATACCGTTTCGGCGTATCAATTCCTGTTTCGCCTCAGTATATGACATCTGCCGCATAGATGTAAGTGAAAGTTCTCCACTAATAATCGCTTGTGCCGTATCGCGAAGATAATTGGCTCTGTAGCCCGTACCACAAGCAAGCAGCGCATCCTCCGTTGCTGTTGCGAGCACATCCGGACTCGGAAAACTGTAGGCCATGTACCCCGCAAGCATTAAACGTTCACCGAAACGTTCAGACAACCGACGGATAATTCCACGAATTCGCGGGACATTGTTGTTCTGCGACAATATAAACGATGCTATTGTTTCCCAAAGTTCTTGGTTCAAAATGCGCATTCCCCAGAGTTTCTTGATCACACGATGCATATAGGCATCGTTGTTGACACCAACGAGGATCTTTGGAACATCGCGCACGATATCAAGGTAGTGACGCAGGTATGGCACGAAATCGGCTTCAGCTTCGTCAAGGGAACTCTCAACATGTAGGGTCGTCCCTTCTTGCGATATTTTCAGGATCCGGCCCTCTACAACACCATAGTAGGTGTTATCTACCCGCTCCCACCGAAATGACTGGCCCGATTCTAAAGTATATTTCAGACTAAAATCTGTCACATTCTGAATCTGGGTCATGCGTTGTACTAAGTATTGATAATAGTTTTTGAATGAGATTCTTGATATGAATCATACTCTTGATATATAAGTATATAGCAAATTTGAAAAATAAGCAAATTTTTCTTATGTTGCGTAGGTTCTGCCGTTGAAAGACGGAACCTATAATTTGACATTCGTTCTGTTAATAGGTATAATATTTAACATCTGTAAGCAGAAATCTGACAGGAGACACCTTTAAAATATGATTATCTTTCTACGCGAGAAGTTTATCGCACAACTCTTTATGTGGGTAATCGCCATCGTATTCTTAGTAGGGACAGTGTTCCTCTACACTAACACACGCGGTGGCGGCGATTCTGAGGGTGAAGTCGTTCTCAGGATCAATAATACAGAAATCAAACGCGGAACCTTTGAGCGTGCTGTCGCAGATGCCATGGAATCTCAAAGGCAGAACCAAAGGTTTGGCACTCCACCTGATCGGGAACGTATCCAAAAACAGGTCATTGATGGTTGGGTTCAGCGAACCATTCTTGGAAGTACCAATGTCGGGGCAACGGAAGTAGAGAACTATATCCGAAGTGACGCAAGTCGAGTCGATCAGTACAACCTCTATCAACAGTGGGGAGTCGCGGACCTCTATGCCGACAACGTCCGCTATCAACTCAGTGCTAATGCGATCCAAAATAGTATCCATACATTGGAATTAGTAACCGACACAGAAGCAGAACGCGCATATCAACTTGAGGCGAATAAAGCGAAAGTTAAGTTTATTGAATTCAAGTACAACGACTATACATCAATCGTTGAAGTTGACGACGCAGAAGCACAGACCTATTTTGAAGAAAATCAAGAGGACTACAAAGTTGAAGAACAGATAAATGTTAAATTTATTAGAGTTGACCCCGCAAATCTGGTTACGGCTGAGGAAGTAGAGGCGTATTATCAGGAAAATCAGCAGGAATTTATGACATCGGAGTCCGTTAAAGCGAGCCACATTCTGAAGAAATTCCCTGAAGACGCGACCGACGAACAAAAGGCGGAAACCAAAACTGCAGCAGAAGAACTCCTCGAAACTGTCAATGCGGAACTCACTGCGGGTACGGGGTTTGCCGAACTCGCGAAGGAGCATTCGGACGATACTTCGGCAGCACAAGGCGGGGACTTAGGCTATTTTGAACGCGGACGGATGGTTAAACCTTTTGAAGAAGCCGCTTTTGATACGCTAAAGCCCGGAGAAGTTAGTGGTCTGGTCGAAACTATCTACGGATATCATATCATCAAAGTGGAAGAAAAAAAGGCACCAGAAATTCGACCTTTCGCCGATACTCAATACGAAATCCAACAGAAACTTGTTCAAGCGAGTGGCGTTGACAAGGCGAAAGATGTCGCATCGGATCTCCTTTACGAAATCGAAATTCAGGATTACGATGCTGCCCTTAAAGTCGAAAAATATAAGCATCTGTCCCTAACCACGATGGAGACAGGCTTTTTTAGCCGAGATACACCGAATATCCCGAAGATCGGGTCAACGTGGAGTTATCGAGGTTTAATTGATGAACTTTTTGATATGGAAGTTAATGTGAGAAAGGTGATTGAGGTAAAGAAACCGCGTCAGCAAGAGGTGGAAGCCTATCTTGTCGCAACTGTTCTCGCAAAGAAACCCGCGGCGATCCCTGCGTTTGAGGAGATAGAAGCACAGGTAATTGATGGATTACGAGCAGAAAAGGCGAAATCGCTCGCTTTCGAGGCGGCACAAAACTTATTCAATCAACGTGCGGATGCAACGTCTCTCGATGACCTGCTGAAAAAGTATGAGATACCTGAGGGTTTAACCGCTGATAAATTCCCCGTTCAAGAGAGCAGTCTTTTCTCGCGCAGTCCAACCAGTAACTACGTTGCAGGCATGGGAAGTTCGGCAGAAGTTATGCTTGCAGCATTTCAGATGGGGCTTAATGACATCGCCGGCCCTTTCAAAGGCGACAACGGTGTGTATATTGTTCAACTTGTTGAACGCGAAGAAGCCGATCTTGAAGCCTTCGAGGTGGATCCAGCTGAAAAAGCCAGACACCGCCAAGCACTCATCCAAGCGAAGAGGCGTGAAACATTCGCGAACTGGTTCGCTGCACGCAAAGAAGCAAGTAAACTCTGGGTACATCAAGATTATCGTTAGATGTCAGGTGTAATGACTTTCAAAACGCATTTCTTCCTGCCATTTCCCAGACATCACAAATACGGATAGGCGGCATCCGGTTGATAGTCCGGAAGCAGTGCATCATGGCGTTGTCCGGCTATAAGTTTTGTGCCGTCGGTAAAACCTTCCGGGCGGTCTCGGAGAAATTCGATTAAGCGATCCCGCCACGGTGTTAGAAGGGATTCAGCCTCGCTCGATCTTGCCAGATCGCGTGTTTCGTGTGGATCCTCCAGAAGGTTAAAGAGGTGTTCCTGTCCAGTTTGCGAATACCAGATGTATTTATGTGCTCCGTCCGTTAGATAGTGGTTTCCGTGTTTATATGCGTAGCAGCCGGAGTGTTCACCGTGTAGACAGTCCCGGACACGCTCTGTTTCGCCGCGCAGAATAGGCAGCAGACTTTTGCCCGTACAAGTATCCGGGATCTCGATCCGAGCAGCATCCAGAATCGTCGGCATAATGTCTTGTAGGCCGACAGGACTTTCGCAAACGGTCTCTTTCGGGTACCCCCATCTCGCCGGTGCCCGCATCAGGAAAGGCACTCGTGCGGATGCTTCATAGGGCCACGTTTTACGGTACAGATTGTGATCACCTAACATCTCTCCGTGGTCGGAGGTAAAAATGACGAAGCAGTCCCTTAGTCCACCGGCAGACTGAATCAAACGACCGATTTGATCGTCAATGAAATTGATCATCCCGTAGTAAGCGGCACGGGCGCATTGCATATCGTAATCGTCAAGACAAATTTCCCATGCGTTTGGATCTAACCCCTTCTGTTCGCCTTCAAATTCGGGTGCCCAGTCTCCGACTATAGGGGGTGGTAGCTCTCGTTCGATGTAGCGTTGATAGTAGTGAAGTGGCGGTGTCAGCGGTGGATGCGGGTCTATGAAAGAGATATTGAGAAAGAACGGCGCAGTCGGGTCCCGTTTTCGCAGAAAGTCAAGGGCGCGGTCGATACACCAGAAAGTGTGCATCTGCTCTTCAGGGAGATGATGCGGACGACCGACCCAACCGTTAGCAGAAACACCGTGTGCCATACCCGGATCGATGTCGTTCCGACGATGATACTGCTGTAACCACGCAACGTAATCGTTGTTGTTTCCGCGGGTGGCATCAGCCAGCTGTATATGATCGAAACCGTACCGCTTACGCGGCGGATTCAGATGGAGTTTGCCAATCATTTCGGTCTGATAACCGGCTTTAGACAATTCACCTGCCAAGGTATGCGGTGGATCCCATTGTGCACCTCTATAGCCGACAGCACCGTTAGCCGCCGGTGCAGTTCCAGTCATCAGACCGCGTCTGGCAGGGATACAACTCGGACACTCAGCATATCCGCGGCGGAAATGTGTACCAGAGCGACCGATCCAGTCCAAGTTCGGTGTTTGTAGACAGTCAGGACCGTCAGGGTCCAATCCCAGACAGTCACCACGTTGTTGATCGGTTGTGATTAAAAGGACGTTCGGGCGGGTATTAGACATCTTAAACTCCAGATCGGAATTAATTAAGAATGTCGTAGAAAAAGTTACGACGTTTCGGGGTGTATCCGAGCTCCGCTATAGTCCGTTCAATTTCCTCTATCGGCATGCAGTAAACGGTCCCGGCTTTGCTGACAACGTTCTCTTCTATCATTGTACCCCCCATATCGTTTGCGCCAAACTTAAGGGATAACTGCCCGATCTTCGGACCTTGCGTTACCCATGAAGATTGAAAGTTGTCAAAATTATCTAAGAACAGTCGTGAGATTGCAAGGGTTTTGAGGTATTCAAAGCTCCCGGCGGGTGGGATGTGATCCATACGTGTGTTATCGGGTTGCAGAGACCAGCAGATAAAAGCGGTGAACCCAGCGGTTTCGTCTTGCAAATCGCGTAGACGGACGAGATGTTCAACCCGTTCGGCGTAACTCTCTACATGACCATACATCATTGTCGCACTTGATTTAAGTCCGATGAGATGTCCTTGGCGCATAACTTCCAGCCATTCGTCAGCGGTACATTTTTTCGGACTGATCTCATCACGGGCATGGTTGGTGAGGATTTCTGCCCCACCTCCGGGTATTGAATCGAGGCCAGCATCACGCAAGCGTCCGAGCATTTCGCGCAACGGCATACGGTTTATCTTCGCGAACCAGTCTAATTCGGGGGGCGAAAATCCGTGGATATGAATCGGGTAGTTCGCTTTGATCCAGCGGAGTAGATCTTCGTACCAGTCGAGTTTGAGTTTCGGATGTAAACCACCCTGCATCAGGATCAACTCACCACCGAGGTCAAGCGTCTCCTGAATTTTTTTGCCTAATTCGTCGCGTTCTATAACATAAGCGTCTGGGTCCCGGCGGTGGCGGTAAAAGGCACAGAAATCGCAATCCACATAGCACCAGTTGGTATAGTTGATGTTCCGGTCAACAATATATGTAACATGACCTTCCGGATGCTTCTGTTGCCGAATAACATCCGCCGCGTGACCTAGTGCAAGGAGATCGTGGCTCTTGAAAAGCGCGAGACAGTCATCAAAGTCTAAGCGTTCGCCAGCAAGTGATTTTTCGAGGATCGGCTGGATGTATCTATCCATTTAGAAGTCCTTACAATATCAGAGATACTTAATACTCCAATTTTAACATTTTTAAGTCAGTTTGTCAACTTTTCTTTTGAGGTGCGTCTTATTATTTTTCGATGCCACTATAGAACGTCACATTGTACGTCACACTGTCCAGCCACAAAGCAATCGCAACAAAATTTCACAGTAACTTTCATAGCACACTCCAGAAAAACCGTCAAAAACATAGTTGTAGCTTAGGTTCATGGCACTTCATAAATTTCACAGTTTTTCGATTTACTATGAAAGCTATGAAATTTCACACCCACATCCTTCTGTAGTTAACAGTCTGTCATGAAACAGAAATGTGATTCATCAAAGCATCTCTTAACTGAGTCCTGAAAGGTTTTCGTAGAAAACCGTACTGACAACTGACAACGATTAACCGAAAGGTTTTCGCAGAAAACCGTACTGACAACTAATCACCTAATCACCATTATAATTTGCTATTTTTTCTTAGACATGTTATAGTTAAAGGAAAGAGAACATTAGCACCGAAAATTGAACCTTAAATCTAATCAAACAGAGGAATCACGAGTGGATTCAAGGCTGACCAATCCTTATCTCGTAAACGCCTTAACTGCACCACCACCGCAGACGTACCGCTACCGACGCTGGCGCGAACGGGGGTATCACCCCGAATTACGTCCACTCTCACCGGACAGCGAGTGCGGAACGCTGATCGGACAGATGGGTTGGGTAGGCGCGCACGCACACGCTCACGACTATCTCTGGGCAACCGCCGGTAATATGGGGGCTGTTCTAACTGAAACAGTTGACGAAGCATGTCTCATCGCTTATGAAGCCTCGCCGCGTTATCAACTGCCCCCTCAAATCGTTGTTAAGGAATTAGCAGGTAGGCACGTACTCCTCACAAAATCGGGTTCACGTCTTGACATGATCGGTGTCGAACATCCAGCACTCAATTTAACGCTTATCGAAGTCGAACCTGATGGCACCCATTATCGGATGCGCTTCGGCACGCCCGATCAGGCAACTTTGGAGCAAGCACAAAACGGCATCGCACCGCCAGCACCGACGAGCGAAATGTTCCACTATCTCCTCATTTTTGAGCAGTTAGCGGAAAACGGATTTAATGCACTCGTCCATTTACAACCGAAGTTCTTGAACCTAATCTCTCGCACAGAACACGGTGCACCAGACCGGTTTTATGATTTTCTGAGAGGATACGAACCGGAGACTCCTATCATATATGACGCATCTGGCGGTATCGGGTTCGTCGAAGAACGCGCACCGGGAATTCCAGAACTCTCTTACGAGAGTTTACGTCTCTTTCAGAACAGCAGCCAAAATGGTGAGCAGTCAGCACGACATATCCTCTATTGGGTCGGACACGGAACGTTTTCACGCGGCAACGATATCCTTGACGCTTACAAACACGCAGAATACTTTGAAGCCGCAGCACGCATGGCATGGGAAGCAAATCAGCAACATGTTGACGCTCAGGCGTATACCGAAGAAATCGTCAACTGTATCTTACGAGAATTCAACGCAAACCGAGAGGCTACTGCCACAGTAAATGATGATCTCTTAGATTCAGATACAACAGCGCAGTCCGACAACGTCTATAATTATCCCTAAGATGCCCTAACATACGCACGCAACTTAGGACGAGGAAACAACGAACATGCAAACACCTATAGATGTCCAAGAACTGGAGATTGATGACAATACGGAAACCGATACTGAGTCACAGAAAGCACAGCAACTGGAAGAATATCTCCGAGACAGTGTCGTCGGGAGATATATCCAGAACTACAACAAACGCTTACGAACCCTCAGCCAATCCGTAGAAAAAACGCGCCAGCAGGTCGATGATAAACTCGCTGCCGTAGAGCAACACTTCGCTGAAGAAATAGCCGACGTGAAAACTGAGATTCGCAGACTATCTGGACAACTCGAAAATGAAGATTTGCTATTAACTTCAGACAAAATTGAGGCACTCATTGATACACGGATGGATGAACGGCTCAAGGGGATCGCAGGACGCAGCGAGGCTGACCTCCAAAAATTATCAACACTCGTAGACGATTTTGCCCGCGAATTTCAAGCGCAAGTCGACCGACTCAGCAATGAAACAAAACTTCTACGAGAGCAGACGCGCCGAAATCAGGAATCTCTACGATCAGATTTAGCCTCCGAAACCGAAACACTCGAATCTACGAAAATTGACCGACTCACTTTATCTGAAGCTCTCATCTCGCTCGGAATGAAACTCAAAGAGGATAAACTGTTCGACGAATTCACCGCGAACCTCGGACTCGATGAAGGTTCGGATACAGAAACAGAAGATCATGAGACCTAAACACCTTAAATGCCGAAGATTCACAAGGCGCGCTCTGATTAACAAACTGTCGCTTCTGATGCTCTTCAGTGGGTTGATCACAGTTTTCGCTACCTATCAACCGGTTGATGCTGGTGAAATGTCTATTCTCGCTGTCGGTGATATTACAGTCAGTAGCCGTATGACACCGCTGATTGAAAAGAACGGTGCCGGTGTATTCTTCGCAGGTACTACCGAATTAATCCAGGCCGCTGATGTCGCTACCGCCTCTTTGAACACGAGTATTTCGGAAAGAGGAGAACCGAGACACGGAATCAAAAACCCTTTTCGTTCAGCACCCGGACTCGGACGGGCAATCGCGAACGCTGGATTTGACGCTGTTTCCTTAGCGACACCACATATAATGGACTTCGGTTTTGAAGCCTTAGAAGATACGATCACCGAATTAGAGTGGTATGACGTTAAACCGATCGGTGCCGCTATGAATCCTAAGGATGCAAAACTCCCCACATGGGTGACGGTCGGTATCGGAGATACTAACCCTCTGAAAGTCGCTTTGCTGGCATATTATCGACTGAATGAATTCGCAGGGTACACCGAGGACCCGATCGCTTACGCCGTCTACAGTGAGATGACGGATGCCGTTAAGAAGGCACGCTCAGAAGCAGCACTCGTAATCGTTTGGCTACACTGGGGAGGACAAGGACGTTCAACGGATGAGGCAATCGGACGGCAACGCATCTTTGCACAAGCACTCATAGATGCCGGCGCAGATATGGTATTATGTCAGCAGATGCATACCTTTGGTGGTATTGAGTTATATCAAGGAAAGCCGATCGTTTATAGCCTTTCGGATTTTATCTATGACGCTTATGATAAACAACACTCACATATCGTTATCCCGAAGGCCACTTTCAGAGATAGAGCTCTACAGTCTATTGAGTTAATTCCAATTTTGACAGATCCACCTAAGACACCAGTCCGCACAGGGAAATCTACGGAAGCATCAGCAACCCCTGAAATCAAGAACCAATTTCCGAGTCTTCTCACTGGAGATGCAGCAATAGAAACTTTACGAGACTATCAACAGCGTTGTATAGAGTTGAAAACGGAGGTGCATATAGAAGGCGAGCGCGGATGGATTCGATAGACAGCGTCTCCTTTAGAGGCTGAAATATGACAAATCACAATGGTGTTATGGGCAGCCCGAAAACCGATAGCAAAGACAGGATATCCGCCGTATCCAGAGGTGAACCCGGTCTAACGCTTAAAGCATTTGTCATCGCGATGCTTCTGATCCCTCTCAACGTTTTCTGGATCATTCAATTAGAGGTCGTCCGCTATACACATCCGACACTAATTCATCCGCTGTCTAACGTCATTTTCATCATCTTTTTGCTGATGGCATTCAGCGCAGCATTACAGAAATTATCATCCAAGCTGCAACTGAAACCGGCGGAACTGCTCACGATCTACGTCATGTTGTGCATCGTTTCTTCGCTCTGTTCGCACGATATGATGGAAATTTTGGTCACTATACTCGGACACCCCTTTCGCTTCGCTACATCCGAGAACGAGTGGCAACAACTGTTTTGGAAAGAACTCCCGACATGGCTAACGGTACAGGACACTAACGTTCTATCCGGGTACTATGAGGGGCAATCGAGCCTTTACCGTAAGGAGCACCTTACCGCTTGGGCAGGACCCGCCGCATGGTGGACTGTTTTCATCCTTGTGCTGATGTTTGTTATGCTCTGCATCAACACACTTCTCCGCCTACAGTGGACGGAACGGGAACGGTTGACTTACCCGATTATCCAACTACCGCTTGCAATGACGGAGACGGATGCAAGTTTTTTCAAAAACAAACTGATGTGGTTCGGGTTCGGAATCGCTGCTGGCATTAGCGTACTAAATTTATTAAACTCAATTTATCCAGCGGTCCCGTACCTGCCCGTCAAACGGCAAAATATCCATCAATATTTCACTGGTCGTCCTTGGAATGCGATGGGGGGTGTCCGACTTTCGTTTTATCCGTTCGCGATTGGGATCAGTTTCCTTATTCCGTTGGACCTGCTTTTCTCGTGTTGGGTGTTTTATTGGGTGTACAAATTTGAACTAATGGCGGGGAGTATCCTTGGCGTACGGAATCTACCCGGTTACCCTTACGCGGATGCCCAAAGTTTCGGGGCGTATATGGTGCTACTCGGCACCGCGGCTTGGGTCGGGAGATCCCACATCAAACGGATTTCTGCCAGTGTTATGGACGGACTCCGCGGAACGTATCAGATAGATATGCAGCGTGAGCCGATGCCTTACCACATCGCTTTCCTCGGCATTGTGGCCGGGATGCTCTTTTTGACAGTGTTTTCCTATAAGGCGGGTATGGCACTTTGGGTGATTCCGATCTTTTTCGGACTCTACTTCCTACTCGCAACAATGGTTGCACGTCTACGTGCCGAATTAGGGTTCTTAGTCCACGATTTGCATAGAGTTGATCCACACGGCTTGATCGTGACGGCGTTCGGATCCCAACGGCTAACAACGAGTACAAAATCGGTCTTTTCGTTGTACATGTTCTTTAACCGAGCGTATCGGGCACATCCGATGCCGCAAGAACTGGAGGCATTGAAAATATCAGAACGGCGGCGGATACATCCACAGCATACCGCTGCTGCAATCTTGATAGCGACATTAGTCGGTGCCGTTGTCGTGTTCTGGCTACTTTTAGATAGCTACTACAGACACGGTGCAGAGACAGGTTATTATGGACCTTGGGCATTAGGGTTCGGGAGAGGCGTTTACAGACAACTGGAAAACTGGCTGAATTACCCACAGGAAACCGATGTCCCCGCCCTCCTATTCATGGGCGGTGGTGCAGGATTCTCACTCGGATTAATACTATTGAGAACCCGATTCCTCTGGTGGCCACTACACCCACTCGGCTATGCCATGGCAAACAGTTGGGGAATGTCTAACCTCTGGAGTTGTATCTTCGTCGCTTACGTCGCGAAAGCACTCGTGTTACATCAAGGCGGTCTTAAAGCCTACAGACGCGCTGTGCCATTTTTCCTCGGACTCGCACTCGGAGACTACATAACCGGAAGTTTATGGAGTATCGGCAGCATTCTCGCGAATACGACACTATATCAATTCTGGCCCTAACATGATTTACGCACACCCCGTTGCAGGTGGGTTTGTAACACCGCTAATGGAGTGTTGCTGACTGCCGTGAACAATACGATAGGAGAAAAAATGAAAACCGAAGAGAAAAAGAAAAAAGAAGAAGAATCCGAAAGTACGAATGATCAAGAGGAATCTACACAGGAATATCCTATTCTGCCGCTTGACGACCTCGTTGTCTTTCCGTATATGCCACCGGTGCCGCCGTTTCCGCCACATCACGTAGCACTCTCCGGAAAGATGGCTACCGCCGCTACCGAGCATGCTATGGAGGGTGAAAGGGTACTCTGCATCTTTCGTCCGAAAAAAGAATTGTCCAAAAAAGACATGAAAAATATAAAAAAGAGCGACCTCAGTCCAATCGGGAGCTTAATTCATATCCTCCGATACAAAACCGATGACGAAGATGTCCTATTCCTTGCACACGGACGCGAACGCGTGCAAATTGAGGAAATTATGCACACAGAACCTTTCATCAAGGCGCGCATCAACGTCATCAACGGTGAAGATGAAGGTCCCACATCCAACACAGAGATGGATTTGGAAGTCGAGGCACTTGTCCGCAGCAATGATGAAATGTTCCAACGGATCGTTCAAATGTCCTCACGCTACCAAGAAGAATATGGAAGCATAACACGGACAATGATCGATGAACCCGGACGGCTCGCGGACTACATCGCAGCTGTCTTAGACTTGAAACCACATGATAAGCAACGTATTTTGGAAGCCGTATCTATCCAAGAACGTCTGAATACCCTCGCTATTATTCTCGCCAAAGAACTTGATCTACACGAATTAGAAAGCAAAATCCAAAATAACGCACAGGCTGTTATTAATAAAGGACAACGCGAATATTATCTCCGAGAACAACTTAAAGCCATCCAAAGCGAACTTGGTGAAGCCGACGACTTAGGACTCGAAATTGATGAGATGCGTGAACAACTACAAAATACCGAAATGCCAGATAAGGCGAAGCAGGCAGCCGAAAAAGAACTCAAACGGCTCTCGAAAATGCAGTCGTTCTCCCCAGAATCGGCCGTCGCTCGGAATTATTTGGACTGGCTGCTGAATCTTCCCTGGGCCATCAGCACCGAAGATTCGTTAGACCTCGCTGAGGCAAAAAAAATACTCGATGCCGATCACTACGATTTAGAAAAGATCAAAGAACGGATATTGGAGCATCTCGCTGTACGTATACTCAAAACCGATATGAAGGGACCGATCTTCTGTTTCGTCGGTCCCCCAGGAGTCGGCAAAACTTCACTTGGTAAATCCATTGCACGCGCAACGAACAGGAAATTTGTGCGAATTTCGCTCGGCGGTATGCACGACGAAGCCGAAATCCGGGGACACCGACGCACCTACATCGGTTCAATGCCCGGACGGATCGTCAAAGGATTAAGACAAGCAGAATCAAACAACCCGGTCTTTATGCTTGATGAAATCGACAAACTCGGTTCTGATTTTCGCGGAGACCCGGCTTCCGCACTTTTGGAAGTCCTTGACCCAGAACAGAATCACTCCTTTACGGACAATTACATTGATGTCCCGTTTGACCTCTCGAAAGTGATGTTTGTGACAACTGCGAATCAACTTCACACGATTCCACCCCCCCTGCGAGACCGGATGGAGACAATAGAACTCCCCGGCTACACTGCTAACGAGAAGCAGATTATCGCCAAGCAGTATCTGATCCCTCGCCAATTGACCGAAAATGGACTCGAAGAGGATTTAATCCATATTAAAGACGCAGCGATTGACAAAGTAATTAGTGAGTATACCCGAGAGGCAGGCGTGCGAAATTTGGAACGAGAACTCGGCACCCTCTGCCGAAAAGTGGCACGCCGCGTCGCAGAAGGGAACACTGAACCGACAACGATTACAGCAAACGACATTCAACAGTACTTGGGCCCCGAGAAATTTGATTCCGAAATCGCAGGACGTAAAGCTGACATCGGGGTCGCAACAGGATTATCTGTCACACCTGCTGGTGGTGAAATTCTCTTTATTGAGATTGCTACAACCAAAAAGACAAACGCCAACAACCAACTTCGTATCACTGGACAGATCGGTGATGTCATGCAGGAATCCGTACAAGCCGCCCTCAGTTACGTCAAATCTCAATCTGACGCACTCAAATTTAATCCGAGCGTCCTAGAAGAAGAAATCCATGTACACGTACCAGCAGGCGCAATCCCGAAGGACGGACCCTCCGCTGGTATCACCATCGCAACTGCGCTCGCTTCCATTGCGACGCAGCACCCAATTAGTCCTGACATCGCCATGACCGGTGAACTTACCCTCAGAGGGAGAGTTCTACCTATCGGTGGTGTGAAGGAAAAAATACTCGCAGCGAAACAGGCAGGCATTAAGAAAGTTATTCTGCCACAAGGCAACGAAAAACATTTTACCGAAGTACCCGAAGACATTCAAGAAGGTATTAAGTTTCTGTTTGTAGAACATGTAACCGAAGTTTTCACGGAGGTATTCGTATGAGATACTTATTGAGAAACACGGTACAAAACCTTTGTACTGTGCACGTAACCGCTCAGTTTGCCACGTTCGCTGTTGTGCTTCTATTTTCCATCTCACTGTTAGCAATGCCATTCGCGACACAGGCGAACACAACGAATAGTGACCAGCCAGCAACGAATAATGCTGAAGTTGATGAAACCGAACAGCCGGTCAGGTTCCTGAAAGACATCGCACCAATTCTTGACAAACAAGGGTGTTCAGTTGGCATGTGCCACGGAAAATTCGGTGGGCAAGGCGGCTTAAATCTCTCTCTGTTGACTCTGAACCCAGAGACAGACTACGAACCGATCGTTCACCACAACCGCGGTAGACGCATCAATCTACTTGAACCCGATCAGAGTCTATTCTTCCTCAAACCGACCGGACAGGTACCCCACGAAGGCGGTTTACGGTTCGATCCGAATTCAGAGAACGCATTAAAAATTCTGCGGTGGATCGAAGCAGGCGCGCCTTTTTCTGACGACGAGCCGAGACTCCGGAAACTCGAAGTTGAACCGAGCACTTTTGTCCTCGCCGATGTCGGACAGATCGCACAACTAAAGGTACTCGCCTATTTCTCCGACGGTTCTGTCGAAGATGTGACCGAAAAAGCCGTTTATGAATCCAAAGACGCACCTGTCGCCGAGGTGTCACCTACAGGCGAAGTCGCAAGCGTACGATGGGGCGGAACCGCGATTATCGCACGCTTCTTAGGTGTCGTTGATGCAGCGTTTGTAACGATTCCGCGCGCATCCAAAACAGACACCCTATCGGAAGACGAGAAATTCAAACCCAATAACTTCATTGACGAGTTTGTACTCGAAAAACTCGAAAAACTGAATATCCGTCCGTCCGCATTGACTACCGACGACGCCTTTATGCGTAGAGTCTACCTGGATACGATCGGTAGGCTTCCTACACCGGATGAAATAAAAGCGTTTCTCAATGATACAGATCCTTATAAACGCACACATCTCATCGACATGCTTCTTGATACACCGGAGTGGGTTAACCTGCGCACGCTGAAGTTAGCCGATATGTTGCGTATCCACCCGCGCACTTTAGGAAACGGTGCATTTGGAGAACGCGGGGCGACACTCTTCCACGAGTGGGTACATGAGGCAGTCGAAACAAACGCGCCTTACGATAAGTTTGTCCGAGAACTCATCACGGCGCGAGGCAGCACCTTTCAGCACGGTCCCACAAACTACTACCGCATTGAGCGGCAACCCGCAGGCAGAGCGGAGACAACCGCACAAGTATTTCTGGGGATCCGACTCAGCTGCGCCAGATGCCATAAGCACCCGTTTGATCAATGGACAACGGATGACTATTGGAACTTTGCCGCCTTCACCGGAAAGATCAGAACCCAAGGCGGTGAACTCTACAACGAACAGGTCATCTCCTATAATCCCAACGGACGCGTTATAAATCAATCTGTAGAAGGGAACCGTGGGCAAGTCGCGCAACCAACTTTCCTTGGAGGTGAATCCCTCTCTGCGAATTATCAGGGCGATATCCTACAAGTACTTGCAGACTGGATGACCTCCTCAACGAACCCTTACTTCGCAAAAGCAACCGTGAACCGCATCTGGAGCCACTACTTCAGTAGAGGTATCGTTGATCCTGTTGATGATATGCGTGCCACAACGCCACCAAGCGTTGAGGGACTTCTTGAAGCGTTAGCGGATGCCTTCGTACAAAGCGGGTTTGATACGAAACACGTTATTAGACTGATCCTTAACTCGCGGACGTACCAACTTTCCGCAGAACCGAATGAGACAAACCAGTTAGATGACCGGTTTTTCTCACGTTTCTATCCACGGCCTATGATGGCACAGATTCTGTTAGATGTCTTAAATGATGTTACAGAGACTGAAGAGAGATACGGACGCTACCCAGCTGGCACGCGTTCTGTAGAATTGCCATTGCCGGTGAGTTCACGCTTCTTGTCGCTCTATGGACGTTCCAGTCGCGAATTCCTCGGCGACTTAGACCCGAAACTGGAACCAACGCTAACGCAGGCACTCCACATGATTAACTCCAGCTACATCCATAAGAAGTTAAGGAGTTCCGGCGGCGTACTCACCCGTTTGATGAAAGCGAAACTTAACAATCGTGAACTCATCAACGAGTTGTACCTCACCACATTGAGCCGGTTCCCGACGGATACAGAATTTGAGAGTGCCAAAGCGTACCTCGCCGAGAGTCCAAAACGTCGTCCAGGAAGCGAGGATATCCTCTGGGCACTCATCTCATCGCGGGAATTCATTTTCGTCCGATAGACAGGACTTACGCAATCTCCCTGGCAGGCGGGGTTTCAAACCCGCCCATAGACAGGACTTACGCACACTCACTTGCAGGCGGGGTTTCAAACCCCGCCTATAGTGCCTTAAAAACAAGATGGCGAGGTAAATCTACCTCGCCATTCTTGTCTTCTAATTAACGATGATTATCCGTTTCAAAAAAGGAAAAAACCAATCGAAACACAAACCCGATACGCTCACCTGTATTCGGGACGATGGGAGTGTCACGTGGACATATCTCCATCGTGGGTTTGTGCATCACGACTTCGCACACTACGTTGTCGAGACAACGCTCGGCTTTGAAAACGCCTTCTTCGGACTCGTCGCAAAAGGGTACGATATACCCGATTTTAGCGAACCCAAGGGGCAACGTCCTTTTGAAATCCCAGCAGAAGCGATGAACACCGAACCGGTTGTAGCACTATTGCAAGCAGATCTCCCGAATACACCATATCCCCAAGATGCCAATTCCAATGGGTTATTTCGAGAACACAGCGCGACGCTTCCCGTAAGCGTCACAGATGAACAACTTGAGGCGATGCGACAGAAATTGCAAGCACTGTTACAACAATGGCACGATTTACAACCCGGTGAGTCAATGGTATTACAATTTCACAGAAAAAAGGAAAATTTACTATGAACTCTCAAGGCTTCAGACAAAAGTTTAAATCTATCATCGCGGTTGCGGTGCTTTTCCTCTTTACATCATTGCCTACCGTTTCGCAGAAAAATATCCTGATCCCCCAGAAACAAATTCGCGTGCAAGTTGTTTCTGCCAACGGAACGCCACTCACCAATGTGCACATTCTCGTTCAGGTGCTATACAAGGATCTGGATGGTAGTGGTTGGGGGAATTCTCCAGGCACAAAGCAGACCAATGCGGAAGGATTTTTTGTAGCGGACCTTAGGG
Organism: Candidatus Poribacteria bacterium; assembly: GCA_022820835.1. GTDB lineage: Bacteria > Poribacteria > WGA-4E > WGA-4E > WGA-3G > WGA-3G. Next base: position 91,265 of record JAJEET010000158.1, read on the forward strand.
ATGATGGACCCTACATCTATATTCTGGGTGTTGAATGCCGTGGCTATCTCGCAAAAACCGACCCATTTATTATAGATGAAGAACAACTGCAGGCCCCGCTACTTTTGACACTCAACGGCGACCCAACGCAAGATGCCCGACAAACATCAGATCAAGCTTACGTCGCAGTAGAAAAATTTCTTCGACCATCAGGGGTGTGGGTGGTGAATCCAACAAATGGACACGCTTACAAAAGAATCTATTGTGAAGATATCGTTGATGCGATTGCCCAGGCCGCAGTGGAAGATGCCTACGTTGTTGCACTTAACGATAAAGCAGAAGAAGAATGGATAAGAGATGCGTTTAGACAGCACGGTCTGTTTTGGATCGGACTCAGCGATGCTGTCGAGGAGGGAAAGTGGTCCTGGCACAGCGGTGAACCTCTTGAATACATCAATTGGGAGGAAAGGTATCATACAGACGAGGGTGGCAACACCGAGACAAAAGATTACGTCATCGTCGGAGTCACCGGCCGATGGGAATCCGTTGGAGTTGATAGTGATGGAGAAACCTATACGGCATTCCTTGAAAGAGAAAATTTGCCTGTTAAAACACCGTCTTCTACTGAAAGAGATATGGATGTTCAGGCGAGGCACCCTTGGCAGATTCTATACGCTGATGAGACACATCCATGGTCTGTAATCGTGGTGAACCCCGAAAATGGGCACGCTTACAAACAAATTAGAGCCAGAAGTCGTGCCGATGCACGCGCTAAAGCTGAGGTTGATGACGCATACCTTGTCACCATTAACAACGCAGCAGAACAGAAGTGGTTGTCAGGAGTCTTTGGCAATGGACTCTATTGGATTGGGCTCAGTGATGCTGAAATAGAGGGACAGTGGCAGTGGGATAACGGAGAACCCCTCACTTATACGAATTGGGGACCCGAGGATAAGTTTCCGCGCAGTACCCTCTCAGCAGAAGAGAAAGATGGGGTTGTTATGACTTTTGTCAATGGAACGTGGCACGCTGTTGGTCCCGGTGATCTTTTTTGGAACGCAACCGGACAAGCAATCCTTGAAACCGATAACTTCCCCATTAAGATGCCAGCAAAAAATAAGTAAAGAGGCCCCTTAGTCACGCGCTGTTCTTCGTCAACCGCGCAACGATTTCTTCAACTGCGCCCTCCGCCCGTTCACGAATCTGATCTGGTGTTAAACTTTGGATTGGGTGAGGAACAGTGAGCGGCTCCAAATCACTGTGACCTAATACACGTGCCTGTACCTTGCCTGCAGCGAAGAAAACTTCCGTACAGACCGCAACACTTGGTACCCCACGCTCTTCTAAAGCACTTCCGTCGTGCATACTGCACGATATACACGACCCTCAGTCCGCAAGTCCTTCGACAACAAAATCAGCCTGCTCCGCCAATTCAACGAGTAATTCTGTCGGTGCCGGACGCGTAAATGTCGGCTTCTTGACATGAATCACTTCGGCAATATCGAACCGTTCCTGCATCAATTCAGCAATACGATCCAAAAAAATATCACTTCCATTCTTTGTGATGTTGAGTAAACCCATCACTTTTCCATCAAGACTGTCAAGGCGCGGTGCAAGAAATTTTGTTGATACATCGCCTTGGGAAGTCGGATCAAGTAAGTTAGTATGTGGCATTGCAGCACCTCAGTGTTCTTTGACTGGCAAGATTTGGAACCCCGCCAGTCCTTTAAAATATCATACAGGCGAAACGGACGCTTCCATCTGCAGTTGCTGCGACTTCGCCATCGCATCTTCTGCCTCTTGGATCATCCCTTTGCGCTGATAACAGATAGATAGACTCGTATATGCAAGCGGATCGTTCGGGTTAATCTCAATTGCCTTCTGAATCGCTTCAATCGCTTCATCGTAGCGACTCAACCGCTCATAAGCATGTCCCAACCCAAGAAATCCTTCAATATACTTTGGATAGGTATCAATCAATTCTTTGAAAGCATTGACAGCCGCCTCAAGGTCGTTTTCCGCAAAATGCGTGAGCGCAGCATCGTAAAGTTCTGTTTCGGTCGCCATTTTTTATTTCCTTTAGGATCAGAATTTGAAAAAAGTCTATCAGAAAGAACCTTAAATGTCAAACACAAAATGACTCTCAAAATCGGTTGCACACTAAACTGTGTTACGGTATGCTATGCATAAAACTTTTGCGAATCCTGTTGAGGAGCACCGAAACTTGCGCGATTATACTGAAATCACTAAACGCCTAAAAAACTTAGAGCTGCCGATAGAATGTATCGGCAACGTCCACAGTTATCCGATACATCAAATTGACTTAGCATCGTCCGCTAATATGCCGCAACCTGTTCTCATCACAGGCGGTGTACACGGCGATGAACCGGCAGGCGTTGAGGCAGTCCTACAGTTCCTCGAACGCGACAATACCGCACTCTTGAAACAATTTTCCTTTACGATAATCCCGTGTATCAACCCGTACGGCTACGTTCATGAAACGCGTGAGACACGGAACGACATAGACATCAACCGCGCTTTCGAGACAGATGTTGTCACTGAAGTGGCTATCGTCAAAAAGGTACTCGGACAAACCCAGTTCTCATTCGCAATTGACTTCCACGAAGACTACGACGCAACAGGGTTCTACCTATACGAAGGCACACGCAACGAAAAATATATCGGACCCCAACTCGCCGCAGCTGCAAAAGCAATCGGTCCGGTAGACCCAGAAGACCCTGGCGAAGACGCACCAAACCTCGTCGAGGGGGTCTACAAAGTCGCCACCGAATGGGGCACGCAAGGTTTGGCACCTTACCTATTGCATTTTCATAGTAAACATGTTATCATTTCTGAAACACCTACCGTTTGGCAGCTTGAACGACGTGTCGCACTCCATTTGACGATATTGGACACCGCACTTGACATTATCTCAGAGATGAACGTATAGTTTGTCTGTCCAGAATGAAAATTAATTGAAGAAAGCAGCCCGCAACAACGGCGCGGGCGGATCAACAGAAAGGGACATCAAACATCAAACCCTCTTCATTACCCCGCAAGGAATAATTAAAAAATGGAAGATCAACAGGTACTATCGAATGTCAACACCGCTTCTCAGCCTTCAGCGTTGAAAATCACCGACATGCGCATCGTTCGTACCCAAGTTGGGGGGCCCATCTTGAAACTCGACACCAACCAAGGTATCTATGGTCTCGGTGAAGTTCGAGACGGGGCAAGTCCAACGTATGCGTTGATGCTCAAAAGCCGAATCTTAGGCGAAAATCCGTGCAACGTTGATAAAATCTTTCGACAGATCAAACAGTTCGGCCACCACGCACGACAAGGCGGCGGCATCTGTGGCATCGAAATGGCTCTGATGGACCTGGCGGGAAAGACTTACGGCGTTCCGTGCTATCAACTCGCCGGAGGCAAGTTCCGAGACAAAATCCGATGTTACAGCGATACGCCGTCGCTTAGAGATGCCGCGGACATGGGAAACAAACTCCAAGAACGTATCGACAGAGGATTCACCTTCCTGAAGATGGATGTCGGTGTCGGACTGCTGCGAGGAATTCCCGGTACACTCTCCGCACCACAGGGAAACTTGGATACACGCGATCTGATGCACCCTTTCACCGGTATCCGTCTCACCGAAAAAGGGATCGCAATGCTCTGCGAATACGTAGAAATCGTCCGGGACATCATCGGTTATGAGATACCGCTTGCGGTCGATCATTTTGGACATATCGGCGTTGAGGATTGTATCCGCCTTGCAAGAGCATTAGAAAAATACAACCTTGCATGGTTAGAGGATATGGTACCGTGGCAATATACCGACCAATATGTACGGCTCTCGAATTCATGCGCAACCCCCATCTGTACAGGCGAAGACATCTACTGTAAAGAGGATTTCATGCCACTATTTGAGAGTCGAGGCATCGCCATCGCACACCCAGATATTGCGACATCCGGCGGGATTTTAGAAACGAAGAAAATTGGCGATCTCGCAGAAGAACACGGCATTGCAATGGCACTCCACATGGCAGGCACGCCTATCTGTGCAATGGCGAGCGTCCACTGCGCTGCCGCGACATCAAACTTTATGGTGTTAGAGAATCATTCTGTTGACAACCCGTGGTGGGATGAAATGGTGACAGGTTTACCGAACCCGATTATCCAAGACGGTTATATCGATGTTCCCGAAACCCCCGGCTTAGGCATCGACCTGAACGAAGAGGTCATCCGTGAACATCTCCATCGGGACGAGACAACATACTTCGCGCCCACAACAGAATGGGATTCGGAACGTTCGCACGATAGACTGTGGAGTTAGATGTTTTGTCTATAAGGGCGGATCTCTATATCCGCCCGATCTCAAACCAATTGCCACTTCCAGCAGATCGTTGAAAACCCAGATGTTACAATAGTACCTAATATCCCATCTACCACATTTTCAGATTCGCCCACATTGTCGTGAGTTTACCATCTGCTTCGACAGCAGCAAATTCTTCAACATGGAACAACAAATTCTCCATGAAAAGCTTTGCCATATCTTTCGTATTGCCATCGTTACCTGCGATATAGTATTTATCGGGGGCAATCGCCATCATCAGGAACTTACCTTCCCCGAATTCTGCCTCCATAATCACAGGTTGCCCCAAACTTTCCATCAATACGTCAAAACCCTTTTGAGAAGCGATGACTTCCCATACAGTAGGCCAGCCCTGATGTCCCCAGCCTTCAAACGTTTTTTGATCCATACGGTTTGGTTCGTTAAAGAGTTGATGGTCCGCTTGCAGTATTTCAAAGTCTGGACTATCACGGTCACTCCGAACGCAACTCAATCCGGGCGGTAACCAATCCACATTCGCTTCGTTCTGATCCGCTTGGGTCGGTTCCCAGACGATACCGCCATTTTCGACGAAATCCTGAATCGCTTTTGCATTCTTGTCCAGATTCTGGTGCAATCCAGGATTGTTGGTCACCATGCTACCAATTAAGAAAATCTTGTTTTCTGCCTTGAAAGGGAGTTGTCCACCTTCCAATGCTTTTGTCAGATCATCGTATTCAACTTTGAATACGTCCAGGGTCTGACGCAACGCATCGACCTTTGTCCACTCGTCAGCAAAATCAACAACAGCAATTTTAGCGGCTTCTACAGCCATTACACTCAAAACAAGATTCAAAACACACAGCCATGCAAATGCAAACAAACGGGGATACATAAGTCAACCTCCTCACGCGTAACACGTGTTTTCATCAGGACCGAACACAGTAGGATACAAGGTTTCTCCTACAACTCTTTATTCGGTGTCATTGAATTCCTTGAGACATTGCTTGATATTAACTTTGATATTGTCATATCTTTGCTGTTTAGCCAATTTTAACGCGGTTCGCAAATCGTGTTCTGCCGCTTTCGGTTGGTTAAGGGTAGACTTTGTTAGACCGCGGTTGTAGTAAGCCTCTACCAATTCTGGCTTGAGGCAAATCGCTTCATCAAAATCAGCGATGGCAGCCGCATATTCAGCAATGAATGTTTTCGCCGTTCCACGATTGTAATAGGCTTCAGCAAAATCTGGTTTCAAGCGGAGCACCATGTCGTAGGCAGAAACGGCTTCTCGTACCCACCCTCCCTCTGAAAGAATATTGCCGATTGAAAAAAAGGCATGAATTGTCACCTCTGTTTCAGTCCATTCTAAGATGGCAGCCGGGGGATGTTTCTTTTCGAGTTCCTGCATCTCTTCTGGGGTGAGGTCTCTTATCTCCAAGATATCCCATTCGTCGTCCGATTCGACCGATGCTTCTTCTGTCCCGGCTGCTTCCTCCGCCGGATCTTTAGGGAGATCCGATAACTTCGGAACGTTTTCTTTCTCATACCTTTCAACGAGAAACCCAACGAGCATCATCAGGGAGGTAGCAGGATGGTGGACATTTTCACCGACTGTGTCAACTAATTCTTCAAATAAGGGTGAAAGGTGCCGGTAGTCGCTTCTTGATATTGTATTGAAACTGAGGGTTTCTTCCCGCTTCCCGATATCGATTAATAATTCCAGGGCACCGGCGAGCCAACGATAATCACTTTCTGAATAAGGAGCAGCCTTCACAGTTTGCTGAAGTAGAGTCTGTGGTGTTACAAAAGGATCTTGCTTTTGGGGGGCGGGCATATCGGGATCCACGGGGACGAAAGGTGCTAATAGAGATAATACGTTTTGGGTAGCTTGTATATCGGTTAACATTATTTTCTATCTCCGTTTGTTCCAAGCATCATATTCTGCGTGTGTGAACACTTTACGAATAGTGGCATGCTGGAATTGATACTGCATAGATACTAAAAGACGAACTTTGTTGCCGCCAATATTGAAAGTCGTCCAAGTTCTCTTCACAGTGGCGTACGAACCTGTCGGTAGCCTTTCTCGCACGTTCACTTGGATTAGATCCGCGTGCGGGAATTTTTCGCGCAACTCAACGATTGAACCAAAACTTTCTCGCTCCATCAATTCACGCCATCTGTTCAATGCTGATCGAGTATTCGGATGTCTCTGGGCAAATTCAGTCAGTTTTTCTTCATTTCTGATACGCATTGATTATGTGTATGAAGTCTCCCTTGACGTACTATTAGTACCCAAAGCACTTGGTTTACCTCTTAAGTTTCTGGCATGCCCACCGCAAACTATTATACCATGTCAATATTGAAATAGCAATGTTGATTTACTGCCCGAAAGCATTTGCCACAGCCACCAAATCCAAAATATTGACGATTCCATCGCCGTTAACGTCTGGTGCATCTGTGCCGAACCCACTTGCGACCGCCACCAAATCCAGAATGTTCACAGGACCGTCACCGTTGACATCATGCCTGTCCGTTGTGCTTTTCAGATAGATTTCACCATCTAAATCAGGCACGCTATGAACTGTGTTTTGCAAACCGCTTTCAACACCCGTTGTCTGTTCCGGTAAGCGAATCTCTTGTGCCTTTCCACTGCGATTGTAGACTGCCCAACCATTGGTGAACTCGCGGATAAATAAGCCATCTCGGTTGTCGTAAAGTTGTGCTTTTTCGCCGATAGGCTGTCCAAGGTCGGCATCCCAGAAGTCATAATAGTAATGGTGATGTTGGTGGTCGTGGATTTCACCACGAGCATGCTCGGCTGAATGCCCTTCCCAAATTTCATAGACGTGGGTATGGACTGTACTGCTGATACCAGAAACATATTGGACATAGCCGTCGGAATGTGTCAGGCTTAACGTCGTAAACAGGCGCATCCAACGATGGTTTGCTAAACTATCAAGTGGCTCGGTTTCAATTCCCCAGCCTTCCAAACTATTTATTTGAGGATATTGGAAATTTTCTTCGGACCATAACAGTGTGCTTTCAATTTCAGAAAGTCCAGCGTACGTGTAGCCACCTTCGTAATCCCGTAAGGTTTCCATGAAGGTCCCGTTTACGTAAGGGGCTGAGCGTGGGATTTTACTGCGATTTGTGTTGACAAGGATTAGAAAATCGTCACCAACGGCTTCACGGATACCGCGAAGTATGTTCACTTTTGCCTCAACTTCCACCTTGAGTTCTTTGTATTTTTCTTCAGTTATGCGATTGTAGAGCACATTCCACTCTTCACTCCACCAATCAAAGAAAATGCCGTCATAGAGACCGCATTCTGCAACTGCGACAGCCTGTTGAATAAAAAAATCTTGTGCTTCTGGAATTGTGAAATCAATAAGCAATTCGCTCCATCCAACATCTTGGACACGATTGCCGTTCTCGTCTCTTAACCAATACGGCCAATCTTCAGGATACATATTTGGATGTGCTCCATAATAGTAAATGCCAACGAGGAATAGCATGTTCGGGTTCTGTTCCAAGATCGTATCCCGTTGGTTTCTGGCCGCCCTCAAGTCACCAACCAATTTTACGCCTTGTTCCGTCTCTGCAAAGTTAAGCCCAAACATAGGACAGCAGAAGTGGAGATCGTGATGGGCAAGGCGTTCCCAATAAGATAATGTCGGCAGGTTTATGATATTGTGCCATGCCGAGAAGATAGATGGATAATTTTTATTTTTAACCCTATCTATCGTGCGAAATCTCGGAATTTCACAGTAACCAAAATCAACACCAGACAATTTATTGACAGAACTGTAGTCCGTGATCGGGTTATCAGCTAACAACAACGCCTTGAGATTAACCAAATTTGCGAGAGGTACTACATCCATAATTTGATTTCCAGACAAATTTAGTTCCTCTAAATTCGTCAAGTTTGCCAACGGCGAAATATCCGAAATCTCATTACGATAAAGTTTTAACACCTCTAATGACACTAAATTAGCGAGCGGTGTAAGGTCAACAATCCGGCTGTGGCTCAAGTGTAAAAAACGGAGATTTACAGCATGTTCTAACCCCTGAAGGTTTGCTATATCAGACTCCAAAACTACCAGATCCCAGAGTCGCTGTATGTCTATATCTGTCAATGGTATTTTTCCTGACAATCCGAGTTTTTCCCGAATAGCACGTTCAAGGGTCGGATCCGCAATCTCAATAAAAATAGGAACAAGATGAGCAAAATGTGGGAACTTGGCAAGTGGACTGAAATCAATAATAGGATTTCCAGAAATAGATAATTCTTCCAAGTTTGTTAAATTAATTAGGGGTGTTAAATCGGTAATTTGATTATTGTGTAAACTGAGGTGCTTTAAGGCTGTTAAGTTTGAAAGTGGTGTAATATCTGAAATGTTATTGTCTTCTAATCCTAACCCCCGCAGAGATATCAATCCCGCGAGTGGCGTAATATCTGAAATATTATTGCGGTATAACTTTAACGTTTCTAAGGCAAACAGTTCCGCAAGCGGCGTAAGATTAGCAATTTTACTGTTGCTCAAATGTAAAAAATGAAGATTTACAGCGTGCTCTAACCCTTGGAGATTTTCTATATCAGATTCCAAAATTACCAGATCATAGAGACGTTCTAAATGCAAAACTGTTAGTGGTGTGTTTCGTGGCAGGTCTAGTTTTTCACGGACTGCCTGCCGCAAATTCGGATCCGGCATCCATTCCTCTTGTGCTGATGTAACACCACCTGCCACGCCAAAAATAACGAAGACACACAACCACCATTTACAAAACTGTTTCATTTTTATAATCCGCACCTCATGGAATCACAGCAACATAAACCTGCGAATGCCCCGACACATCCGATGTATACACAACAGCCGTTTCATCAGGACTGAAAGACGGATGCGGATGCGTCCATTGCGGTCCATAAACCGTGTCCACCTTCATCTCCATCCAACTCAACGATTTCTCTCGATCGCCTGATTGCTGCGCCGCCGCCCAGTCTTCAGCGAGTGCATACCGATCCGTTTTCCACTGACTCCCACTCGACGAACTCTGCGGATAACAGATCGGCGTATGTTCACCGGATTCCACATCTACCAACCGCAGACCGATGTCGGGGTGAACGGTGTCGCACAACACTTTTGTCCCGTCACGATTGCTGGCGATATGCCACGCATTGAAATCGGCAATCGTTTGCATTTGTAAGGTTTCCAAGGATATACGCCGCAATGCGTAGGGCCAATGCGTCACAATCAAGTCATCCTGTGCACCGAGGAAGGTTTCATGGACCAAAAACTCGTTGTTATCGTGCTGATAGAGCGATCGGTTTTCTGTACCATCCCGTTTAATTGTCCACATCCGCGGTGCCGGGTCACCAGAATAAGCAATGAGATCGGAGTGTTTTGGATGAAATTGGGGATGGATAATTGTCTGGTCTGGAGAAGTGTAAATGACCTCGCCACCACTGCCATCGGTAGCGGTTACGGTAATGTGTGATCTGTCGTCGCGCTTCATCGCTGTTACGATAAACTGCTCATCCGCACTGACGCTGCACTCGCCGAGACTACCACCCGGAAATTCTGCCAGCACGCGTTCTTCAAGAGCGTCAAGGTAAATCGCCTTTATCGCGTCTGCTTGCGTGTAAAAGAGTTCAGATCCGCCTTTGGAAATTACACCCGAATAACCGTGGACATCGTCGGCATCCGTCAACTGTACAATATCACCGTTAGGGAATTCCAGTTTGAAAAAATTCGGTTTCCCTGAACGGTAGGAGGTAAAGATGAGTTGGTTTTGGTCAGGCGTGAACGAGGATGTGAGGAAATAGAGATTATGGTTGATAGAAGTATCATTTGTGAGTTGATAGATATGCGCGCCCGTTTGATCGTCTTGAAATTCACGTAGTTCTGAAGAGTGAACGGACGCTTTGGCGTAGTTCGTCATACTTTGCTCCTTGTGAGTCTGTTTATGAGGTAAATTTTACGAATTGAATAGGTAGTTTAGCAGCTGCGCGCCTTCACGGAAATCAGGGATGATAATATCCGCACCCGCACGAATAAGGCGTTCCCGTTTATCGGCATTCATGTTGTACCTATTGGCTTCTACAGACGCGACACCGACAGCGATTGCACCCACCGCTTTCGCATTCTCGATCTCCACGTACCCGTCCCCGATAATGAGCAATTCATTTCCACTCAGTTCAAAATCCGTGATGATTTTCTGGATAACCATGGCTTTAGAAAATTTCTTATATTCCCGCAACGCACCGAAAATCCCGCCATCAAAGTACGGTGCAACGCCGAGGAGGGACGCTTCGTTTTTAACGAATTCGACATCCGTCCCGCTGGCGAGATAGCAGTGTATCCCCATTTCGCGTAGGCTTTGTAGAAATTCAAGCGATTTCGGTACACGGAGCGGCTCGGCAGACAACGTCCCCGCCGCAAGTCCTGCGATACGTTCCTCAACAACCGGCAGTAACCGGTTGTTATATTCGTCTTTGTAGGCGAGCGGTTCTTGCGGTACCCCGCCACGTTTTTCGATCTCTTCACCGAGTTGAATCATCTGATAGATCGTCTGCTTACCGGTCAATCTATCGACAAATTCCACGACAAGTGCCTCGAGTTGCGCCTGCGTCTCGGTGGTCCCCGTTTCAGTTTGAAGCAGTTCAACCATCATCGGCACCATCACATTCTGCCACCCGTCTCGGATAAGCGAGATCGTGCCATCAAAATCGAAAACGACATGACGAATGTTTCCGGTTTGGACCTTACGATGGATCTCAATTGCGGTATTATCCAAAAAAATGTTTTGCATAGTTATCCTGAAATTGGCTTTCAGCTGTCGGCTATCAGCTTTCAGTGTTGGCGTGGAGGTTTGGAAGATTGGACACCCATCCTTCCGCCCTTCCCACCTTCCCTTTTCTACTGATTACTGGTAACTGGCTGCCGACAGCCAGTACAAAGACGTTGACCCCTCTGTTCTTTAATGATAGTATAATAGCGTTTAGAGAGTTAAGCAAGCACTTTTCCTTACCTGAGAATAAAAATAATGAACGAAAAAGAGATTCTAAAAAAAATCCAACGCATCGAAATATTTACCAACCGTCTCGTTAGCACCGTCTTTGCTGGAGAATACGAGAGCGTCTTCAAAGGACAAGGGATTACCTTCGATGAGGTTCGTGAATATCAGGCAGGCGATGAAATCCGGACCATCGACTGGAATGTTACCGCGCGCATGGGGCAGGCATACATCAAAAAGTACGTAGAAGAACGCGAACTCGTGATGATGCTGGTTGTTGATATGAGTGCCTCAACCCGTTTTGGGAGTATCCCTGAGACAAAGGCGGAGATTGCCGCTGAGATTGCGGCACTCCTCGCCTTTTCTGCCATCAGGAATAACGACAAGGTCGGACTCATCTGCTTTACGGATACGGTGGAGCACTTCGTCGCCCCACGTAAGGGGAGGAGACACGTCCTGCGCGTCGTCCGAGATATTCTCTATTTTCAACCGAAGCAGCAAGGAACAAATATCGAAACGGCGTTAGCGTTCGTCGATCGTGTGCTTAAACCGCACAGCGTTGTATTTCTCATCTCCGACTTCAAGACTACCGGATATGAGAAGCAGCTACGTATGAGCAGTAAGCAGCATTCGCTCATCGCTATTACCCTACAGGATAGACGCGAGGCGGAATTGCCGGATGTCGGTCTGATAGAACTCGAAGATGCCGAGACTGGAAAGACAACGGTTATTGACACACGTTCCGAGGAAGCCCGACAGTTGTATAAAGAACTTAATCAACGCACTGAGGCAGAACGTCGGCAGATTTTCCGGGCAAGTCAGGTCGATACTATTGATATAAGGACAGACGAACCCTACGTGAAACCGCTCATCCGATTTTTCCGTCAACGTGCCGCCAAAGGTTAATATCCGTAGAGACTATGCGCACATTAGATATCCGAAATTTAACGCAAACTTTCACGCAGAAGGACACCCAGCTACAGGTGCTCGACAACTTAAACTTCTCTGTTGATTCGGGACAGTTCGTCGCCTTGTTGGGTCCCTCCGGTTGCGGCAAGAGCACGCTCTTTAATATTATCTCCGGGCTGCTCACACCGGATGCAGGGGAGATTTACCTCAACGGCGAGCACGTCTCCGGCAACACTGGCGATTTCGCCTATATGCAACAGAAAGACCTCCTACTACCGTGGCGAACGGTTCTCAAAAATGTCCTCGTCGGTCCAGAAATTCACAATGAACCGCTTGTTACAGCGAAAACAGAGGCGCGACAGCGACTGATACAACTCGGTCTGGGTGGATTTGAAAACAGTTACCCTATGCAGCTATCTGGCGGGATGCGTCAGCGCGTCGCACTCGCTCGGACACTCCTGTTTCGGAAGGAAATCCTGCTTTTAGATGAACCCTTCGGCGCACTCGACGCGATGACACGCACTGTCATGCAGACCATCCTACTCGACATCTGGTCGGAAGACAAGCAGACCGTCCTACTTATCACTCACGACATTGAGGAGGCCCTTCTACTTGCAGATAAGGTCTACCTACTAACAGCTCGACCTGCAACGCTCAAAGCAGAGATACCTGTCCCTTTAGCACGTCCGCGAGACATAACAGATACTGCGCTCATTCACCTGAAAAAAGAGATGCTAACGTTACTTCAAGTCGAAATGTCAACCGCTTTCGATTGAAACAATCCGCGTGGAATCAGTTTTTAACCCCGAACGCTATTCTTCCGAATCCTTGGTCAATTCGTGCCAAAATGAACGTGATGGACGGTTCATATTGTCAAACATCTCGTAATCCCCTTTCTTACAGAATTCATAAAGTGCTTTAGTCAACGGAATTTCAAATCCCGATGCCTCTGCCGCTGCGAGGAAATACGGCAACTCAGGATATTTCACGACGAGTTTCTTACCCGTGCCATCAACGATACGCTTGGCAATCCTATCGAACTCGCCGCGCCATCCACTCCCCATACCGACCACATTGCGGATTGCAACCGGATCTACACCGGCACAGACCCCAAATGCCATCGCCTCCATGTACGCTGCAGCACCGAGTCCCATTGCTAACTGGTTCACACCTTTGACAATCTGACCAGAGCCGATCGGACCACAATACACCACATATTTCGATTCACCGAGGATCTCTAAAATAGAACGGCATTTTTCGACAGCCGATGCCTCACCACCGACAAAGATGCGAAGTGTCCCCGTTTCAGAGTCGTTCGGTCCACCGCTCACCGGCGCGTCTATCAGCGTTGCTCCTTTTTCAGCAAGTGCAGTCGCCAAGTTTCGAGTCCTTTCCACCTCTGTCGTCCCTAAGTCAATAAATACCTGACCGTCACGCGCATTTGGGATGAAGTATTCTTCGGCAACGCTGCAAAAAACGTCGGACGAACGCAAACTGGTCATAACAATATCGCTATTTTTGACGACTTCAATTGTGCCTTTACCCGCAGTCGCGCCTGTAGCAGCGAGTGCCGCGCATTTCTCTGCATCAATATCGTATCCGATGAGTGGGTATCCAGCATTGTGAAGATTCTTCGCCATCTTGCCACCCATATTCCCAAGTCCAATAAAACCGATTCGGGGAAGTTGTTCAGATTTCATAATTTTCCTATTCAATTATAGATGTTGAACTCATAGCGTACAAGTTCTTTTCGTCCACTGTACTGTCTCTGCTCAGAAAGTATAGCATCGTAAAAGAGAAATGACAAGAAGAATCAAGCCTCTGAAAACTGCTAACTGAAAACTAAAAACCATTCCGCCATTAACAAGATTTCCAAATTTCCGTTGACTTTTCCATTATATATGTTATACTGCTACAACTCACTGTAAATATAATATTTCCAACCCAATGAATCAAAAAAAGGAGTTCTGAAGAATGATACACGCGATAAGATGCGCCTTGATTCTAACGTTACTCACTTTTGTAGCATTTGATGCCTCAGCAGAAATTTTGCTACAAGAAGATTTTGAGGGTGAATTGGATTTAACGACCAAATGGCAGACAAACACGCCGAAATTCGTTTACCCAAAGGACGGTATCCTCTATTTGGACCAAGGGAAATCCGGTGGAGACTATGTAAGTCTCCGATCTCTTCAGCACTACAACGATGCCATCATCTACTATGAATGGTTCATCATAGAATGGAGCGGACAGGGAGACGGCGGCGGCGCGTTAAGGCAGACACCACTCGGTTCTTATTGGATGCGCTGGTGGGGACGAGCCAATGTCAAAGTAACGACAAATAAAGATGGACCCGTTAACGCTTGGCAACCCTTTCCTGTAAAAGGTGGACAAGCACAGGCGAACTACGCACAAGGTTCCGAGCATTTCATACTGAAAGCGGCGTTAATGACGCAGGAAAAGCGCGTCACCGTTCATATATGGGATGCCACTGAGAAAGAACCGATACAGGTCGCCGAATGGGAAATAAAGGACAATACCTATAAATCCGGAAACATCAGCTTTGACTGCTGGAAATTCGGTATCTATGGCGTTGATAACGTGATTGTTGCTACACCAGAACACGAAGAAGAGATCTTCGCCGATAACTTTGATCCACACGGACTTGCCGTTGAATCTGTTAATAAACTGGCAACTACTTGGGGACACCTGAAATCGAATCATCAATAAACAGAAAGGAATTCAAAGATGACGAAATGCGCGCTTATTAGTGGTAGAGGCATGGGAATGATGCACGGTGGAAACTTTCACGCCCATCCGGATGCGGAGGTCGTGGCTGTCTGCGATATGGATCCTGAACTCCTCGCGAAGGCGAAAGAACACTTTGGCGTACCGGGGTATCCAACAATCGAGGAACTCTTAGCGAATTGTGACGCTGAACTTGTTCTCCTCATCGTTAACGAAACCCGGCGCGTCCCACCGCTGCGGGAGTTGCTTGAAGCCGGACGGAATGTATTCACGGAAAAACCTCTCTGTGGATTGGAGGGACAAGCACGATTACGTGAAGAAGACCTCGGAATCGCTGCACCTGCTATCGCAACGTGGCGAGATTCCAACCTCAAATTCGGAATCGACTTCAACTACCGATTTATGCACCACTTCCGAAAACTTCATGACGATGTTGCTGAGGGGCGGTTGGGTGAAATCCAGATGGTACACGCCCGCGCCCATTTCAACTGCTGGTCCCATGTCATTGATCAGATCCTCTGGACAGTCGGCAGACCAGAATGGGTGAGTGTTGTTGGAGATCCGAATGAATCTGGTGGCTGGCGGCGACTTATCCATATCGGTTGGGAAAACGGGGTCATCGGCTCCCTCAGTGGCACCAACCTGTGGGGATACGACGATCACCCGCTCCGAGTCAAAGTACTCGGGAACGAATTTTACGCCGAGGCAAAAGGGTTGGAAGGTTCATATTGCCGACGAAAAGCGAATAACTCCGAAATAGAGGAAGTCTGGGAAGCAGAGGCGGGAAAACCAGAGATGCCAGAATCCTTCAAAAGAATGGCTGACGGTGTGGTCACAGCGATGCATGCCGATACGCCGTTCCCCGCAGACGGTGAAGCCGCATGGAATGAACTCCTATTTGAGGCGGCAGTACACAGGTCGGCTCTACAGAATAACGCGCGTGTATTCCTCGCAGATGTAGAAGCAGACGCATTCGCCTAAAGATGTGTACAGGCGCGCTTTTAAGCAACCTATTATGGTAGGAGCAAGCTACGCTCGCGATTCCTAACGATGGCTTTATATGGCGGGAGCAAACTACGCTTGCGATTCCTAACAATTACCACCACAAAAGCGCGCCTCCACTTTAAGCAGCTCCACCTCTAACAGCAATCTTGATTGCATCCTTTCCA
This sequence comes from Candidatus Poribacteria bacterium, assembly GCA_022820835.1. Lineage (GTDB taxonomy): Bacteria > Poribacteria > WGA-4E > WGA-4E > WGA-3G > WGA-3G. The sequence goes on from JAJEET010000158.1 coordinate 107,414, forward strand.
TCTAAGTGATAACTACCATGAAGCGCATCAAATCCTTTAGGTACATCCTCTAACGGAAGAATATGGCTGACAAACCCTTCAAAAAGTGAAGCGTGTTTTTCGAGCATCGGGATAGCACGGAGGAAGTGCTTCCTTTCAAAACCCCATCCGGCTTCCAGCCGCAGGTTTTTACGCATTAGCATCTGGTTCGGATTGCAATCAAAGCTGCCAACATCCACGAAATGCCCGTAGACGACATACGTGCCGCCATACCTGATATAGTCCAAACCTTCTGGGATAGCAGCGAAAAAACCTGTACATTCGTAGACGACATCTGCCCCCTCGCCTTGTGAGGTGTTTTCTCGGACAATCCGCTTCCGTTCCTCTGGATCAGGCACCTCGGCAATGTCGATGATGAGATCTGCCCCTAACCTTTTCGCCATCTCAAGTCTTCCGGGGGGACCACCGACGACGATCAGCCTACCTGCACCTGAGACTCTTGCCCAATTAAGCGCAAGCAGCCCGATGGGACCGGTTCCCTGGATCACAACGGTATCCCCGAATTCGATTTTTCCACGTGATACACAATGCGCTGCACATGAGGCGGGTTCCGCGAGAACGGCAATCTCCGGCGGTAGATCGGTTTTAAGGAACATATTTGTTGACGGATTTGAAAGGTAGATGTATTCACTAAAGCCACCGCGTAGATACGGTGCTTCTTCCGATGGAGAAAAACCGAGCCCTCCACTCGGAGAAAGCGCAACTCTATCTCCGACTTTAATAGGATTTCCGAGGTAGTCCGTTTCGACGCCTTCCCCCAAAGTATCAATTACACCCACGTTCTCGTGTCCGAGAATAATATCGTGTTTGATATGCTGAAATTCCCAGTTGTGGAGGTCGGTGCCGCAAATACCACCTAACTCCTGACGCACGAGTACTGTGCCAGGCTCCGGGTCAACAATCGGATACTCTCGGATTTCAAAATCTTTACCACTCATCACCGTGGCCCGCGCGGTTCTGGTTCCCATTGCAAAACTCCTTCCTATTGTAGGAGCGAACTTTGGTCGCGACTCCCTACGTTTTATTCGGATTCAACTTTAATAATTACTTTACCGAGTTTCTCACCCGTAAAAAGTGATACAAACGCCTTTGGCGTATTCTCTAAGCCTTCTACGATTGTCTCTTCCCACCGTATTCTGCCCTCGGATATCCATTGCCGCATATCACGATAAAATTCAGCGTTCCGTTCTGTGAAATCAGTAACGATAAATCCCTGTAATCGAATCCGCTTACCGATGGCAGAACTGAGATTTGTGGGACCAGGGGTGGGTTCGATATCGTTGTATTGCGAGATCATGCCGCATAACGGGATGCGTCCGTGCATGTTCATCACTGCAAGCGCAGCCTGAAGATGTCTGCCACCGACGTTCTCAAAATAGATGTCAAGTCCATCAGGACAATGTTTTCTGAGTTCGGCTTCCAAGTCATCTACATTTTTATAGTTAAAAGCTGCATCAACGCCCGCTGTTTCAAGTAGCCACGCGACTTTCTGGTCTGAGCCTGCACTCGCTACAACTCGGCAGCCTTTTATTTTTGCGATCTGGCAAACGATTGAACCGACCGCTCCCGCCGCAGCGGAGACAAAAACCGTCTCATTCGGTTTCGGTTGACCGACCTCCAGAAACCCGAAGTAGGCAGTTCGACCGGGCATCCCGACAGCACCCAAAAATGATTGCAGCGGCGCAATTGTCGTATCAACAGCGGTCACATGCGCTGCCGGCGCGATGTAATAGTCGCGCCACCCTAACGGACCCGTCACGTAATCACCAACTTTAAACCGATCGCTATTTGAATGCACTATCTTTCCGGCACACCCGCCTTCGAGTGCTTGACCGGGTTGTGCAGACCGCATGCCACCACGCATATACGGGTCTACTGACGTGTACAAGTTTTGAACTAACACCTCGCCTGCCGCGGGTTCGTTAAGCTGAACTTCAACAAGTTCAAAATCGTTCTCCTTGGGCATACCGACGATCCGATCCCTCAGACGAATTTGGCGACTTACAATGTTCGGCATCTTTTCTCCTATTGTTGATAACGTAATCTTGCTTCAAACAGTATTAATGCAATGATAGCATATGTAAAGAAAAAGTCAAGGTTAAGAGCATTCGGCTGCGGAATCATTCAGTTCTCGCATAGGAGGAAACTCCAATTCCCGATATGTTTTTGTAGAGACATTCATGACCGATTTTGTTTGTCAAAATTCATTAAGCGCGGTAGAATGAAGGATAAATCTGCACAAGGGACAGTCTACCCTTAACTTAGGAGAAAAAATGAACGATCTCCCTCGCGAGTTTCTTAGAACAGATTTCGGGCATGAGGTATATGATGGTTGGTATCTTGAACACGGCAGTTATAATTTTGAGGCACCAGAGTTTGTAGAAAGGCATTTCCCTTTCTATAAAAAAGCACTGCTGTTATCTAAAGATGACAAAATATTAGAGGCGGGCTGCGGAATTGGCAGTTATTCACGCGAATTTGCCCGGCGTGGTTATCATGTTGTTGGTATGGACCTATCACCCAACTTTCTCTCAGAAGCTGAAAAAATCACACAACACGAAAACTTAGAGATTGAGTTCATTTTTGGTGACTATAATGAAATGAACTTTGAAGAAAAATTTACTGTTATTTTTTTTGAAGGCTCGTTTTTCTATCAATCCAAGGAAGGTTTGATATCGCTTTTAAGCCGAATTCACAAGGCACTTACATCTAATGGCAGGGTCTACTTTGTGCATAAAAATCCATCAATATGGAAAAAGGGGTACCCAATCGCCAATTGGAGTCAAACTAAGAAGAACGTGTTTGTTTTACAAAAAGCGGAGTATGACGAAAATGATGGCGTAGAAAAATGCCTTTGGCTTAAAATAGATTTAGAAACACATAAACATTACAAATGCGACTTTTCTGTTATGCATCTTCCTCCAGATGAACTCAAGAACTGTCTTATGGCAGCAGGATTTATGGATTTCCATTTCCACAAGAAACGTAGGTTAGGAAACTTTGATCCAAAGAATGATAATGACTTTTCTGTAGTGGCAAGAAAGTAATGGTAACAGGAGCAATATGAAAGTCGAAAAACCGAAAGAGAAATATGATCAATTAATTACTTGAAAGAAATCGGATTTCTTGATACGCTATACAGCAGATAGGATTTAGGTCTACACCGTAGGGTACAAGCAAAAGGAGTTTTGCCATGCCACAACCTCCTATTTTTCATCCGTACACATTTGGTGAAGAGGAGCAAAAGAAGATGGATCGGGACGGACATTTTGTTTTCCCCGGTTTACTCACAGCAGAGGCACAGGAGAACCTAACACGCGCGCTCTCACATATCCACGAACTCTCGCGTACGTCAACGGAAGGACATGAACCGAACCGGTTTTCAGCGGAATACGATAGTTACCTCGAAAGCATCATCGCACATCCGCAGATGCTTGAACTTGCTCGGAAGGTCCTCGGTGAAGAAATCCGATACGACCACTGTGTGAGTCTCAATCGTCCGGGTGGTAACGGTGGCATCGGCTGGCATAGCCACGGATATTCAGATGACGACCCGAGTTTGGGGTTCGTCCGTATTTTTTTCTATGTCAACGGATTTGCACCTGACGATGGCGGTTTGAGGGCTGTGCCGGGAAGCCATCTCTATCGGGATGCAAGGATCCATGCACGAACGGACGAAGCACTGCGCGAAGGTTGGCTTGTCGGAAGAAAGCACCCAGAAACAGGGGAACCCCTTGATATTGAGGCACTCTCGGCATCGGCCGGCACTGTCGCTTTGATGTGGACGCATGCCGCACACGCTGTGTCACCAAGAAAACCGGATAGCGATACGCGTTGGTGTGTCGTTTACGCCTATCGTAACCCCGGCAGACCCTCTGGTGCACGTTGGATTACCCCCGAATTTGAACGAAAATCGATACCGGGTGCTGAAGGCTTGATGTCCCTTTATTAGGGTAGCCGTGACGAATTATGCAAAATACCAAACCCGTATTCTGCCCGCACATTTGCGTAATTCTAAAATCTACCATAAAATGCGTAAACTTAGGAGTTTTTAATGCCACAAAGTCCGATTTTTCATGCTTATACCTTCGGGGATCAAGAGCGCAAAGAATTAGATCATATCGGCCATTTTGTGCTGCCTAAACTTCTTACTATTGATGCTCAAACACGATTGACAGAATCGCTGGCTCGGGTTGAATCGCTTATACCGGGTTGCCAAAAAGGGTATGAACCGAACAGATTCGCCGCGGAATATGATAGTTATCTCGAAAGTCTGATCGGACACCCCCAAATGCTTAAACTCGCGCGTGAAGTGCTGGGGGAAGAAATTCGATACGATCACTGCGTGAGTCTCAATCGTCCAGGAGGCAATAATGGTGCCGGATGGCATAGCCACGCATACGCTGAAGACGATCCGCGCTACGGTTTTGTCCGTATCTTCTTCTATGTTAATGGATTTGGGGCGGATGATGGCGGTTTGAAGGCGGTCCCCGGTAGCCATCTATACCGAGATCCCAAAATTCAGGCGGCAACGGATGAAGCCTTACGAGAAGGTTGGTTGGCAGGAAAAACGCATCCTGAGACGGATGAGCCGTTAGAAATTGAGTCATTATCGGTACCGCCAGGAACGGTCGTCCTGATGTGGACGCATGCCGCGCATGCGGTAACACCAAGAAAACAAGAGAGTGATACCAGATGGACAGTCGTTTATGGATATTATAAACCCGGTAAAGACCCAGGTGAGAGGTGGATTACACCGGAATTTGAGCGAAAACATATCCTTGGTGCAGAAGGATTGATGTCTCCTTATTAACAAATTGGTAGTTGGTAAAGAGAGACTTAGCCTGATGAAAAATCTTTTAACTCATGACCGACAACTGATAACTCTTAAAGCAGCCATGCCACAAAATAAACCGCACATTCTACTTCTTATTAACGATGAACACCGTCCGGATATCCAGCCAATCGAAGGAGATACGGCTATTCGGATGCCAACGCTCTCTCGGTTTATGGAGGAAGGCACTTACTTCCGCAACGCTTATACGCCTTCGCCGGTCTGCGTCCCCGCACGTCAGAGTTTCCTTTCAGGACTCTATCCCCGTAACTGTGGAAGTCTCAACTTCGGCGATCCGATGCCGACGGAGGTCCGAACAATCCCAGGACAATTAGGAAACTACGGCTACTACACCTGCTGCGCGGGTAAGATGCACTTCGTTGGTACGGATGTGATGCACGGCTGGCGAGAACGAATCGGACGCGATATTATCGGCAATAACGGCTATCCATACGGCACTGTTAAGGACGAACACCACGCACAGATTACACCAGAACCCGGCACCGGCATGAAGCGCGACAAAACGGCTCAGGAAATCCGAGATGCACAACCCGGCATCGGACACTGGATGCTCCACGACCAATACAATGTAGATGGCGCAGTACTGTTCCTTGAGGAGTATTTCGTCAACGCCTCTTATGACCGTCCAAAAGCCAATCCACTCTGTATGGCAGTAAGCCTCATCGCACCACACTATCCGTATCAGTGTCCACTCGACCTGTTCAATTACTACATGCCGCGCGTAGAACCGATTGTTGAAGAACCGAATGAGCAGTTTGGCTACAGCGATTTCTTTAGAGTGCAAGTTGGAAAAGATGTAACCTACCGTCAAGCGCACCGAGCAACCGCGGCGTATTACGGGATGATTGAATGGATGGACGCACAATTCGGTCGGGTCATTGAGAAACTTGAACACCTGAACGTCTTAGACGATTTCATCATCGTCTTCCTTTCTGATCACGGTGAGATGCTCGGCACAAAAGGGTTGTGGGAGAAACAGAGTTACTTTGAGGCTTCGGCGCGTGTACCACTCTCTATCTGGTACCCGAAACGATTCGGGAGAGAATCGAGAATCGTTGAACACAACGTATCGTTAGTCGATCTGTTCCCAACACTATGTGAATTGGCAGAGATCCCCGCACCCGATGAACTTGATGGACGCTCGCTCGTACCGTTGATTGATGGAAATACAGCCGACTGGGACGATGACGACACCGTTTATAGCGAACTCTGGCGCGCCCAAAATGGTCCCTCTGTGATGGTTAAGGAGGGGTGTTTAAAGTATTTCAGATTTGACAACGACAAAGGGTGGCCCGAACAACTCTTTGATCTCTCCAAAGACCCAGATGAACGAAATAACCTGATTGACATACCAGATTATGCCGACGCGCTTTCAAGGCTGCGCGCAAAAGCCGACGCATTACCTACACCGCGACGCAAAGATAAGAACAACAGATTTATTGACCCACATCGTCCTATTGCCACTACACGTTAAAATAAGGACCCCCTAAAACAGATTGTTATTTTAAGAACCGATTGTCTGTTCTCGCCAAAATATGAAATTTAACGTCACCACTTTCAAACGTCCGAAGTTCACCTATTACATTGTGATCCTGTGTTGTATCGTTCAAGCGATACAGTTGATGAGTGCCGGATGTAGTCATACCAAGCCGTATTACCATCCTGATATACCCGATATTGGAAAGCGTGAGAGCGAAATAGGTGGCGTGCTGCGTTATCGTCTCTTATTACTCGGTGATGGCGGTGCGCCGAAACCGGATGAACCTGTCTTGCAAACCCTCGGCGAATGGGCGCGAAAGGACGCTGCGAAAACGAGTATCGTGTTTTTAGGGGACAATATGTACCCGGACGGGATGACGGAACGCCGAAAACATGAAGCAGCGACGCGCCTCGGACCGCAAATCTCTGTTATCAAGGATACGGGTGTACATGGGTTCTTTATTCCGGGAAACCACGATTGGGCAAGCGGAGAATCGGAAGGTTATAGCGCGCTGCTCACACAAGAGAAGTTTATCAACGCTGCGCTTCCAGGAGAACCGAATTTTTTGCCAACTGGAGGTTCACCCGGTCCTGTTATGCTTGAGCTGCCAAAAGTTCACCCGGCAGTGCGGCTCATCATTCTCGATACACAGTGGTGGCTCCACCAACACGAAAAACCGCAGAAATCACCCGAAACTGTTATAACAGAGCTGATAGCACTGTTAGATACGAAACTACCCGTTATTGTTATCGGACACCATCCTTTGCAAAGCTACGGTCCACACGGCGGCTACTTTGACTGGAAATCTCATTTTTTTGCTGCCAGAGTTGTAAAGAAATGGCTCTGGATTCCAACCCCGATTCTCGGTTCAATGTATGCGTATACAAGAGGGCACCTTTATAAACTCGATCAAGATATAGGCAGCGCACGCAACAAAAATATGGTAGCACAACTCAACCAAGCATTTTCTGTGCGGAAACCAGCACATCAAGAAGGCACTCCCCTTTTGATATACGCTTCAGGACATGAACACTCGCTACAAGTCCTGAAAGGTGATACTGTTGACTATCTTCTTGTCAGTGGTGCTGCCGCGAGTCGGAAAGTAACAGAAGTGATGTCTGGGGCAAATACCCTATTCGCGCATCAGCATACCGGTTTCATGGCGGTGGACTTTCTCACCGATGGGAAGGTCTTGTTGCGGGTGGTTGAACCTGAAGGTAGAGGTGTTCTCTTTCACCGATGGCTGACTTTTTAGGGCTTTAACCTGATTACAGTTCCTCTGGATAACAGGTTAAGAAGTCTACATCCCCTTGCCATCCAAATATTTGAGTGGAGTTTCAACGATGTAATCTCCTGAATTCTCAAGGAACTGTTGGACGAGAAAGACGTGTCCAGCACCGATAATCAACAGAATTCGATCGTCGGTTGATTCGGTGATGCGCGTCAAGTTCACAAAGATTTTGAGATTCCGAGTATACCATAAATGCCCAACCCAATTGGCGCCCGGGTACTGATCGCCGAGCCCAACACGCGCGATTCGTAAGTACTGCTGATGTTCAGCGAATCTACCTTCAGGCTGATTGAATCGTCTGTACATGTCGGTTATCGGTTCGTACTTCTCAGGTTCAATCCAGATTGTGCCATCTGCATCCTGTGTAACCTTCCCTCCAGCCGTAGAAGGTTGCCCCATGAGGTGTTCTTGATTGTGTGCTTTTGCGAATTTGTTGTAGTCTACCAGATCCCAATCAAAGTCCTCTCGGAAAAAACCGTCAGGTTTCTGAGAGTAGTTTCGGGAATAATCTACGCAGAATACCTTTGAATGCCCGAGTTGTTTTGCTAATCGATAACCGATCTGGTTCCCTTCACCGCGTGTCAGTTGATATGTTCCTTTCAGATAATCTTGATACTCTGCATTGATTTCAGCATTCCGTGAAAAATCTACCTCAAGTGCTATCTTGGTAGGATTAAACGCCTTGAGTTGTTCGACCAACTGCCTGATTTCGCGTTGGCGTTTGGGGGCAAGGATATCATCCATTTTATAATTAAAACCATCCATTCCCGGATTCGCTAAGTGTCCGCTGCCGAGAATCATGACTGTCGGTTTTTCCGTTATTTGCGTAACATTCTCTGTAGATAGGTTAGTCTGGTCATTGCTTACAACTACGCCGACTGTAAATAACACAGCGGCGAGTAACGTCGTTAAGTAGAACTTATATTTTGCTACGACTTTCATAAAACCTCCTTTTCCGAACTCACGTTCCTTTAGCTATACAATCATACATTGTACGCGAAATAGGCAGGACATATGTTGTCCTGCCTATGATTCATTTTCTCCGTTGCGATTCTGACGGGCGTACTTTAGATATTCCAGATTCTGAAGGTGTAGTTCAGTCTCTTCCAATTGAGAGCGGATTTCCTGCAAATCCCCAACAATCTGTTTTAAACCGGCATCCACCTGACGGTAAGCCTGTTCGCCTCTGTTTGGTTTATACCCTGATGCTTTCAGGGAATACGAGGTTCCCTGCCAGACACATACGAGTGTCGTGATTGTTGTTGCCCCCGCAATTATTGCTACAGTAGTGGTAAATGCAGCGGTAAATTTAAAAAGAAAGAAAAATCCTATTATAAGAAAAATTATTAGTAACGCAGACATGACTGTCCTCCTCCTTACCCATCCACGCCTTTAGCGATTTTGATGAGCCGTTCCACTTCCTTTTTGAGGACAGCAATTTCTTGTTGAACGTCTGCCACCTGCTGCTGCAGTGTCATCATTTCACGCTCTGACGCTCCTTTTGTCAACCCGTCTCTTTTTTGAACGTAAGAAATACCCATCCAGACACATCCGAGCGTTATTACCATGATGCTTCCAAATATAATAGAAACAATTTGTACCATTTTCACTTCCTCCAACTTTTAAATAAAATGTAGTCTTATTTTATTAGAGTCAGCAGAAGAGAAAAAGAGAGTAAAAAACTACGCAAAATTGATTTTTAGACAAATCTTGATGATGTTTCCTTGTCTGGTGGCTGAAGAGGTTGCTCTGATTCCTCTTTCTCCAGCAGACGCGCAACATCATATCCTCTACGGAGCAATTCGATCAAAAGTTCACCATCTGCGGCATCATTTACCGAACTTAACGTTTTCGTACTTACGTTAGATTCGGCATGGATCGACATCGCCTCCGACGCTTCGCGGACACCAGCATAGTTCACCCCTAAGTACCGCTGGGTTGTTACAACACTTTTATGCCCTAACATCTCTTGCACAGCATAAATATCGTTCGTCTGCTCATAGAGACGCTGCGCATAAGATTTCCGTAAGGAATGCGTGCCGAGTTTTCCGTTCAATCCAGCAGCCTCAAACGCTGGCTTTAGCACGTCGTGCGCTGCGATACGCGACATCGCTTTCCGTCCTTTGCCTTTCCGTGATGTAAACAGCGGACGATTGGGATCAACATCTCCAAATAATTCGCTATGCCAAGCAATAAGTGCCTCAATCGCCTCTCTGCCATCAACATTAACAGGCACGGCTCTTGATACCTCGCCACCTTTCACGATGCTCCGGTCAAACAGCAAATCCTTGACAGGCTTGTTATTCTGCCATACATCACCTACCTTCAAGGCAAGCAGTTCACTAATCCGCGCACCGACGGACACCCCTAACATAAATAGGTTCCGATTCCGAATAGCAAATGTGCCCTCAAAAGCCTCTGAAACTTTTCGGATTTCAGCATTGTCTAATGGCCTTGTCCCTTTCATCTAAAACTCCTTCGTATAAGTGCTTACATATAGGAAATAAAACGAAATAAAAACTTTATCGGTTACCCTGTACGTGTTAGACAGGTGCTGATCTCCTTCCTGTTGAACTGGCACAAAGTTCACACACTAACTGCTCCAAAACACAGGAATCATCAGTGCCGCTTGTCTTCAACTCGGTATCAACGATAAGGGTCTTTTCGATTGCATCGACCAACTCATCCACTGTAAAAGCGTGGAGTGTCTGAAAAATTTTATACGCGACATACGGATTCTGTTTCAGAATGTTATGTGTAGCCGCCTTAGGTAAGGTGTCAGCGACTTCTCCGGCAAGTGGTTGGAAGATATTTTTCGTAAATTCAGCAAACGGCATACGGCTTCGCATGGGTCGAAGTTCTTTTTTGTCAGCAATAAGCTTGGCTTGGAGCGCGAACCGGAAATGGCGTGTGATTGATGCATTCACTGCAATAGGTTCTTGATCATTCGCTAATACTTCGTGAAGGCTCTTTACGGCTTGTCCAACCGAGCGTTTCCCGATTGCATCCGTTAGATCAAAAATGCTGTCAAACGTATTCTGTGTCACCATATTTCGGACATCTTGTTCGTCGATTTGGCGTTTATCGCCAACAAAGTTGACGATTTTATTGATTGATTCAGCGATTGTGTGCATATCGCCGCCGGTTCTTGTCCGAAGAAGAGAGAACGCCCGCGGTGTTATCTGTTTACCATATTCAGTGAATTTGTCTGAAACCTTCTTATAGAGTGGATCCCGGTTCAGTGACGACCCCGCTTCCACCGGATCAAAAGAGCGGTAGCGTCCGACAGTCTCAATGGCTTTAACAACTTGGTTCCGTTCATTAACGGATCCGTGTACTGTAAATATCAACACACTATGCTTCGGTAGATCACCTTGTAGCCAATCGAGGAGTACAGCAACATCACCCGTATCATCAGGCTCCGCAGTGGCATAAGTGTCAAGTTGCTGGGCGATCTGCGGTAAGCGTTCCAAGAAACCACGCTCTTCATCCGTGAGTTTCGTGCTTAACTCATCAATGAGTGAATCGACAGCATTTACGTAGTTGAAATCATTTTCAGCAATCTGATGTGGACTCACCTCTAATAGTTTTGCCAATGTAGAGATAGATTTTTGTGGATTCGTAGTTTCAATTTTAAATGCGTTTCGGACAATTGTTATCGGTACTGTACGTTGCTGAACCTTAAAGAATGGCGCGTCTCGGACAACAACAACTCGTCGTTCTGCCATGACCGGATAGAGGTCAACCTGCGTCAAAATTTCTCGAATTGTTATATTTGCATCCTCTAAAAAAGTGAGGTTGAAATCGCGCGTTTCCGGGTCAAGTAGATGGTCAAGCATCTGTTTGAGGGTCCCCTCAATAAGAAAACTCTCCTCACCACAAAGCAGATATACCGGAAACACTTTATTGTTTTGGAGTTCTCGGGAAATATTGGGTGGTGGGGTTGCTCGTTTCTGTTTCATCAGGTTTTCCTTTAGATGTAATTCGGTAGGAAATAGTTGATCGAATATGCAGCGGAATTATGAGTCTGGAAACAAAAAGCCACCTCGGATTGGGTAGGCACTATTACCTATACCATTTGTAAATAATGTTATCACATTACCGATTTTCGTGAAACACGTAGCACTGCGGAACAAACTAACAGTTTATGCTACATAAAGAGAGGTTTGTTAACAGAAATGGTATTAGGTGTTTCCACAATAGGGTTTGGAAAGCAATTTTCCATACAGACACATAACGATTGGCTACGGCAGACTGCCATCTGTTGGGATTGCTCAAGTAGCACTATCTTTAACGGTACCCTTCTGGGTACCAGCGGTAGCGAACGCAGAGAAGCGTTTCTTTGTGTCATGTGTGCCACAACTGGGACATTCCACAGGTTTGTCGGCGTTATGCGAGCGTTCAAGCACTTCAAATTCAGCACCGCAGTCCTTACAGCGATATTCAAAAATTGGCATCGTTTTCCTCTAAGCCGTGATGGGCCGAATAACCAACTTTATCTTTGTTCCTTTAGCTGGAATCACATTGGTATTGACCCGATACGTTCTGTCGTCAGTACCCGTCGGTAAAGGGTGATTGAAAATGGAATCTGGATCTCGGTAGACAGCAACAATATTATGGAAAAGTTGGATGGTCAATTGGTTGTTTTTAAGTCTACCACCCGTGAAAACCCAAGGTGTCTCCTGCATCGGCTGCTCTTTGAAGACGTTCCATAGGAGTTCACGGGCGCGGCGTGAAATGACTTTATCGCCTTGGTTCCACTCTATCCAAATTTCAACAGGCGAACCTTTAGGCTCTCGTGGGTCACCTTCAACCGAAAGGTTCATCCCTGGTTCCAATTCTAAGGCAGCAAGCACTGTAAATATATGAATCGGTTCCGCGTCAACGATCAAAATACTTTCATGGGTTTTGCCGAGTTTACCACACGCCAAGAATTCAATAATAATATCTGCGCCGACAATATTAATCTCACCGGGTATTGTTACTTCACGTTTACTGGTGTCCAAAGTAACATTTCCCAGCTTATAAACGTTTTCGCTAATCTGCTGCGGTGTCATTTGCAACTCCGTCGCTGACGTGGATTGTGGATAGACGGTAATCTTTTCGGAAGCGGTATTGTCGCTTTTATCTGTATCGATGATGTCAATGCGCGCCACCAGTTCTATATCTCCATCAGTTGCAGGCACCCAATCCGCTGAAACAACGGTCTCTTGAAGTTTTGGTGTCCAGAGAACTTCGGTTCCACTAACTTCCTCGTCATCTACATAAAATCTTATATTCAGAATTCCATCAAAAGGTGTTCCGGTATTGCGTAGGGTTGTGCTGAGTCGAACAGCTTCGCCGACACGTGGCGAAGGTGGTGAAAATCGGAGACTTTTTGGTACAATCCCGATATTCGGTTCCGTCGGTCCTGCGAGTGCGTGGCTTAAAGTCATCACAGCAAAACAGGTCGCCAAGAAATCGCTCTCTGAACCGCTCCATCTTCCGTCAGGTTCCTGCTGTGCCACCATCATTTGTGAGATTTCGTTGTACCAATTATAGCCAGCAAATGTGTCTAAAGTCGGCGGAATGTCACTGAACCGTTGCAATGAGAGTAGGTAATAATAGAGCCATGAATTAGAGCCGGGGTTTCGGGTCAATGTCCAATGCCTTTTTATCCATGCGATACCTTTTTGGATCTGTGGATCATCAACAGGGACCCCACATGCGCGCAGTGCCCACAGCCCAGTTGCTGTCATACTACCGTAGACACCGATTGCCCACGGAGAGCCATCATCAACTAAATTATAGAGCCATCCACCAGTTTCGGTTTGGTTTCGGCGTATCCACTGCTCCGCGCGTGCCCATGTATCCGCTGGAATATTCAACCCCCACTGCTTCGCAGCATAAAGTGCGTAAATAACCATGTTCATGTGTGCGCCATCGGCAGTAAAACCGTAGCCCCAACCGCCATCGTCCCGTGGATCGGCGAAATCGTCGTCGGCAACAGGGAGCTGCTTTTCGATTAATCGGTTTAAAGCAAATTGCGCACGCTCCCTATACGCCTCATCTTGGATCGTTACAAGAACCGGAATAATTACTGCATATTGATAAACAGCGAACTCGTTCCAGTCCTGTGCTAACAGAAATTCCAAACCGTTCTTAACAGATGGGTGCGAAGGCGTATGTCCGGTTGCAAGCAAGGCTTGCAACGCGAGTGCTGTCTCCTGCGTCTGATCTTCACCGAAATTCCAGACGGCATCCGGCTCGAAATTTTCAGCCAAACCTTCCAGGCTTGCTTGACATGTAACACAGATTAGGATAAGTTGATTTTCAGTGCCACATTGCAAACAGGTTCGGCTATGTCTTCCTTGTTGCGCTTTTATCCAATCGACACCTTTCGTTAGTGCGTTCTGGATCTGCTCGGACGTAACAGTGGGAAACGTCCGTGTTTGCGCGTCAATCGTTGTATATGCGATATTATTGCTTTCATCCGCTTCTTCAATATGTTTAGCATCCTTGGGGTTAACGACGGCGTAAATTTCTGTCTTGCCGGGGGGTGGTTGCCAACGCGTTTCTACCGATTGCGTCTCTCCGGGTTTCAACTCCAAAATTACATCTTTACAGACGATTTGGAGCGGCTTTGTTGCTGGGTCGCCTTCGTAAAGGTCAACAACGAGATCTTCATTCATCGTAGGGGTCGCGTCCCCAATGTTTTCCACTTTAACCGAGATCGTAATCTCTTCCCCTTCAACCGGTGTCCGGTTAGAAAAAGTAATACTATTAGCATCAACACGAAAATCTGGTAGCTGTGCGAATCCGGTTGTGGCGAACAACCCGATAAAAAATATTCCGATCCCGATTTTTAACAGGATGCCCTGAAAGCCTATAGGTTGGGTCAATGAGGGATATCTAATCATAGTGTACCTCACATTTATCTATCAGAAAAGTTATAGTCTTGCCCGCGAGTGCCACCAGATACGTGTTATCTTTTAAAGCGTAAAACGGTCCTGAATTAATTGGCTTCCCAATACCCGACCGAAACGGAGGAGGGTTGCGGAATAGGATTTGCGAACAGTTTCGTTCCGTTTGTAGAAAACTTACTGACTTCGCCAGTGAATGTTGCCCCCAGCATATCTGCGACCCAGATGCCGCTATCTGCGGGTGAAAGGGTTATCGCCACAACAGCCATACCGGCGGGAAATTCACTTATTTTTGCTCCATCCGCTGATAAGTTTATCAACATTGACTGTGACGAGACGACCCAAACACTGCCATCCTTCGGATTGACCCGCGGGGAAGTCGGACTCGGCATCTCAAGTTTCACGAGTTCTTGACCTGTCGGTGAAATTCGGATGAGCGAGTTAAATTGGCTATCTGCGACCCATGCATTTCCGTCATAATCAACGGCTATACCGCCTTTTGGTTCTTGCATCGTTGGTCCGGTGGCAATTTGCGCGCCGTTTGCATCGTAACGATTAATAGGGCCCCGTGCGTCCGCTACCCAGACACTGCCATCCTTTGGATTCACCGCCACATTAAATCTACCCGTTTCCACATTTGGGTTGCCGCCTTCTGGTATGATTGGCGCGAGAATTTCTTTTCCATCGCTTGACAGTTTCGATGCCCCGTTTAGCCATGCCACCCAGACGGTGCCGTCGGCTGGGTTAACAGAGATCATGTTTGGACGTTGAATCTCTGGTGCCTGTGTAAATCTATCTGGGTCTGACTCTGGAGCCGACGGATCAAATCTGAAGACAGCATTCGATGCCGAAATAGCGATCCAAGCCACACCGTTTGTCGGATTGACCTCCGCAGCACTCGCTTGTGTCAGATTGGGAATGACCGTCGGATCGGCATTCCCGTTCGCATGTAATTTGTAGACTGTATCTCCACCACTGACAACCCAACATTCACCGTTATATTGCCCATAACTGGTAGCAACACACATCACAAACAGTATTGCTACGCACAACATCCTTTTCATAATGAATATCTCCTGTTTCGTCCTATATTTTATTAACTTAGAGCCTATGGAATAGAGTCCATGTTTTAAATGTTAGCATATTTGGGTGCAATTTTCAAGATTTTTGTACGCTTACCAGAGACATTGCATTATCAGTCCTCAGCAATCAACAGAAGAAACTTCATACCTCACCGACGCAATCTTGGTTCTCCTCTTTTTTATAGCAAGTTATAGCAAGTTTCGTGCCGATTTGGAAAATACTGTGATAATAGGACACTCTACAGAACAACCCTAAAGTCTTGCACAAAATCGGGCATACTGTGGTTCAAATTGCACGAAACTGGGCAATGGTTCTGAATTCTACAATATTTTCTTGACTTTTTTGGGAAAGTTCTGTATACTTATTATACTATAGTTTGGACAGTTTGATCAGATTATAAGTTATGAAAAGTTGGCAGTGTTCTCCCGTTAGGGCTCCCGAACAGATGTTAGGATTGCCTTCTAAAACTGTTTTTAGGCATCTATTGTGTTAGAAACGACTGCTTT
>JAJEET010000084.1 GCA_022820835.1 Candidatus Poribacteria bacterium
GGGGTCTCCTTTTCAGTTCTTTTTGCCATAAGAGCACCTTTCATAAAGTAATAGTGATGTAAAGTAGAAAAAGGGACATAAACTATCCGATCTGACTCCACTATTTTACTACATCTTTATGTTTTACTCAATATGACTTCATATAGAAAATTCTTCTTCAAAATTACAATCCTGTTAATCCATAAGAATTATAAAGTTGTGCCACTCTTTGTCCTGTTTGAGGTCTTCAAATCTTTCGACAACCGTCTGATACTGCCTTGAAAACCCGCCGTGATAACTATGTCCACCGACACTTACAATGAACTTCGCGTAATATTTGAGTGCTTCTGCTTTGTGCTTCATGGCATCTTCATTGTCTTTCTCCGGGTCACCGCTGATAAAACCTATCGAAAAGTCATGTGGCGTTCCACTGGGTGTCTTCAAAAGTTGCCAAAGATTATCATGGATATGCGCAATACGAAGATAAGCCATATAGACTTCTGTCAGCCCGCTCTTCGCGTATTTTTTGATGTAGGCGTAGTGGGCATTGAGAGATTTTTCGACAGATTCACGCTCATTGTTTCCATCTTCAATGAGATAGTATTCGGCAGCGGGTCGCCAACTACTCTTTGGATACTGTGTAACAAGGCGTTCGAGGAAACCGTATGCATACTCTGCTCTGGCATTAAAGTGTTCGTATATAACTCTCGCGCCCCACTGGTTTAGCGTAATAACTTTATCCCACTGCATGAATCCGTTAGAATACATAAGTTCAGGTTTATTTTTCCCCTGCTTAGTTTTTTCCCACCTTTCGTAAAAATCGTTACTGTGAATCCATGTTCTACAGAGCGCGTTCGCGAGCCAGAGCGCTGCTTCTTGATCAGCACTCTTATCTTCTGTTGTCAGCAGGGGTTCCAAAGCGAAAAGTGCTTCGTAAAATTTCCCGTCCGTCATTAAAGCCTCAGCTTTTTCAAGCGGATTTTCGGCTTCTCCAAACGCTAAAACCACAAAGACAAGACACATAGAAACCGGAACAAATATTCGATACGCCATCTGATACCTCCATAGTTCTTCGTTGGATATTGAAACCGCTTATCCTTCTCTATTGCCGATCAATTGCAAATTTTTCCTATTCACGGTATAATACCGCAAAACTGAGGGGAAGTCAAGATGATTATCCATATTGAAACACTTAAAGAAAAGTATCTGCGGGGTTGGGAACGGCAAGCGACTGTTATTTTACTTGCCTCTGCGCTGTTGCTAACGCTGCACCGGTATTATAGCCGTCGGAGTTTTTTCAGGCGGCATTTCACAGAGTATTTTGACAGCTTACCGTTGCCTGAAAGCCACTCGTATTTTTACTGGTTCTTGATCACGGCGTTTACGTTGTTCCTTCTTCCGGCACTCGTCGCAAAATTTGGGACAGCGGAACGTCTAAAGAATTACGGGGTTCAACTCGGAAACCAGAAACTCGGATGGTGTGTGACAGGTGTGGCGTGGGTTCTGATGATACCTGTGGTTGTCCTTGCCGTCATTGTGTATCCGCCTTTTGTAGAAAAATATCCGCTCAGCAAGGCAGTTACAATCGGTTGGCAGGCGTTCTTATTGTATCAACTCGCGTACGGTGTTTATATGTTTTCGTGGGAATTCTTTTTTCGCGGGTTTATGCTTTTCGGATTGGAACGGAAGTTCGGGAATTATGCTATTTTAATTCAGACGATTCCGTTTGCTATTCTGCACTATACGAAACCGCTGCCGGAGGCACTCGGTTCAGTTATTGCGGGTGTATTGCTCGGTGTGTTAGCGTTTGAAACGCGGTCATTTCTCTATGGTGCGGCGATTCACTGGCTCGTTGCGATGACGATGGATGTGGTGGCTGTCGCTTTTCGGAACTCTGTTCCTTAAAAACCTATTGCGGACGCTCGGTAATTGTGCTATAATTCAGAAAATGGAAAAGAAGCAACACGTTTCAACAGACAGAAAACTATGACACCCGACATTATCCAAACGATACTCAGAGATAGCAATTATCACCTTGATCTATTCGACACATCTGAAATTCAGAGTTTACGTCAAAGGATAGAAGGCAAAAAAACACCCATCACCTACTGCCCTATTCGCGGGAAGGCAGTCCAGCTAAAGCCTGAAGAGCTTATCCGTCAATTGTATGTGGAACGCCTCCTGAACCGGTATCATTACCCCCGAGAACGTGTGCGGTTTGAGCACCTTGTCAACTTCGGTAGAGAGAAGAAGCGCGCTGACATTGTTATCCTTGACAAAGACAGGGCCGATACCCCCTATATTATTGTTGAAGTGAAAAAGCCGAAACTCCAAGATGGTAAGGCACAACTCCGTTCCTACTGCAACGCCACTGGCGCGCCCATCGCCGTATGGACAAATGGACAACAGATTTCCCACTACCACCGCAGGGATCCAAACTACTTTGAAGATATAACCGATATCCCTAACGCTGATCAGACTTTGGCGGATATTCTCAACGAGCGTTTTACGCTCAAGGATCTCATTCTTAAGGATAAACTCGCGACGGAACATAAGTCTTTAAAGGATGTCATTTTGGAATTAGAGGATGAGGTGCTCGCCAATGCCGGTGTGGATGTCTTTGAGGAGGTTTTTAAACTCATCTTCACCAAGCTCTATGACGAATTTAAGAGTCAGGACGATAAAATGTTTATCAACCGTCTCCTACGACACAGGATCAACACGGCTATTCAGGAAACGGATCAATCTTACGATGTTGAGCATCCAGATTATGAGGTTCTTAAGAAAGCGGTTGAAGAAATTCCAGATGACGATTTTCGCGCGATGGCGTTCAGAAACACAGGACAAACCGACTCCCAACTCAAAACCAAAATTCAACGACTTTTTGACGACGCAAGGGACCGGTGGAGAGGTGTTTTTCCCGAACATTCGGCGTTTGAACTATCCGACAGCCACCTATCAGTTTGCGTGTCCAGTTTGCAGGATATAAAGTTGTTCAACTCCAATTTGCAGGTTGTTGATGAAGCGTTTGAGTATCTGGTGAGCAAATCTGCGAAAGGCGAAAAGGGGCAATATTTCACGCCACGCCATGTCATAGATATGTGTGTCAAGATGCTTAATCCTCAGCCGGGGGAATATATGATTGACACCGCCGCTGGAAGTTGTGGGTTTCCGGTGCATACCGTTTTCAAACTGACTGGTACGCTCTTCACGAATGCAGAAATCCCAGCAGCAGACAAGGAGCACGTCCTCAAAGTGTTTGGGATCGATTTCGACGAAAAGACCGTTCGAGTGGCGAGAACCCTCAATCTGATTGCAGGAGACGGTGAAACGAATGTCTTGCACCTCAATACACTGGATTATGAACGGTGGGACGACAGCACGGAGAGAAATAGCAGTTGGGTCCGCACTTATGGCGACGGTTTTGATCGTCTGAAAGCGTTAAGGATGGAACAAGGCGAGAACAAGTCATTTGGTTTTGATATTTTAATGGCAAATCCACCTTTTGCTGGTGACATCAAGGAGAGCCGTATCCTGCATCAATACAACCTCACCTTTAAGCAGAATGGCAAAGCACACACCAAAGTCGGTCGTGATATTCTGTTCATTGAACGCAATCTTGATTTCCTCAAACCCGGTGGACGGATGGCGATTGTGCTACCACAAGGCAGATTTAACAACACCTCTGATAGATACGTCCGTGAATTTATCGCCGAACGCGCCCGTATCTTGGCTATTGTCAGTTTACACGGTAACACCTTCAAACCGCATACCGGCACCAAAACGAGCGTGATATTCGTGCAAAAGTGGAACGATGATTCAACTAAGGGGCCTCTTTGTCCAAAAGCCGACAACTACAACGTTTTTTTGGCAGTAAGCGAGAAAGGCGGTAAGGATAATTCTGGCGATTATGTTTTTCTGGAAAACAGTGATGGGCAGCACAAATTGGACAAAAATGGTCATCTGATCGTTGATCACGATTTACATAACCACAACGAGGAGCTCCCCGACGGTATCGCTGAAGCCTTTATTGAATGGGCAAAGAATGAAGATTTGAGTTTTTGGAGCCAAACGCAATAATGCAGTATTCTGTTGTTGATTACCAATCTATAGTGGATGCCTCCCATTCTCTGCGGCTTGATGCGGAGTTTTTTCGACCTGATTATCTACAAGTTCAACGCCGGCTTAAAGAGATTGGTTCGCGCAGACTTATTGATTTTCAAGCCAACATCAGACACCCTAAAGAGATAAAGCGAAATTATGTAGATAATGGCGTTCTGTTATTAAGGGGACAGAACGTGCGTCCGTTATCCATAGACCTGACATCTAACCCTGTTTATATATCGGAAGAAGACGCAGAACGTTTAAAGGAAAATACGATACACTACAAAGATATTCTGATAATGCGATCA
Source organism: Candidatus Poribacteria bacterium (assembly GCA_022820835.1). GTDB lineage: Bacteria > Poribacteria > WGA-4E > WGA-4E > WGA-3G > WGA-3G. The sequence goes on from JAJEET010000084.1 coordinate 4,392, forward strand.
GGAGCAAATGTGGGGCAGTGTGCTATCTATCTTGAAAATAATCCTGCGATATCAATGTCCGATACCCTTATCATCCGAGGCGGCGACTTAAACCCTTTCTTTCTCGCTATTTTCCTCAATACCAAGCACGGTATAGTATTAATAGAGAGAGGCAAATATGGCAGTGCCCAACCTCATATTGCTCCGCCTTTTTTATATCAAATTCCTGTGCCGAATTTGGAAAGCCTTCAGACGGAGATAGAGAAAACCTATCTCCGATCAAAAGAACTAACGGAATTATCGAAGACGCGGTATGCCGAAGCCCAAACCCTCCTCCTTGCCGAACTCGGACTCGCTGATTGGCAACCGAAACACACATTATCCTTTGCTACGGATTATGTGAGCATGCAACGCGCTGAACGTATTGATGCGGATTATTTCCAGCCAAGATACGATGACATTATCAATACCATTAAAAGTTATCCGGGGGGTTGGGGTATGGTTGCGAATCAAGTTCATTTAAAGGATAGCAATTTCAAACCTGAACCTGAAACGGAATACAAGTATATCGAACTTGCCAATATCGGGAGCAGTGGAGAGATAAAGGGTTGTATGGCAGCGCAAGGACAAGACTTGCCAAGTAGAGCACGATGCAAGGTAAACGCTGGAGATGTGATTGTTTCATCTGTTGAAGGCTCCTTGAAAAGTATAGCCTTGGTAGCAGAGGAATATGATAATGCGCTATGTTCAACTGGGTTTCATGCTGTCAATTCGGATGTGCTTAATTCGGAAACTTTATTGGTGTTTTTGAAAAGTGGTGCCGGTCAGTTACAACTCAAGAAAGGGTGTAGCGGGACAATCCTTACGGCAATCAATAGGGAGGAATTCGGTAGAATCATTGTCCCATTCATCAAAGCCGATAAGCAGTCTGAAATCCGACAGAAGGTCATCGAATCCTTTAACGGACGTAAGCACGCTAAAGACCTGCTGGAATGGGCAAAGCGGGCAGTGGAAATCGCTATTGAGCAGGGCGAACAGACTGCTATGGATTGGTTGGAATCTACTTCGCGGGGGACAGATGCTTAGCGGGTGTATCTTCAATCACTGGAGGATGCTTAAGCACATTCAACAGAGAGCTGAACGTATCTAATAGTCGTGTAGCATCCTCATTAGAGAGCATATCTAAAAGTGTTTCGGTATCCATACCAGTTCGTTTGCAAAGTTCAACAACTCCCCCTTGTGATTCTATAAAGAACCGAAGCTCCTTCAGGAAGAAAGGCAGATCGCCATCAGCTTGGTATTCCTCCAATGTCAGTTGGAGATAATCAATCGCTTCCTCCTGATCATTAGCAAGTCTTCTAATTTGATACTCGCGCCAGTTTCCCATTTCTCTCATTGATGTGTCTCCTTATATTCTCGCCAATAGTTTTTTGCAGTTTCAATATCCGCTTGTTGTGATTTCTTATCTCCACCACAAAGCAGAAGGACGAGGGTGTTTTCAATTTGACCAAAATAGACGCGATGTCCTGGCCCAAAGTGGAGGCGCAATTCAAAAACGCCTCCACCGACAGATTGGCAATCGCCAAAATTGCCATCTTCAAGCCTCGCAAGTCGTTTGTCAATTCTCTGTCGCGTGTTCCTATCTCGGATGGATTCAAACCATTCCGTGAAAGGTTGCCTGCCGTTTGGATTCCGGTAATATTGTATTTTTATTGGTTGTCTGTTCCTATTGACAATCGTTCTATACCTGCTATGGAAAAATAAACAGTCCGTTACTTAGTAATTGTACCTCATTTTCTATTGAAAACGCAAGGTATATTTGCAATTTCGGATTGCTCAGCGTCATTTTGCAGTTGACATGTTCACCGTTTTCTTATAGAATATATCCTATACAACTTGTAGAGGTATTTTGAGAACTGGAAATTGATTTGTAGAGGAGAGAAAAATATAAGATGGCTAATAATGTATTTCCACCGGTGAAAACTGCTTATCCGATTGATAACGCACACGTCAACAGTTTTGAAGCGTATCAGGCGCAATACGCCGAATCGGTTCAAGACCCGGAAGCGTTTTGGGCAAAGATCGCTGAGCGGTTGACGTGGTATCAGAAATGGGATACGGTTCGCAATTACGATTTTGTTAACGGCGATATTAAATGGTTTGAAGGCGGCACACTCAACGCTTGCTATAACTGTCTTGATCGACACGTGGAGGCGGGGCATGGTGACGCGACCGCTATTATTTGGGAAGGAAACGATCCGTCCGAAGATAAGACGTTCAGTTACAGTGAACTCCTCGCTGAGGTCAAAAAGTTTGCCAATGTCCTGAAATCGCAAGGTATTGAAAAAGGCGATCGCGTCTGTATCTATCTACAGATGGTACCGGAATTGGCGATTGCGATGTTGGCGTGTGCGAGGATTGGCGCGATCCACTCTATCGTCTTTGGGGCATTTTCAGCGGAATCCCTCCGGGATCGGATTAATGATTCCGCGTGTAAAATGCTCATAACACAAGACACAGCCCTCCGTGGTGTTCGTAGCGACATACCGATGAAAGCGAATGCAGATGCTGCGGTAGCAGAGTGTCCGTCTATTGAAAAAGTCGTTGTTGTGGAGCGTACAGGCGACAGCGTGGATTTCGATGCCTCGCGTGATCTTTGGTGGCACGAAGCGATGGCGGAAGCAGATACGGCGTGTGAACCAGAGGTTATGGATGCCGAGGACCCACTTTTTATTTTGTATACCTCCGGTTCAACGGGAAAACCGAAAGGGGTTTTACATACCACAGGTGGTTATCTCGTCTATACATCTTACACACATCAACAGATTTTTGACTACCACGAAGGCGATGTCTACTGGTGCACCGCCGATATTGGGTGGATTACGGGACACTCTTATATCATTTACGGTCCACTCGCGAATCGTTCTATTAGCGTTATGTTTGAAGGCGTGCCGAACTACCCGGACTTTGGACGTTTTTGGCAAGTCGTTGAGAAACACGGTATTAACATTTTCTATACCGCCCCGACGGCACTGCGTGCCTTGATGAAGGAAGGCAACACATGGGTCGAAAAGTATGACAGATCGACGCTCAGGTTGCTCGGTACAGTCGGTGAACCGATTAAAGAGCCTGAATGGATGTGGTATTACGACATCGTCGGTGAGAAACGGTGTCCGATTGTGGATACATGGTGGCAGACGGAAACAGGTGGGATTCTGATGACACCGCTGCCTGCTGCGACGACACTGAAACCGGGGTCGGCGACGTTCCCGTTCTTTGCGATTGAACCGGTGATACTTGATGAATCGGGGAATGAGGTAGAAGGGAATCCGGCGACGGGTTATCTGTGTATCAAAACAGCGTGGCCCGGTATCATGCGAACGGTTTATGGGGACCATGAACGGTTTTTGGACACCTATTTTCGTCGGTTTCCCGGCTATTATATGACAGGTGATGGCGTTCTACGTGATGAAGATGGCTATTACTGGATTACGGGACGCGTGGACGATGTCTTGAACGTCTCAGGACACCGATTAGGGACAGCAGAGGTAGAAGGCGCGATCGGGCAGCATGAGGCGGTCGCAGAGGCAGCGGTTGTCGGTTACCCACACGATATTAAGGGACAAGGCATTTATGCGTATGTTACCCTCATGACGGGTGAATCTGCGTCTGATGAAGTAGAAACGGGTATCAAGCAGGCGGTTCGACAACATATTGGACCGATTGCGACCCCTGACAAGGTTCAGTTTACACCGGCGTTACCGAAGACAAGATCCGGTAAGATCATGCGGCGTATCCTCCGTAAGATCGCGGAAGGCGACATCTCTGACCTCGGTGATACGTCAACGCTTGCCGATCCGACAGTTGTCGATGCATTGGTTGAGGGACGACAATAAATAGTTGTCAGTTATCAGTTATCAGTTGTCAGTTAAAGACGGTTAAGAGAGTCCTAAAGTCTCTTTCTGAAGACTGAAAGGTTTTTCGCAGAAAACCGAACTGATAACTATAGTGGCCTCTAAAAATAATGAGACACACCTTGAAAGATAGACGAGGGGACCTCGCCCCTACGACCAGTCTTCTGTTAAAGGAAAAGTGTCTGATTAATTGTTGGTTTTACTATAAAGACTTTAAAAGAAGTAGGTGTATACATTGGCATCAGCGGAAAAGATTGTAAATGAATTAAAAAGGCATCAGATTACGCATGCTATAGGGGTTCCTGATAACGGCAGTGCGCGGGTTTATGAACTTTTACGGTCGGAACCAGGAATTGAAGTTATTACGGTAACCCGTGAAGGTGAGGCTTTCGCGATTGCTTCTGGTTTGTATATTGGTGGCAAGAAGCCGGTGATTATCATTCAAAACACAGGTTTTCTTGAATCTGGCGATGCGTTCCGGGGCACGGTTGTCAACATGCGGGTTCCGGTTGTTGTATTCATTGGGTATCGTGGATACCACAATCGAGACGGAGGCGGACAATGGGTTGATTCAGTGGCAAGTTTTCTGGAACCGACGCTCAAGGCGTGGGAGCTGCCTTATGAGATGTTGGAGACAGACAACGACATCCGATGTATCCGTGCGGCATTTGAGAAGGCAAAAGAGACTTCATTGCCAGCAGCGGTTCTATTGATTGGACACGCGACATAGTTCGGATTGCACGAGGTTGATACCGCGAAAATCGGCGGCGGACTTTACCGATACGCGTTATTGCTGCGCGAATGCTTGTGTTACATGCGGAAATGCCTATATTTTTCTGCTATTTTAGGGAAAATTGTATTAAAATGCCCTCTTATGTGAATTTTTCTACGAATTTTCGCTTTTTTTTAAACATTTTGCTTGACAAATCGTTTTAACATGATGTATCATTAAAAGTTGTATTATTTCTATTACATTCCGCAAAAGGAGAGGAGAACGATGGAAGCCGAATTTCTCGGTGAAACGACAAATATTGATAGTGTTGATTCTTATATGGATGCAGCATATCCAGAAGAAACAGAACCGCCAGACAGTTACAGCGGGAGTGATCAGAGTGCATTAACGAGTTGGCTCCGGAGTGTAGCAGGTCACCGCCTGTTAACCCGAGAGGAAGAAGTTGAGTTAGCAAAACGAATTGAAGCTGGTGAAACAGAGGACGGTTATACAGCGGATGCAGAACAGGCAAGGGATCAACTTGTAGAAGCGAATTTACGACTCGTTATTTCAATCGCTGTAAGGTATCAAGGACATAACGTCCCACTCGAAGATCTGATTCAAGAAGGTAATATCGGACTCATTAAAGCAGCGAGTAAGTTTGATTATAAGAAGGGCTTTAAATTTAGTACTTATGCGATTTGGTGGATTAAACAGGCAATTATGCGTACGCTTGACAATTTCTCCCGCTCAATTCGACTCCCTTCTTACGTAGTTGCGAAGATGAACAAGTTTGACGCTGTGTACGCGGCATTATGTCAGGAGCTGCAACGTGAACCTCGGCGCGAAGAAATCGCTGAGGCTTTAGACCTATCCGTAACACAGGTTGAAGAAATTTTGACGTTCAACGCCGATGCCATTTCGATGGATTTACAACTCAGTGATGAACGCTCCGCCGCAACATTAGGTGATTTGATTGAGGACCCCGCGACAAACGGTGAAGAAAGTCCTATCGCAGAAATGATTAACGAGGATCTGATCGCCCAATTTCTTAAAAGGCTGCCGGAACGAGAGCAAAAGGTGCTGAAGATGCGCTTCGGTCTCGAAGACGGTGAACGCAAGACGCTCCGCGAAATTGGTGTTGCCCTGAAAGTTACACGCGAACGCGTGCGACAACTCGAGATAGAGGCAATCAAGCGGTTACGCGTATTGTACGACGAAATGGGAGAGTTTCAGTCAGATCAGTCTTGGGCAGGTAAAACTGCTGCTTAATTCTCACTCACGGAAGGCAACTATGAAGAATTTCTTGAAGAAGCTCACCGGCAATGAAGAACCTTTGCTGTCAGTCACAGAAGCTGCAGAAGAGAAAATTCACGCAGTGATTGAAGCTGAAGAAGTTGAAGTCGAAGGACTCCGCATTAGTATCCAAGGCAAAACTGCTACTGCGTTCCAATACAGTCTCGGTTTAGCGACCGAAGCAGAAACGGATGACATTGTTGTTGAATGTGAGAATTTTAATGTGCTTGTCGATGCCAAAAGCGCGCCCGATCTCAAAGGCGCAATTATTGATTATGTTGATGACCTGAATGCAAGTGGTTTTAATATTGAGAACCCGAACGCACCGACATGGGATGACCCGAAGGCGCAGAAGATTCAGGAACTTATTGATGAACGGATTAACCCCGCAGTCGCCGCACATGGTGGACAGATAGAACTGCTGAACGTTGATGACGATTCTATTTACATTCACATGGGGGGCGGATGTCAAGGGTGTGGCATGGCGAATGTCACTCTCAAACACGGCATCGAAGCGATGATTCAAGAGGCCTTTCCTGAAATTAAGCACGTGATTGATACGACGGATCACGCTTCAGGAACGAACCCGTATTATTCGCCAAGCAAAGGGTAATGATAATACAGAAAAACGGGCGGGTGTTTCACCCGCCCGTTTTTGTTTTAACCCGATACGATACTTGCGCCGACGTTGTTCGCATGCGTGATAAAGCAGTTTCCTCCGTTTGGAAGCGTTTTTAGGAAAGCGTCGGTCTCTTGTTTGAGCCTATCAACATCGTCGGTTATCGCGCAAATCGCAGGTCCCCAACTACTAACCCCCGCACCGAATGCCCGAGTGTCGCGCAGAAAGTCAAGGGTTGATTGAAGCTCCGCACCCTGTGCGTCAATCTCTACCCGTTTCCATCCAAATGTCTGAATGTTGTTTAATGCTTTACCAAAGTTGTGCATGTCGTCTTCGATTAAGGCGGGGAGTATCTGTAGTAACAGAATATGTGAAAGTTTCTGTGCGACCCATTCTGGTTGTGGACACAAGGTGCGAAAGAGTTCAATTTCCTTATTGCCGTATATTCTCGTACAATTCGGCATGACGATGAGCAGCGGTAACTCAGGAAACGGGTAGCGGAATAAAATCGGAGGCGGCAAAATATTGCCGACAGCAGAAGAGGGTAAGAATGACGCTTTCTCTTCCGGGTATCGATGTCCACCGTCCACGATGAACCCACCCGTATTGAACGCCGCAACACCAATACCAGAAGTGCCGCCGCGCCCGACAGCCTGCGCGAGTTCTTGAACATTTAACCCAAACTGATATAATAGATTGACCGCCTGTGCGATACCGAGTGCCAGTTGTGTTCCAGACCCGAATCCGCTATGCATTGGGATTTCAGATTCAAATTTTATTTTAATGCCCGGGAACGGGTAAGCCTGTTGGAACCGTTGGAGAACAGCGATGGCTCGTTCTTGGTAGATAGAAGTCGAAACTTCAATGGCTGTTGATTTTTCGGCGATGATTTGAAAATTGGGATTAGCAATTGTGAGTCCGAATCCGCCATCAATCCGTCCTAATACCCCATTCAGATCAAGTAAAGAGAAGTGTAACCGGGACGGTGTTGTGATTTTGACGTGGTGCATAGTTGTCTCGGAATGCGTCTGTTTTGGATGTGTATTTAGGAAAAAGTCTGAAAAGGGGAATTATGGGGCATTACTATCGATAACGAGTTCAAGTGAACGGAGACCGTAGATAACATAGTTCGTTGTGTGCGTGTTACGATGCAAGACAGTCCCGCGTGTGTATCCACTTTCACCGACCTGTTTTGCGGAATTCATTACAGACATTACAGAGGTTGGCAAACTGGAGAATTCTTCACCTTGAACCGTTAATCCGGGTTCTGTAAGAAAAAGTTCTAAGATAATATCTGAATTGGTTTCCTGCTGTTGTAAAAGTTTAACGAGTTGATTGATGTTTTTCTGACGAAAGTTAAGCGGCGCGCGTGAACGTTGTCGCTGTGCGTCTGTCGTCGCGCTCATTGCGAATAAATTAACAAGTCCGTCAGGTGCATCGTCTGGGATCGTAATTGTGACATTTTGGGTAGTGAGATTTTCGAGGTAGGGCCGCAGAGTCATCATTATCTCGACTGTTTCGCCAGGACGATAGCGTAGTTTATCAACCTGAAGCCTTTCAATCCATGCGCCGCTCCGTTTATCCTCTAATTTCAGGTTAAGTGCTATCTTCTCAAACTCGACTGACGTATACGGATTATTGCTTAACTGTAAAAGTGGATCCCGAAGGACTCTTGCAATGCCGCCTCCGGTCGATCCTCCTGAAGTATAGACGCTTTTATAGACGAGTTCTCGCGATACGAGTTCTGGTTGTGCTTTTAAAGTGATTGTTGCATCAATCGTCAACGTGTGGTCGGCTGAGGAAAACGCTAATGCCTGAACGAGTGCTTCTGCCCCGTTCTCAATATGGATTGGCGAAAAACTGCGATGTCGAACGACTTCATAAGACTTGTGATGCAGTTCTCCATCAACGGTTTCCATATTAAGCGTCACCGGGATGTAAGACGGCTGTCTACCGATGATGCCTGCAATAGCCGCTTGTCTGTCTTGGACCAGGGTGCCGATCAGTTGCGTGGGGGACGCGACTTTGAAAGATCTATTGCTCCCCGGCATAATAAAGTGTACGTACCCGCCAGAAATTGCGAGGTTAACATTACCTTCGCCGTCTCTTGAGTGCCCGTAAGCGAGGAGTTGATCGCTGTCGATATAGGTAATAGTCCCATAACCAAAGGCGGAATAATCGCCTCGTGCGTAGGCGACCCCGACGATCTGTCCTTGCTCAATAGGCGATTTTTTAACCGGACTTCCACCGCCTGGTGACTCAAGAGGCATCAGATTAAATTTGTCAAAAAACGGTTTATAGAACTGCATGGCATCAGAATTGACACCGGACATCGCAATCGGTAATGGGAGCTGTTCTGATAGGTCATCTATCTGAAATTCATCAGTAGGTTGTCGTGTATATAGAAGGTTGGCGTTTGGAAAGAGAGGCGTGGCAGGGTTAACCCCCGCTGTCACGGTTTCTGTGCCGAAATTAAACAGCTGCGTCCCTTGATAACTTAGATTCGGCTCCATGCCGAATTCGGTGACTTTCACCATAAACGCAATGGGTGTTATTCCGAAAAGGTTGGCGTGTTCACGCTGGTTTCGATAGCTTCGCGAGAGCGCGCCCATGAGTCTGCCGTTAATATACATCGGGCTTCCACTCATTCCACCGGCAGAACCTGTTTTCTTAAAATTGTCGCTCAACCCTTTTGCCCATACGATATGCAAACCGGGGAAACGGTCGTAGTAGACGCTTACCACTTCAAAATCGAATGCCTCGACAGTTGTTCCAGAGAATACGGTATAACCTTTACCTTTCATTCCGGGTTTTACTTCAGAGAGCGGCATGAATTTGGCTGCGTCCCACTTAATCTGTGCATGTGCCTGACAAAGCGTGAAGCAAAAAGTGATAAAGAAAAGAAGGAACGTTTTTCTCATCTCAGCTCCTCAGGTTATTCTCCGTTATCTGGATGTCCGTTTTGTTGCGTATCGCGTTCGATTAAACCGTCTCGAATGTGGAGGACGCGTTTTGCGTGTTCAGCGACTTCAGGTTCGTGTGTCACCATAATAATCGTATTACCTTCTTCATTCAAACGGTCGAATATTGCCATAATTTCGGAGCCAGAACGTGTATCTAAGTTTCCTGTCGGTTCATCAGCGAATATCATTGATGGGTTATTGACCAAAGCCCGCGCGATAGCGACGCGCTGAATTTGTCCACCGGACAACTCTGTGGATTTGTGATCTACACGGTCTGCCAAACCGACGGCTTCCAACGCTTCAAATGCGCGTCGTTTGCGTTCTTTTCTGCCCATACCGGCGTAAATAAGGGGTAGTTCAACGTTGTTCAGCGCACTGGTCCGAGGTAGCAGGTTAAAGGATTGAAACACAAAGCCGATCTTCTTATTCCGAATATCCGCGAGCCGATTGTCGGAAAGTTTGCCGACCTCTTGACCTTCGAGGTAGTATTCACCTGACGTTGGTGTTGCGAGACATCCGAGAATATCCATCATGGTCGATTTACCGGAACCGGACGGTCCCATAATCGCGAGGAATTCTCCTGCTGTTATACTAAATGACACACCTCGAAGTGCGTGTACCTGGACATCGCCCATTTCGTAGACCTTCGTCAAATCTTTTACATCTATTAACACGGCATTGCCTCCTTAGATGAATAGGTTTTACGTATTTTTTGAACCCTTAGAAACATTGAGGGCGGGGTTACATGAATTTTAAGAAAATAAATCGGTAATAAACGGGCAATGAATTGCCCTACTACAAACGGGCAGGCTCGTAGTCGTGCGATTCATCGCACGTTCCGAGATTACCGAATTAATAAATGAATCTTCATCAAACCCCGCCTGCAAGGGGTGTAACTCCTGATAAATATAAAAACAGATGGAAAGACAGGCATTATCAGACCTCTTACTTGTCGTCTCCGTCTTTCCCTGTTTGTCCTTTCGTTAATTCTTGCATAGAGGGCACAAAAACGCGATCGCCTTCTTTCAAACCGCCTGTGATTTGGAAGTGTGTGTTATTGCGCTGCCCGATTGTAATATGGGTTTTAACGCCCTTTTGTTCTTTGTTTTTACTGGATTCACCGGTGTCTAACATGACAAAGTACTGTCGTTCACTACTCACTTTTGCCTCTATATCAGTGAGTCTATTCTGTTCGGAGATAACGATGCTGATTTCTGTGGGACCTGTGCGCAGACCTTTCTGTTGGCCTTCGAGCAGTATTTCGAGGTTCTCCCGGTCTTTTTCTGGATAAATGTTACCGACGCGTCCTGCAAATTCTTTCCCGACGAGGTTCCGTATTTTGAGTTCCTGTCCTACCTGAAATTGGGCAAGATCTGCTGAACTTATATTCGCTTTAACAGTGAAAATCTCTGGACTTAGCACAGATGGAATCGGTATCTGCAGGATATCTGAGGCTTCAAATACAATAATATCAACATCTGCGGACATTCCGGGCAGCAATTCGGGTGGTGAGCCGATGACCTCCACATCTACCTCAAAGGTAATGACGGAGCTCTGATTTCCGGGACCGCGCTGTGTTGCGCTCGGTGAAATCTCGCTCACCCGCCCCGGGAAAACGCGACCGGGATAGCTATCAACGGTGATTTCGGCGCGTTGGTCGACCTTTATTTTTCCAATTTCTACCTGATTAATTTGCGTCCTCACAATCATTTGATCGAGATCAGCAATCCGCATGATCGCTTCGCCCCGTGAAAATGAAGAACGCCCGGACGTGATAATTTCCCCTTCTTCTACAATCAGGCGCGTGATCGTCCCTGCCATAGGTGCGGTGACAGTCGTCCATTCGTAGCGTTCTTCCTGAGATTTGAGCTGACTTTCGGCTTGCAGGAGACTCGCTTTCGCACTCACCTCTGAATGTATCGTCAACTCCTTTTCTTCTTCTGTTGTCTCTTCGATCTGCTGTAATCGGGTTTGTGCATCTTCAAGTTCCGCTTCGTATTGCTTGCGCTGTTCTTTTAGGGACTGTTTAAGCGTCTCAACGTTCTTTTTATTGAGTTCAAGCGTCGATTCACGGTTATCTATCGCTTTATTCCGAGTGTTAAGGTTCTCTTCTTGGGATTTGATGGTTTCCTTTTGTGATTCTACCTCTTTAAGAGCCGTATCGTACTGTGACTTAGCGACAATAAGTTGTCTTTGAGAATCTTCCAATGCCTGTTTTGAAATGAGCTGCTTATCATAAAGTTCCTTGTTACGCTCATGCTCGGATTCTGTTGTTTCATAAGAGATTTTGGCGGATTCAACGGATGATTCTGCGCGTTCAAGGGTTAACTTTGCTTGTCCCAATGCAATTTCTGCTTGCGTCAACGCGATATTATCCTGATCAAGTGAGTTTTTGGTCGTTGCGACCAACGTTTCAGCCTCTGTGATGCGTTGTTGTGTGTTTGCAATGAACGAATTGAGGGTTGCTTGTGCCTTTAAGACAGAATTTTGCGATTGTGCGAGACTACTCTCCTGCTGTTTTTCAGTAATTTTAATCCGAAGTTGTGCGCGCTTAAGTTCTGCCTGTCGCGCGTTGAGGTTTGCCTCCGCCTGCTTTTTTTCCTCCAGAATTTGTTTTTCATCAATGCGAAGGAGGGGTTGGTCCATCTCAACCTTTTGCCCCTCAACAACGTGAATTTTAACGATCTCGCCTTCCACATTTGATCGAACGTCTACCTCTATAAAGGAGCGTAGGTTACCAGACTCACGAACGCGAACAAGGAATTCGCCGCGTCGGACGACTTCCTGTTTGACTTCGGATTCTTCCTTTTTTCCGCCGAAACTGAAATTCATACGGGTAGCACCGATTGCGCCGAGTGCAATAACGACAACGGCAACTCCCCCGATGATGAACCGTTTTTTACGATCTTTCATGGCTACTGTAGCACTCCCATTGCGTCTTGCAGACGGATTTGTGCGATTTTGTAGTCGTAGAACGCGTTGACCTCGTTTGTCAATGCTTGTGCGTAACTCGTTTGCGCGTCGAGCAATTCAAGCAAAATAGCCTGTCCGACATCAAAACGCCCTCGAATGACATCTAAACTTTTACTTGCATTGGTAATCTGTCGTTTAGAGATATCAACGGCTTTTTCACTCCGCTCAAGATTCAGATAGGCTTGTCGCACGGCGAGGGCGACGCTTCGTTCTAAGTCACTGACATTTTCACGTGATTGTTCTAACTGCATCTTTATCTCTTTAACACGATTTCCCAAGACTCCTCCATCAAAGAGCGTAAAATTCAGGGAGGCTCCGACACTCCAACTCCGAAAATCAGAAAAGTTCTCGCGCTCGCGGAGGTAATTATCAAGGTCAACATTGTAGTTAGCATCTGCGTTCAAACGGGGCCAGCGCTGTAACCGCGCCAAGGTTAGGCTCCACTCTTGTGATCTGATTTGCGCTTGCCGTTCTTGGAATTCAGGTCGGGTGTTAAGAGCGATCTGAATGGCTTCTTCAATCGGCATCTCTATCCGTTCAATAGTTCCGCGATCTTGATAGAGTTGATAGGATTCATCAATAGAGACGGTAAGCAACTGACCGGGGTCCAATCCGAGGAGACGCGGTAGCGTCGCCTGTGCGATTTGCAGTGAGTTGACATTATTTAGTAGTGATAACTGATCATTACCCTCTCGGAGCTCGGCAGTAGCGATATCTGCTGGGATAAGCATGCCAGCTTCCTCGAAATCCTTCGTTCGTTGTGTGTTCTCTTGTGATCTTACCAAGATCTGTTCGCTAACTTTGACGAGTTCCTGCCTTTTGAGAACATCGTAATAAGCCACCGTGATGTCAAGGATTATGTCTTGTTTCGTCCTTTCATTGCGGCTAACGGTAGCGGTTAAGTTCTCTTTTGCTTGTGCGAAACTGCCTTCTCGCTGCCCGTTATCCCAAAGTGTATACGCCCCCCGGAGGCCCAAATTGTAGTTTTCGGGTTCAAAACCGAACTCAAGTCGGTCAGAAAAATTGTAGCTGCCGTTTGCAAAGATTTGCGGAAAATATCCGGAGCGCGCGTTTTTTACTCGTAGTTCTTGCATGGCGAGATTCAGGCGTGCGTTCCGCATACTTGTTGATTTTTCCAAACCTATCTGGATACACTGTTCAAGGGTTAAGGGTTGAGATAGGTCAATTTCATTAGCAGGTTCTTGTGCGCCGACACCGAGAACCACAGCAAACTGAAGGATGATAATAGCTGGTAGAAGCGCGTTTTGGAAACTCGCACGCCGCTCCCTTAAGAAAGTTGTGAGTTTCGATAAAACAGTAAACTTAATTTTCCCGTGAATCATTAACGTCTCCTTGTCTATTCTGATGGAATTTTTAAAGCAATACTAAAAGACCTACCTATATGTTTTGACGCAATACCTCTATAAAAGTTTAGACATTTTGACCCTTCAGTAAGTTCTTTAATTGAAATTATTTTGGATTGCTGCTAAACTATTGTAGCAGAAAAGAATTGGGACCCGGTCGTCAATATCCGTTTTTCTTCATAAACAGCGACAGTTTACACAACCGTGATCGTCAAGGAAGTTTGAAGCCACAATTCATGGATAGAATCATGCCAAAGGGAAATCGCGTTTTTACAACTACTTTTACCTGTATTGTCCTTGTTGTTTTCATATTAACACCAGCGTTCTCGGAGGATTCCGGCACATACTGGATGCTTGTTGACGCGACATTGGATGCGCAGGCACGCACCGGACTTAATTCGCTTGAAGAACTTCTGACAGAACGAGGAAAGGTGCCAAAGGCACAAATTTACCGTGTGGAAGGTATTGACGCAACAGGGGCAGAGATCCACGCACAACTCCAAGAGATCGGGAGACAAGCGGAGACAGAAGACACGCTGGTCTTCTTATACCACGGGCTGCTTACGAAACCGAGGGGGACTGCTGCAATGCATCTGTTGCCACAAGGCGACATAGACATCATTGAAGATTCGACATTCAATGGGTGGTTCAAAGAGACAGGCATTGAAAACACGGTTGTCCTCGTTGATGGCTACACGGAAGATACGAATTTAAGTGCTTACTTCGGTAATCGCGAGATACTCGGTACTGCTGCGCTAAATGTGATTCAATCGGTAGCGAAAGCGGAGCGTACACTGTTGCTTAATAAACTTAACGAAGTACTTAGTGTGGATACAACGGATTTAGACGATAATCGGCAACTGAGTATCTCTGAAGTTTACGATCTGCTGCGGGCAGCACCGGAATTTCTTGACGGGATCCTCGCGCCAACAGGTAACGTTGAAGCGGCACTCCTCAAACTGAGTCCTGCACTTAAGATTACGACACTCCCTGAAGGTGCTCAGGTGTCTATCAACGATGTAGAAGTTGGAGTTACACCGAAACTCATTACGGAGAATCTACAGCAAGGCATCACTAAAGTATCTGTAAAAAAAGCAGGGTACATCACGCCACCGGCTAAACCTGCTGAATTGGCGTTAGTGCTTGGAGAGTCCGTCCAGATCGGTTGGGTGCTTAAACCTATCGCTATCCACGGTACTGTTAAAGGCGCAGATGAAGGGTCGCTTGCCGGTGCTATCGTCTGGATTGATGGCACGACACATAATCAAACTGTGGAAGCAGACGGAATGTTTCGTTTTGATGAGTGGAAACCCCCTGATTTATTAACGATCGGTGAAACTTACACACTCTACGCGAAATACGGGAACCTGAATTACGGTTCCGCAACTTTCAGATTCGACGGCTATAGCGATATATCACAATCGCTCCAACTTGTTAAGAAAACTTGGTTTGAGGTGTCCCAAATAGAATTTGATCGAGAGAACCATCAGGGCGCAGTTACTGCTTTTCAGAACGGGATTGAGGAGACGACAGATTTTCCACAGGTGTCCACGGACCTGACGGTTCTGCTCCTTAGTTCCTTTGCTGATGCGTTAGAGAGACAAGACGTTCAGGATGTTAGTTATCTCGTCGTTACCGCGAAACTCGCGGAACAACTTGATCAAATCGACCTCGCTAAGAAATATTGGCAAGAGGTGAAAACAAAAGCGGAAAAGGGGACACCCGCAGCTAAATTGGCAGGTCAACGGTTATGGCAATTCAATCAGAGTCGCTATCTTCTTAATATTGGTCTGGTTGTGCTGTTAGTCGTTCTGGTTGTGTCTGGAGCATGGACGTTTTATAGGTATCGAAAAGTTAGGCGGACAGCAGAAGAAGATTAAAATCATTCTGGGCTTGGCAGATCCGCCAAGAGTTCGTCCAAGACCACCGTTGCGTATCCACCCGCGGGAAGTGTGAAACTGAGACATATCCCTACATGATTACCGACAGTAGACACTTGATGTAGTTGGATCGGCATCCGTAGGGGTCTACGCGTTCCCGGTAATCGAATGCCAGCGACTTTCCGAAACTTTTCAAAACGAATCCCGTCATCTGCAAGAACCGATGTTTCCAATTTCCGTACATCGCCACTCGGCATCCGCATCTTGTAGCCGAAGATAGGGCCTGATGGGCTAATCTCTAATGCGTCTGCACGTGGCTGTTCGATGGTCGGTTTTTCAACAAGAAAAGGTGCGCTATTACTATGTTTCACGGCGATATCTCCTTCAAGGAGTTTACCTAAATGTGGCATCCGTATTTCAAGGACGCGGTTAAAAAGATGTGCTTGGTATGCCGAGAGGTACAACCGCCGCAGTCGGTGTGGAATGCTGTTTACCAGTGCCTCAACGGATTTCGGCTTGGATTTTTTTTGCTGTGAAACGTCATTGTTTGCGAATATATAACACTTCACCGCTTCCCAATCCGCCTTCACCAGTGCCTTGCCGATGAGGTGCGAATCGTTTTTATTCCCAAACCGTTGCACGCCAAACCGATTCGGTACACCTTCTGTTCCCAACCGATCCATCGCCGTCTTGATTTGGGTCAGGACATCGTGGTGTATATCGCGTAAGGTGAGTTCAAAACGGTTCCCGCGCAGGTGTCCAACGCGCAATTTATGTGCGTGCCGTTCCGCCCATAAAACCTCAATAGCGGGTTGTTCTATTCTCAACACCCGTTCGGGTGCTACGCCTTCGACAGATAATACCTGGGTTGTGACGGCGTTCTTATCCTTCAAGCCTGCGTAACCAATATCCCGCGTATGTACTTGAAGTTCCCGTGCGATTCGGTTGATAGCCTCCATAGTACTGAGATTCCGTTTCCGAATCGCGAAATAGGTGTGTGTGCCTGTCCGAGAGGGTTCATAGAGCGGTAGTTCTTCAACGATAAAGTCTTCCGGTTCTTCAAACATCTAATTTTCTTCCGTATCTTTTTTTGAGTGTAATTATAAGTTTAATTCGTTGATTTGTCAAACATAGAAAGAAGTGTGGGAATGGTGCTGACAGACGAGAATATTTCTTTGCTATTGCCCCCTAATTGTGGTATACTTAATAGTTAGATGTCAGCAAAAAGGAGGGAAAGATGGCTTACATAATTTGTGAACCGTGTGTTGATGTCATGGACACGGCATGCGTTGTTGTCTGTCCTGTAGACTGTATACACACCAGCGAAGGCGAGAAGCAGCTCTACATTGATCCAGACGTGTGTATTGACTGCGCTGCGTGTGAACCTGAGTGTCCGGTAGACGCAATCTTTATGGAAAGTGATGTCCCCGCGGAGTGGGGATCGTATATTGAAATCAACCGTAAATTCTTTGAGACTTTCGTTAAACCAGAAACATCAGACAGTGACACCGACGACGCAGGCAAACCGAAACAGGGTAAAACACAGGGAATCCCGGAAGAATTTGTGCAGCTGCCAGAGGTGCCGGATACAAGGCTCCGCACACCATTCAATTTGTTAGCGATGCTCGGTCAACCTATCCTCGGTGCGTTCTCATCAAAGTTCAAAACGCAACTTGAAGAGATGGCAGGAAACGCGCGTGTCTTCAGTTCTGCTGTATCTACAGGTATTAACAGCCTTGTTAACCTGATATTCTATCCACTGATCCTATTCTTCGTCGGGCTCCGAGGAGAAGAAGTTGACCTTTTCTCAAGTAGAGGCAACTTGATGATCTTCCTTGGTATCGTCATCGCGGTCACTGAAGGGATTTACCGTTTTAAGGACGAGTTCGGCTCAACGGCAGAGCAACCGCGCTACGGCGCGTCGTTCTACGGCTGGATGATGTCCCTCGTTGCGACACCACTTCTCATTGGTGCACGCTCCGCGTTGGTTACGGAGTCGGCAGCACAACGGACAACAGTACCCGGAGCGGTCTCCGTAGATGGCGCAATTTATGCCGATGATATAAAGGAACGATACCGACGTTACGGAATGATTAATCAGGTCTCAGAAATGGCGGACTACTACCGCATTGAAATTGAGTTCCCACGATGGGTACCGCATTCCTCAATGAAAGAAGAATACGGTCTGCCCGATAGGTTGCCGGACTATGATTATGAAGTCAATTTGAGTTCTCCATATTCTATAGAAGCTACACCCGTATCGGAAACGACTGTGACGGTTCAGACGCAGCTTCCTGTGAACCCGAAGACAGGTCAGATGGAAGACCCGCGGTTTGAGAATGTTGTTGGACGTGCAAGTTCCTTCCCGAACGGTTTTACGAGTGTTTTTCCGATTCAGGCACAACCGGTGGATTTCCATACACACTATCGGAACAGAGTACTCGAAATTGTTGTCCCGAAAACTGGGACTTACGCTGAACTTGGCTTGGAACCGCCTGTCCACTACGCGAAACTCAAAGGATAGGTTTTCAACGGTTCTGGCACGCAGTGTCTGGTAAATACCGGTAAACATTGTCTGCATAAAAATGGCAGGAAGCCTATGTTGGATAAAGAGACGCTTGTCGCATCGGACAAGCGTTATCTCTGGCATCCGTTTACGCAGATGCAAGATTGGATGACAGAGGAGGTCGTCGTCATCGAACGTGGCGAGGGGTGTTACCTTGTCGATATTTCCGGGAACCGATATATTGACGGAATGGCATCTATGTGGACGAATATCCACGGACACAATCACCCGGAAATAAATGCCGCACTCAAAACGCAGCTGGATAAAGTTGCACATACGACACTGCTTGGATATAGTAATATCCCTGCGATTCAACTTGCACAAAAACTGGTGGAAATCACGCCAGTGGGACTCAAGAAGGTCTTTTACTCCGATAACGGTTCAACGGCTGTTGAAATTGCCTTGAAGATGGCGTATCAGTACTGGCAACATAGGGGAGAATCGCAACGGGAACTGTTTATCCACTTTGATAATGCCTATCATGGGGACACGATAGGTGCGATGAGTGTCGGTGGTATCAACAGTTTCCACAACACCTTTGATTCCCTCCTTTTCAGAGGTGTCCGTGTGTCTGCCCCTGAAACCTATCGTCCTGATCGTGATAGAGATGCATCCGGGAATCGTGGAGGTGCTGTGTTAAAGACCCGCTGGCTGAATGCCGTGGCAGCTGCGCTCTCGGAAAATGCGGGTCGGATCGCTGGTATCATTTTGGAGCCGCTTATTCAGGGTGCTGGTGGCATGCTGATGGCTCCGAAAGGGTTTCTGAAGGAACTTTCCGTATTGGCGGAACGGTGGGGAGTGCTTCTCATTGTTGATGAAGTGATGACCGGCTTCGGACGCACCGGCAAAATGTGGGCGTGTGAACATGAAAACGTTACACCTGACATTTTATGCACGGCAAAAGGTCTCGCTGCGGGTTACCTTCCGCTCGCTGCGACACTTACGACAGACGACATCTATAACGCCTTCCTCGGCGATTATAAAGACCTCAAAACCTTCTTCCACGGTCACACTTTTACAGGTAACCCTTTGGCATGCGCTGTGGCGTTAGAAAATATCGCCATTTTCGAGCGTGAGAACCTCCTATCCGAACTTCAACCCAAAATTGAACACTTCAGAAATCGACTTCAAGATTTCTATGCGCTTCCGCCCGTCGGGGATGTACGAGTGTGCGGTCTCGCTGCCGGTGTAGAACTTATGAAGGAGCGAGAGACGGAAACACCTTACCCGTTTGAAGAGAAGATAGGTATCCGGGTTTGCAAAGAAGCACTCAGTCGTGGTGCGATGCTCCGACCGCTTGTTAATACGATTGTTTTGATGCCGCCGTTGGGAATATCCATTCCCGAGTTGGATTCACTATTGGACATCGTTTATAGTTCTATTGAGATAATTACAAAAAAATAGGGCGGGTGTTTTAAACCCGCCCTGCAATTAATTGGATATACTTAGAAACCAGCACGGCGAACTGCCGTATTTTTCGCTCTATCGGTTACCTGAATTGTAATTGCGTGCGCGCCTTCTGGAAGCTCACCGGTTTCCAATAGGAGCTGTTCGCTCTTGGAATCGAAGATACCGTCATCAGGGAAGATCGCCTTCCATTCCTGATCGCTGTCGATTTTATAGACGGCTTTCTCGATCGGTGTCGCCATATCCGTAACGTCACAGGTGATTTTGTAAGTGCCGTCACCATTCTTCGCAACTTGGATTTCGCCGATAGATGGTTGAGTGTTATCTACATCAAACGGCTTACTGACCTTCTCAGCGGATTTCGCCCAACCGACAGGGTTGCTCAGTTTGTCTGTTGCGACAACTTTCACCTGATAGCGTCCATCTCCGACGGTCGTAATATCCCACTCGTATTCAGCTTTGGTGAGTTCTTTTTTCAGGAGTCGCCAGCTGCCTTCAGTGGCTGCTTTATAGTAGAGCGTATACTGGAGTGTATCATCATTTGAATCTTCAACATTCCAAGTGACCTTCCAAGTTTTCGAGGGACCATCACTATTGCCAGATCCTCCACTGCTACCACCTCTTGAACCTGGGGGTGGCAAGTTACCGCCAGACGAACGCCGTCCCTGTTGTTGATTGCCGCTGCCGCTGCCATTATCTATGGTGATACCGGTGAATCGTGGCTCAACATTTGCCTGTACGGAAGCGAGGGTAACCTTCTTCAAGACGGGGGTTTTCGCTGCGTCGGTCGTTGCGAACTTTGCGCGCCACTGGATGTACTGTGCGTCTCCGTTCGGGATTTGTGAGCCTTCTGCGGTTGCGAGTTCATCTGACCAGTCGCTCCATGTGTCATCCGGTTTTTTGGTATTGCCGGTTCGGGTTGAGAAGGTAATCGTTGCCCCTTCTTCCATCGCACCTTCCCAAGAGAGTTTTCCCCAACGGGAGAGGCTCTGTGCGTCGTGTAATTCTGACTCAAGCGTTCCTTCTTCCACGTAGTCAGTTGTAACGGTAAAGAGTTTACCAGGATTTCCCGTTGCCAAGAGAGTTGTAGGTTTTCCGTCAACTTCTCTTTGATGGATGGCGACAACTTGGTCTGCTGAACATTTACCGATCTCGGTGTAGTCCCCTGTCATGGCGTTAACACGATAGATTTTTCCTTCGTTTCCTGTTCCGACAAGGATTTGGGAGTCGCTTTCTAAGATGATCGCCAAGATAAGGGGTTCCGGTGAATTCCAGACGGACACAGTGGTACCGTCTGAACGGATTTTATAGAGATTAGACTTATTCTCTTGCGGAGGTCCGCCGCCTGGTGGTGGTGGTCCAGTAGGTGTAGGCGGTCCTGCGCTGCTGCCACCGCCGCGTCGATTTCTTGACGGTTCAGCGGGTTGAGAGGTAACGGCTGCGGCGTAGAGATTCCCTTTGCTGTCCATTTCAAGAACCCGAATTTCTTTTTCTCTTGCTTGATAAATAACCTTTGCGGTGCCGTCGTCCGTAATGTGGTAAATAATACCGTTGTCGCCGCTTCCGGCGTAGAAGCCGTTTTCGTGCGGAAGGAGCGTCATGATATTTTGTTCTTCGGCATCAAATAGGACATCGGATTCGCCGTCCGGTGTGATTTTGTAAATTTTGCCATCCGTACCGGTTGCGGCATAGAGGTTACCAGCATCGTCAAAGTGTAACGCCCAGACATACTTGTCGCCTTCATTGAGGATAGTCGTCGGGGGTGTCGTAGCGTCAGTAATTTTGTAGATCAAGCCGTCGGGACCCGTACCGGCATAGAGTGCCCCATCAGGTCCGATTGCGAGGCTGTAGATAGTGACTTCGGGTGAATTATAATAAAGTTCAGCAGCGTCGCCACCCGCATTAATCTTGTATATTTTCCCCTCATTGCCAGTACCTGCGTAGAGATTACCTTCTGAGTCTTCAACGAGTGCCCAGACTTGGGTCTCCTTTAATTTTGTAAAGTCATCAATTTTCAGGGACAGCATCACGTCCCCGGTGCTTGTGAGAGAGAGGTTTTTAGGTTTACCAGACTCGAAATCCGAATGGTTTTGCTGTTCCCACAACGAAGTTTTTACAGCGGATGCGACTCCGGCGAAAATTAAAATAGTTAGAACAAAACTCCAAAAGGAGATGACACGGCGCATTGAAAATACCCTCCTATAGGGTCGTTTAAGCGAATCTTGATCGTAATGTGACAAGTCGCCAAATTGAAGTGTGTCTGTAGGTGCGGTCTCAAGGCGCGCCTACGAGATAAAACGTTAGTGGAATAATATTATTCGGCGTTCCTGTCAACAACAAAGCGGATGATACCACTGCCAGAGATCACATAGTCTGTGGACACTTTATCAACATGTAAGGCTGTCCCGGAAGTGTACCCACTATTGCCGACCACCTGTTTAGCCGTATTCATGACAGACATGACAGAAGGCGGTAGATTCGAGAATTCTTCACCTTGAACGGTAAGTCCCGGTTGGGGTACAGAGAGTTCCAAAATGATATTGGAATTGTTTTCCTCGCGTTTCAACAGTTCAACCAATTGGTTGATGTTTCGGTATCGGAAATTATAGGGTGCGCGGGAACGCTGCCACGACTCATAGAAATTCCCGTTGGAGGCGAGAAGCATAACGAGTCCGTCTGGCGTATCGCTCGGGATGGTAATCCTTCCAGTCAGGACGATAGGCATTTCAAGGTAGGGCTGCAAAGTTATTTCGACAGCAACAGTCTCACCCGGACGATAACGAAGCTTATCGACGCGTAGACTCTGGATTCCGGCTGTTCGGCGTTTATCTTCTACCTTGATATCGAGATCAATCTTTTCTACGTGAACCTTCGTGTATGTGTTGCTATCCAACATTGCCATTGGGAACGATAGCGTTTGCATGACTCCAGACGCTGGTGAACCGCTGGAAGAATAAATATTCTTGTAGCTCAACTCGCGGTTTTTCAGGTCGGGGTGATCTTTCAAGGTGATCGTTGTGCCCAAGTTGACTGTGTGGTCGTGGAAATAGAATTCCAGTGCATCCAAGAGGTAGGATGTGCTAATTCCGGCATAGAGACCAGATATACCACGATCCCTTATGACTTCATAGTACTTTTGGTGCTGTTTTCCGTCGGTTGTTTGGATATTGACATTGACTGGGATATAACTCGGATGTTTGCCGATGATACCTGCAATGGAAGTTTCTCGATCTTGGACTAAGGTGCCGATGGGTTGTGTCGGTGCCGCGATTTTAGAGGAGCGGGAGCTGCTTGGCAGAATAAAGTGGACGTGCCCCCCTGAAAGTGGAAGATTGACATTGCCTTCCGACGATGCTCCGTGTCCATAAGCGAGCAACTCTTTCCCATCTACATGCGTGATCGTGCCGTAACCGAACATCGTCACATCGCCACGGACGAATTCGGTTCCGATGATCTGTCCTTCCTCAACGGGTGATTCTTTAATACGTCCACCGCCGCCTGCGGCTTGAACTGGCGTAAAATTGAACTTATTAAACACGGGTCTAACCAACCGCATCAGTTCTGGGTTCAGTGGTGGCATTGCGAGAGGGATTGATAGTTGCGCAGCTCGCGCTCGGGTGGAGACATTAGAAAGGCTCTGAGACCAAATGTCCTCAAAGGTACGAGGCATTTTGGTAACTTCACCGTCGCGAAGCAGAGACGCACCCATATTTAAACCGGATGCTTGTACCCCAGCCGCATCACCGAAATCAAAGAGTTGCGTGCCTTGGTAACTCAAATTCGGTTCCATGCCACGTTGTGCCACTTTAACCATCAATTCAATCGGTGTGACACCAAACAGATTGGCATGTTCACGCTGATTATAGTATCCGAGTGAAAGCGCACCCATGAGTCGTCCATTAAGATACATTGGACTACCACTCATACCGCCTGCGACACCGGTCCGTTTAAAGTTCTCGCTAAGCCCTTTACACCATACCACATGCCATCCCGGGTAACTGTCGTATTCGACACTCACAACTTCATATTCAAATTCTTCAACCGTTGTACCAGAAAATACCGTATAGCCTTTCCCTTTCATGCCAGGTTTCACCTCGGACAACGGCATAAACTTTTCAGCATCCCACTTAATCTGTGCGTGGCTATAATAGGTAGTCAAGCAGAACACTATCAGTGCACAAACCCAAGCCTTTTTCACAGCGTTACTCCTCCCTGAACTATTTGAAATTTATTTTATGTTCGTAACAAGTATCTCAATCAGACGTTGATTGAGCAGTAAGGTCATTTAAATTTCCCTAAATTTGCCTTTTTCACGTCGTCTCGTTTCTTATACCTAAACATCTGTCGAATGGTAGGTCTGTTTATACGATAATACCAAAGACGAGTGACGGAAATGGCTCTGAATCATGTGACATTTTACAAAACATTCAAGACTAAGGTATATTATATCAAAATAGTGAATTTGATGTCAACTGAATTGATGAAAAAATTGTTATATGAGTGTGCTCTATTCTGATTTCCAATTGCTATATTTTTTTTTTCGTGTTATGCTTTTGTGACTAAGATTTCAGCAGCTATCAGTAGAACTTACGCAAAATTGCGTTGAAACACGTCCTGTGCTATAGCATAAGATAGGTATAATCAATCATGGAGACCCGGTGGTCTACGTAAGTCCTATTAGGAGGTTCTTTTTATCGTATGCCCAACACCGCTTGTATTCTCTCAATCGACCAAGGGACAACAGGTACGACGACACTCCTTGTTGACGTGCGTGGGAACATCGTTGCAAAAGGCTATCAAGAATTCACGCAGTATTACCCACGTCCGGGTTGGGTAGAACACAATCCGGAGGAGATTTGGAACGCCACTCTCCAAGCAATAGACGCGCTTTTTGAAGATAAAACACCCAATATCGTTTCACTCGGTATTGCCAATCAACGTGAAACGACGCTTATTTGGGATCGAGAGACAGGTAAGCCGATCTATCCTGCTATCGTTTGGCAGTGTCGGCGTACTGCGGAAATATGTGATACACTTACGAGACAGGGATTTTCAGAAGAGATAAAACAGAAAACAGGTCTCGTGTTGGATGCTTATTTTTCAGCGACAAAGGTGGCGTGGATTCTGGATAACGTCAGCGGAGCAAGGGAACAAGCGGAACGCGGTGAGCTTGCATTTGGTACCGTAGACACTTGGCTCTTGTGGAAGTTAACAGATGGTGCTGTCCATAAGACCGATTATACTAACGCATCTCGCACGCTCCTCTTTAATATTAACACGCTTTCGTGGGACGAGACGCTTTTGGAAATCTTCAACGTCCCTGAAACGATATTACCGGAGGTTTTTCCGTCTGCTAACAATTTCGGTACGGCGAGTTTTTACCGAAATTTCTGGCTTGAGACCTTCGGTAAAAATATAAGTTTGGATGGTGTGCCAATTGCTGGGATAGCAGGTGATCAACAAGCCGCGCTCTTCGGTCAATTATGTACAAGACCCGGTATGGCGAAAAACACCTACGGTACCGGTTGTTTCCTGATGCTCAATACCGGTGATGAAAAGGTAGAAACAGATAGTGGACTTTTGACAACGCTCGCTTGTAGTTTAGATGAAAGTCCTGTGTACGCGCTTGAAGGGAGTGTTTTCGTTGCTGGTGCTGCTGTTCAATGGTTGCGAGACGGCATCCAGATCATCGGTCATGCTTCGGAAACAGGAGAAATCGCGTCCGGGATCCCTGATACGGGTGGTGTTTTTGTTGTTCCAGCCTTTACCGGTCTCGGTGCCCCTTATTGGGATGCTCAGGCGCGAGGTGCTATCCTCGGTTTAACACGCGGGAGTACACGTGCCCATATTGTCCGAGCGACTTTAGAATCCATCGCATATCAATCTGCAGATGTCGTCACTGCGATGGTGACAGATGCCGGTATGGCGATTGATCGGTTACGCGTTGACGGTGGGGCTACTGCTAATGATTTCCTGATGCAGTTCCAAGCAGATATTCTTGGAATAGACGTGGAACGTCCGGCACAGATTGAATCGACAGGATTGGGTGCTGCGTACCTCGCTGGCATTATGATCGGGCTTTGGAGCGATGTTGAAGCACTTGAGGCACACCGCTCTACGCAAACAACGTCCACTGATGATGTTTCTACGATTTGTGTCTTTTCACCGCAGATTGACACAGAGGAACGGAACCAAAAACTTGAACAGTGGAAGAGAGCCGTAGAACGTGTGATAGGTTAAAATGCGACTCCAATGGAAGTATTCTCTTGTCATCAATCTTTCTGTCATAGCAATCCTCGTGGCATTTTACTTTTTTGATAGCATCCGTGTCCGAAACGAGATGAATGCTCTCCACGCCTTGGGAGCAGAACGCGGGGCTGAACTGAGAAAAATTGCTGACAACACCATTCTTAATGCTGTTGTCAGAGAAATCGAAACGACAAAGGCGTTTAATGCACAACAATTGGATCAAGTGCTAAACGCGCTAAAGCGGGAACATCCTGACATGCGAGATGTCCTGAACATCCACATCTCCTTGAGCGATACCCGTATCCGTTCCAGCCTACTCGCTGGTGAAGATGCTGTCGTCATTAATCTGGATTCACCGGATCTTGAGCAAATTGAGACAAAAGGCGCGACGATACATGCCGTTGAGGGACAGAACGCAACAGCCATTGTTATTAAATACATCGCCCCTTTGACAGCGCCGGAACCAGTTGAGTTAGAACCGAGTGATTTCGCTTATGAACAGATACTTGATGGGGGAATGCTGCCGTTGGATGAGGTCTGGTATGATGCTTGGTGGAGGGTCTTTAGTGAAGATGTCTATATGCCAGAAGAACCCGTGATAGCTGAAGAAAAAGGTCGGCACTGGCGAGTTACTGATCAGGAAACAGGGAATCTCTACAATTTATGGAAGCAAGATGGAATTTTATGGATTCAGAGATCCTTGACCGGCTACATACAGGTGCTTTTTGATGTGCCCTATATTGACAGGTCAATCCGAAATTCGTTGCTGATGCACGCGATACTGATCGTGATCGTTGGGGCACTCCTCGTGATTTTGATTGATTTAACAACGAATCACCTGATTATGAAGCCGTTAGAACGAATGACTCGTATTATTCAGAGTGCGGAAAGTGGCGATTTATCTCTGGATCAGACTTATTCCTCGGATGAAATCGGAAGGGCGACCCATAATCTCGTCCGAATGCTGTGGCAATTGCGAGATTCTCATTCAAAAAGGATTGATGCGTTAGGGCAATTTGCCGCTGGTGTGGCACACGAAATTCGGAATCCACTTAATTCGATCGGGATGACTGCGCAGCACCTGAAATCTGTTTTCTCACAACAAAAGGTGAGCAAGGACGATATCGAAGAAGCGAAGGAACTATTAGAGATTGTTGACAACAAAATTCGGGAACTGAAGCAGACTTCGGAGCAGTTCCTCACCTTGAACCGACCCAGAAGATTGAACATACAACCGGTAAATCTCAATACGCTTGTGGAGCACGTAGTATGGGAATTTGCCCTTATCGCCGAAGAAGCGAAGGTTCAAATCATCAGGAATTATGAAGACGATTTGCCGACTGTTCCGCTTGATGAAACCTTGATGCGACAAACACTCTTTAATTTCGTGCAAAACAGCATCCAAGCGATGCCGAAGGGTGGGAGTATCTACATGAACACTTCACACGAGAAAGCAGGTAAGGATGTGGAGCATGCAGTGATCGAAATTCGGGATACCGGTATCGGCATCGCCGAAGAAATTCAGGAACGGATTTATGATGCCTATTTTACAACCAAGGATGCGAGCGGTGGTATAGGACTTGGACTCGCCATTTCACACCAGATTATCACTGCCCATGGCGGTAAGGTTGAAGTCCGAAGCAAAATGGGAATGGGAACGGCGTTTAAAATCAGTCTTCCGCTTTAGAAGTTAATAGTTAACAGTACGGTTGCTACGCAACCTTTCAGTTAATAGTTAACAGCTGTCAGTACGGATTACTACGTAAGCTTTTCAGTTGTCAAGCATAAAAGAAACTTGATAATCCCAACGTCTCTTTCTGAGAACTGAAAGATTTTTCGCAGAAAAATCGTACTGAGTACTGTTAACTGCGTACGATTAGAGGAGAACCGAACGATGGCATCCATACTGATTGTGGACGACGACCAAGCGCAACTGACTATTCTACAGCGCATTTTGAAACGCGAGGGGTACGCAGTCGAGACTGTCGGAGACAGCAAAACCGCCCTTGAGGTCTTAGAGGGTCGGATGTTTGACCTCGTGATTAGCGACATGTGGATGTCTGCGCGGTTTGAGGGTCGAGATCTGCTACGGGAAATAAAACGTACCGATCCCGATCTGCCGGTGCTTATTATGACGGCTTACGCGGAACTCAACGACGCAGTCAACCTCGTGGCACATGAGGGTGCGTTTTACTATCTTGAGAAACCGATTCAGATAGATGTTCTCAAACGCGAGGTGAAACACGCTTTACAGATGCGAGGAGCCCTTTCGGAACCGGAAGCGGAGAGTGACGAATCCGTCCCAGAAATTCAGATTGATGAAATTGTTGGTGAAAGTGAGCAGATGCAGGAACTTTTTAAAAAGATGGCTCGAATTCTGCACCGCGGGGTCACACAAGTCCTCATTACAGGAGAGACGGGTTCCGGAAAGAGTCTCATCGCGCGCTCACTTCACAGACACGGACTTAGGAAGGACAAACCTTTCATTGCTGTCAATTGTGGTGCAATCCCGGAAACATTGATTGAAAGCGAACTTTTTGGACACGAAAAAGGGGCATTTACGGATGCTTCGCATCAGAAGAAAGGGCTTTTTGAGGTTGCCAACAAAGGTGTACTCTTCCTCGACGAAATCGGTGATCTTCCGATTCAGACGCAGAGTAAATTATTGCACGTACTTGAGGAACGCGAGATACGCCGGATTGGCGGAACACAGAGCATTAAAGTAGATGTATGCGTGATTGCTGCGACAAACAAGGATCTAATTCAGTCTGTCCGAGACAGTGTTTTCCGTGAAGACCTCTATTTCCGTTTGAATGTGATTCCGCTTCACGTTCCACCGTTACGGGAACATCCGGAGGACATCCCGATGCTCGTGAATTTCCTCATCCAGAAATTCAGCAGCGAATATGCAGAGGCAACCCCCAAGCAGTTTACACCACAAGCGATGTCCGCACTCCGACGATACGAATGGCCCGGTAATATTCGGCAATTAGAAAATTATCTTCGTCGTATATTCGTGTTATCCGAAAATGAGGTGATCGACAAAGACGAATTGCCGCCGGAAATCTTAGATACTTCGCTGCCGACGACAGACGTGGAATTCGATATCCCGGAAGAGGGTGTTTCACTTGATGAGATTATCAAGGAATATGTGTGCAGTGCGCTGACGAAAAGCAATGGAACACAGATTCAAGCGGCAAAGCTGCTCGGAATCTCGCGTCGTAAACTCCAGCATCGGATGCAAAAATACGGGCTGCAAAGTCAGGATTTCAAATAGGTAATAGTTAACAGTACTCAGTTAAAGAGGGTCCCTGTGGCAGTTACAGGAATGTGCCCGATACAGTGTCTTAACTGAGAACTGAAAGATTTTTCGCAGAAAATCGTACTGAAGACTTGATCAAGAACTTGTCTACAGATACTTTTGCTAAGGTAGCGAATTCTTTGTCAAAACTTCTATGGGACATCCTAATACCGTCGGAGCTGCGTATCAATTTCGTCTGCCCATCGATCTATGCCGCCGACAAGGCACTTCACCGATTTAAAGCCGATTTGTTGTAAAAGAAACGCAGCATCCAGGCTCCGCATCCCCCAGTGGCAATACACGATTACCTCAACGCCCGGTGTAATCTCTCGAAACCGTCTTGGTAACTCGCCCAACGGGATCAGTGTTGCCCCTTCAATGTGAACCATCTCATACTCCCATTTCTCACGGACATCCAATAAAATGAACCGTTTACCTTCTTCTATTATCTCTTTGAGTTGGTTCGGTGTGATTGTGTATGTGTCGGCATCCAGTGGAAGGATCGCTTCCGCTACGCTGGGTGCAGCCTTCGGCAGATTCCCTCTTTCTCGACTTCTCGTATACCGTCGCTGTATTTTTTTTATGGTTTGTTTGATATATCTGAACATCTTGCTACTTCTTTGGCACGGGAACTGATTACATAATTCGATTTTATAGAAGGAAATTTTATTTTTAGAAACGCACCGTCACGCCTAAGGTTGGAAGGATTGGTAATTGCGGTTCTCCATCAACAGCGCAGTCGATAAGGGTGTTCGTTTCTTCATCGCGGACTTCGCTAAAGGCATATTGATCCAGGTTCCTTTGGTTATATAAGTTCAAAATTTGGAAATACCAAGAGAGTTCCCATCTCCGATATGGACTCCGCTTTGTAATGCGAAAATCGAGGCTATGATAAGCAGGCATCCGTTCCGAGTGGGTGGTGCCGAACTGTCGGTTGCAAAGGATGCCCCCGTCATTTTGTGGTACTTCTGTGTGAATAAGTGGTGTCCTCGGTTCACCGGTATGGAAACGCCAACTGATATAGAGATGCCAAGTCGGTGCGAACTGATAGCTGCTGCTGATGGCAAAAGCGTGCCGCCGGTCATATTGACGGAAGATCGTCTCATCGCCAGCGATTTCTTCGGCAATTCCGTAAGCATAACCGAGTGTCCACGATAAGCGGTTTGAAATAGCGTGTGTCATGAACACATCAAGACCTCTGGCATCTCCGGACTGCGGTGGGATGAAAATCTGGTTCTGCCGTCCGAATTCACGTAGCCGTCCGACAAGATTATCAAATGTGTTATAGTAGCCTTCAATACGGACTAAAAAATTATCGGTAGGCGTGTATTCAGCACCGATGACATAGTGTACAGCATTTTCGGCACGTCCGATGGTTTCAATCCCGTCTTCTACAGGGATCCCCATGAGGCTAACTGGTTGATGATAAATGCCCCAAGCTCCGCGTAAGATAAAATTGCTCGTCGGTTTTACTGCGAGTGCGATTCTGGGTCCAATTTCATAACGTTGGATACCTTCTTCTCGATACTGCTGATAGACATAACGTCCTCCGATATTGAGTGCAAGTTTGGAGTGGAGTTGCCACTCATCTTGTATAAACGCGTTGAACTCGCCGCCGCTATCGTCAACATCAGCAAGGATGGGTTTGTAGACACCTATTCCAGCTTGCCGTTCTTGAACATTGTATTGATACCGTGCTGTCAACCATCGCCAAGTTACACCTGTACGAACGGTGTGATCATCAAAAAGGTTTGCTGTCAGTTCTGCTTTTGTGCCAAAAAACCTGAAATTTCGATCGTCAATGTCCGCCTCTCCACTCGTTCTATCCTGATTAGAAATCCCGCCGAAAACGAATACATCTGTCCAATGCGAATCCGCAAAGGTATGCCGCCATTTTGTCCAAACCGTTGAATTGTTATATAACGAATCCAAGTTATTATCTACATCATCCAAGCGTATCCTATTCTTGTCCCACCCGTATAGTCCATTAAGCGTGAGTGTATCTGATGGTGTTAGTTGATATGTGAATTTCCCATATATATCGGCGTATTGTGGATTGTACTCTTCATCAATGTCGATGAGTGTGAGAATTAGGTCAATATATCCACGTCGGGCAGATAAGAGCCAGCTGCCTTTCTCAGTGAGTGGTCCCTCGAAAGTGGCAGTTGCGTTAATCAGGTCTATCCCAAAATTTGCCGAGAATTGTTCCTTGTTCGGTGTCCGCGTCGTGATGTCAAAAACGCCGGACATCTTCTCTCCATATTCGGCAGGGAACCCCCCCATCAGTAACTGCGTGTTTTGAACGAGATCGAGGCCGATGAGTGAAACTGCGCCCCCGAAATCTTGAAGATGATACGGATTGTAGAGTTCCATTCCGTCTAATCTGACAGATATGTCGCCCTTTTCTCCGCCTCGGACACTGAATCGGGCACTATAATCGCTTGATGTGACGCCGGGAAAAACGTGTCCCGCTCGCATGACATCGTTATCAACTAACGGGAACCGTTCAATTTCTTGTTTGGAGATGGCTATTCTTGTGGATGTGCCCTCGTAAATGGTAAAGCGACCAGGGGTTACAACAATTTTTTCCAACTTTACAGGTGCAGCATCATCCTCCGCAAAAACTGGACCTAGATTTAAGACACCCAAAAACGCCAGACAAAAAGCGACAAATATAAGATTCCGAAAATTGAAACTGAACATTCACTTGTACCTCAAACAGTCTAAATTGACTCAATTCTATATGGCAATTATAGCGTACTTTGGAGTTGCTGTCAATTTTATACTGTTGAGATGTGCAAAAGCGTTGACCGTGTTAATACTTGCATGCTAAACTATAATCCAAAGTTTAAAGACAGATAAGGGGCATGCTATGTTCTCAGTAAAATGGAAATGTTCACTCCTAATATACGGGTTTTTCATCTTTTCGACAATTAGCATCGGTTTCGCTGCTGACGGATTTGAGTATCTCCCCGATGAATCAACACTTGGCTTATGGCATTTTGACGGTGGCGATATTGTAGACTTCTCCGATAATAAAGTCAAAGGCGAGGTGGAAGGAAAATCAGCGTGGGATGCGAACCAAGATTGGAACCGAGAAGATAAGCCAGGAAAATCGTTTGTCTTTGATGGGAATACAGTCATCTCGCTCGGAGAAGCGGATGTCCTTATACCGAAAGTTGAGATTACAGTCGAAGCATGGGTCTACCCAGAAGACCTGACAGGATGGCGACTGATATGTACACATTGGGACGGTCCTCCTGGTGCCTATCATTTGGGTGTAGAAAATGGCATCGCGAAGTTCCACATTAATACGGAAAAAGGGGCAGCGTTCGCGGGTGCGACAGATCCGTTGGAATTAAAACAGTGGCAGCACGTCGCTGGTACTTATGATTCTAATGAAATCAAACTCTATATTGACGGCAAAGAGGTCGGCGCGACAAATCACGGTGGCAAATTCGTAGGTGTAGGATTTGATGTTATCATCGGCAGCAAAAACACTCGACAGTTTAAATGGATCGGACTCATGGATGAAGTCCGCATTAGTGATGTTTCAAGAGAAGCCGATGTGCTAAGTCCAAACCTGGATGCGCCACAGGCAGTTGAGTTTTCTCAGTGGACGTTGCCGACTTTCTGGGGACATCTTAAACGATAAGCAGTTAGGAAACTTTTTCGATTACTGAAATCTATTATGAATGAAGAAATCATAGCTGCCCTAACGCGTGGCACTACTTTTCTACTCACACAACAGCAGGAAGCCGGAAATTTCGAGGGGTGCCTCTCTTCAAGCACGTTCCCGACGTGTGCTTATGCCTGGATCCAACTTGCGCGCAACGAGATGCCGGATTCCGATCTAATTGATTGGTTCAAGGCAAACCGACACGAAGATGGCGGATGGGGATTGGATACGTTGAACATATCAAACGCTGAGGCGACCCGATTTTCCCATCTAATCCTGTCGCAAATTAATCAACGCACACCAGATCCATCTCTCGAAGAACTACTAACATCTATTCCGAAATTCGCGCCACATCTCGCTTTGGTCAAATTGGCGTATGCCGCTTTTGGCGAGTTTAACTGGAACGAACTGACCCTACCAGAAAACGCCTTGCGCTTCATGAAATTGGCACGGCAATTGACGAAGGTCCCACTCCTTGGAAAACGATTGAAACCTCCGAGACATCGGCTGCCCCCTGTAGCACTATTCAATACCGAACTTTTCGATGCGCTTTTCATTGCTGAACAACACACACTCGTTCCTGTGTTCATTTTAATAGAATTAAACACGGCAAGACGCCCTGAGATGATTTCAAAACTCGTTGAATGGTTGAAAGGACACGTTCTCAGCGATGGCAGTTGGTTTCGGGTGAACTATATTACTGCACTTTCGGTCTTGGCATTTATTGAACTGCAAGAAAAGTGGGAGACCGACGAAGAAATCGCCGAATTTATTGAACGTGGCATTGCATGGCTTCATAAGACCCGGAATCCTGATGGCGGATGTCGAGAAGCAGTGAACCTGAATGTTTGGGATACAGCGTTGAGCATCATCGCACTCACAGAGGTGCATTCTACTAACGAAGAGGCAATGATTTCGAGTGTTGAACAGACCGAAAGCGTGAAATCTGCTGCGCGGTGGCTTGTCGAACATCAGAACGCAGATGGTGGATGGGCGTTTTCCGGTTTAAGCGATAGTTCACTTCCGAGTGACGCAGATGATACCGCCCTCGGTACCCTTGCGTTGATACGTTCGTACGCTGTAGAGGCGGGGTCACCTCACCCCTACGATGACGCAATTCTCCGCGGAATTGGGTGGTTGAAAACACAACAGGGGCGTAATGGGAGTTGGAGTACATATCAACCCGGACAAGGGGATGTCGGATGTGTCAGTATCACAGCGCATGCGATTGAGGCACTGCTCGCTTTTGGTAAACTTGACCTCACAGATAAACTGGATATGACGCGTGAGATGCAACGGGGTATCAACTGGCTTCGTCGTCAAGTTCATCGAGACGGTTACTGGCGAGACCTCTGGTTGGCAAAAGATACGTACGGTACTGCTTGTGCTATAACGGCACTCGTGAAAGTTGGACTGAGAGAGGCAGCGGAAGTCCATCGGGGTGTTGCGTGGTTAGAACGCACCCAAAATAGGGATGGTGGATGGGGTGAAGATATGTTCGGGGATCCGATCGAAAGTACAATAGAACAGACGGCGTGGAGTACTTATGCGCTTCTACAAGTGGATCCTGAAAATCGGGCAGCACAGGACGGCATCGGGTTTCTGCTCAAACATCAGCGCGAAGACGGTTCGTGGCAAGAGCAGTGCGTCGGTATCTACTGGGAGATTATTGGTGGGTACGCGGACCCGATCTATGCGTCTGTTTTTCCGATACTTGCCTTGAACCAGTCGCTGCAAACAGCCTCGTAGTTTCATGACACTGGAAAAAATATCAGTCATAATTCCTATCTTGAACGAAGCGAAGATATTGGAGAAGACGCTTTCGCAACTCCAGCCTGCGTTAGGAGCGCATGAACTCATCGTTGTAGACGGTGGGAGTACTGACGGTTCTGTTCATATCGCTGAAAAGTATGGAAAGGTGATTACGTCGGAACCGGGACGTGCGAAGCAGTTAAACACAGGCGCGGTATCGGCAACAGGGGATATCCTTGTTTTTGTGCATGCTGATATTTGGCTTGAGCAGGGAGCATTGGCATCGGTGGAAACGGCACTCGCTTCTGGGTTCGTCGGGGGCGGGTTTCGGCAGAAGATTGATGGTAGGCATTTC
Source organism: Candidatus Poribacteria bacterium (assembly GCA_022820835.1). Classification (GTDB taxonomy): domain Bacteria; phylum Poribacteria; class WGA-4E; order WGA-4E; family WGA-3G; genus WGA-3G. Next base: position 39,401 of record JAJEET010000084.1, read on the forward strand.
CTCTATCGTGTGATTGAAATAGCAGGGGACATGCGCGGGAAATACCTGAAGGTTTTTTACGGCGACAGCGGTATCTTTTTAAGGCGTGCTGATTTTGAGAAGATCGGCGGTTTTCCTGAAGTCCCGATTCTGGAAGAGATGGAATTTTCAAAAAAGTTGCGATGCCTCGGCAAAACGACGTTGGTTACACCGCATATCCATATCTCCGCACGGCGATGGGAAAGGAAGGGAATCGTCCGGACGACGCTAAATAACTGGCTAATAACACTCCTCTATTTTCTTAAATTTTCACCTGCACGACTCGCTAAACTTTACCGGCATATTCGGTAGCGGATAAATGGAAGCCCCGTAAAAGCCTACAAAATTCAATCAGAGGTTATTACGGGGCAGGTATAACAGGACTTACGCAATATTGGCTGTAGTCGGTTCTGTTAGATGAAAGTTTTCTGTAAACACAGCGTTCTGATAGCACAAACTAACAGTTTGTGGTACAAAAGAGCAGCATGCGTAAGTCCTATATAAGAGACTTATTCGTCTGTTTTTTTGTCAGCGTCCTCTAATTTCATCTTCATTTCACTACTTCCGTTATTCTGCCAGTTATCAGCTTTTTCCTTGAGTTTCTCAAGGTCTGCTTCGTTCTTAATATCGACGATGTGCGGTGTGATAATTATCACAATCTCCGTATCTTCGATAGCGGTTTCGGTGCTTTTGAAGAGCCTACCGATCAACGGAATGTCGCCTAAGATTGGGAGTTTGTTTTCGACTTGCTTCTGCTTTTGACGGATGATGCCACCGACAACGATCTGTTGCCCGTCTTCGACATCAATATAAACACTGATGGCGTTGTCATCCGTGATGGGTGCATTGAAGTCGGTAAACTCAATGAAATTGCTTGCACTGATGTTGTCAATTTGGAGTCCGATGGTGCGTTTACCGTCCTCGCCTGCTTGTGATTTAGCGATGTACGGTGTGAGTGAGATATTGATACCGACAGGTGGATCAATAAAGTCGTAGTTAAAGAGCGGTTGGGCGGTGGTTTCTCCTAAAATGCTGGTGGTATCAACACTTTGGAGGTACGGGATACGGCGACCACTGCTCCACGTCGCGGCTCTGGAATCTCGTGTCAACAGGACTGGTGTCGAGAGCGTTTGGACCTTGTTTTCACGCATGAGTGTATGGAGGAGTGCCATATATTCCTTGGTTGCTAAACCGAGATTAAACCCAGAGATTTCCTGATCGAGTCCGAGTTGGGCATCGAGTTCACCGATGAGCGGGTTGCCGGGCACCGGAGATACGCCGAAGATTTTATTCTCTTGTGCTGTGAGTTCAATACCGAGTTTGGTCGTTTCATCAAGCGTGACTTCGAGGATTTGAATATCTATCCAGACTTGTCCGCGGACAAAATCTAACTTTTTTATCAGTGCCTCAACATCAGGCAGGTATCGCTGGCGTGTCGTAATAATCAGAGAGTTGGTATCCGGGTCAGCGAAGACGGTAACTTTCCCTCTCAAGGAGTTAATATCTTGCTGTTGTTGGGTGCCCCCGGAAGCGAAGAACCTTCTAAAACTGAACCCGCCATCGTCTCCACCTTCACCTTCCCAGACCTGTTGCAGCACCGTTTCAAGTTGCGTGGCATCTGCGTATTCGAGTCGAATTGTCGTTGTAATCTCTTTTTGGCCCTCTGGCGTAGGTATATCCATGGATTCAATGAACTGTGTGATAAGTTCAAAGTTACGCTGTGTCGCCGTTGAGATGATGACAGCGTTCAACGTAGGGTAGGGCTCAGCGGTGACATTCCCTGCCAACGACCCTTGCGTCTGATTCCGGTTGCTTTGAGGGAGAAAAAAGAAAAAGTCCTGATTGTTGGAACTGCCCTGATAGGTGTTGTTGATGACAGCAGCTATATTTTCAGCATCGGCGTATTTAAGTTTATACATGCGGGTCCCCCATTCTTGGTCCGGCATGTTGACATCAAGTTTGGCGATAAGTGTGTCAATGGTTGCAAAGTTTTGTGAACTCGTTGAGATCATAATCGCGTTGAGGCGAACATCAGCGACGAGATGAACTTCACCTTGTACGCCAAATCCACCATTTTCAGTTGGCTCATCGCGTCTACGTTCCCACCAAGGACGGTCTCTGTCGCGTCCGGCACTGCCGCCTTCAAAAAGATCTTGTAGGCTCGGAACGAGGGTTTCGGCATCTGCAAACTTGAGAAAATAGAGTTTAATTTCTTCTTGTGTCTCTGCTTGGTCAAGTTCTTGGATAACTTTTTCTATGATAGAGAAATTGCGCGGATCGGAGGAGACGACGATAATGTTGAGGCGTGTGTTGGGAGAGACGTTGACATCTCCGACAATGCCTTGTTGGTCAACGCCTTGTTCACGTTGCCAGCTCCTTAAGCGGGCGCGGTCCCAGGCATCCATTCTACGGCGGCCTTCTTGACTCTCACCCGTCAGTACTTCCCGGAGCGTTTCTGCGACATCCTCAGCGGCTGCGTACTGAAGCCGAAAAGTTTTGATTTCGGTCTGTGAGGTGGGTGATACATCAAGATCCTCAACGATCTTCTGTAGGAATACCAAGTTTGCTTCAGAGGCTTTGAGGATGAGTGAGTTGGAGTTGGTTTCAGCAATAATTCTGATAGTGCCATCAAGGACTTCGTAACCGGTGCCTTCTGCCTCCATCTGTTCTACGGCGGCTCTCGCCTCTTCCGCAGTAACACGGATGCTACTACTCTGCCGTTCGTCGCGACCTTCATCTCTAAAAATGTTTGTGAGTGCTTGTGCCACTTGGTTGGCATCCGCATAAGCAAGCGGGACGACGAGGATCTTTAATGCGGGCAATCTTTCACCTTCGTCAGCCACTTGTAAAATTGTAACGATTCGGCGTATATTAGAGGCGACTTCTGTTATAACGAGTGAGTTAGTTGTGGTATCCGCAAAGATATTTGCCTGTCTGTTGAGTAACGGTTTGAGGCGGTCTACCTGTTCTGAAGCAACGACATTCGTCAATTGAATAATATAAGTTTGAATCTCATCGGTCATATCGACGAGTTCGGGGTCCGGTGTAATGCTTTTGACAACGCCTTTTGTGACCATTGCGCGCGTAAAAGTTGTAACCAAGAGTGTACTATTGGTTTGGATGAGCGTGAGATCATATTGTGTGAGGACAGTTTTGATTTGTTCGATAACTTCTTCAATGGTCACATTTGTGAGGTTGATGAGTGAGAATCTTTTATCTCGAATATCTTCTTCGCTTGCGATAATCGTTAGGTCTGTTTCGCGTGAAAGCCACTCGAGTACGCCTCTGAGTTCCTGGCTGGTGAAGTTGAAATCGAAACGGATTGCTCGACCTTGGTCGTCGGTCTGTGCGACGCGCATAGTCGCTTGTTGCTGCGCGTGTACCTCGACAAGTCCTATAACAAGCAATCCGAAACAGAGGGATAGCATAAAAAATGAGAGTCTTCGTCCTTGCATAACATCCGATCCTTTTGATTTAGTCCGTTTTTTTGCTGACCTCGTAAGGTTTAAGCAGTTTTTTAGACCGAAACCGATTTACGGATTTCGGTAGCGTTAAAATATTTGAGCGATAAGAAATAGGTCAACATTTAAGTTTGTTGCGTCATCCCCACCACGATTTCGGCCGCGTTGTGCACCGGAGGATTGCTTATCAGCGGAGATTCGCATATCCCGCACAGTTAGCCATTTGGTATTTTCTTCAATAAGGTGGTTCAAGTTAACAAGTTTCTCAAGATTTGTTTTGAATTTCATCTCAACGGTATAAAGTTGCGTTTCGTAAGTTGGTGGTGCCAAAGCGAGTTGTTCCAGAAAGGATGCTCGCTGTTCCTGAATCTTCTCAATGTATTTAACGAGTGCCGATTGAAGTTCAGCCGTTGGCGGTTGATCTTCAACGTATTCGTCGGGTGTTTGCATGAGAATTTCCAGAAGTGGACTGTTTTTTCGTAATTGCACTTCAATGGCAGCGGGTTTTGCACCGATGCCGAAAATACCGGGGGAGGCAGGGGTCTCAAGTTTGTGAACTTGCGCTGCAAAGAAGCCTTGCCTGAAATCTGTTGCCCCGCGAAGTTGCTGTGTCACCATGCTTTTAATATACGAAGCGAGTTTAGCACGAATCGAAAGCGGTATTACCTCTGGCAGTGAAGCATATTCCGATGGATCCGTCGGCGTTTCTGGCTCGGTTGGTGGTGCCTTACTTTCTGGGTCCACAGTTTCTGCGGATTCTGTGTCAGATGACACTTCGTCTATTTCCTCCGTTTTTTCATCCGTGTCGGACTCTGTTGTCCCTGACAACCACGCGTCCATCATCATGTCGAACGAATCATCCTCTGTCTCTTGTGCTGCGGTCTCGGTAAGTTCCTCTGCCTCTGTCTCAATATGTTTGAGATAGAGATAGAGAACGAGACGTTCTCGGTTTTGCATCGTCAACTTTAGACGCTGCTTACCTGCAGCAGGTTTCGTTAGGAGTTGATAATTCTGTTCGATACCGGCGCGTCTGACCAATCCATCAACGCGTGCTCGAATGACGGTCTCAGGTGGTTGCGTATCGAAAAGTGATACTGCCTTTTGTTCGCCATCTTGTTGGCCTTCGGTGTCTGCCAATCCGGTTGCCCTATAAATCTCGGCTTCAACGGGTTTAAGTACCTCTGCAGCCCGTACAAAATTTTCAGTTTTTAACAACTGCTCCTGTTTAGTTTTAGCTTCCTGATTTACAAACAGGCGATAGAAAGCAGGAACAACTTGTATCGCAACCAAGACAAGAAGTACCGCACCCAAAATGCCGATCAAAATTCGGCTACGTGGCGTTAATTGGAGATCGAGTTCCATCTATTTATCCTCTACAATAGTTAACAGTTGTCAGTACGGTTGCTACGCAACCTTTCAGTTAATAGTTAACAGTTGTCAGTACGATTTTTCTACGAAAAATCTTTCAGTTAGCAGTTGTCAGTGGCCAGTCGTCAGTTGCCAGTTAAAGAAAGGAAATTTGATGAATCAGACTCTCACTGCGAGGCACTCTTAACTGGAAACTGGAAACTATTCCCTCTGATAACTGAAAGCGCAGCGGACTGGGTACTGATAACTGTTAGCTGATATATATTTTATCTATCGTCTTCGTTTTTTTCATTTTCAGGTTCATCGGTTTTCGGCGCAGGGGGTTCAATGTTTATTTCGTCGTCCGTTGCTACCGATTGATTTTCATCCACCGGTATTTCGGGCATCGGATACCGTTTTTCGGCAAATGTTTTAACAGCAGATGGGCTTAAGTTACACCGCACCTGCACTTGGAAAATTTCTTTTCGATCTTGTGTGATTGTTGTGGTCTCGCCGGGTCGGATATTGGTAAAGACCCCAGATCGGTCAAGTGCCCCTATGAGGGTATTAATCGCTTCATGGGAGGATCCCTCTAAATTAAAAGTAATGCGTGCCGTTTCAGGGACATTGAGATTGGTAATATTGAAATTTGTCCATGCGACTTGTGTTCTATCGCGAAACATCTCGCTAAGTGCGTGCAAAATATCAAGTGGCGAGATGTTATGTGCCAACATCTCTGTGAGTGCCAATTCCCGTCCGAGTTGTGTTTGGGCGGCTGCCATGGGCTGTGCGTAGTTTGCGAGTCGCTGGTCTACGAGTTCGGCTCTGTGTTTCTGTGTGCGTTGGAGCGTATAACCGCCAAAAAGGGCACCACCGATTATCAAGATTCCCAACCCTGCAGTCGCAAAAAGTTGCCGTTGCCGTGCTGTTTGCGTTAGCGTCTCGGCAGTCTCCTTCGGTAACAGAGAGACTTCGACTGCCGGATTCAGTGCACTAAGTGCGACACCTAATGGCACGGCTATCGTATCACCGTATTCGTCGAGTAGAGTACTTACCTCTGGTTGATTCGTTTCAATTTTAATATCTGTGTACTGTTGAATTGCCTGAAGTGGGTTCCATAACATCGTCGGGATATTGAGTTCCGCTTCCAAAACAGACGCAAGATCAGGGACACGTGCGCCCCCACCGGATAGCCAAATTTCGGATTCAGTCGGAGAGAGCGTTGGACTTTCAGATCCGACAGTGTTGTTCTCTGGATCGTTGTCTCCAGTTTCGCGCTGTAAGTTCGCAGCAGCAATAGAACGCTGGAGCTCAGAAATCAGCTGTGCTGTCCATCCAGATGTAGGTTCTTCGTCTGCGGAGATGTGTCGTTTTTCTGCTGCTGCAGCGTCAATATCAATGTTTAATGCACTGCTGATCTGTTCAGACAGATTGTTGCCTGCGAGTCGGAAACTACGTGAAAATCGGAGTCTGCCGTTCTGAATGAAACAGAAGTCTGTATGCATCGCGCCGATGTCAACAATGAATGTCGGTTTGGTACATCCGCTGTTTGCAGCCACCTCAGCGATCGCTATCATCGAAGGTGTTACACCGGATGCGACGACACCGTTTTGTTCGAGAAGATCGAGATGATCCGTGACCGATGAGCGTCGAGTCGATATCAATTCGACCGAAGTCGCGTCTGATGTTTGACGTACATCGTGATAAGTGAAGATCGCTTCTTCAACCCGAAAAGGGAGTTCCGCTTCTGCTGCAATCTCGACGATACTCGCGAGTTGATCGTCAGCTGCAGCGGGTAAATTGGCTAAACGTTTTGTGCTGACCAGAGATCTCGGAAGTGCCACGACGACTTCCGACTTGTTTCGGTTGAACAGGGCGCGTAAATTCCCTTGTGTTGATGGTTTCCCTAAGGGTTCCCAAAGGCGTTCCAATGCCTGAGCGACCTGATACCGGTCATCTGGGTTTTGATATGTTACAAAATTAGCGTTGATTAGACGCACACCTGCAGAAGACTGTTCAAATTGAACCATTTTCGCTGTATGCGTGCCGATATCAATCGCGACAACTTGTTTTTTTGCCATTTTTTGTTAGCCGATAGCCATTCTTGCTGAAGGCTACTCCTCTAATCCTGTCTCCAATATTGAATAACGACTTCGTCACCTGTGCGATCGATGATACCGACACAGGTTGAGATGGCTCTACCTGTAGCATCAATGCCGCTTGCTGCGATACGATACCCGTGCGAACGATACGTTACTTGGTCGGCAAGTTCCCGAAACGAGTTAAAGTCGATCTCCTGCATCTCCGAAAGTTCTGAGATGTTCATAAACGGGTTTCCGGTTATCTCCACTTCGGTAAAACTAAGTACCGGCGAGTCATCTGGAGGGTCTTGTTCTCGACGTGTAACGATCGCCTGTGCTTTCTCGGGATCCATTCCTGGTAGCAGTGCTAAAACTTCAACGGGAGCCGTATTAACGTTAATGAGTCCGCTGCGTGTTTCGCCATCTGTCAAGGTTATTTTATCGACGATACCGATGAACTCTTGTTGTGTTAACATTCTGACCTCTTTGATAGCGTCAATGTTCTGAAAAAATCCTTGTGAGTCTCGATGGTTGACGATCCGTTCGGCAATACCTTCGTCAATATTGTCCAAAGATTGCAAGGTTTCGACATCAGCGGTGTTGATGTTTATTTGTTCACCTTCGCCTTGTCCCTGTTGTGGACCTCCGCCTTGGAACGGGAAACCGTTCTGTCCTTCACCATTTTCGTCATCTTGGTTTCCTTGATTCCCGCTGTTATCCTCAGTCGTGATTCGACTCTGGATGCTGTTGAAAATTTCATCAGAGACTGCCCGTATGTCCATGAGTTCGCTAAAACCCCCAAAATCCCGCTGTTGCGTCAACGATTGCGCTTCCGCCTGTGAAAAGACGGGTTGTCCGCCACCTTGACCGGATTGGGTCTCAAGTTGCGTCAACTGTCCTTCGTCCGCCGTATTGAGGTTAAGGAGTGCTTCTCCATCCGGGTCGGTGCTTGCGTCAATCGAATAAATAGTTGCCAAATCCACCAATCCGGGTTGTGTCTGTGGCTCAGTCGCTAAAGGTACGCCGGTGTCGGAAACGTTGTTTGGAGACGTGCCTTGTGCTTGTGTGTTGGCAGCTGGCTGTGTCGATGCAGCCGCTTGTTGTGTCCCGTAAAGGATTTGGGATGTCATCCCCTCCACATGTGCGAGATCGCGAACGGTTCTATAAGGTCGTCCTTCTACAATAGCATTGGCGAGTTCCTGCGTTAGCGGGTCATCTTGCGAAGCACCGGCTTGCATAAGCAAATTCGTGATGAGTCCAACATCGGCGGTATTGACATTGACTTTCGAGGCTTCATCGGTCACTGTTACCTGATAGTTCAAGAGATTTCCTGTTTGTACGCCGTCATCAATCTGTCCTTGAACTGGTTCAGCCCAATTTTCACCGAGCGAATCGAAAGGTGTCTGATCTGTCCGTATAACAGCGAGTGTCCACTCGAAGCCTGCCTTCGCGGCGTAGTGCAATTTTGCTTTGTCCAAAAAGTTCCGTTGTGTACGCTGTTCTATATGGATAGAATAGAGGAGCTGCGCTGCCAAAACAGAAAGGATCGTGAGTATCCAGAGCGTTGAGACGAGTGATAATCCGCGCTGTTCATTGTAGAGTGTGCCGGAAATCCGCGTCGTGAGTGCAGTCATTTAGGGGCCTCCCTGAGCTCCGCCTTGTGTGCCGCCAGCGGCGGTGGCACTCGCTCGGAGAAATACCATCGTTGATTGGGTCATCCCGTTTAACGGTACAGACGGTTGGTTTTGGGGCGTAAACTGCGTCGTGGTATTTGTGCTTACGGGCCCCTCTATTTCACTTTGCACCGATATCAGGATTCGGACAGTACTCGGAATGCTTTCTTGATCATCCCACGAATCGTTCCATACTTCTGTCTCTCCGTCAAAATACTGTAAATCAAAGTTCGTGAGTCCGGTAATAAGGGTTGCGATGTCAACATAAATCGGTTCGCCGTTGTCGTCTGTTTCCGGTATATTTCCGCTCTCTAAGATGGGACCGATAACAGTCTGCGGATCAAGTGTAGTCGTTCTGACGCGGAAGAGGGCGGATGTCCCAGTCTCCTCAACAGTTGAGTTTTCAGTAAAATTTTCTTGCAAACTTCCTGAATCGAGAAGGGATTGACCCGGCATGGGTTCAGCGGCGACAAAGTACGCCACCCGTTGAACGTCACTTAATAGCGGTTGGGGGACTTGTGCGGTATTCGGAGATTGGAGACGTGCGAGCTGCGCTGCAAATGGGTCAGGGTCGGTCCTCACGAGTGTAACGAAACTGATCATATCTCTGTCACCGAACTGACTGGGTCCGTCTTGTGTATACAATGCGAGTTCTGGGTCCTCGACCGAGGCTTGCATATTACTGAGGTCGGTTACAATCCTGTCCATAGCGAACCGACACCTCTGTGCTGCCAATACCCGTGCTTGGGTCTGATGATATGCATCAACGGCAGTTTTGAAAGCAAAATACGCCGATCCTCCGATGATGACGAGGATACTAACAGCCATGAGCATTTCAATGAGCGTCAGTCCGTTCTCATCCATTGGGTCGGTGTGTATTTTTTGCGTTTTCATGTCTACGGTGTCCCGTTGCAACGTTGAGGTTCTGGTTATCGTCCACCACCTTGTTGCTGTCCCTGCTGTGTTTGTGATTTTTGTCTATCGGCGACGAAAGTCGTCATGGACATTGAACGCTCTCTGTTTTTATGTAGCCATGTGACAGTTACTTGCACGCGTCGTATATTCTCTATTTCTTCGGATTCTATGTCTGTAATGACGGAGTTCCAACGATAGCGCGAGTTCTCACCGAATTCGCCTGATGCCTCCCCGACATCGGGATACCCCTCCATCTCAATCTGTGCCATCTGAAACTTGAGGAGATAGAGTGCAGTGGTCGTGTTGTCTGAGAGTGCTTGGTTGCGCGCGGCGGAAGCAAAAGCGTTCAAAAGTGCCGGAAGCACAGCCGCCAAAATCGCTAACGTTACGAGTATCTCAACGAGTGTAAACCCGCTTTCTCTTGTTGAGACTGAGCATTTAATTGGCTGTTTCATAGATTTACAAGGACTCCGTGAAATGTGTAGACAAGCATCCAACGGATATGGTAAACCGCAGAGCAGAAAGGTTAGTTTTGTGCGCTAAACCCTAACGTCTCAATTTCTTCAGTCGCGAGTTGCCGTACTGTAACCCGTCCACTTGCGGCTTCAACAGCGACAGACATTATTTGATTTCGTGAGTTCTGGAGGTAGATGAGTGACTCCTCGGAGGTAGCGGTCGGTGAGAAATAGATATAGCCGACCCCCGAATCAGTTTGAGACGTACGACCGTTTTGGTTGGTCACCATAGCCGCCAATGCAACATCCTTCTCCATCGCGTAAGGCACGCCTAAGATTCCGCTGGCACGTGCGGACCTCCCGTTCTGTTGCGCAGAATTCGCGTTTGCCAACGGATTCACGTTTGTATTCGTTGAGGTCGTGTTGACAGTTGTAGAATTCTGGGCAGTGAGTGCCGACGCAAGCGGACTGCTCGGGTTAAACGTTTCGCTTGAGGCGAGCCAGCACCGATCATTGTCGAGATCGAAAACCACCAAGTGTGCTGTTCGGTCGGTGATTGCCATATCCCGTGCGAACGTGAGTAGGCTGCGGATCGTATGCGCGGATGCCTTCAATCGACGCGTTACGGCGAACCCTTTGAGTGTCGGCATAGAAACAGCCGACAGGATACCCATGAGCGTCAAAACGATCAGTAATTCTGTGATCGTGAAGCCGCGTTGAGATTGAGAAGTAGGCGAGTTGTGAGGTGCTCGCCTGTCTATTGTTTGTTGCATCGTTTTAATAGGTCGCGCTTGTTTCCTCGATCCAATTGGTGATGTCGGCGTCTAACTCTGTACCTCCGACCTTGCCATCTTTCCCCATTGAGTAGAGGTCATAGTCATAGCCGTAGTGTGTGCCCGGGTGACGGTAGACATACGAGTTACCCCATGGGTCTTCAAAACTTGGGGTACCAATGTAGGGACCATCCCAATTTGGCGGTGCTGGACTCGGGGCGCGCCACAAGGCGGTTAATCCTTGTTCAGTTGTCGGATATTCGCCTGTTGCTATGGCATACTGCTCCAAAGCAGTTTTGATACCACTAATTTCTGTTTGTGCTTTTGAGACTTTCGCTTGTTGCGGTGCATTGATGACCCGCGGCGCGATAAAGGCTGCCAAGATGCCTAAGATAACGATAACGATCGTCAATTCAATTAGCGTTAATCCGGATTCGTCGGATTTTAGTTGCGTGAACATTGTAATTTTCTCCTAAATAGTTATCGGTTGTCAGTCCGATTTTTCTGCGAAAAATCTTTCAGTTATCAGAAAGAGACGTTGGGATTATTAATTTTCTCTTTTTCCTGAAAACTGAGTCCTGACAACTGTTAATTTCTCTTATTATTTTGTTAGGTGCCTTTTGACACGTAAAGCGTGGGTTAACCGCTTAGTAATTGATTTGCCTCAAAGATCGGAAGGATCATCGCAACAGCGATGAACCCGATAACGACACCCATCAGTAGAATAACCAAAGGTCCGATAGAACTCGTTAAACGTTCGAGGCTCTTTTTAATTTCTACATCGTAGTATTCAGAGAGTTTACTGAGCATGTGAACAGGTTCACCAGACTCCTCGCCGACAGCCACCATGTGTGTGACGAACTCAGGAAAATCCTTACTTTTACCGAGTTCGCGCGAGAGTGTGGACCCCTGCTCGACTTCTACTTCCGCTTCGGCGACGACCTTGCTATAGACCTTGTTTCCGATTGTATCCTTGACAACCGCAAGTGCAGGCAACATACGTACACCGTTTTCCAAAAGTGTTGCCATCGTTCGCGTAAAACGGACAATAGCAAACGTGCTAAATATGGGACCGATGAGTGGTACTTTGAGCTTGAGTCGGTCAAACCAGATTTGACCGGCTTCAAGTTTTAGGTACTGTCTTATTCCGGCGACAGCTGCGATGACGATGACGAGTGCGACCCACCAATAGGTCTGAAAAGCATCGGTTGTGCTGATGAGAATTTGTGTAGGCAGCGGCAAATCAACACCGAGATCGTTGAACATCGCCGTGAATTTCGGTATAACGAGAATCATGAGGACAACAACAGCGGATATGCTGAGCGTCAATAGGATAATTGGATAGAAAAGTGCTGAGATAACATCGTTTTTCAGGAGTCTTTGGCGTTCGGCAAATCCAGCGAGACGTTCGAGTACTAAGCCGAGTACACCACCACTTTCTCCGGCTTTTACCATGTTAATATAGAGGTCTGAAAAAACCTTCGGGTGCTGCGACAATGCGTCGTTAAAAGTCGCACCGTGTTCGACATCGTATTTGACTTGTGAAACGATACGATTCAGCGCAGGGTTCTGGATCTGACCGAGCGTTACTTCTAAAGCGCGCGGTAGTGGGACGTGTGCGTTAACGAGCGTCGCCAGCTGATAGGTAAAGAACTCAACGTCCGCGGGTTTGACCCTGCCCTGCCCGAATTTCAACCATCTGCGAAAGTCGGTCGGTGTGTCTTCCTCTGTCTCCTCAACGACAGTAGTGGGCCAATACCCCATCTGCCGTAAGCGGGCGATAAGTTCGGTTTTAGAGTCGGCTTCGAGCGTATTCTTTACGCTACCCCCGCCGTGTGTGATCGCTTCATATCGGAATAACGGCATTTTTCGCCTCCACAATCAATCTGGCAAGACTCAACAGACTGGATACAGTAGGGGTTATACAATGTCCCCTAAATCGAATTCTTCTTCTTGTGTGAGTCGGAGTACTTCGTCAACGGTAGTCATTCCGGCAGCGACTTTACGCCAGCCGTCTTCGCGTAAACCTTTCATGCCTAATTGGACAGCGAGGCGGCGAATCTCACTTGTTGATGCGTGCTTGAGTGCCGTTGATCGTACTTCATCGTTCATGAGCAAAACTTCAAAGATGCCGATTCTGCCTTTATAGCCTCTCCCTCGACACTCTTTACAGTCGCTTCCTAATACGGCTCTCGGAATCTCAAGGTTGGACGGGATAGCAGGTCCACTGCCATTACTCCCGATGAGTGCTTCCAATTCCTGCATCTCAGGTGGATACATTTCACAACACGCTTTGCAAATACGACGCGCCAACCGCTGTGCAATGACCCCTTCGACGGTAGAGGCGACGAGATACGGTTCAACGTTCATATCAATCAGTCGCGTAATTGCACCTGGTGCGTCGTTTGTATGGAGCGTACTAAATACAAGGTGACCGGTGAGCGATGTATGAACCGCCATTTCTGCAGTCTCATAGTCACGAATTTCACCAATCAGTACTTTATCTGGGTCCTGACGGAGGATGTGCCGGAGTCCAGCAGCGAAGGTGAAATTGATGTCTGGGTTGACCTGGATTTGGTTGATCCCCTCAAGTTCATATTCGACGGGGTCTTCAAGCGTGATAATTTTGATATCTGGCGAGTTAATCTCTTTCAGACATGCGTAGAGCGATGTTGTCTTTCCGCTACCGGTGGGACCGGTTGCGAGAATGATGCCGTGTGGTTTGCGAATCATACGTTGAAAGAGTTCGAGATTGTCTTCGGTCAATCCGAGTTCCGCAAGTCCGAAATCAATAGACTGCCGGTCAAGTATACGCAGCACAACGCTTTCGCCGTGAAGGGTTGCGACAGTCGGGACAGTTGAGACGCGAAGGTCTATCTGTCTGTTCCCGACACTCGCGATCTGTCTACTAATTTTTCCGTCTTGGGGGCGTCTGCGTTCCGCGACATCCATCCCTGCCATGATCTTGATACGAGAAGTAATTGCAGATTGAAAATAGGCAGGCGGTTGCGGTTGATCTTCTAATACACCGTCAACGCGAAACCGGATTTTAAGTTGGGTCGGATAGGGTTCAATGTGGATATCACTTGCCCCCATACGAACTGCATCAATGATCATCTGGTCAACGGCGTGTATAACCGTCGGGTCTTGAATGAGATCATCGTCAATACCGAAGTCTTCAATCGTCTCACGTTCGAGGGTCGTCGTTGCACCGACAGGTCCCTTGATACCAGCACTCAACAGGCTCTCAGCGGTACGTCCGTAAAGACGAACAATTGCCGCCTCAATCTCTGCTGTATTCGCGAGGACAGGTATCACACGGCAATCCGTGATAAGCTCAATTTCGTCAATGAGGACAATATTCAGGACATCCACCATTGCAATCGTAAGCTCATCGTCTTTTAGTTCAATGGGAACAACTTTGTTGCGGTATGCGAACCCTGGCGATACTTTTTCAAGTATCTCGGTTTCAGGGGCTATCCCTTCCAATTGGATGATCGGTGTCCCGTATTCGACACTCTTTGTAGCGAGGTCAAGGACATCAGAAGGTACGCCGTGTTTGGAAAGTGCAGCGGCTTCGGATGCACCGGTATCTTCCATTTCTGCGACAATGTTTGTATAGTCTTGCTCAGAGATGAGAGACGCTTGTCGCATCACCTCAACAATCGAAGCCGTATTGTGTGTCTGTTGCATAGTGTAGACGCTCTACTATCGGCTGGGTTTTTACCCAGCACGAGCAGTCCCTTTGTATTATTTTTGTCAGTCAATTGAATTTAATTATGTTTGTTTAGGTAAGTAAGACGCAATAGTTACAAATTAGTTTAAGAAATCATCAACAATTACTATTCACAAACACCTGAAATAAGAGCTTTAGGGTTTACACAATTTCTCCATAATATCTCCTTATTGAAGGACTGCTGGCGAGGGAACAAATCTCGCCAGCAAAGGAGTTTGCATAAGTCCTGAGATTATTTATTTTGCTTCTTCAATGCGTCGAATCGCCTTTCGTATATCAGACAATTCATCTATCGCGTTTGTTCGGACTTTTCTCGAATTATCGTTTAGACCAACGATTAAAGCATCTCGAATTGTGTTGGTGGACTGTCCATTTTCTGAGAGATCTTCGCCGATCTGTCCTAAAACATCAAGGACATCGTCGCGTGTACTCGATGACCCTTTCGTTTGGGCAGCGATGAGTGCTGGCACAACAAAAGCGAGTTCAGAGAGATCAGGGTCTTGTGCTTCTGCTATTGCGCCGTGAAATTGAAGGAACTGCCCGATCCTCAAACCGAAGTCTTCCTACCGGCTGGATTGCGTAGGTTCAGTTATTGATTCTGCAGAGTCCAAATGATAAATGGAACATGTTTCGCGAATGCTTCGAGTGGAGTATCTTCCGCGGAAACCACAATTTCAAATGTGGCATCACTCTCCTCAATTGAAATCCACGCAAGAACTGGCGCGATTTCTTTTGAACTTATGAGCATCTCGTCAAGCGTCGGTGTCCCTAATAAGGTTTCCAAAGCCCGCACGACATTCAGTTGTGCGAATGCGATGGGTGCTTTAGGTATCTGTTTTAGGTAAGGTGGCTGTTTATTATTTTTAACTGTATCAACGAGTGTACAGACCCCGTCCTCTGAGAATCCAAGAAGAAATAGATCATTTGCTTCGCTGTAGTAGATGCTGGAATCAATTCCTGAGACAGTCGTGCCGTTGTAATCCGTTTGAGAAATAGAAATATTTTGTAGGTTAGACAAACTATTGCCGATTTGGTTCCATTTCATCGGATTCCTTGGGCTAAAAATAATGGCACCACTTGTTTCAACACTGCCGGCATCAAACTGAAAAGAGCCATCAAAGTCGAGATTCATGTTTTCCAAGGCTTGTGGATCGAAGTTCGTGAAATCAGGAACCGACAGAGCGATCTCGCCGGTCAAGCCTGGCATAACATCCGCTTCAAGGTTAAGGTTCAGTAACCCCTCGAAAAAGGAGATTGCTGCATAAGTGTCATCGTTCGCGCTTTTATGTATTTCGGTGCGAATCAGTTCCCAGACACTTTCCAAAATGCTCGGTGCGACAGCAACAAAGAGATCGTCTTCAGCCGACAGCGCGTGGGGTGTTATAAGTGTTTCGCCTTTCTTCAGAAACATACCGATTTCGTTATCGGGGAGATTCGGATCAAACTGGACATCTACTTGAAGGAGCGGTCCTTTTTCGAGTAGATTGAGTCGTATGAAAAGAGACTGAAATATCTCAAGACGCTTCCGGTCTACCTCATCCAAATCATTTATTAAAGATAAGGCGTGAGAGGTGTCAGCAAACGCGGTAACGACCCCGGATCCGAACTTCTTTGAAGACTCTGAGAATTCTCGGTTCTCACGAATAGAGGGCGCATCTTTCCGATAGGTGTCCATCAACTTTTCAAAAGCACCTTCTCCCGCGCCAAGCACGAGAAAATCATTTACAAACCCGTACTTAACAACGTTTCCTTCCATTTCCATCATGTTGTAGGTTGTTCGTTGGTACGCACCGGCGTTTGGGTGCCAGACAAATTCACCAGACATACCTACCAACCCTTCGAGGATTTTGGTGAAACGTTGGAGTTCACTGAGGTTGCCGCCGGAATGTATCACAAGTCCAATCTGCGGCGCGTTTGTCTGATCTAACCATACCGAGAGTCCAGTCCGGTAGCCGACCGTTTCAAGTACACTTTGTAAGTCTGTACTCAAGATCCCTTGTACCATTGTGATATATCGCTGCATGTCCTGCCAATTTGGAATAGCATCTGGTAATTGTGCAAGGCTTTTTTCCCAATTTTCTGAGACTTCAATTTCACTGTAGATTTCATCAATATCCTGGAGCTGCAGGTAGAGGATGCTCTCTTTCGGCATAAAGTCTGTGACTTTTGCTGCATGTGCCAACGATGCTGTCAGCAGGAGTAGAACAACACCGCAAAGTTTGAGATGCCCGCACATGCAGCACCCAAAATTTGTCACTTTCGATTGGATAGAAAATTGACTATTTTTTTCTAAAAAATTTGCTTTCATCGTAGACCTCCGTGTTCTAAGGTAGGCGAATATCTTCAACAAGTGCCTGTACTTCATCCGGTGGCGGCGGTGTTAAAGCTGCGACACCGATAGAGACAATGAAATTGAGTAGCATGCCGAGGGTTCCGATCCCTTCAGGTGAAATGCCCCACCACCAGTGATCTGGTGTATTCATCGCGGGGTCGATAAATTTGAAATAGATAATATACGCTGCAGTAAAGGTGATGCCGACAATCATACCACTGACGGCTCCGGCTTTGTTCATCCGCTTAGAGAAGATGCCCATAACAATAGCGGGGAAGAACGAACTCGCCGCAAGTCCGAAGGCGAATGCCACGACTTGCCCTACAAATCCGGGTGGATGAATCCCAAAATATCCAGCGATACAGACAGCCACACCGGCTGCGATGCGTGCAGCCAGTAACTCCTGTTTCTCCGATAATTTGGGTGCAATGCTCCCTTTAAGTAAATCGTGCGCGATTGCCGTAGAGATCACTAATAACAAACCTGCAGCTGTTGACAATGCTGCAGCCAACCCACCCGCGGCAACTAACCCCACAACCCAATTTGGGAGTTTCGCTATTTCAGGATTCGCCAGCACCATGATGTCTGGATCAATCGTGAGTTCATTCTCGACATCGGACTTCTCCCCTCGGTACTGGATGCGTCCATCGCCGTTTGTATCATTAAATTCGATCAATCCTGTCGCTTCCCAATTCTTAAACCACTCCGGTACATCTTCATATCTGACATCTGTTAGTTCGCCATTCTGTTCAAATCTGACGGTTTGGAGGAGATTTGTCCGGGCAAACACGGCAACTGCTGGTGCGGTCGTATAAAGAATCGCAATGAACAGCAGTGCCCAGCCTGCAGATATCCTTGCTTCAGAGACTTTTCGTACCGTATAAAATCGGATAATCACATGTGGGAGTCCTGCTGTTCCGAGCATCAATGCCGATGTGATGAAAAAGACATCGATAGTGCTTTTACTGCCATCTGTATATAAGTTAAATCCGAGTTCCTCACTCAAACCGTTAAGGCGATCCAGAAGATATAACCCTGAACCGTCCGCCACTTTTCCCATCAATCCAAGCTGCGGGATAGCGTTGCCTGTAATCAGGATAGAGATAAAAATAGCAGGCACGAGAAACGCAAAAATGAGCACACAATATTGTGCCACCTGTGTGTAGGTAATGCCTTTCATGCCGCCAAGTACGGCATAAAAGAACACAATCCCCATTCCGATCAGTACGCCCGTTTCGACATTGACACTCAGGAACCGGGAAAACACAATACCGACACCACGCATCTGTCCCGCCACGTAGGTAAACGACACGAAAATTGCACAGACCACCGCGACAATCCGCGCCAATTGTGAGTAATACCGATCGCCTACGAAATCGGGAACAGTATATTTACCGAATTTTCGGAGATAGGGTGCCAGTAACAATGCCAGTAGTACGTATCCACCTGTCCATCCGAGTAGATAAACAGAACCGTCGCGCCCCATAAATGAGATAAGTCCTGCCATTGAAATGAAAGAGGCGGCACTCATCCAATCCGCTGCGGTCGCCATTCCGTTGACAAGCGGGTGCACGTTGCTCCCCGCAACATAGAAATCACCTGTCGATCGTGCCTTCGACCAGAGTGCGACACCGATATACAACGCGAAGGAGAGTGCCACCATTACGAATGTCCATGCTTGTACGTTCATGATTGCGCCTCGTCCTCCTCATTTTTTTGCTGTGTATATTTCTTCTCCAAACGATTCATCAGCCATGCATAAACAAAGATAAGCTCGACGAAAATCCAGATGGATGCCTGTTGTGAAAAATAGAAGCCGAGTCGATATCCGCCGAATTGAATTTTGTCGAGTTGTTCCACGAATACAATTGAACAGAGATACGAGGTGACGAACCATATTCCGAGTAAAATGGCGAGATATTGCAGATTTTTCCGCCAATACGCCTTATTTCTTTCCGATGATTCCATAGGTTATATCCTCCTTTATTGTGCTGAGGGTTGTTCCTGTACGACAGGGATCACGTAACTTCGAAGTCTTACACCTTCTATCATTTCTATCTCTACTCGCGGTTCTGGAGTCTTCCGATGATCGAAAACGACGTAGTAGCCTTGTGTCTCACCCTCCAATTTGAGGTAAGCGGTGAGCTGCTTTTTGCCCATCTGATAGCGGGTATCGCCTCGCCAAATCTTTGTTTCTACGATATATTTTTGGTTCTTGTGCGTAATGAGGAGATCCATTCTACCGCGTCCTGTTTCGACTTCAAAAGACAAGACACCACCTACACTCCGAGCAAAGAGGTCGAGATACGTGAGCAGAAGGTGTCGTCCCACGGATTCTTGTGGCGTATCCGGTACTTGCAGGATTTTGAAGCCAGCGCGTGCGATGAAGTCTCGGAAGTTATCCAGCAGCCGTTCCATGTCTATGCGTCCTGTGGTGGTAAGGTAGGCCTGAAAGCCTGCAATATTATCTTCGTGAAAGTATTCCCGTTCAAGTCCGTTCATCGTCGGTTTGAACGCTTGCATGATACGATAGAGATAGATGGGGTTGGCAATTTGGCACATGCCGTCGCTGTCTTCCGTGATAACTCCATAAGTCGCGAGTTCGCTGATAATGTCATCGTCGATATTGAAGTCCAGACCTTCCTCGTAAGACATAATGTCCATTAGAATTCTTTGGAAACGCCGGTCTCTGCGGATATTGGTTGTCAGGTGCTGGATATTGGTATTTCGTTCGCGCAGCAGTTGCCTATGTGCTTGTAGAAAGTGGTCCGGGGTAATCGTCTCAGTTTTCGGAATGTCCAAATCTTCAGTGAGTATTTGCGCGAAGCGATTGACGAGCACCGGCTGACCGGCTGTCTGTTTATGGATGGATTCAACGACTTCGGGTGCGAAGGCTTGTCCAACTTCGGCTGTATACTGCCGCAACAACCCCTGTATCTGTTCAAGCGTGAAATTCGGCAAACGAAATTCGTCCTGGATATTGAACGGAGAGACGGACCGGTCATAGTCGAGCTGCGCAATGCTCTTCACCCCTACGATGCCTACACTATGGGGACATTGCATCTCCTCAGAAAGATAAATCTGGCGGAGTGAATACAGGAAATCACTCACGACAGTTTGTGGGATACCATCAAATTCGTCAATGAGGAGGACAACCTTCGTGGAAGCGAGCCTTTGATTGCGAAAATCGTTGTCCAGAAAACTTTTAAGGTTTTCAAAGAACGCTTCCATCGAAAAATGATCGGTTAGCGTTGTGTTCTCTAAAAATTGCGTCAGTGCTTCAGAAGGTGCCTCGCCTCGTTTTTGGAACACGCTCTTAATCTGCCTGTTAATCTGGTAATGGAGTTGTTGATAAAAAGTGATAGGTGCGGCGTTGCGCATCGTTTGGAAATCCAATTGAATCGGAAAATAGGTTGGGTCTTCCGCTACAAGTGCTGCAAGTGCCAATCGGAAGAAGGTGGTCTTCCCGGTCTGGCGCGGTGCGAAGAGGACGATATACTTGCCATTTTTGACGCGGCTGATGAAATCGGTAATCTCCTCAGTGCGGGGAACAATATAGTGCTGCTCTGGTCGCACGCGACCTGTCGTACAAAAACTTCTCATGTTTTCCTCCCCTGCTATCTATTCTATCATATCCTCCCGTGAAAGTCCATCGTTAATTGCTCAAGTTTATTAAGCCCGCGGTTGATAATTCTCTGGAAACATCAATCGCTCGACGTGTTCAATCAAAATGTGCAAGACTTTGATATGGATTTCTTGGATACGGTCAGCCGTGTTACCTGGTGCGATCAGGCAGATGTCGCAGTATTGTTTAAGGCTCCCACCATCACCACCGAGCAGCCCGAAGACCTGCATCTCGCGCGATTTTGCCACCGTCGCTGCACGGACAACGTTTTCAGAATTCCCGCTGGTTGAAAGCACTACGAGCAGGTCACCGGGGTGTCCGAGTGCTGAAAGTGGACGTGCGAAGACCTCTGCGAATCCGAAATCGTTTGCGGTGCAGGTGATATGTCCGGCATCGCTGAGTGCGATTGCAGGAAGTGGTCTCCGATCATCCCGGAACCTTCCAGTGCATTCCTCAGCAAAATGGATGGCATCGCACAAACTGCCCCCGTTTCCACATGTGAAGATTCTGCCTTGACGCTCGAACACGTCTCGCATCATCTCTGCTGTCTGCGCGATGGTTGCGATATTCTCAGGATTTTGGACGAACCGGTTGAGTACGTCTTGTGCCTCTAACAACGCATCGCGAATGCTATTCAAGACATCCATAATTTCTTATCCTTCAAAGCAATAAAGCTAATAAACATCAGCATCCCAGTTATCTTATGGTCATTTGATACTACTTTAACGTGAGTTTGATAAAAGAAATGGATTCTTGTAGGTTGGGTTGAGCGGTAAAACCACAGAGGCATTTTCGTTATACATAATCTTCCATTCTTCAATCAACCGTTGAGATAGATAAGTTTAGCGAAACCCAACATTCTAAACCGTGTGGGTCTCATAATCCGTTGGGTTTCATTCAGTTTTTGGTAATTTCAGGTTTCTCTGTTTCCTTGAAAACGCTGTGCTGTGTACAATTTTTAGTAGATTTCCGTTCAACCCAACCTACGGGACTAACCGAACCATAAGTGTCAATTTTAAAAAAAATAACTGCCTCAGCCCCAGGTCCGGTAGGTTCGGTTTCCTAACCGAACCCGATCCTACGCGAAAACCTTGAAGACTTCATAACCCTCTTTAGTCCCGTAGGGTTTTTGCTTGGGTGTTTCTTCAGCATGTTTATTTAAATCCGGAAGATTTCGCCTAACTTTCCGCCGAGTACGCGTCCGGCACCGAGGAGACACGCAATCAGGATTAACATCCCAACCACACCCAACGCGCTTGCTGTATACGGACCGTGGTCGGGACGTTGAGAGAGTGACCAAATCGCTTTTGTAATCGGATAATACTTGTCCTGCATTGCTAAGATTAAGCTATCACTGACTTCTAACATAGAGAACGAGAACACAAGAATCGCACCTGCGAGGATATTCGCGATGACCAAGGGCAACGTAATCTTATAGAGTGTCCGAAGCGGTGTCGCGCCCATGTTTTGTGATGCTTCTTCGTAAGACACACTTGTCTGCTGGAGTCCGGCGTAGATAGACCGCAGCATATACGGCAATCGTCGTACCGCGTAACTGATAATTAGCAGAAACGTCGGGTTCTTCCTCGGATCTATGACGGAAACGAGTCCATCGGGGAAATATCGCAGTAAAAGCGTCGTATCGGCGAAGCTGCCCATATATCCGAACGCGATTGCTACGCCCGGCAACGCTAACGGCAACATCGCGATAGCATCCAACAAATTTTGGAACGGGAGACGTTTACGGGTTAATAGGTAAGAGACTACGACACCGATTAAGAGTGCTAATAAGGTGCTAAAAATGCTGTATTTTAGGCTGTTGAGGATACTCGGTAGCGTATCGTCATGTGTGAAGGTCTCAATATAGTGTGCGAAAGTCCACGATTGCGGTAGCACGCTCAACTGCCACTGGCTCGCATCTGGTGTTAAAGAGACGAGGATGACGCTGATATGTGGTAAGAGTGCCATAAACGTCAACCCGCCGATAAAGAGATAGATGATGGTGCACATCCCCCATCTTGCGTCTGTCTCCCGTGATGTAACGTGTCCTCTACCGAGCATCTCATAGTGCTTGCTCCCTGTCCACCGTTTAGACACATAAAAGGCGAGTGCTGTTAGGACGATGATTAGCACAACCAGCGCATATCCCATCGGATTGGTGTTCGCCTCAGTCACCTGTCGGAAAATTCGCACCGCGACGACATCATTGTAATTAAACATCAGGGGTGTACCGAGATCGGTAAACGCCCAGATAAAAACGAGGATGGCACCTGCGAAGTAACCCGGCATCATCAACGGGAGTGTTATCTGACGGAAGACTTGGAATCTCGATGCGCCCATATTTTCCGCGGCTTCCTCTAAACTCGGATCAACGTTTGCGAGTGCAGCGACGATGTTGAGATACATTATCGGATACAGGTGCAGCGTTGAAAGCATCACCACGCCCCAGAAACCACCAGCGAACCAGTCAATCGTTCCGGTCATATCAATCAGTCCGAGTTTTACGAGAAGCATGTTGATGCTTCCAAAATTACCGAACAACTTCTGCATGCCGATCGCACCGACGAAGGGCGGCATAATCATCGGAATTAGGATGACAGAGCGTAACATATTGCGTCCGGGGTATCGGTAGCGCGTCAGGAAATAGGCGAGCGGAAGGCTGATGATGCTCGTTACGATTGTGACCATTATACCGATATTGAAACTGTTGATAACCAGTTCGCGGATATTCGGATCGGTTGCCATCAACTTAAAGTATGCGAGCGTAAATTTGTTTTCAATCCAGAACGCTTCTTTGAAAACATAGAGGAGCGGATATATGAGAAATACGGCAAAGAAAAGCACTGTCAATCCGAGGATAAGGGTGATTGACGGTGTTAAATCGTATCTTCTTTTAATTTTTTCCATTAAAGACAGATTTGTGTATGGGTTCACTTCTGTCTCCGACTGATTCAGCATCGCTTTCTCCGACCTTCTATATGCACGGAACGTTTTAGATTCTACATCTGGAGGGTATTTCTTAATAATTATACCCTATACACTGCCGAATTGCATATATTTTTTTATTCAAAAAAAAAGAGGTGTGATGGCATTCGGCAATAAACCGACTTACCATCACACCTCGTGTTT
Source organism: Candidatus Poribacteria bacterium (assembly GCA_022820835.1). Lineage (GTDB taxonomy): Bacteria > Poribacteria > WGA-4E > WGA-4E > WGA-3G > WGA-3G. The sequence goes on from JAJEET010000084.1 coordinate 62,946, forward strand.
ATCTTTGGAAACGTTCTGAAATCCATACCACGGAGCGATATGTCTATAAGTAGCATCCAAAGCGATTCTTGCACGCCCGCGGCGTGCTATGTCTAAAAAGTGTCTAAACGACTGTAATAGCAGGTGTATGTTAGTCCTTTGAAATCGGGATCGGCTCTTCTACACAAAAATTGGGTTTTCGCGCGGTGTTTCCTAAATCGTAAATCGCACCCGAAAAAATTCTTTCGAGAATGCCCTACAGATATTTCATCTTTTGATCTTCTCAAAATAGTAACGCAATCCACTGCTCTGCACCCAAGAACCGGTGGGACCGAGTTGCATCATGCCAGGCGTCCTGAGAGAGAACTCATTCATGATGCCTGGCATCTCCCGGTCGAGATTATCGGAAGGAAAAATACCGATTTCTCTCACTGCTGCGAGCTCCTGTGAGTTGGTAAGTATAACAGGTCCGGCTGGTTCTTTATCAACACTTACAGCAAAAAGGAGTTGGAACATCTCCGGGCCAGAGTAGCTGAAAAACCGGATGAATGTGGCCGGTAGGTGATTGCTATATTGGATAGTGAAAACGATAAATTTACCGAAAACTTCCGTACCGCCTGCCGTTTTGCCCCGATAATAGAGAAAACCGTTCTCCTCAAAGAATTCAAGTGTGAGATTTTTAAGGATTTTTAGATCTAAGGTATGAAGTGCAGGTTCAGTTTTCGCAGTCCCTGTGCCAGTATCACTTTCCTCAACCTCAAGGTTTCGGAACTTCCATTTTCCGAAAAGTAGAAATACACCTGTATCGAGTGTTTTAATTTTGAGTTCACTGTGTTCTTCGCGGAGATTCCCATAATCCTTGAGGATCTGATCGCGTTCCGCTTGCATCCTTTGATATTTCATGGCGCAGCCATTTAGCATCAAAGCACAGACACAAAAGAGGGTTAAAATTTTCATCAGGTACTCTCCGTGTTGCTAAGTAATTCCTACATTTTTTCGCAGTGATAAGTATAACTATGGTATGTTTCTTAAATCGTAGAAAAAAATCCTTAACCTGCTTCTATTGATAACCTAAGTTGCCACTTTGTAGCATAGACTGTTAGTCTGTGCCTCTTTCGACCGAAAATGGTAGGAAACACACCGAGTTTTTCGCAAAATGAACGCTTTTCACTGAAAAATGGGGTTTATGCGTCTAAAATCACATCGGTAGCAAGTTGGGTTAATATTAATTTCTCGGAAAAAAGAGGCGTGATGGCATTCGGCAGAAAGCCTACTCACCATCACGCCTCGGATTGTATCTTCGGCTCATCCCAGAGAGATGAACACAGGTCCCAAGCCTTGGACTCTTTAACGGTGCACGCTTGATATGACTCGCCTACCTCGGAGGCATACCAACTCTGGCAATCCGAAGCCAATCCCGGGTATACGTGGCTTCAATGAGCAGTTCGAGCGTCCCCAGGGCGAGATTCACAGTTCGGTCGCCGAGTGTGAACTTCTGAGAGCGTGGAAATTTCTCCACGCGTCCCAAAAGCCACAGAATAACATCGTAGAGTTTAGGAACGGCTTGAACGGTTGATGCTGCCATTTTTTACCATAAAGTTTGTAATTATCTTGTAATTATCAGTTAAGTAGTCCCCAATTTTGGGGCAGCCCCACCTGCTACGCAGGTGGGGAATAAGGTGTAAAGTAATTAAGAGTTAAGTAGTTACTGAACAGCCCTCGCACAACGGAAACCGACGGGGTTGAGCGGAGTCGCTGGCGCAGCGGTGCTGCGGGAGGCGACGCGCACGTCACTTGCAATAAAGTGCCAGGAGCCGCCGCGCAAGACGCGGTTTGACTTATCATTTGTATAGTTGTTAAGTATCCACTCAATACTGTTCGCACCTGATAACGGGTTACGCGCAACACCATTCCTCGGAAATGTGAAATAGAACTCCGCATCATACGCATCAAGACACCACTCCCATACATTACCTGCCATATCGTATAACTTGTAACCGTTCGCCGGATATTTACTGACAGGGGTGGTATCCTTGACATTATTATTGAAGTTGGCATCCCTTGCTGTGATTGTATTCCCGTTCGGATACTTTTTACCCTTCAAACCCCCACGCGCAGCATATTCCCATTCCGCTTCGGTTGGCAGCCGTTTATCTGCCCACTCCGAGTATGCCATTGCCGCATACCAACTGACCCACACCACCGGATGGTTGCCTTTTCCGTTTGGATAGTTGTTACCATTCCAGAGGTGAAGGTAATTGCCATCGGCAAATTTTGCGTTCACGCGTCCTTTTTGCCACTGTGGGTTTTCAAGCAGGAACTCTTTATATTGCACATTGGTGACTTCAGTCTCATCCATATAAAACGCGTCAACGTAGACGGTGCGGACAGGCTGCTCATTGTTATTCGCCTCCGCGTCGTTGCTGCCCATATCAAACTCGCCTGCGGGAATGAGTACCATGCCGGCAGGTGGCGGTGGGATGTCAGATGCATCGGGTTCGGGAGCCTCAACAGTGTAGGTGAGTGCCTCTGCACCGTCTGACCAGGTGAGCGTGAGGTTCAACTGGAAATAGTCCTCGATGGTTGTGGTGTCGGCTGCATCTCTGCACCGTCTGACCAGGTGAGCGTGAGGTTCAACGCACCAGCCGTAAACGGACCCGTTATCGTCACATTCGCACCGGAGACCGAGAATTTTCCGCCTGTTACGTTTACACCTGTCGGCGTGCCGTCGAAAGTAGCGATAATCTTTGCGTCTGTTTGGATGGTACTGCCGTTCGAGGGGATCGTTTCAGTGAAGGCGACCGGGTCTTCTTCTACTGCGTCTTCGCCGCAGCCTGTCAGACCGATCAGCAGAGCGAGCGTGATGCCACAAAGTCCGAGAAGGTTGATTTTAAGTTTCATAAGAAATGTTCTCCTGTTAATATTTTACGGTCAGGACTTACGCAATTTTGACTATACCGAGTGCAACAAAAAAAGCCCGCGACGATGTGCTTAGGGCAAGACGAAGCACGCGCAGGCATGACATAGATAGAATGGCCTTGAAGTCTATACTATCTCGTGAAATATAATACTTATTTAATGTTAAGCGAGGGAGGGTATTAACCATGCAGATAGAACAGTTAACTCAGTGTTAATAATACGAAAAGGCAACGAACATACGGACACGCGGCACGCAGCAGCAACGCATGCACCATAGCCCTGGTGTACCTGTAAAATCGGTGGAACGATGTTAATGTTGAGACTTCTGCTTTGCATAGTCGTCGCCTTACCTACAGTTTAGAGCAGCCGTTTGAATGTGCACCTGATAACAATTATAATCCAAGTTTTTTCGGCTGAAAGTGTTGTGTTTGTTGGGTTTCGCTGTCCCTATTTCCATGCACCACATATTGGAGAACAGCAGTTTCGGTAGCAACACAATCGTCCTGATGTTTTACCGCTCAACCCAACCTACGGGACCTCTGATAGGTGATTCCTACAGGAAATTGTCCAAAGATTTGTAAGTTATAATACGATATATTTACTATTTTTCAAATTAAAACAAATAATGTCTATATGACAACTAAAATTATGTGATATTTTTCGGCAAAAAGCAACATTTTCAAAACAAAACAGCGTGAACTCTGAATAAAATGAGGTTTCTAACCGAAAAACGGACACAATCATCTAAGCTGTTCAATTATCTGTCTACGGCTAAAGCTTGTGCGAAGTCCTCTGTGCTTTCCGCTAAGAGTGCGGCGCGAAACAGCTGCTTGAGACGTTGGGAATCCTCAATCGTTTCTAATATCGGTTTGAAGGTGCTCGCAGCATCGGGCTGCAATCGGAGTTCCAATGTTTCAAGAATGTCTTCACGTGCCCGTTCTCTCATGCCTTGTTCAAGTCCTTGTTCAAGTCCTTGTTGGTGTGCTTCTGCTGTGGCTTTCTCTGTCCAGTATTCAATAATATTACGTTGCTGCATGGTTTCCTCCGAAATGATACGTGAAATTACTTCCGATTCATAGACTAAATTCCCCAAAACCGCCAAGGTCCCGAGGTAGGCTGGTTTGTTCGGGACATCAACGCTATCGGCTGTTTGGATACACCGGCGCAGCCATTGTTCAGCATCTACACCCGCAGGACGTTTCATCAGCGGCGTAAAAGGGAGCAATCCTGTAGGTTTTGCATCGAGGATCTGCTGTCCCTCCATCTCAATGAGCCGGAAAACCTTATATTCAATGAAAATCTGATGTTCCGCTATGTTTTGCGCATAAACGCCACGGTCTCTTCGTCCCGCATCCGGTCGAAGATAGATGACACTTGAATACACCGGCAACCGATACGTTTCAACCAACCGAATGATATAACCTGCCATCCTCAGAGACATCTCAGGATCATAACTGTCGGTGGTTTGAAACTCGAAATGGACCAGAACCTCTTGACCGTTGCGTTCTACTTTGATGACGATATCTGCTTGGTGCATTTCAACCGTAGGTTGCTCCGGTACGATCAAATCAACGAAAGTAACATCGTCTCCCTCAAAGTTTAGGCAGTAATTGACGAAGTCCATGGGATGTGTTTGTGCTTGCGTTTTGGTAAGAGTATCAAATATCGCCATTCTATTTCCTTTTTTAGCTTAGCACATTATAGCATGCATTTGTAACACAAGTCAAATTTCATTTTTATTTTTTAAGTTTTCAATTTTACTATAAACGTGATTTGTGCTATACTGTAGCAATATCCACAACACAGGATCGTAGAATTACACATGGCGACAGTCAAACTCGAAAACATTACAAAACGCTTCGGCGACCTCATCGCACTCGACGACATCACGCTTGATGTGCAAGACCAAGAATTCTTTGTGCTGCTCGGGCAGACCGGTGCCGGAAAAACGACGACGCTCCGTTGTATCGCTGGTTTGGACAAACCGGAAGCGGGGACAATCTATTTGGACGGTGTCAGTGTCAACGACAGAACCCCAGCAGAACGTGATGTTGCCTTCGTTTTCCAATCGCATATCCTCTACCCGCACCTGAGCGTCTACGAAAATATGGCGTTCCCATTGCATCCGAGAAAACTCTCTACTGAGGAGATTGATCGGCGCGTCAGAGATATAGCGCAGATGCTCCATATCGAACACCTGCTTATGCGGACCCCGAACCAGTTGAGCGGTGGTGAGACGCAGCGCGTCGGACTCGGACGCGCAATGGTGCGCCGTCCGCAAGTTTTTCTGATGGACGAACCGATATCGAATCTGGATGCGAAACTCCGCATGGAGATGCGTGTTGAAATCCGGTGGCGACAGCGTGAACTCGGCACAACGACCTTCTATGTAACACACGACCAGATTGAGGCGATGTCAATGGCGGATCGGATCGCTGTTCTCGAAGCGGGGAAAATCCAGCAGTTAGGGACACCCTCAGACATCTATAACCACCCGGCGAACCTATTTGTCGCCGGTTTCATAGGCAACCCCAGCATGAATTGCATCCCGTGCGACATCTCCAGCACCAACGGACAACTGCAGCTGACATTGGCAAACGCCACTGGAAACGGCAACACAGTAGCAATTGAAGATGCCCGAATCGTCAAAGCACTCAAGGCGCGTGCTACAGATAATGAGACAGTTTTCGGGACGCATGCTGAAGACGTTATTGTGAGTCATCAACCTATTCCGAACGCTTTTCAGGCTGAAGTCTATAGTGTTGAGCCGCTTGGCGCGGAAACGATCGTTGAGGTGACGCTCGGCACGAACACATCGGGCGCGCATACGATTCTTAAAGCAGTCACTGCGCCTAACTTTGAAGCAGAGATCGGACAACACCTCTATGTCTCATTCGTTTCGGAGCGGATGCACTTTTTCGATAAAAACACTGGCAACACCATCTTGTAGGAGGGATTTGTAATCCCGATTCCTTCACCAATTATGAATTGGCGACTTAGGCTCTTTAATCTCATCCCCAATTTTCTAAAACGCATCGGCTGTCAATCACTACGCCGACTCGGATACGATCCCGATGCGTGGTTAGAAAATTTCCTCAAGGAACACAAAGGAGACTGATACGTGAAAGGTGGAGATATTCTCATTGAATGCTTGAAGGCACAGGGGGTCTCAGCGGTTTTCGGAATGCCGGGTACCCAAAACATCCAGATTTACGATGCCTTGCTGCGGCGAGGTAAAGACACGATCGACCATTACCTCGTCCGACATGAATACGCGGCGACACAGATGGCGGACGGGTTCGCTCGCGCAACGGGAGAAGTCGGGGTCGCTATCACTGTGCCGGGACCGGGTGCGAGCAACGCATCGACCGGAATTTTGGAGGCGTTCACCGATTGCGCACCTGTACTGCTCATCACCGGACAGAGCGATTCGAGTCTCTACAGTAAGCATCCGAGCAAGATGTTTCACGGGTTGGATCAGATGCGGTTCTTTGCGTCGCTCACCAAGTACTGTGCTATCGCACACACCGTCGCCGAGATTCCTGTCGTCGTCGAAAACGCCTTCAAAGCGATGCGGAACGGGAGACCGGGACCGACAGTCCTTGAATTCCCGATGGATGTCGTCACAGGCGAAGGAGAGGTACGCATCCCGCCGCGTGTGGAACGTGCCGAATTGTCGCCACCTGACGATGCATATCTCGGTGCTGCCGTTGAGGCTATCCGCAATGCGAAGATGCCGTTGATCTTCGCCGGTTCTGCTGTCTATCACGCAAACGCACGAAACGAGTTACGGCTCCTCGCCGAGAAACTGAACGCACCTGTGATTGTCACCCGCAATGGGAAAGGCGTGTTATCAGAAGACCATCCGTTGGCGTTACAAATCTGCTACGGTTTCCTCGGACGTGAGGCACTCCAACGGAGCGACTGTTTAATCGGCATCGGACCGCGATTTACCTCTATTGATACCCGAAATTGGAATCTGGAACTGCCACAACCGTTCATCCAAATCGACGAAGACCCGGACGAGATCGGACTCGAATATCCGTGCGATATAGGCGTGGTGGGTGATCTGAAGTTAACCTTGCAAGCACTCATTGAAGATGTCGCTCCGGGTCAAAATGCATGGAGTGAAACGTTGGCAGAACTCCGAAAGCCGTTTGATGCGCAGCCCTCGTTGCCGGTCATACATGAGTTCCAAGACGTACTCCCGCGAGACACGATCTATGCGATTGATGTCCATTCGCTCGGTTACGCTTCCTTCGCTGAATTCCCTATCTATGATCCGAGAACTTTTCTCTATCCAAATATTGGCGTGGCGTTAGGACACGCATATCCCGCGGCGATCGGTGCGAAGGTCGCGTATCCTGACCGTCCGGTCATCTGTTTTAGTGGTGATGGCGGGTTTCTGATGGGAGCTGTGGAGATGGCAACGGCTATGAAATACGGTATCAATGTCGTGGCGATTGTGGTGAATGATGGGGCTTTGTCTGCGATTAAAGGGTCTCAACTGAAAGGATGTGAGGGACGGACGATTGATACCGACCTGCTGAATCCTGATTTTGTAGCGTTCGCGAAATCTTTCGGTGCGTACGCCAAGCGTGTTGAGGATTTGGCGGATTTTAAGGACACCTTACGCGACGCACTCGCAGCCGAGCAACCGGCACTCATCGAAGTGATGCTCCAAGGACGACAGGACGAGATCATTAACTTAATCGGATGGTTGATGTCCGAACCGCTCCGAAAAACCGGTTTTTAATCGCAGTTTTACAATATCACAATACCAAGCTGGCTACTATGGCGCGTCTTGTTGCTATTGGGTAGTCGTTGCTGACGTTGACTGTGCACAACGAAAACCGTAATCGTAGATTGTGTTTGTCGGTGAAAGCAATAAGCGATTGGTGAGGCAGATACCTTTTTCGGTGGCACTCCAACCACCACCTCGTAGCACCCTTATTGGGATCGTTTCAATGTCTGTGAAATTG
>JAJEET010000061.1 GCA_022820835.1 Candidatus Poribacteria bacterium
AAGTCTGATAACATGTCTTCTAAGCGGGAAAGAGGATTCATCAAAAACATCCTTTCAATAAATGTCAGGTTTATTATGAAAGGATACCCTCTTTTCTGCTATTTGTCTGTAAAAAAGTTAAAATTGTCCAAACTATAGTAAAATTAACAGAGACGTGATAAAATGGACTCAAGTAAAATCTGCTTTATTTGCTATTTTGAAAGACACGTATGAACGCCATAAAAGAGGCACATTATAACCTCGGTATCGCTTATCTGGAGGCTGGACAATACAGCAGGGCTGTTCCTGAGTTCGAGTCGGCTATAAAGTTGGACCCGAACTTTATCGGTGCGCACTGTGCGCTCTGTCGCGCTTATCTCCAGCAAGATGAACTCGAAAACGCAGGGATTGCGATTACGGCAGCATTGAAACTTGATGCGAACCACCAACCGGCGTTACTACTATGCGGTATGATAACGGATGCATACTATGACCGGGGCAAATCTCATCTCAACAACAGAAGTTATACGGAAGCCGTCACAGCCTTTCAGAAAGCGATCATACTCGATGCAGATTTAGGGGACAGTTCACAAGACGCTAATTCCGAAAAGACGCATATCCACGTCCATCTCGGTGCCGCTTACATTGGTATGAAGTCATACCCGCAAGCGATTGAGGCGTTAGAACATGCACTCACACAAGATGCCGATCTTGTCGATGCACACTACCACCTCGGTTACGCTTATGTAGAACAGGGAGAACACGACAAAGCAATCCCGCACCTCGAACGCGCTATCTCCATCGCTCCACACCTCAAGCGTGCACACTACAACCTCGCTCGTGCTCACCGGGCATTGGGAAACTTGGAGGCAGCAACGAATGCTGTCACAGAAACCTTAAGGCTCGACCCGAACTATCAACCTGCACACGAACTCGCGAATACAATAAAGCAGGCACATTACAACAAGGGTATTACACACCTCAACAGCGAACGTTATAGCGAAGCCGTCACTGCTTTTCAAAATGCGATAACCCTCGACTCCGATTTTGTGACTGCACACTATAACCTCGGTTTAGCTTATCTAAAGATGGAGGCGTACCGGCGTGCTATTCCCTCGCTTGAAAAAACTGTAGCCCTTGATCCAAACCACAAAGCAGCGCATCATGCACTTGCGCTTGCCTATCTCGGACAGCAGGAACTCAGAAAAGCGAGGGATACCGCAAGAGCAGCATTGAAAATAGATGCCGACTATCAACCGGCACTTTCACTTCTGGAAGCCGTTGATCCGAGTTTTACTGCTCCTGAAAAGCAGGAGACTGCGCAGTCGGCCCCAAAACCGCCTGTCAATCCACAACCGGATGCGAAATCGAGACAGGAGATGCATTACGATCTCGGTATCGCGTATTTGGAATCGAAAATGCACGCCGAAGCGATCGCGGAATTCCGAAAGGCGATAGATGTGGACCCCGACTTCGTGGCAGCACACGTCGGTTTAGGCACGGTATATCTTGAGATGGGGCAATTAGACGATGCGGAAAACGCAGCGCGGGAAGCGTTACGGATTGATGCCAACACCGATGCTGCACGTCAACTTTTGGAGGACATCGGACAGGCGCGCCCGGAACCCCCGCAACCTGCATCCGCAGAGCAGACAGTTCCATCAACGGATACCACTGATGTCCAACAGGATTTAGAGCGCGGACTCGCCTTTCTTAATAGTGGGCAATATCAACAAGCTGCGGCTGCGTTTAAGCGGGTGATAAAGGCGGACCCGGATTCCATGGAGGCGTATTATGGTTTAGGTCAGGCGTACCTTGAGGTAGGTGCGTATGACGATGCCAAAGCGGCGGCAGAGGCAGCATTAAAGCTCAATCCGAACAGTCACAAAGCACATGAGTTGATTCAAGTCATCGCATTCGCGAGAAACATAGAAAAAAATAAAAGAATTCGGAAGAAAATTTTGTCTTACGCGGTCGTTATAGCGATTGTTGCAATAGCTGCCTTTTTCGTGTGGCAATGGTTGCCACCACCCGTTCCAGATCCAAACCTCATAATGGAAGGATCTATGAGTAAAGATTATATTTTTGCGGGTAAAACAGAAGATCTCATCCTGACGATCAAAAACAGTGGTGGCCCAGTGCACAACGTGGAAATTCGACTTCAGCCGGAGTCTCAAAATAAAATAAGTTATGAACTCCCTACCTCTATTATTCCGGAAGTGCTTACAGGTGGCAAAGAAACAATTAAAATCCCGATTACAGCAGATAGCAATATAATGGGAACTCAAGAAACACAGTTGCAAATTGAATTGTTAGGAAAAAATGGAATGGAATTTGCGATGACAAAATTTCGTATCAGACTTATCGGTCCAGTAGTAGAGCAAGGAGATAGTAATGAATGAGAGAATTTGGGGTATCATCGGCGGAGTTGCTCTGTTACTTGCACTTTTATCGCCACTCGTGTTAGGAAATTCCAAAAAAGTGGAGAGACTTTTTGAAGAGGCGGAAACGTTGTATGAACGCAGAGATTATGAACGGGCAATCGTAAAATACGATGAAGCATTGGAAGAATCAAACAAACTTGGAGCGAGAACGGAGCATATTGACCAGGATTTTACTACGCTTGCTAACCTTAAAATAGCACTTTGCTATTACCATCTCTTTGAAGAAACTCGGAATGTTGACTATTGTCAAGATTCCCTTGTACATATCAAGAGAGTCTGGCACAGAACGTATGTTCCAAAGCATCAAGAAGAGCTGACTTACCTCTGGGCAGATAGCCTCTATAGGATCGAAGATCTTGATCAAGCGAAATCCAAATTTTCTTGGTTGATAGAAAGGTTTCCAAATAGTGACAAGGTGCCGGAGGCACTTTATGCTATCGGTGATATCCACTATAAGCAACAAAACTCTGACGAGGCACTGAATACTTTTCAAAAACTTATTGATGAATTTCCACATTCCGAACTTAAGGCGGAAGCAGAACATCGCATTGTAGAATTAGAGCAATTATGTGATGAACCGAGGCCGGACCCAGAATGTGAGGAAACGTATAATATTGCCTCTGACTTAAAAGAACAAGGGAAAGTTCATGATGCATATCAACACTATGCCGATCTTATTGTACAATTCCCTGAATGCGAATACGTCTCTGATGCCTATGAACGGATAGCGGAAATTTATCTTGAGGCAGAGGATTACGTAAATGCACGCGCGAACTACGAGGAAGCTATACACAGTACAGGTGATGGAGAACGAAAAAGAGAACTCTATGAAGCATATCATCGTACCTATCTTATTCCTGTTTACCCAGATGATATAATACACCCGACTCCTAATGATAGGCTCTTTACAGATGCCAGACTTCTTCGGATGGAAAGACGATTCTCAGAGGCAGCCGAAATATATGAGGAGCTTGTCAATGAAAATCTTTCTGCCGAAGATACCATTGATGCCCTTTATTGGATGGGGTTTTGTTATTTGGAATCTGCTCTCCAAGATCCTGATTCAGCAGATGTAACGCCTTTCTGCAAATCGGCTGATGCCTTCAGCGAACTTATCGCAGACGATGAGAACAATTCATACACCATCAAAGCATATTACTATTTAGCACGCACATATAGTAAATGGGCAGAAGTGCTTGGGGATCAATTGAAATGGGAGTTGGTAATTGACACGGTTGATAAGGCTCACACGAGATATGACTACAGTGATGATGTCACGGATAGCGTCAGGTATGGGGGTTGGTTTAGTCGTATGCGGAGGCTTAAAGAGATAGCTCGAAGATTACGACCGGAACCGGATCTTGTTCCTCCTCCAGATCCTAATCCTATCCCAGATCCTAATCCCATCCCAGATCCTGATCCTGTCCCACCGATTATAGAGCGTTTAATCAACCAAGGGTATGTCCATCTTGAACGCGGTGAACTTGAAGCAGCGACAGAAAAAGCGAAGCAAGCTTTAAATATCAATTCAAATTATCACCGCGCTCACGAACTTTTGTTAAAAATAAAACAGAGATACTATGGACGCGGCCTAAGATACTTTGATGAAAGAGAATACGACAAAGCAATCACTGCGTTCAAAAATGCCATTATTGTTGACCCAAGGTTTAAAGAGGCACATAATCGCTTGGGTGCAATTTATATTAAGCAGGAAAAATACGTTAAGGCAATAAAGGTCCTTCAAGAAGCGACAAACATTGACCCAAGATTTAAGGAAGCGTATTTCAATCTTGCTCTTGCGTACTTGGAACTCGACAATATCAGAGCAGCTATAGATGCTGCCAACAATGCTTTAAGTATTGATCCAAATTATGAACATGCACGCAGGCTTATAAAGTTTATAGCCGACTAACTCCGATCACAAATTGATAGTAAGAGATTCTGATGATATCAGGACTATTTAGTTTTCGGTTTTGATTTTGGTTTTTGTTTACATAAGTTGACGTTTCCTTACGGAAGATCGCGAGCACAACTCGCTCCTACAGAGGAAAATATACACATCTATAAAGTGAATCTTAAAACTAAATACTCCTGCTGATGCTATCCGTAGAGATCGACTTCAGATGACTTGCGTGCTAAAATTACAAAATGTGGGTACCGATTTTACACACGATTATCTCAAAAGGAGCCGGACTGTATGAAAAAGGTCTACATATTAGTTGTTGCGTTTCTATTAACTGTAAATCTATTTCTCTTCAATGTTTTTGCACAAAATCCTACCCAATGGCGTTTACCCAGTGGGGCAACAGCTCGTTTTAGTAAAGGTTGGGTTCACGATATAAAATTTTCTCCCTCTGGCAAACACTTAGCCGTAGCAACCACTATCGGCATTTGGATTTATGATGTCCGGACGGGTGAGGAACTAACTTTGCTCTCAGGACTAATGGGTGGTGCCAATGCGATATCATATTCCGCGGGTGGTCTCATGATCGCAGCAGCACATCGGGATCAGACAGTTAGGTTATGGAATATTAGTGCCGATAATCGTCGCCCCTTATCCACATTCACAGGACATATAGGTGATATCCATACTGTCATATTCTCTCCAGATGGCAGCATGCTTGCTAGTGGAGGCGCAGACAATTCGGTTCGAGTTTGGGATGTTCTGACTGAAGAGCTTATGGCAATCCTACCACATAGCAATGCTGTTAATACAGTAGACTTCTCTCCAGATAGTCGGATGCTGGCTAGTGGAAGTGAAGACGGGACCATTCACATCTGGGATTCCGGAACTGGAGATCAAATCGACGAATTTAACGGGCACGAGGATTCTGTTTGGGAGGTGGACTTTTCACCGGATGGTAAAATCCTTATCAGTGCCAGCCTGGATGGCACAATTCAACTATGGGACATCTTTGCACTAGATGATCAACTTATTGAACCTACTCAACATAACAGCCCTGTTTATGCAGTGGATTTCTCACAAGACGGAAGCATCTTCGCAACCGGTGGAGCAGACACGGAAGTCCGAGTCTGGAATACTCATACCCGTGAGGTTAATTCTACCTTCAAAGGACACAACGATATAATTCCGATTGTAGAATTGTCCCCTGATGGCACTATTCTTGCAAGTGGTAGTTTAGATGGAACCGTTCGTTTATGGGACATGAGGCTTTTTCGGGATCGGTTAACACTTGCAGGACATACTGGTGGAGTTAAAGCGTTGACATACACAGAAGATAACCGCATTCAGGCATGTGGTCCTGGATTAGATAACAAACTCCGATTGTGGGATGCAGGTACAGGCAGGCAGCTTTCTAAACTTCGTGAACATAGGGGGTTAACGCAGGCAGTTGCTTTCTCCAAGAATGGCAAAATCCTTGCGAGCGGTGGGAGTGGGGCCGGCACAATTTTCATATCAAATATACATAGAGAACTCAACGACGAAGACTTTAATAATGAAAATGGTCTGCTACAGATATTGAGAGGGAATCCACAGGGCATTACAGCGTTAGCACTTTCACCGGCGGGGACCACCCTCGCCAGCGGAGGAGCAGATGGCAGAATTTATCTATTGGATGTCTCTAAAGGCGAGGAACTGGCAATACTAAGAGGATCTCAGGGCACTGTCACAGCACTGACGTTTGTTATTGACGGTACGCACCTTTTCAGCGGCGAAGAAAACGGAACTGTCCGACGATGGGATGCCCTTACAGGTCAAGAAGTGTGGAAATACACAGGTTCATTCAGTGCAATTACTGCCTTGGCGTTTTCAGAAAATGGACGTTTCCTCGCAATTGGGGATAAAGTAGGAAAAATTCGGTTATTTGATTTCAACGCAGAACCGGAGGTGCGCGATAAACCAATATTCACGCGTCATACCCGCAAGATAACTGCTCTCATGTTTTCTAAAAGCAGTGATACGCTTGTGAGTGGTAGTGAAGATGGTACCATTCTTCTTTGGGATGTAAATGAAATCCTATCACAAACCAATAATAATCAATAGGTTCAAAACAATTATAAGGAATCTCGTGGAGATATTATGAAAAATCTGACGTTTTGTTTCTTGGCATTGCTACCGTTGCTATTTGGTTGTGCCCCGATACATCCTTCACAGTCCAACATTCCCGCATGGGATGAACGCATACCACTCAATTCTGACTCATCTGAAACACCTTCATTGTCCAAGAGACTTTCCAATATTTTCTCTGAGGGCAGCAATTACCATTTTCGGAAAGTGAGATGGGGATTCAGCCGCGAGCGTGTGGAACTTGCGGAAGCCGGAAACACAATATTTGAAAGAAAAGACAACGCCCTTGTTTATAAAGTGAAACTCAACGGTGTCTATTGCAGGCTGATCTATACGTTCAAGGATAACCGATTGCGAACTGCGGGTTATATGACGATAACACCTATCCCGAATGCCGATAATCTCATCAAGGAAGCAGTTGACAAACACGGTATGCCGGAAACCAACCTAAAATACCTCGATGGACTTCAAGAAATGGTATGGAAAACACCTGAAAAGGTGATATTTTGCAACCTGTCTCCTACTATTGAAAAACGAACGTCTACAGCCTATAACTACTCCCATAGGGGATTACTAAGGGATGTCGTACGCAACGAGTTGCCAGACCAAGAGGCAGGGAAGATTCAGTATTGGGATGGGGCTTATGCACACGTGGATCCGGCTTTTTTTAATCAGCTGCACGAGGTAAATTTACCTCTATCAGAGTTATCGTTTTATGAGAAACAGTTGATGGGTGTTATTCTCAGGCGCGGCGGAACAATTATTCCGGGGGTAGGGACGATTCCAAATTGAAGATGCGATTATCCTTAGAACAGATGAACCGCCAACCGTACGAGTAAAGCGTCAAGACTGAGGCATTCAACATCCGAGCGAATTCCTTTTCTTTCGATTATACTCGCTCGACCGGCGAGGTTAGGAAACCTCGCCTACCAAGGTACCAGAAGCGTAAATTGAGTTTTACAACCGTCAATAAAATTTTTCAAAACGGGTGAACGACTATCCTTTAATCACAAAGAATTTTTCCTCTTTAATCCCTTAGTTACATACTTCAATATTGCATCATGAACGAAAATAGAGGATAAGCCATGAACATACGCACGGCTGAAAAGTATCACGCTAAAAGGCGCAGGAATATGGCACTTTTCTTCTCTCTGACAGTGCATGTGATTGCAATTATTCTGACTGCGGTATTGGTGCTGAAACCTAAAATAGAACAGATGATGGAAAATAGTATCATTGTGGAGTTCGTCGAACCCCAGCAGCATCAGCGGACACAAGTTCCAAAAAAGATTGTCCGAATGGTGAAACGGAGGCAGCCCACAGCAGCCCCCTCCATTAGCAGTGCAGCTGCAAAACTCCCAACGGCTTCAAGGTCGGCAATTCCACAAATTACGGATACGGTGAACTTAGAAGCAGCACCACTTTCTACTGTGCCAGATCTCACCCCTTCACCGGAAGCGATTCTCTCAACGACCAACGTTCCGTCTGTCAGAGTAGACAGAGGCAGCGGAGAAATCGAGGGCGGAGACGCAGTGCTTGGGTCAGGAAAGAGCGGTGAAATTGTGAGACAGCGAAGTGGCGGCTCTGGTGAAAGTCTCGGAAACTTAACGCAATCTGGTGGCAGCGGACAAGACGCATTCGGTGAAGGAATCCCAGAAATTCTTGGCGGTGGCTACAAAGCCGAAATAGGCGATAAGCTCGGCAGTATTATTGACGAAGAAGATGGTATCGTGCGTGGGCATATCCGGTTGATACGCCTAAAGCACGATATGAGTGATTGGTGGCAGGATCCGACTGCGATCCCATCTTTGATAAAATGGTTGCGTGAGAATGTCGGTTCGGTTAGTGCAGATATGAAGTACGCCGGTGGCGCATTATCACTAACAGATGAGGACATCATGAAGGCACCACTCATGATCATGACCGGGCACGACCAGACAATGTCAACATCCTATCAACGGTTAGCTGACCGTAATTCACAGGCATCAGGTTTCAGTGATGCAGAGCGTGTTGCCCTTCGGAAGTATATTCTTGATTATAACGGCATGCTTTTCTTTGATTACTGTGGTAATGGCGGGAACGAGAAATCTTTTGCGAATCTCGTGGAAACCGAGTTACGTACGATATTCCCTGAGTATCCGATGAAAACCTTGAATGATATGCGACATGAGATTTTTCAATGTTATTTCAAACTGAAGAAAACACCTGTTGGCGGTTCAGCATTCTGGGGAACAGTATACAAAGGTGGGAACGTAAAATGGCGCTATATTAAAGGGATGTCGGTCCCGGGGCCGTTAGGCAAGTCTCGTCTGGCAGTCGTATTTTGCCCGCTTGACTACCTATGCAGCATGGAAACCGCCGAGATTGATAGTCGTGCCCCGCTCGCGTCAAGACGTTCTTCAGACGTTTATCGGTTCATGACGAACATGTTTATTTACCAGATGCGGCAGCGGGCGATCCGAAAGAATAATCCATAAAGCGAGGCATTCAGAACGCCAACGAGTTTCTTTTCTGGAATTATACTCGCCAGACCGGCGAGGTTAGGAAACCTCGCCTACCAGGGGACCAGAAGCGTAAATTGAGTTTTACAACCGATAACAAAATTCTTTAAAACGGGGGAATGACTACTCTTTAATTACAAAGAATTTTTCTTCTTTAATCCGTTCTTCTGGGAAACGCGCACGTGCCCAGATCGCTTTTGAATTCTCAATCATCTGTGGATGTCCGCAGGCATAGACGACGGCGTTGGTGTGGTCATAGCCGAGTTGATCGCCGTACTTCCGAATCACGTCTTCTGCACGTCCGCTCTCACCTTCCCACTCAGGGTCCTCCCACGGACGGCTCACTGTCGGAACAAACGTGAACCATTCTTCCTGTGCAGCGAGTTCGTTGAGTTCGTCCATATAATATCCGAGTTCCCAAGAACGACTCGCGCCAACAATCGCTAAGATCTGATGTGGACTCGTTTTACCCTGTTCCTGTTCAATTTTTTGCGTCCGCGCAATACTGATATAGGGTGCAGCACCGGTCACAGTTCCAGCCATGACGTGGTTTGTCATACCGCTCTCTGTATCCATCACGAATTTCCCGACGAGTCGGTCTCGTATGAACACGGTGTCGCCTAGCTCCAGTGCCCAAAACAGCGGTGTAGTTGCGCCCTCTGGTACCAACTCCACGAAAACCTCCATAAACGGTTCGTGCGGAGACGAGACTATCGAATACGGACGTTGAACGATCTTTTCGTCAACCTCAAAGCCGATAGTGGCATACTGTCCGGGTATAAATGGTAACTGTTTATCAACACGGAATTTGAACGCTGCTAAATCTTCAGAAAAATCCTCACGTTCAATTAATTCACCTTTACAATATTGCGTCCTGGCGCGTCTTCTTTGCATAATTAGTTCCTTTAAACTTCCTCTAACAGATTTCGGCGCGTAAGTTATGCCGAAAAGAAAATCGTAGAATGTAGATCAACTCTGCATATATTATACGCAAAACGCAAATGTATATCAAGTTTTTTTCAATGGCTGAAAGTCTCTCAGTTAGATGCTTGCAATTCTGCCGCTTTTCTGCTAAATTACAATAGCAGCGCGGATCCGGTCTGCACTATTTCGGGCAATCGTCCATTTCATTCTGCACTATTTTGTGCAGCATCGGTAATTATATCGTCAATAATCCATCAAACAGCACTTTCAGGTAGGCACAGAATTTGCTAATAAAAGAGATAAAACCTCACCGGAAAAGGAGTTTCGGTCTATGAAAAAAATAACCTTTCTCTACAGCGTACACCTCTTTATTCTCTGTCTACTACTATCCGACGGCTTTGCACAAGAATACGCAGCAAAGTGGCATTTACCTGAAGGTGCGAAAGCACGTCTCGGCAGAGGCAAATTAAACAACGTCATATTTTCACCTGACGGCACCCGAATCGCAATATCAACACCCATCGGCATCTGGGTCTATGATGCACAGACCAGAGAAACCGTCTCACTGTTCGCAGAGATACAGACGGGTGAAACGGAAAAGTTTTTACCCTCGAAATCCCCTGAACCACTGGTGTTCTCCGCGGACGCGGTCCTTGTTGCGAGTGCACACGGGAAAAGCATCTACGTTTGGGATACTGCGACAGGTACGGCGTTTGCCAAGCTCGACGAACACCCTGATTCTATTAAAGCAATTGCCCTTTCACCTGATAGTACGAAACTCGCCACCGCAGGTGGAGATTGGACAGTACGTTTGTGGGATGTTGGTACGGGTAAATACATCAATAGTCTAACGGGACGTTCAAGTGCAGTCACAGCGATTGCTTTTTCGCCAGATGGTAAAACCCTTGCGGGCGCAGGGATCACCCTGCGACTGTGGGATGCCGACACCGGTGAGTTGCTGCACGCTGATAGCAAAGATTTAGGTTCCGTCAACCAGCTCGTCTTTTCACCGGACGGTAAGAGACTCGCAAGCAGCGGTGGTGGCTGGGACCGGACGGTGCATCTGTGGGATGCCAATACCGGTACGCCCCAAAAATCTCTCAAAGGGCATACGGGTGTAATCCGCGATATGGCATTTTCATCAGACAGCAGCACACTCGTTTCTGTGAGTTCCGACGCAATGCGCCTGTGGGATGTAAATACTGGTGTTGAACTGAAAAGTCTACCTACACCTGAAGATAAACCGCTTCAACCTGTACCGTCTGTCCTAAAGGGTGAGCAGGTTGAGCGAGCCATCCTTCCGAATTATCGGGATAGTGTGTATTCAGTGACATTTTCTAAAGACGCTGCACACCTCATCAGTGTCAGTAAAGACGGCGGTCTGCATGTTTGGGACGTTGAAACCGGGTTCTACCAAACCTCCTTCTCCCTCGGGGCGCATAGCGATTTAGTCAGCGTTCTCGCCTTCTCTGAGGATAGTGGATACCTCGCCAATAATGATGGATTTGAAGGGCGGGTGCGTATCTGGAATGTAGAAAATGCCACACAACATGCCGTCCTTACGCTGGAACGAGGCATTTTTTTTAACGAGTTAACAATCTCCCCAAGCATCAAAAAACTTGCCGGACGTGATTTCGATGGCACAATTCGGATATGGGATGCCGCGACAGCAGAGCAGCTGTCTGCTGTGCCGACGGACCCAATGCCACATCAATGGCGGCTGGTATTTTCGCCGGATGGGCAAATTCTCGCTGGCGGTGGTGGTCAAAGATTCCGCAGTCAGAAGATAGAACTTTGGCAGGCTGACCCCGGTATCCACCTGTCTACACTTGAAGGACACGCACTCGCTGTAACTGATTACACATTTTCTCCAGACAGCGAGGTCCTCGCCAGTGGCGGTGAGGACGCAAGTATTATCTTATGGGATGTCGCGACCGGCAAACAACTCACCAATTTCATAGGGCATACAAGAAGTATCAGTGCGTTAGCCTTTTCCGCAGATGGCAAAACGCTTGCCAGCGGCAGCGTAAACGGGGTCCGCCTATGGGATGTTCAAGGGGGCGATCTGATCGCTACGCTTGATGCCGTGAAGGACGTTGAGGTATTAGCCCTTTCGCCAGATGGAAAGACACTCGCAAGCGGAAGCAAGGGTGATCAGATTGAGGTCTGGAACTTAGCTCCAACGCCCCAGATACGGTCGACTTTCACGGGACATCAAGGCTCGGTTTATGTGCTGATGTTCTCTCCAGATGGGAAAACACTCGCAAGTGCGGGTAATGATGGGACCGTCCTTCTTTGGGATATGGAACGGTAGAGACGGCACCCTCTAAAACAAATAAAAAAGGAGATACAATTAATGAGAAAGACGGAACTGTTCTTCATAGTCCTCCTGTTGATGGTTGGGCTTTTCTCAAACGGAACTCTCGCGCAAGATTACACACAATGGCACTTACCCGAAGGCGCGACAGCACGTCTCGGAAAAGGAAAAATAAACGATGTGAAATTTTCACCCGATGGCAGCCGCTTAGCCGTCGCAACCCATATCGGTGTTTGGCTGTATGACGCTCCTACTGGCGAGGAGATTTTGCGCCTCAACGACAAACCCAAAAACGTCAGAACAATAGCCTTTTCACCGGATGGTAGAACGCTTGCTGCTGGCGGTTGGGCCCGGGCAGACACAATTCAAGTATGGAACATTGATACGGCCGCCCAAGTATCTGCCATGGGAAAAGGTATCGGTTCCGTTGGTGTGTTAGCCTTTTCGGAAGACGGTAAAACACTCGCGAGCGTGGGTTCAAGCCGAGGACTCCGGTTCTACGCATGGGATGTAGACACAGGTCTTGAGGTCTCACACTTTAAAGGGCAGCAAAACCACTTCAATTTCGGTGTATTAGCAGTATCACCCAACCACCGCTTTTTTGCGAGTGCTGGTGGAAACAGAGCGTTTTTATGGGATACAGAGACCCAAACCCTGAAACATACCATCGAAAGTGACGACGATTCCGTTTGGGCTTTAGCATTCTCACCCGATAGCAAAACACTTGTCGTCGGATCCACAATGATCCGATTTTGGGACGTAGAAACCGGCAGTCAAATGTCCAGACTTGATGGATATACCCGTAGGATTAATATCCTTACTTTCGCACCAGATGGAAGGACCTTAGCAAGTGGTGATGCGAATGGCGAGATTCGGTTGTGGAACGTTGCTGCTGACGGTGATCAACTCACGCTCCCTCGTCTGCTGGGTTCCATTACCGGTAAAAGTAAACCACTCTCTGATAAACCCGTCCTTACCGGACACAAACGCCCCATTGAAGCTTTAGCTTTCACTGCAGACGGAACAACTTTGGTCAGTGCAAGTCGTGACACCACGATCCGGTTATGGGATATAGACACCCGAACCCCGCACTTAACGATAGAAGGACATACGGAAGCGATTAATGCACTCGGTTTCCTCGAAGATGGCGAAACACTCGCGAGTGGCAGTTCTGATTGCACACTGCGATTATGGAACACTGAAACACAAGATCAGCGACTGATTCCAATCAAACACCGGTGGTCTGCTTTGGATTTTGCTTTCTCTCAAGATGGCAAAACTGTAGCCCTTGGAAGCCACGGCAGCAATGTGAGATTGTGGAATACAGAAACAGGAGACGTTATCGCTACTTTCAGAACAGCACACAAGGGGTATACCAATCAGGTTAAATTTTCCCCAGATGACAAAATTCTTGCCAGCGGGTGCCGCGGCGGAACCGTTGAATTGTGGGATGTGCTGAACCATCAGCGGACGGCTACACTTAAAGGGCATACAAATGAAATTTGGGCGTTGGCATTCTCACCAGATGGAAAAACCGTTGCGACTGCAGCCCTACGTGAGACAATTATTGTATTATGGGATGTTATCAACATTGGAGATAAAACGGCTCTGCTGGCGGAACATATCGCTGAAACGGGGGCAGTGACCTTTTCACCGGATGGAAAAAAACTTGTCAGTGGACACCGGGACGGAGCGATTTATTCATGGGATGTCGCAACCGGCAAGCAACTTTCGACTTTCACAGGAAATGCTGGTAACGTTACTGCGTTAGCATTCTCCGCAGACGGAAAGATGCTCGCAAACGGAAGTGCTGATGGTTCTATACGGTTATGGGATCCAAACATATACACACCCATGGGAGACCCACGCATAGGACACGCTGGTGGTATCAATGAGCTGACATTTTCACCGGATGGTGGTACGCTTTTTAGCGGCGGTTCCGACGGCACAATTCTTGTCTGGGATTTGGAGGACATCCTTCAAAAAAACAGGTAAACGATCCATCTGTCCTCGTAAATGATGCAGAGAGAAAGGAGAAACGCTTGACGAAAAAGATTAGACTGTTTTCCATACTCATCTTATGGGTCGTCGGAATTTCGTTAAACGGAAGTCTGGCACAGGATGCGGTAGAATGGCACTTTACTGAAGGCGCGAAAATGCGGCTCGGTAAAGGCAGAATAAACGACATCAAGTTTTCACCGACTGGCAGCCGATTCGCAGTCGCGACCTCTATCGGTATCTGGATGTATGACGCACAAACCGGCGAAGAACTTGCCTTAATGGCTGTGCTTCCGGGGGAAGGACGTGATGTAACAACCATAGCGTTTTCACCAGATGGTAAAACACTCGCCAGCGGTGAGGAAGGCGGTGTGGGTAGACTGTGGGATGTTCTTACAGGTAAATCTATAACCACTTTTAAAGAGGTTCCCCAACCACGACTTCCGGATCTTAGAGCACTCGTTTTCTCTGAAGATGGCACGAAACTTATAGGTGTAAGCTGGGATAACAAAATTAGTGTGTGGGAACTTGGCGAACACACAAAACCACCAACTATTTTGAAGATGAATGGGCGGGAAGCGAGGCTGTCAACCTCTACATTGATGCAATTCTCAACAAATGGAAACCGCTTGGCAATTGCAGAATTAGGTAAAGAATCATGGAAAAATAAAAACTTTACGATCAAATTGTGGGACGCTACAACCGGGAAACTCGCACATACTTTGACTGGACACACACGCTGGATTAAGGCGATAGCGTTTTCTACTGATAGCAAGATGCTGGTGAGTGGCGATGAATACGAGACGATTCGGATCTGGGATACCGCTACTGGGAAATTACTGTCTACATTAAACTGGAGACGTGGTACGCCAACCTACGCGTTAGCGTTTTCGCCAAGCGGTAGATTCATCGCAAGTGGACACCCTGAGGCGGCGAAGTTATGGGATAACACCGTCAAACCGAAACGACAGATAGACGATGCTATTGGCGATTATCAACACGCTTTAGAAATCCGTGAACATAAGGACTACGTCTCTAAGTTGGCATTCTCGCCGGATGGAAAAACACTCCTCACTGGAAGTAAAGACGGTACAATACAAGCGTGGGATACCGCGTCCGGTAGCCACCGCTTTACCGTTCTCGGGCATATTGAAGGCACCCGCGACTTGATGTTTACCCCAAACGGTGACACCCTCGTAAGCCTAAATCAGCCATTCAATCCGCCGGGGATATTTCAACAACAACGATGGGATCTCAACACAGGGGACCAACTGTCCACCAATTTTGCGGGGATAGATGCAGGCAATATGATGCTGGCTCCGGACAGTAAAACGCTCGTTACACACTCATTCGGTAACAAATGCCTTTTATGGGATATTAACACCGATCTGCCACGTATCATAACTCGCTTTACTTTGAACGGGTATCCGAGGGACGGCTTGAATATCAAATTCGCATTCTCCGCAGATGCGAAGATGTTGGCAGCTGGCGGTGAAGATAACTCGGTTCACGTGTGGGATATTATTGACTCTAAGAATGCTCGGTATCGCTTTACAGTTAGAGGACATAAACATTGGATTCGGACGTTGGCATTTTCACCCGATGGAAAGATGCTCGCAAGCGGAGGTGAAGGTAAGACGCTCTGTTTGTGGCGCGTAGCGGATGGTGCATCGCTCTTTACGTCTACAGCGCATAATTGGTGGGTCAATGCGGTTGCCTTCTCACCCGACGGTAAATTACTTGCAAGCGGCGGTAACGAACTCTTTTTATGGGACACCGCAACTGGCACCCAACTTCATGAAAATTCTCGTGAGTTAACTGCCCATATCTCGACGCTCATATTTTCACCAGATGGCAACACGCTTGTCGTTGGAAATCGGGACGGCATCATCGAATTATGGGATGTCCGCACAGGCGGACTTTTGTCCACACATACGGGACACACAGGCGGGATTAACGTCCTAAAATTTTCCCCAGATGGTAAAACGCTCGTTAGTTCCAGTTCTCGGGGAACAATCCTCCTCTGGGATTGGGAAACACTCAAGAAATTCGGTAATAGGTGATGACCCGACATTAAAAAGGATTTTGAAAATGAAGAAATCTATACTTTTCTATATTGCCTTTCTGCCAATTTTGAGTCTCTTATTGTCGAATGGGAGTCTTGCCCAAGATTATACGCAATGGCAGCTGCCCGAAGGTGCGAAAATGCGACTCGGAAAAGGCGTAGTAAACAACATCACCTTTTCGCGGGACGGCACACAATTCGCCATTGCGACTACCATCGGGATATGGATATACGACGCACACACCGGCAAAGAACTCGCACTCCTAACCGGACACCAACAAGAGGTCAAAGAGGTGGAATTCTCGCCCGATGGACGCACGTTTACCACTGTAGATGCTGGCGGCGAAACGCGATTATGGGATGCCACCACCCATAAACAAATCTCTATTTTAACCGAACCCACAGATTTAGTTAGAAAAGTCACGCTTTCGTCAGATGGCACGAAGCTTGTCACTGCCAACATGGACGATACATTTCGGTTATGGCATCTCGCTGATACCGATCAAGAACCGATCCTCATAAAGGATACCGAGCAAGGCGTTTTAGCAATGGCACTTTCACCTGACGGTAGAATCTTGGCAACTTCAAAAATACCATATCATAACTCGATATCACACCAGATCGAAAATTTCAGACTGCAAGTGTGGGATACAACCACGCAAGAGATGTTGTTCAGTTTGCCGGGAGATACCGCACAAATTCATACCTTGACGTTTTTAACCGATGGTAGAACGCTTGTCAGTTCAGATATAGATGGAAAAACGCTATTGTGGGATGTGGATACCGGTACCTCTCGACCTATTATCAAAAAAAATGAAGGTCGAACACGAACATTAGCACTATCGCTGGATGGCAAATACCTTGCAACTGGAGACTCAGATGGAAACGCGCAATTGTGGGACATCACCACCGAAGCACAGCAACACGCACCCCGTCAAGTGTTCAGGGGACACAGACATCGACATCGCGTTTTTGTAGGGGCGTTTTCGCCAGACGGAAAAACGCTTCTCACAACGAGCGAATCTGGGAACACCCGAGCCTGGGACACCGAAACTGGCAAACAACGCTTCACGATTACAGGACATATAGGTCCTATGCTGCATCTCACATTTTCTGAGACCGGTGATACCCTCACGAGTATAAATTCGCCCAACTCAACTTTGCTCTGGACGTACTTCCAGCACCGACAATGGGAGGTCCCAACAGGTAAGCCGTTATCCACCCATTTTTTAGAGTTAGTGGGTGCAGAAAAAATATCACCCGATGGCAAAACGGTTCTCGTCGATCATCTTGACGGCACATTGGACATAACAGATCTTCACACGATGCACACGCGTTCCACCTTGAAAGGGAATATGAAGGATGAGCTGAATGTCCAATTCGTGTTTTCCTTAGATGGAAAAGTGCTTGCAGGAATCGGCAAAGATCGCATCATTCGCGTCTGGAAAAGTGAACAACCCACTTGGCGACAGTTCTTTTCACGTTTACCGTGGGGACGCTCCTTTTTCGGATCCAATCCACAGTTTACGTTTAAGGTACATAGAAAAGATGGGTTCGGGGCGTTGGCACTCTCAGCGGATGGAAAAATTCTGGCACATGCCAGAACACTGCCAAGGACAGTTAACACAACCGTCTATTTGTATAGCACAGAGACAGGCGAAACGCTTCGCACCCTGAAAGCATTCACAGATCGTATCACCAATTTGGCGTTCTCGCCAGATGGAAAGACCATCGCCGGTGGAAGTCGGGAAGCAATCCATCTGTGGGATACATCGACAGGGACACAGTTGCGGGTGTGTACACTCGAACGCCTTGCTGTGAGCGTGACGCTTGTATTTTCACCAGACAGCAAAATACTTGTTAGCACAGTTGGTGGAACAGTACTCGAATTTCCGGATGGCGCAGTTAGAACAGCAGGGGGCGGCTGGATAACCGAAACTATGAGTGCAAGAGGGAGTGGCGTTATCCAACTCTGGGATCCCCGCACGGGTGAACTACTCTCCTCGCACGCGGGACATACCCGGAACATAAAAGCACTGGTATTTTCTAAGGATCAGAAAACCCTCACAAGCGCAAGTGCAGACGGGACAATCCTCGTCTGGGATTGGGAAACACTCAAGAAAACCGGGAATCAATACTAATCTTAAAGTTATAGTGTATCACCAATATCGCAAAAAGGATTTTTAATTGGTACAATGTTTGTAACGCCTTCACAATTCTGTCGAAAAGGACGTTGAAAATGAAAAACCCATCTTTTTTTTGCACCGCATTGCTGTTAATATTGAACCTATTTCTGTCAAACGGATTCGCGCAGGATTACACGCAATGGCGTTTACCTGATGGCGCGAAAGCACGGATTGGTAAAGGAAAGATTAAAGACATTAAGTTTTCACCGGACAATACGCAATTAGCGGTCGCAACCACAATTGGCGTATGGCTCTATGACGCACAAACCGGGGCAGAAATTGCCCTCTTAAAAGAACATCGGCTTGGGCACAGAACCGCTAATACACTCGCCTTCTCACCGGACGGCAAAACGCTTGCAACTGGACTTTGGCCCTATAGTGGCCCCATTCAATTATGGGACATCGCTACCGGCGAGAAATCTGCTACTTTGAAAGCGGAGATTGGTGCGATAAAGGCGTTGACATTTTCTGGAGACGGCTCTCTGCTTTTTTGTGGACATTCACCGAGAGACGCGAAGCTTAACGCATGGGAGGTCGCTACTGGCCGTCAAGTGCTCAGCTTCTCCGGTTCACAAAAATCACGGAGTGGTGGTAATGCTCCATTCGTAATTTCGCAGGATGCTCGTTTTATGGCTGGGGCCAGTGATAATATTGTCAGGATATGGAATGTAGATAAGAAAAAGTTACATCGTACCTTAAAAAAAGATGCTGGCGTTCCAGATCAAAGCAGCCTGGCACAGACCTTGGCATTTTCGCCAGATGGTAAAACGCTTGCCTCTGGAAGAACGACGCTCCGATTATGGGACGTAGAGACCGGTAATGAATTAGTTAAACTTCCAGATCAACCACGTGTTGTTGGAGCCTTAACTTTCTCACCGAATGGAAAAATTCTGGCAACGGGGAACTACGCTGGAACAATTTTACTGTGGAATCTGCCCACACAGAACCATCTATCTCCTGCAGCGCTCGCGCACGGCACGCTACCCGTTTTATCGTTTGCATTCACAACAGATAGCCAAACCCTTACCAGTGGAGGCGCGGACGGAACCATCAGAGGATGGGATTTGACAAGCAAAAACCAACATCTAATGATACAAGGACATACAGGAAATGTGCAAGGCTTACAATTTCTTGAAAATGGAACGACGCTTTTTAGTTGTGGAACTGATGGCACTTTTCGATATTGGCACTCTGAAACGGGTAAAGAGCGGTTAATTCCAACCAAACAGAAGTGGTATGTCTTTTCCGCCGCATTATCTAAAGATGGAAAAATGATTGCAAGTGGAAATGTAGATGGGTTAGTCCGCTTGTGGGATACCGCGTCTCACACTATAATTGCTACCCTTACCGGGCACACCCACGGTAGTGTTATCAGGTTTTTGCAGTTTTCACAGGATGGCAAAACTCTTGGGAGTGCCAGTTTTCGAGGCGAAGCGATTGTGTGGGATGTACCAAATCGTAAACAACTCCATTTTTTACCCGGTGACCATTCAACTAACGTTAGACCATCAATATTTGCGTTCTCATCGGATCTGAAAAAAATTGCGTTCATCGGTTCGGACAAAAAAATTCAACTGTGGGATATCAACGCAGATAAGGTATACGCCTTAAAAAGGGATTTATCCATCACAAACATTTTCGCAAATCGGGACTTCAGAGCATTGGCGTTCTCACCCGATGGACGCACGCTAGCAAGCGGTAACTGGAGCGGTGATATTCATTTATGGGATACTGAAACGCATCGTCGTTTGACAGGCGTTATTGAGGCTAACGGGACTATTGATGCGTTGAAGTTTTCGCCTGACGGAAGAACCCTTGCTAAAGGTGGATCCCTCGGTTTTGTTGAACTATGGGATGTTGAAACAAGAACCCAGATTTGGTGGAACCATTCTGCACACGCCGATTCGGTTACTCGCTTCGCATTTACACCGGATAG
The DNA here is from genome assembly GCA_022820835.1 of Candidatus Poribacteria bacterium. GTDB lineage: Bacteria > Poribacteria > WGA-4E > WGA-4E > WGA-3G > WGA-3G. The sequence continues at coordinate 20,381 of JAJEET010000061.1, forward strand.
CAAGACTTTTGTCAGTGGAAGTGATGATGGTACAATCCTTCTCTGGGATCCGAAAAACATCAGGCACAAAGATAGATGAAAAATTTCGTATATCGAATATAGAAGATGCTAAAACACTTTATCTGCTCGGCGGACATAGTTGGCGAGTGAACAGTTTCGCATTTTCTCCGGATAACAAAATTCTTGCCAGTGGAAGTTATGAACTGTTTTTGTGGGATGTCGAATCTGGTACGCAGATCAAACACATCAAGCGACACCAACGTTCAATTATATGGGCGTTGGCATTTTCACCGGATGGCAATATACTTTTAATAGGCGGGGGTGATGGATTGAAAATGTACGATCTGCCTTCAGAGCGTATGTTGACGCTTGACCCAGGTTTCACAAACATTCTGAAGTTATCCACGGATGGCAAAGTGCTTGTTAGCGGTAGTGCCTCTGGTGGCATCTTATAGTGAAACCAACAATTAAAGAGACACTTTCCCTTTAGCAAAAAACGGTTCGTAGGGGCGAGGTCCCCTCGTCCGTCTTTCAAAATGTGTCCTATTATTTTTACAGGTCACTATAATTTGGGATTGGGAGAGAATTAAGAAACGGGTGATAGGTGATTACCGTGTACCTAATGAGATTGATAATTAAAAAGTAATGTTCGGAGCCGAAGCGTCGTGTGTTCATTTGGCACGAGGCTCCAACGAACAGGGACGCGTATGCGTTTTACCCAAAATGGTGAAACACTGGTCAGGGGCATTAGTTAGGACAACCGCCCTCTGGGATTGGGAAACATTCAAGTAAACCGGTAATTGATAATGGCGTTACAACTATAGTGTATCACCAATACCAATACTACAGAAAGGTATCCAAGTTGTCGTAAGTTACCAAAAGTTCCACGTCGTTGCCCACAATCTGGACGAAACTGAAGACCTCAAGGCTGAATGTGAAGCGCACCTCAGTAAAGGCGTGCGACTTGCGGACTGGAACGACATCCTCGCCTATTACGAAGCAGGCGGCTCAATAGCGGATTTCATCGCTGAACTCAGAATACCGCTCGAGTATGGCAACCCCGGGGATATGGAAGCCATCCCGAACACCGGCTATCGTATTTCAAGGAACGGTGAATTGCGGTGGCAAGGAGATCGCCACTACTTCTTCGCGCGGCACGACCATATCAAACGAGCCGGTTTTTTAGCACATGACAACATCGACAATTACCTCCTATCATTAGGGTCATGGTTCGGCAGGGGAGGCTTTGCACTCTGTTATGGGGATCTGAACAGTACAGTGCCACCGCCAGATCCGCCAGAACCACCAGAGGGCATTTTATCACTCCCTGGACTTCGACTGTTTGATTGATGAAACGTATGCAAAAAACGGTTTACATCTCCGCTAACTTTTTCTGTAGCCACTTCGTCATCGGTGCGTATCCCGGATCGCAGACTTCGATGAATTGTCCAGGCAACGGTTGACCGATGAGTGCCTCGACATCCCGTCGTCGTTCTGCAACAACTGATGGATGGTCGCTCACGACATTGACCTTCTCCTCTGGGTCGTTACGGACATCAAAGAGCTCATCGCCTCTTTCATCGTTATAGCCGACCGAAGTGCAGAAGTTCCAGTGGTTATCGCGTACGCTGACACGTCCGCGTGCATTGCCTACAGCAAATCCTGCCCAACCCGTGATAATCCGCTCGCGGAGTGCTGCTTTCTCCTGTGTAACGAGTTGCCACATATCCTCACCGTCTGTCCAATTGCACGGAATATCGAGCAGGTTCAGGAGTGTCGGCATCAGATCGTGGTTCTGCACAAACGCAGAAATATCCTTGTCGTTCGGTCCCTCTGGATGGCGGATCATCAAGTTCAGTTGCGTATTGAACGGGTGCAGCTTGTTCGCGCCTTTCCCGAAACTTCCGTGGTCGCGGAGCTGCGTCCCGTGGTCGGACATCAGCACAACCAACGTCTCATCTTTGATGCACAACTGTTCTATCTTATCCAGCAGCACACCGACCCATTTATCGACAAATGTGACCTCTCCGAGGTAGAGTGCCTCGATTCGGCGGCGTTCATCTTCTGTGGGCCCATCGCCTTCGTTCGCGCCGCCGGGTGAGATAAAATCTTTACCGGAGTAGTCAGGAAAATAGATATCTGCATAGGATTTCGGTGGGTCCCACGGTTCGTGTGGATCGAAACTATCCACCCATAAGAAGAACGGACCGACGGTGTGGTTATCCTCAAGCCAGTCAGCTGCGGCACGGAAGACACGCGCGCAGCTATAGTCGTCCTCCGATTGGCGGTGCCGTTGACCGAGTAGATAGTTGACGAGCCCGGCGTGTCGTCGCCAGTTGATCGGTTCCCGCACATGGTTTCGGAGTTGTTCTTCGATCAGGCGTGGATCGCCGCTCTGCCAGTTATCGGATTCCTGTCCGCGGATGAAGTCGAAATGTGCGAACCCGCGCGAGAAATTCATCGTCGGCTTGAACATGTGATATGTATCGGCAATGAGCGCGGTAAGGTAGCCGCGTTCGATCAAGACCTCAGCAATGGTATCCTGTTCCGGTGGAATCTTATGCCAACCGGGGGCGTGGTGCCAATGCCCACGTCTATCGAAGTTATATCTCCACGGGAAACTCCGCATCCCGGTAAAGTTGCCTCGACGGACTTGTAGCGTCGGTTGTCCTTCGCCGAATGCGCGTGTAAAACGGACGGATTCCGATGCGAGCGCGTCAAGGTTCGGCGTTTGTACGTGGCTATATTTCTTTCCCTCGCCGATGATATCGGCGCGGAACGTGTCTAAACAGATACAGACAATATTCATATTTTCTATCCCTCCCCCATTTCGTCAAGAATCATTTCGGCAGCCTCCAAAGGATTTTCCGCCTCAATAATAGGTCTGCCGACAACAATATAATCTGCGCCTCGACGCATTGCCTCTGCTGGTGTGGTGATACGGCGTTGGTCGCCAGTCTCTGCCCATTTTGGACGGATGCCTGGTGTCACAATCAAAAAGTTATCGCCGCAGGCTTTCCGAATCGCTTCAATTTCGAGAGGCGATGCGACGACACCGTCCAACCCTGCTTTCCTTGCCTGCTGTGCAAGATACGTTACTTGCTCCGGGAGTTGCCGTGCTGATCCGAAACTTTGCTGAAATCCGAACTCATCCATGCTTGTTAGAATGGTCACACCGAGCAGAATAGGTTTCGGGATATTTGCTTTGTATGCGGCATCATCCGCGCTGTGCCTTGCCGCTTGCATCATTTCAAAACCACCGGAGGCGTGCATGTTAATCATATTTGCGCCGTGTTTTGTCATCGTACCGATATCGCGTGCTGCTGTATTAGGAATATCGTGGAATTTCAGGTCAACAAAGGTTTTATATCCATTCTGCTCGAACAATGGAAAAGCCTCCATTCCGAGAACACTAAACGCCTGAAAGCCGATCTTAAACCAGCTGACGCTATCCATAAGCGTTCCAGATAACCAATCAATCTTTTCACCATCATCCGTATCCAATGCGACGATTAATCTGTCTTTCACTTTTTCATCTCCGTCTTTGAGGTTGGACTGCTCTGCCCACGCCTCTTTTTTTATTCGCAGATTCCTATATCTGTTTGTTATCACTTTGGTCGGCTATAAGATCGTTTTCCGTAGTGGAACTGTGTTGGGCTCTATCCTTCTGAATGCGTGCGGCCAGCTTTGGGTTGTGTGCATGATCATATTTTTCAATAAGCACAAGAATGAATTCCATTAAGGGCGCAAAAAAATGATTTTCGTCGTCACGTACTACGTCCGTTAATTCGCCGAGCAGCACAACAAGAGAGTCGTAATCATCTTCTGGAAAAAGGATGAAGTCGTCGTCTTTGTGTGTGCTAACTGTATGAATTAAAACTTTCAGTGCTGTCGCAAGTGACTGAGAATTGTTAGGAATACCGTCTCTAAATCCTACTTGTGATTCTTGCGGTATAGGGTGCTTTTCGGTTAACATAGTTTGCTCTTTTTACGATATTGTCTCAACCGGCACCCCTAATACTTCGTCAACAATCCGTAGCGTCTCTCGGTGGGCATCCTCAATTTGGGACTGGCAATGATAGACATGTTGTGCGGTTTCATTGAGTTGTTTTTCAAAGTTGTCTATCATCCGACGAACCTCCGCAGGCGATGTACCGCCGAGGCTCTGGTTGTTCTGAATCGCTGACTTCGGATCCAGAACCTGTTGGAGTTGCGAAATCGGTATATCAATCTCTTTTTGTCTCAAGAGTGCCTGCGTGAGTTCCCAATCCGAGAACGTCTTTTCCTGTTTCACGAGTTCCCCGACGAGCCATCCGACAATCTCGTGGCACTCCCGAAAACTGATTTTATGCGCCTTAACGAGATAGTTCGCCAATTCTGTCGCAGTCGCGAAGTTCGCCTCGGTTAATTCCGCCATCCGTTCGGATTTGAAATCTGTCGTCTTGAGGAGTTCGGGTAGGATACCGAGGCACGCCTTCACAACATCAAACGCTTCCCACAACGGCGGTTTATCCTCTTGGAAATCACGGTTGTAGCCCATCGGCAGTCCTTTGAGATTCGTCAGTAGGTCAAACAGTGCACCATAGACGCGTCCGGTGCGTCCGCGTGTGAGTTCGGCGATGTCTGGGTTCTTTTTCTGCGGCATGATGGAGCTTCCGAAACTGTAGGCATCGTCAAGCACAGCCATCCCAAATTCATAAGTCGTCCAATAGACGATTTCTTCGCTGATTCTTGAGAGGTTCGCCATCACAAGTGACAACGCAAAAAGTGTCTCTGCGATAAAGTCTCGGCTGCTGATAACGTCAAGGGCATGTTCGTGTGGTGCGTCGAAACCGAGTAGCCTCGTTGTCAGTTCTCGGTCAATCGGGAAGGTCGTACCAGCCAAGGCACACGCGCCGAGTGGGTTCGTATTGACGAGTGTGTATGCGGATTGCAGACGTTTCTGATCCCGTAAGAACGTACTGATGTATGCAGTCGCCCAGAAGCCGAGACTGATCGGTTGCGCATGCTGCGTATGCGTATACCCCGGCATCACGGTATCGGTGTGTGCCTTCGCAATCTGTAGGAAGGCTTCACAGAGCGTAGAGAGTCCACGCTGGATATTGAGAATTTCGTCACGGATGTAGAGGTGTGCATCGACAAGCACCTGATCGTTGCGGGAACGGGCAGTGTGGAGTTTGCCGCCGAACTCGCGTCCGGCGTTCTCAATCAGGTAGGATTCGACGTTCATGTGCACGTCCTCTTTATTCGGATCGAGGGTAAAATCGCCGTTTTGAAAATCTTCTTCCGCTTTTCGGAGCCAGCGTAGAATTTCCTGTAAGTCGGTATCGGAGACAATCGCCTGCCGAGCGAGCATAATCGCGTGCGCTTGGCTGCCCCAGATATCGTATCCGATAAGTCGAGTATCGGCTTCAATGGAGTGTGTGAAGGCGACTGTCTCTGTGGTGAGGCTCGTGCTAAAACGTCCACCCCAGAGCGTTTTTTGTGGTGTTTGCATATTCCCTTAATTTTTTAAATAGTTTTCCAGAAGGTGCCTAAAATCCTAACCATTTTTTTACTGTATCTTCAATCAATTTCATTTGGTTAGGCTGCAACGTTCCCAGTCTGCGAATGAATTTGGATGGTGGAATTGCCGTAAGTCCTTGAATATTGAAAGCTCCAGGTCTCAAACCCGACACAGGAAGTTTAACTTGGAAGTCAGAAGACCTTATGTTCGTTGTACACGGTACAACAGTTATCAGAGCATAATCGGAATCTGAAAAAGGCACACTCAAAACCAGAACAGGTCGCGTCTTTGCGGATAATCCAAGGTCAGCTAACCATATCTCACCACGTTTAGGCATCAACATTGTCCTCTAAATCTTCATCTTTCTCAAATGTCTGAAAGACCTCTGCTGCTACAGAAATTTGATCTTGCTCCGTCCAGATCCCGTAGTCATCATCATAAATGATGGTTTCGTGACGAGCACGATACAAATCGCGAATGGCCCGTTCAATGTGGCGCAGTTCATCGGTGCTAAGGTTTGGCAACGCCGCCGTTATTTCTTGAATTGTACGCATTATGGAAATATCCTCCACATCAAAATCCGCTTACAATATCTAACAGATCAAATTAATACGCGGAACCCCAACAGAAGTTCCAAAAATAATATAATTGATATTTTAGTCAAAGCGAGGCGGTTCTCGCATTGGTTCCCGTGGGGGGATCTCAAGTTCTACCCCACCGAAAGGTTTGAAAAGCTCGTGAATTGCTGTTCCAAGCCCCTTCTCTGGAATCTCTCCATCAGGTGATGCATCTTTACCCCGAAGTTCAGCAAGATAATCAACAACTTCTTTAAGTCCTTCAGTAGAGAGTTGTTCGATTAACATGATCGCCTGTTTTTGTAAGTCAACTTTTCGCATAATCAAACCTCCTTTTATTTTAGGGTCGCGAGCACAAGAAACACCCCAGCAAAAACACTCGCTCCCACGAGAAAATGTTGACAGAACGCTACGTAACTTGTGGTGGACGACGTATTGATGTTGGTTGGATAATTGACCGTTGCTCGGGTGTCAAACGTGCCAAGAATTCCTCTGAGTGCGGATAGTCGAACCGTTCGCGGACATATCTCGGAGAGTAGCGATAGACGATGGATCTGCGATACCCGTCGTTCGTCCGTTCTGCCGAGCCGTGCGTGATTGCATCCGTGAACATCACGACATCGCCTGCCTTGAGGTATATTTCCTGTGTCGCGAAGGCTGTCCCTGCCGGTTTACCGGTTACACCGTCATAGACCAAGCCTTTCCCGTCGTGCTTCAAACGCGGGTGAATCTCCGTGCATTTATGGCTCCCCGGTACGAGTACCGGCGCGCCGTCTCCCGGACCGATGTCGTTGAGTGCCATCAGCACATTAATCTGTCCGACCATCCACTCGCCTGTGTTTTCCTGTCGGAACGTCAGATAACTCAGTGGAACATGCCCACCACAATGGATATGAATAAAACCGCCAGGACCGCGGACATTAAGAAAATTCTCGTGGATTGAGAGTCCGTTGACTTCGTGTACGTATTTGCGAACCAGATGGATCCATGCTGGATGGTCGATTAACTTCTGAAAGATATCGCCACCTTCGATGATATTCTGAAAGTTCACGCCGTTTTCGATGTTATAGGTATGCGTTTCGATATTCCCGATCCAGCGCGGGGTGCCTCTCTCCGCTGTGTTTTCTTCCCACGGTTGCTCAACGTACGCCCAATGTGCATCAATCCATCCGTTTATCTTTTCCAGATCGTCTTTTGGGATTGCATCCTCTAAAACGAGATAGCCTTGTAGGTCGAACAGATAATCTTGGAATTCTTGGTCCATCTTCGGTCTCCTTAACTACAGATATGCGTCCAATTCGGTTTCCGTCGGTGTCGGTGTTGAGATACCGCCTTCGGGGATTTCCATCTTGGCTGTCCACGCGATTGCGTTGAGGATGAGTTTACGCATCTGGTCATCTCCCCATTTGTTGTGGTAGTGTCCGCCGGTAAACCCGAAGCCGCGTCCGCCGTCGGGACGTTCAACGCACCACGCCAAATGCTGAGGTTCACCGTTCGCTACCGATGCGCGTACGTGCGGATTGCCGCTGTGGGGTCCATCCGGCCTTGTCAGCGTTGATTCGGGTGCGATGGCACTGAGTAGCGGCGTTACACCGTCCATATTTTCACGGAACCGCATGTGGTAGTACCATTCATCTTCAAGTGAAAACGGTTCGAGCCCTCGTGTGATCGGGTGTTCCGGGAATCCGGTGAAGTTTGCTGTCCAGTGCGGGTTGACCGAAAGATGCGTCTCAAAGTAGCCGCCGATCCAATCCAAGAAACGGTCTCCAGGTTCGCCTTTCGGGACTTCGACTGCGTAGTGCAGCATCGCGAGTCCAACCCCTTGCGCCGTGAGTTCAGAAATCTGTTCGAGGTGTGGGATACTGAGATGCCTTGCGCCACCATCGGAATAAACAATGATTGCGTTTGCTCCTGCAAGTATTTCGGGGTCTTCGGGCCAGCCTTGAGAGACGACGGCTTCTACACCGTCAACATGCTTGTTCAGTAGATCCGCGAAGAGCGCGCATCCGGCGGGATGTTCATGCGAACCGCCGCCGTGGCTCGCGCTTCCTGCTACCATAACAATTCGAGATTTTTTTGACATACTTTAAACTCCTCTGTATAAAATCTCTATCAGTGTATCATATTCTCCGACTTTTTGCCAAAACTTTTTGAGAAATAGCAACCAGAAACCATCAGGTTTAGTTGACAACTGTTAACTGAAAGGTTTTTCGCAGAAAAATCGTACTGAGTACTAATAATACTTGACAATCTCGGAGTGAACTATTAAAATAGCCTCACGAATTTAACACAAAGGAGGCACATCCCAATGGCGAAATTTCCGATCGTTGACACGCATGTTCACTTATGGCATCCAAAACAGCTAAGATATCCGTGGCTTTCCGAAGTGCCTGCTCTCAATAGATCCTATCTCCTAAAAGATTACATCGCAGCGTACGGCGAATTAGAGATCGAATCTATCGTTTTTGTCCAGTGCGATACACACCCCGATGACGGCTTGAAAGAGACAGCATGGGTTACCTCACTTGCTGACGTGGACCCTCGGATTCAGGGGATCGTCGCATGGGCACCGCTTGAAGAAGGGCAACGGGTCGCACCTTTCGTCGAAAAATTGGCGGATAATCCGCTCGTCAAAGGTATCCGCCGCCTCATCCAATCCGAAAGCATTGATTTCTGCATCCAACCCGATTTCGTGAATGGTGTCAAAACGCTGTCTCGTTACGGATTAAGTTTCGATATCTGTATCTTCCATCCACAACTCGCCAACGCCATTCGGCTTGTGGAACAGTGCCCGCACGTCCAATTCATCTTAGACCATATCGGCAAACCTGACATCAAGAACCAACTATTTGACCCGTGGAAACAAGAGATTGAGAGACTTGCAGCATTCCCGAACGTTCACTGTAAAATATCGGGGTTGGTAACAGAGGCTGACCTCGAAGCGTGGACACCCGCCCACCTACAGCCTTATATTGAACACATTATCACTTGCTTCGGTTTCGATCGTGTTATATATGGGAGTGACTGGCCCGTCTCCACACAAGCAAGCGATTATCCGCGGTGGGTACAGACATTAAAAGACGCAGTATCCGGATGTTCACACGAAGAACAGCAAAATCTTTTCCGAGACAATGCCATCAAATTTTATCGGCTCGACTCATAAGAAAAAATAAAAAGGGAAGGATACATCTTCCACCCTTCCCTTCTTCCATTCTTCTATCGTCTCGTCGTTTTGTTTTATTAACCGCCGGCTTTAACCTCGCGTCGGCGTGGGTGTAGCACAAACTCTGTATACCCGTTCGGCAGTTCACACCCTTTAAACACCAGATCTAAAGCCGCCTGAAACGCGATGCTCTCGTCGTAATGGGGCGACATATCCCGATAATTCGGGTCGCCAGCGTTCTGTTCGTCAACGACCTTCGCCATCCGCTCGAATGTTTCCGTTACCTGCGCCTCGCTAACAATCCCGTGATGGAGCCAATTCGCGATGTGCTGACTCGAGATCCGTAGTGTCGCGCGGTCTTCCATCAAACCGACGTTATTAATATCAGGTATCTTTGAGCAACCGATTCCTTGATCAACCCACCGGACGACGTATCCTAAGATTCCCTGTGCGTTGTTGTCCAATTCGCGTTGAATCTCATCCGGTTCCAGTTCACGTTCCTTCAACAGCGGCGGCGTTAGTAAGTCAGCCAAACTTGCGCGCTGCCGTGCCGATAACTCCTTAATCCAGTTGGCAACATCAACCCTGTGGTAGTGCATGGCGTGAAGCGTTGCAGCTGTCGGGGACGGTACCCACGCCGTTGTTGCTCCCGCTAATGGATGGTTCACCTTCGTCTCGACCATCTCTGCCATCTGGTCAGGTTTCGTCCACATCCCTTTCCCGATTTGTGCAGTACCGAGCAATGCGGTTTCAATGCCGATATCGACGTTCCAGTCCTCATACGCGATCATCCAGGGTTCGTTGCGGATGTCCATCTTCGGAATCATCGCTCCAGCTTCCATGCTCGTATGGATTTCGTCGCCGGTTCTATCCAAAAATCCTGTATTGATAAAAACGAGACGTTCCCTTGCAATCCGAATCGCCTCTTTGAGATTGACGGTTGTCCGGCGTTCCTCGTCCATAATCCCGATCTTAATCGTATTCGTCTGGAGTTTAAGTGCGGACTCTATCCACTCGAACATCCGAATCGTCATATCCACCTCTTCGGGACCGTGGAATTTCGGTTTGACGATGTAGATACTCCCTGTTTTGCTATTCTTGTGTGGATTGTCTCCGCGGAGGTCGTGTACTGCGGCGAAGGATGTCACCATCGCGTCGAGGATACCTTCTGGTACTTCTTCCCCCGCTTCGGTTAGAACGGCATCTGTGTACATGTGGAGTCCAACGTTTCGGATAAGGAGCAGACTCCTACCGGGCAATGTGAATGTACTGCCATCAGGTGTCGTAAACGTTTTATCGGGTGCAAGTCGTCGGGTCACCATTTCGCCGTTCTTTTCAAACGTTGTCTCCAGTGTCCCTCTCATGATCCCGTTCCAGTTGCGATAGACGCGGGCTTTATCGGTTGCATCCACAGCGGCGACAGAATCCTCGCAATCTTGTATCGTGGTAATCGCGGATTCGAGGATAACATCGACAACGCCTGCCGGGTGTGCCTTTCCGACAGGATGTTCACGGTCTATCCGTATTTCGATATGCATCCCGTGATTTTGAAGCAGAAGAGCCGTGAGTTCACCGTTATTCTGTGTAAACCCGGCAAATTTGGTTGGGTCCGCTAAGCCTGTTGCACTGCCATCTTCAAGTATAGCGAGTAGTTGTTGTTCATTATGCGCGGCTTTGAGGGTGAACAGTTTAACGTCGGCGTAACTTCCCGTTTCAAGTGCTACCATTTCATCGAGAAACCGCTCCGTATATTCAATGACTTTTTTTCCCCGGATCGGGTTATAGGTAGCACTTCGGGTTGCGCCGTCAGATTCGGCGATGACATCGGTGCCGTAAAGTGCGTCGTAGAGGCTGCCCCATCGTGCATTCGCAGCGTTTAGCGCGTAGCGCGCATTATCAACCGGGACGACCAATTGTGGACCTGCGATAAACGCGATCTCAACGTCAACGTCCTCAGTAATCACAGTAAAATCGCGTCCTTCAGGGAGCAAGTAGCCTATATCGGTTAGGAACGCCGCGTACGCCTCGCCATCGAGCGGTTCATCTTTCCGTGCCAGATGCCACGCATCAATCTGTTGTTGGAGTGAATCCCGTTTCTCCAACAGCACCTGGTTTTCTGGTGCGAACGCCGCGACGATGTCGTCAAACGCTTTCCAGAAAGCGTCTGCTTCTATCCCTGTGCCGGGTGCGATCTCATCTCGGACCAATGTGTACAAACCTTCGTCTATTCTGAGGTTACCGATTGCAATTCGGTTTCCCATACCCATTTCTCCCCAAGGTGTTGTTGCTGTAAGGTGTTGGAGCCTCGTTAGCCGATGCTGCGTTGCACCGACAACAAATTCTGCCACAATTGTTATTTATCATAGCAACACATCTACAGTTTGTCAATGGCTTTTTATGGTACAGGCAGGACGATTTATAGTAAAACTTACAATTAACGAGACATCCATAGAAGGCGGGGTTTCAAACCCTGAAGAAATATCCCAGCAAAAACCCGGCAATGGCGAGGTTACATGAAGTTTCAAAAAACAAAACAAACACATACCGTTGAAAACGAAAAGCGTTGGGTTTCACTCGATTTTTTTCCGACTCAGAGGTTTCAAGACCCTCTAAAGTTGCTTGTCTGTCAGGGATTTTTTCACATCCACCGTTCAACCCAACCTACAAGTCACAGATGCCTCTATGTTTTTCTACGTGTTCACTATCAGTCGAAAACTCATATAAAAATAGGAACACACTTGAAAATAGGACGCGAAATGGGCAGAAATCGTCCAAAGTTTAGTATAACTGATAACTATTAACCGAAAGATTTTTCGCAGAAAAATCGTACCGACAACTTGTGTTGCTAATATCGTCGATACCTGATACAATAGATACCAATCTAACGCGTCAATTTGTAATTGAGAAATCACCTGAAAGGCAAAAAAATATGAACATCGGAATTATTGGCTGTGGAACGATCAGCAGTGCCTATTTTCAAGGCGCACGAAAAACCGACATCTTAGAAATCAAAGCGTGTGCAGACATCCGACCGGAAGCCGCGCAGGCGCAAGCCGAAAGATATAACTGTCAGGCACATACCGTTGATGAACTGCTCGCGGACCCTGACATCGAACTCGTCGTGAATCTCACGATTCCGAGGGCACACGTCGAAGTCGGCTTACAGGTCTTAGGTGCTGGTAAGCACGTCTATAGCGAGAAACCGCTCGGTGTAGATACTGAAAGCGGAAAACAACTGATCAACACCGCAGCGGAAAAAGGATTGCGCGTCGGATCGGCACCTGACACGTTCCTCGGTGCAGGCATCCAAACCGCTCGGCAAGCATTGGATGCGGGAAAAATCGGCAGACCGATTGCTGGCACAGCGTTCATGTGCGGACACGGACACGAAAGTTGGCACCCGAACCCCGCTTTCTACTACGACATCGGCGGCGGCCCGATGCTGGACATGGGGCCCTACTACGTAACCGCACTCGTCAATATTCTCGGTCCTGTCAAACGCGTCGCAGCGATAACCACGAAAGCGTTTGAAGAACGGATCGCAACGAGTGAAGCCGTGCGCGGTCTGAAGATTCCTGTCAAAACCACGACGCATCTCGCTGGCACTATCGAATTCCAGAACGGTGCGATTATCACGATGATTATGAGTTTTGATATGTGGCAGCACAGGCTCCCTTGCATCGAAATCTACGGTGAAACCGGTTCAATGACGGTCCCTGACCCGAACGGCTTTGGGGGTCCCGTACATGTGTGTCCGGCGGGTGGCAATTGGGAAGAAGAAGAAATCCCGTTCCCGAATAACGCACGGATGATTGGGGTGATTGATATGGTATCGGCGATCCAATCGGGGCGCGAGCATCGAGCAAACGGCGCATTGGCATATCACGTGCTTGAAGTGATGTGTGCCTTCGACAAATCTTCGCAAACCGGCGAACACATCGTCATCGAAAGCACACCAGAACGTCCACAACCGATACCACACGGTCTCGCAGAGTGGGAAATAGATTAAATGGGTTGTCAATACGATTTTTCTGCGAAAAAATTTTCAGTTTTCAGTAATTTGGCGAGGTTACAAACCTCGCCAAATCTGCCGACCTTCGCTCAATACACAACGCCGAATCACTCACTGCTTTTCAGGTACTTATAGAGATCGCTATCCGTTGAGAGAATCAACTTCGTACTTGCAGTGGTCGTTTTTCGATACGTCTCTAAAGTCTGAATAAAGGCGTAAAATTCTGGGTCTTGACCGTGTGCTTCGGCATAAATCTGGATCGCTTGTGCATCTGCATCCCCTTTAATCTGTTCCGCTTCCTTATATGCCTCCGACTGGATGCGCTCCAGTTCCTTCTGTTTCTGACCCATGATGTTCGCGGCTTCACCTTCACCTTCCGATTTGTACTTCTCAGAGATACGTTGACGCTCCGAGATCATTTGGTCAAAGACTTTCTTTCGGACTTCGTCTACATAGTTAATACGTTTTATCTGAACATCAACGAGTTCAACGCCGTATTGCGGGACCGTCTCTTGTACTTTCTCAAGTATCATGCGTGTAATCCGTTCCCTGCCGATCTGAATTTCTTCCAAGGGTTCCCCGGATTGTCCCTCTTCTCCTTCGAGTACTTCGAGATCGAGGCTTAAGACGCGATTTGAATCCCGGACGACTTCGATCAAGAGTTGTGCTGTCACTAAATCCCGCGCTGCGGAATCGATGATGTCATCCAAACGGGACTGTGCGAACTGTTCTGTGCCGAGTGCTTGATAGAATTTGAGGGCATCTTTAATACGCCAGCGCGCCGTCGTATCGAGCCAGATGAAACGCTTGTCCTTTGTCGGAATCTGGTTTGGCGAGCCATCCCATTCGAGTACCCGTTTCTCAAAACGATGTACCTGCTGAATAAAAGGTGTTTTGACTTTCAATCCGGCGGTCACGATAGGCTGCCCGACCGGACGACCGAATTCGGTAATCACCACCTGTTCACCTTCATAGACGACATAGAACATCCCTGCAGCAACTGGAACCGCTAAAATTACGACAATTATCACCGGTATCAGTATTTTTTTCGATTTCATTAGATAGACTCCTTTAGTAGGTCTTTTACTCCTTCAGTTGCAGAAGCGGGATCGGTGCGTTAGTCTTCCCGTCAATCACATAAATTTCCTTGATCAGTGGCAAAATCTGTTGCATCGCTTCGAGATAGAGTCGGCGGCGGGTGACCTCTTTCGCTTTCTGATATTCTGTGCGAATCGAGTTGAAGCGATCCGCGTCGCCTTGCGCCTCGTTCACGCGTTTGAGTGCGTAACCTTGCGCTTCCGAAATCTGTTGTGCTGCCATCCCTTTTGCTTTCGGTACGGCTTGGTTGTAATCGCGCCACGCTTCGTTGATTAGGCGTTCCTTCTCTTGTTTCGCTTCGTTAACGGCGTTAAACGCGGCTTTCACTGTTTCTGGTGGATTGACATCTTGTAAGGTAACGGATGCCACATCCAAACCCGTCTGATAGAGATCGAGGAGTTGCTGGAGATGTTGTTCGACTTCTGCGGCGATCTCGATACGTCCCACAGTTAGTACTTCAGTTACGGTCCGATCGCCAACGATTCGGCTCATTACGGATTCTGAGAGGTCTCGCAAAGCGCGCCGTGGGTCCCGGACAGAAAACAGGAAATTATTTGGGTCTTTGATCTTATACTGTACCACCCATTCGACATCGGCGATACTCAGGTCGCCTGTCAATAATAGCGATTCCTCCGAGTAGTCGCGGGTATCGTACTGCGTACGCACGCCTGCTCTCAGCGTCCGAAACCCGAATTCCTCTTTAAAGACTTTCCGGACAGGAACGTTAATGGCTCTCTCGATACCGAGCGGTAATTTGAAGTGGAGCCCGGGTTCCGCTTGTCGAACAGATTTTCCGAACATCAGGACGACGGCGATTTCGTCTGCTTCAACGGTATAAAAACTTGTCGCTAAGCTCCCTAAGACGATCAAACCGATAACCACAAACAGTATCCGTTTCGGCGTGATGAGGTGCTTATAGGGGCGATGCGAAATCAATTCTTGGAATTCTTGCATAAGAATTCTCCTTTTGCGTCATAAGTATTATGGCGTAATCATAACGCCTTTAGCAAAAACAGTCAAGGAGAAACGCTTGTCAGTTTTCAGTACTCAGTCTGGTAGGCTTGATAGAGACGGCGCTTCAGATCGGCGTTAATTTCTGGTTTAGATAATTTCGTATAGAGCTCCAACTTGTTATTGACGAAATCCAATAAGAATTCATCAATCACTTGATCGAACTTATACCGTTTGTTGTCTTCCGAATTATCACCCGTAATCACCTGTCGCAGTTCTTCATGTTGACGAATCTTTTGGTAAATGGTCTCAATATCAACTTTATCTTCCACCGTGAAATCTGTCTGATGTGCCTCGTTCAGCGCGTTAATGATATTGGAGAGGAAATCCTGCTCAGGGTCCCTGATGGTAGCGACATCGCCGCCGATGCCTGGCACCTCGCTATTCTTCGATTCAAGCGGAATTTGTAGTTTTTCATGTATACGCTGCACACGAAACGAATCCAAATCCACGGACTCGAGGAGACCTTGTAGATCCGAGTGCTCCCGTTTCGGCAGCTTCTTGTTTAAACTGCGCCCGAAGATATACAACTTTTCCAACGCCACATCGGTGAAGGTCATCAATTGCGAGATGTACCCGTAGAGGCGAATATAACTCTGCAAGGTGGAACGGAATTCCTCTCTGTCATTTTCTTCAAGTGCTGACCACCGCTCAACAACACGATCAAGAACGCTTTGTAGCAACTCGTCGGGCTGATCAGGGTCATAAAAAACATCACAGAATTGATCAATGATCCGCTCATCATAGAGATCAAACCTTTCCAACAGGCTCTGTAGGTCATACAGCCGGTTCGGGTCGGTCTCCTCCGCGAGCATCGTGGTCTGGTAGTATTGTTGAAATGCGGCTTGTACCTGCTCCGGTTCATTCACAAAGTCAAGCACCAACGTATCCGTTTTACCAGGGGCGACACGGTTCAGACGGCTTAAGGTTTGAACACATTGCAGCCCGTCTAACCGTTTATCGACGTACATCGTCTGTAGCAGCGGTTCATCGAAACCGGTTTGGAACTTGTTCGCGACAATCAGAATCCGATACTGCGGATCCTTGAAACTGTCTGCAATTGAGACACTCGGTGGCAACCCGTTCATCCCATTTTCCGTGTAGTCCTGCCCGTTATCGGTGTCGTGAACCGTGCCACTGAACGCTACCAGACACCCGTAAGGCAGCCCCATCTCTTTCATTTGCTGATCGAATTCCTGCTTATACCTGACGCAGTGCAATCGGGATGACGTAACCAGCATCGCACGTCCTTTCCCCTCGATTGTCTTTACGGTGTGTGCGGTGAAGTGTTCCAGCATAATCCCAGTTTTCTTTTCTATGCTGTGCGGTTGCAGGTCAACGTAGTTGGTGAGTGCTCGGAGCGTCCGCGCCTTCTCGTACGCTTTATCCTCCGACACACTTTTAACCAGTTCAAAATATCTTTTAAAGGTGGTGTAGTTCTGCAGCACGTCCAACGTGAAGCCTTCGCTGATACTTTGGCGCATGGAATAGGTGTGAAACGGAACAAAGGTTCCTTCTTCGTTTTTCCGCCCGAAGAGTTCTAATGTCTTGTTTTTCGGTGTGCCGCTGAAACCGAAATAGGAGATATGATCCTGCATTCTGCGACGCGTCATCTGTTCAAGGATTTTAGCGTCTATATCCGATACGTCGTCGGTATCATTTTCCGTTTCGGTATTCTCAATGCCTTTTGAAAGCGAAATCCTGAGATTCCTTGCGGATTCACCGCTTTGCGAAGAGTGCGCTTCGTCAATAATCACAGCGAAGTGCTTGCTTTTAAGTTTGCCAATTTCATCGGCAATCACACTAAACTTCTGGATCGTTGAGATGATGATATCTTTGCCGGATTCGAGGAAACCTCGGAGTTGTGCTGAGGTCTTCTCAACGGCATGCACCACGCCGTCGACCTGTGCCACCTGTTTGATGGTCTCCTGCAGCTGCTTATCAAGCACGCGCCGATCTGTCACCACGATGATGGAGTCGAAAATCCGATTGGTATCCTTCGGAGAGCGGTACAGATGCGTGAGTAGGTGCGCTAACCACGCGATGGAGTTCGATTTCCCGCTCCCTGTGGTGTGTTGGATGAGGTAGTTGTGTCCAACGCCTTCTTCCACAATAGCACCTTCCAGTTGACGAATCACATCCAGCTGATGGTATCGCGGGAAAATGAGGACACGGGACTTCTCATCTCTTACCGCGCGAATCTCGGCATCGTAAACCTTTTCTGTGGTCTCCTGCTCGTGGATAAAGTTGTTGATGAGTTCGATCAGGTTATTGGGCTGTAGGATGTCCGCCCACAGGTAGGCAGTCTTGTGACCTTTCGGATTCACAGGGTTATCGATGCCCTTGTTGAACGGAAAGAACCGTGTCTTTCCATTTTGCAGTCGGGTTGTCATAGAGACTTTCTCATTGCCCACCGCAAAGTGTACCAGACACCGTTTGAATCGGAACAACGGCTCCCTCGGATCCCGATCGGTGCAGTACTGTTTCTCCGCATCTGTGACAACCTGACCGGTGAGACTGTTCTTCAGTTCCATTGTCACCAACGGCAGCCCGTTGAGGAACAGCACCATATCGAGCGATTTCTCGTTCCGTTCTGAGTAATGCAGTTGTCGAATGAGGGAGAATCGGTTTTGCGCGTAAAGTTTTCGATGGTCAGGGTTCATGCCACTTGCGGGTTGGAAGTAGCTCAGTTTAAAATCACAACCGCGATCCTTAACGCCTTTCCGCAACGCGTCCAGCACCCCGCGACTCTTAATCTGGTTGCTGATCCGGTTGAGGAGTTTAACAGGTGTCTCCGCGCCATATTGGCGTTCCAGTCTCTGATACGTTTCCGGTTGCGTGTTCTGAATAAACTGCAGTGTCTCACTGGGTATCAAGCAGAGGGATTTATTATAAACCGAAGATTGTAATGATCGGTAGCCCGACTGATGCAGGTGTTGCTCGATGTGATCTTCAAATCTTTGCTCTGTATACCTCTGCATGGTCTAAATCTCGTTAAGTAGATGAGGGTTGCTGCTACATCAGGAGAGATGCGTATCTATTTCCTCTAAACTTTGTGCGGTCATGGCTTGTTCTAAGAGCGTGTCAAGGTGTGTTAGATTGTGGATGTTTCGGATTTCACGGGAGAGCACTTCAGGCACGTCCTGAAATCGGAACTGCAAAAGTTTGAGGATTGCGTCCTGTTTGCCTTCCACTTTGCCTTGTTCTATAAGAAATTCGGCTGTTGTTTGTGCCATCGCTTCTAACTCCTTTATCAATTCTTTGAGGCGGATTGCGTATCTATTTCGTCTAAACTTTGTGCGGTCATGGCTTGCTCGAAGAGCGTGTCAAGGCGCGTTAGGTTGTGGATGTTGCTAATTTCGCGCGAAAGCACTTCAGGCACATCCTGAAATCGGAACTGCAAAAGTTTGAGGACTGCGTCCTGTTTACCTTCTGCTCTGCCTTCTTCTTTGCCTTCTGCTTTGCCTTGTTCTATGAGAAATTCGGCTGTTGTCTGTGCCATCGTCTCTAACTCCTTTGGGTTTTGAATGTGTTGCGTAATAATATCTACTAATGCATCGCGTTCCTCAAGAGAACGCCGGTGGAATATCAACTGCACAAAATATCGGAGTGCTTCCGCAACTTGCGGGGCGAAATCTTCATCTATTGACGCTAAATGCGACACGGCATCTGTTAGGGCTTCGCTTATCTCTGTCTCATCCGAATGCTCCTTTTGAAGTACACGCAACAACCAGCCCAACGGATGTCCGGATTGCGTCAACGCCTCTGCTTCCGTCTCCTTGACCCCTAAAAACAGCGTGTCGAAACTTGGGACGAAACGCTCCAAGATTTCAGGAACATCCATGATCGCTGTTAGGGACACCGGCACCGTCCACGGACGATCACCCGTATAAAACAGGATCGGCAGGATCGGTTGTAAACGTCTTTCATTTTCGGGAATCTTCTCCGTTTCCCATTCCCGCCGTTGCGATTCCCAGATTTGCAACATGTAAGACAATAACCGAAACCCCATCGTTTTATCCACTGTGGATTGGTGTTCAATGAGGATATAGATGAGCAGCGCATCGGCATCTGTGTCTTCTTGAAACGGGACACTCAGTAGCACATCTGACTCGCGTTCTTGTAGTGCTTTAGAGATAAAACTCCTTTTCTGGTATGTGATCCGACTGAAGTCGAGAAACGCCTCGATGTCGGGTGCGATAATTCGGACTAACCCCCGTACATATTCCGAGTCTTGAAGCAAGCGTCTGAGACTACGGTCGGGGAAGTGTTCTATCTGCGTATCCTGTGTCTTGTGCATGGATGCCTATACTTTCATTTTTAGAGTCGAAGAAAGACGTTTTGCAAAGTATAGCATAGAAATAGCAAAAAATCAACGCGATATGTATCGCACGCCAATACAAAAAATAACAAGACAGGATCTAAACCTCGTTTCGGACATCTATTTTGCCGGTCACTGCTTCGGAGATGAGCGATTGTCGGTATTCTTTGAGGAGTTCGATCTTTCGCTGCTCTGCGATTATCAATTCGTCAATCTGTTTGTTTTTACGGTCGAGGAAACCGACGATTTTTGTTTGTTCACTAAACGGAGGCGTTATTGCGGACATGCTAAAGAAAGCATCAGGATACAATCTCCATCTGGAATGCCATATTCCTTTTGACCAACGTATAATTTCTTTGATATGATTTGGAGTTCGGTAGAGATAATCGTAGTATTTTGGCACGTATTCACTACTTTTTAATTTGTATACATTGTAGGAAGGACTTACAATTCCATCAAACGATGAAACACCTAATGCCCCCATATATGCCCACATTGTATTAATAACCAAATTTCCAACAGAACAGTGTTTATACCCTTCCATAGTTTCGGCTAAAAACATACCGACATTCTTCTTTTCTGCTCTTGGGGAAATCCCGGTGATGTGTGATACTGTAAGTAATTCTTCCTCTCCAGTCTCTGACCTATCGTCTCTCTCATGAAAGATGCGTTTGTTTCTTCTAACTTCCCAATGCACTGGTATCTCTCCAATCCACTCCACGCCCGACGGTTTCATCTCCACATTTGGGTTAAGCCCCTTTGTCACTACCTGATTTATCAGTGCGGTGCGTTGTTCCTGCAGCAGTTCTATTTGTCGTTCTTTGATGCGGATGAGCTCGTCAATCTGTTCCGTCTTGCGGTCGAGGAAGTTGGCGATTTGGGTTTGTTCTTGACAGGGCGGTACAGGAATTCTGATTCTATTTAAGTCTGCTTGTGTCAGTTTATCTCTTGTAGAACCAGTTATATACTCAAAGTAATCTACGGAGTTCAAACAGTGGACTATAAATCTTGCATCGCTTGTACCTATATTTTTCAGTATATGGCAATGGTTATTTACCCAGAATTTTCCGCTTGCCAGCAATGAGACTCCTCTTGTTTTATGAAAAAATGGTGCGCCATCCTCACCAATGAGAATATGCTCTCCTTCAAAAATATAATCTTCTACATAATCAATCACTCCATTTGCCCCATAGTAAGGATATATTTTCTTTTGTTCTGCACGTACCTCGCCACTTAACGGGATTCTTTTACCATCCAAGTTTTTCGTTAAATGCTTGATTGTGGTTGTTTGCCAATAACTTGGTATCTTCCCAATCCAGCCCACCGTACTTTCTTTATATTCAGGATAATGCCTCATAATGCCAATACCTCATTCAGTAAACCCTCGCTTTTCCGTTCAAGTAACAGTTTGGAGCAGAATAATTCACATATAAAAACGATAATAGGGTTGATAGTGATCATTCTTTCCAACATACTTAAGTATTTGCCCTACTTGACGGGCACAACGAAGCGTAATTGGCTCCTTACCGTCAAACTGTGTATTATTCCAGTTCATTTTCGTCAACGCCAAAATTTCCTGAGCAAGATAAGCGGGTGTGGCAGCAACTTGATCACATCGAATTCCTAAAGGCCTTGGCACATACATTCCTGGATATGCAGAAAAGAAATCTACACTTCCCTTTGTGTAAAGCACAAAGGATTCTTCTCCTGTGTCCAAGAAAGTCCCGCGTAGTGGTGGGTAGAGATTTCCACGAAATAGACGTGTACTGGAGTTTGTTACACTTACAAAGTCTGCTAACTCGTATTCAATAGAGTGATCCTGCATAGCATTCTCAAAGCCATTAATCTCATCCGCATTGTGTTTTGAACTTTTATGAATGACAATTCGCGCTGGAAAGTTCTTATGTTCCCTCCGATAAATCTGCAAAGCATTTTTAAGTAGATTATAAGCATCTTCAGCAGATAAGTGAATTTGCTTATCGTCCTTTGAGATTTGTGCAGTACCACCTCGCAGAACAACACCTTCTCCGCGCTCATTGAACACCTGTGCTGTGCTAGTAAGTAGTTTCGTTTCATCAGGAGTTTTATAAAAACTAACTCCAATATAGCATGTTGGAAATTCTGATAGGTTGCGTACCAAGCGCCACGGTGTGCCCCCTGCCTTATAATAAAGGGCTGTATATAGATTCCATGCACGGGTCGCTTCATCTTGAAGCTGCCTTTTTTCTCCAGATGCTTTTTTAGAGTTGAGACGTTTTTGCTCATCATAGGTGGATGGACGGATAATTTGCGTCGGTTTTCCAAATCGCATAGCTTGTGCTTTCAGATGATCATGGAGAATCAACTTGGATGGAATAATTACAATCCCTTGTTCGCTATATTGGTTGATGGTATCATTGTCGACTTCATCCTCGTCGACTTCATCCTCCTCTTGTTCAAGAAATTGGACTAAAACGAATGGAAAAGCACACACAAAGACATCTGCAGTTGTTTTCTCAGATAGATATTCAAGTTCATCCAAATACAGTTGAGCAATTTTTAGGAGAGCTTCATCCGTTTTGGGGCCTTGGCATAGTTCGTCAAAGTTTTTCTGCGGGATAGCCCGTTGAAGTTGACTATCCAATACAAAATCGGCACAGAGTTGCATCCCCGCGCCGAATCCTGGAAAACCGGGAAAAAGGTTGGGACGTTTGCTCGGCTTGGCTGGAATTCCGGACCGGCATTTTTCGAGCCAAGCTGCCACACCTTCAATAGTTTCAGGTGTGCCGACAATCCCTAACCTGATTTCTTTCCGTGCAAGAGAACTATCGAAATCAAAAGGTCCGTAGTTCATCAACCCAAACTTGATATCTATATGTCTACCGGTTCCAAATTCTAATTCTGGTTCATGAAAAAAATCAGTTTTCACTAATTAATAACTCCGGTTGGTTGTCTGTATTTTCTACTTCCGTTGTGTCTTCTACTTCCGCTGTGTCTTCTACTTCCGCTGTGTCTTCTACTTCCGCTGTGTCTTCTACTTCCGCTGTGTCTTCTTTCTCCGAGTTGTTCCAAACGTCATCCGGAAGACTAATGTTGATATCCACTGTTGTCAGTTGTCCGAAATCCAAAAATGGATATTCCGATGAAAACAAACTCTGAGTAGACCGACTGAGATAATCCGCCCACATGAGCAAGTGACCTAACACTGCACGATTTCGCTCTAGGCGTTTGATACCTTGCAATCGTTCTGATCGAAACATGTCCTTTTTGTAACCATTCCAGGTGAAGTGATAAGTCGGAGTAATTTCCAGATACCATTCATCATTATGTCGTAGAAACTGTCCTTTGAACGCTGAGTGGCGGCAGTATGCTCTTTGACTTGGGTCACTTTTTTTTGGGTATTCTCTAAAAACTTCTCGACTGACCCTTTTCTGGAGACTTTGATACGATATATTCTGTATTTTCAGATCTTTTGTTGCTGGAAAGAAGTAGTGTTGATGAGCCTTATTGAAGTCCAGCCGAAGAAGTTGTGTTCTTTTTTGTAAGCACTTGTTGAGCAACCAGACAAATTGACGCTTTGTGTCTTCATCTTTACTATTTGCCCATTCTTGTGTGTCAAAACTTTTACACGTACCCAAATCGCAAATCTCGTTGAAAGGTGGTTCTTTAAGATTGTGAAAAGAGAATATCTGTTTGTCGGTCAATATCCATTCTGGACCAACCTTGGCTTCCATTGAGTAGAATTTATCCCATATTGCTCCCCGCTTCCGGTAGTTAGTGTTAGCAACATATATTTTCGGTGCCAAGGACGTTACTTTGAGCAGGTTTGTATAGAGCGTTTCTGTTTGTTGCTGAGGAGCAAAGTAAATGCCGGAATCTTTAGGCAATGCCAGTTCTTTTAGAGCGGCAGCGCAAGAGTCATCAAAACGGTCACGTTGCTTGTTAAAGAGAACTTTACGGGTCTTTTGTGTCACCGGATCGCCGAAATAATCTTTGATGGACACCCAATAAGCTTCATCGGTATCAGGACGGCATACAATAAGAATAATGGGCACATTACCTTGAAGCCAGTAGTCAAGGTCTTTTTGTTCACAATGAAATTCAAGTGAGTTGTTGGTTTCAGATCGAAATTGCTGAGTGGTTGCTTTGGATTGAACTTTAATAATTGTGTTAGTAGCTTCACCCGTTATTGGATCACAGATTTCAATTTCACCATCAATTCCCACATCAAATATAGGGGTAGGTCGCCAAACATACCCCATCTTTAAGACGATTTGACCGATAAGATCAACCCCCTGCTGCCCTATAATGCTTTGTGGTGTAACCTTTTTTCCCTGATTCATATTTGATAACCCAAATTGAGACCTAATCGATAATATTATACAACTGAACCACTTATGTTATGCCATCAAATTACTATAGTTTGGACAGTTTGATCAGATTATAAGTTATGAAAAGTTGGCAGTGTTCTCCCGTTAGGGCTCCCGAACAGATGTTAGGATTGCCTTCTAAAACTGTTTTTAGGCATCTATTGTGTTAGAAACGACTGCTTT